>JAUNPU010000047.1 GCA_030536555.1 Eubacteriales bacterium | reverse complement strand
TTAAAATCCTGCGGGACTAATCTCCCGTGCCGGTTCGATTCCGGCCTGCGGCATTGAGCGAGAGCGAAGAAGTCTTAAATTTCCGATTGGGAGGTTTAGGGCTTTTTTTATTTTCAAGAATTGATGCAGTTTCTTGACAGGACGCTGGAAGTTGATTATACTGCAAATATAGAGAGAAATCAGTCAGTTTTTGGCTGATTTTCGTATTTAAATGCAGGGAAACAGCCGAGGAGGAATCTGGGTGAACAAGGGGAGAAGGAGAGAACGGGGGACGGCGCTGCCGGTGGTGACGGCAGGGTTGATTCTTATGATGACATTGCTTCTGGTGCCGATGATGCTGGAGGGCTGCGGCAGCAAGAAGGAAGTGGAAGTGCCGGAGAAGACGGTGCTGGACTTATGGTACTACTGGGATGTGCCGGGACCAAGGCGGTGCCTGGCTCAGCTGGTGGAGGAATTCAACAGCCAGAATCAGGAACTGGAGATTCGGACGCGCTATGTGCCGGACGAGGACTTCAGAAAGACGCTGGCGCTGGCAGTGGCAGACGATGAGATTCCGGACCTTGCCATCGTGGACTCTTCGGATGTACAGTATTATGACTCCATGGGAGCTTTACAGGACGTGACAGACTGTGTGAATGAGGAGGAGTATCTGGAACTGGCACTGGCAAGCTGCCGGAAGAAGGACGGGGGATATCTGGGACTTCCTCTGGGCGTAAACTGCCTTGTTTTCTATTATAATACGGATATTCTGGCGCGTGCCCATGTGAAGCCGCCCAAGACTCTGGAGGAGTTTGTGGAGGCAGCCCATGTTCTGACTTCGGACACGGTATACGGGTGTGCATTTCCTTCCCTGCAGAGTGAGGAGAGCATCTACTGCTTTCTGCCGATACTCTGGTCCAGGGGAGGTTCCCTGGCACAGATCAACACGCCGGAAAGTGCGGAGGCGTTTGACGTTATCCGCAGGCTGGCGGTGGACGGATCCTTAAGCGTCAGCAGTGTCAACATGACTCTGACGGATATTACCCGGGAGTTTGCCAATGAGCGGCTGGCCATGGTTCTTGCAGTGTCGGGAAGCGAGACGCTGATCCGGGAGATCAACCCGGAGATCAACTTTCAGGTGGCACCGATTCCCAATGGCTCGCCGTCAATCTCGGTGGTGGGCGGAGAGGTGCTGACGGTGACAAGTCAGGACCATGCTCAGGAGGCGGAAGCGTTTCTGCATTTTATGGCGGAGCAGGAGCAGGTGAAGGTCTACACGGAGGCATTGGGCTATCTGTCGGCAAGGCAGGACGTGCTGGACTGGCAGATGGCGGAAGACCATTCCAAGCGGAAGTACCTTTCCTATCTGCGCACGGCGCGGACCAGAAGCTTCACTCCGTACTGGCCGTCGGTATCCCTGCTGGTGGCAGATGCCATCAATCAGGTGATTCTGCAGGAGGACCCGCCGGATATTCTGGAGCAGCTGGCTGAAAATATCCGTAGAGCACAGGGGGAGAGCCAATGAAAAAGAATAGAACCCTTCGGCAGATGGTGGAACTGATTACATTGCTGGCATTTCTCATTCCCATGACAGTATTTACGCTGCTCAGTCAGGCCCGGGTCTGGCAGATGATCTACCGGACCAGGGAAGCGGAGATGCGCAATGAGATGCGGGCGGCAGGCATGACTCTGGATCTGGTGCTGGACAAGTATATGACGATCCTGTATGACTTCTGCACCGATGACGATACCATAGATCTGGTACGAAATATCAATGAGCGCCAGGATGAGATGGATGTCAACAGCAACCGGCTGCGGCGGGAACTGAGTCATATCGGCAATCGAAATGCCGGAGTAGAGGGAATTACCCTGGTGACCAGAGACGGAAGGCGGTTCTTCTACGACTGGGGAGCGGCGTCTTCAGTCAGCAGTGAGTGGGCGCTGGATATTCAGGCTCCGGAATTTGACAAGGGAACCGTATACTGGGGCGGAGATGTGAGTATTACCCGCGCCGGAAAGCAGGAGTATTTTCTGCATGTTGCGCGGAAGCTGGTGGATTACCGGGATATCGACTGTGAGATCGGGACGGTGATCATGACCATCAACCAGCAGGAGATCTGGAACTCCATCACGCCGGGAGTCGGCTCCAACCTTTACATAACCGATGGAAATCAGATTATCGCCTCTCCCATTGTGGACATGATTCAGAAGGATATTTCCACCGTGGATATGAGGGACCGATGGATCAACAGCGTGGCAAATGAAAAGACCGGGTGGATGCTGTACGACTATTATTCCACGAAGGGATATCAGCGGACCATCGGAAGCAATACTCTGGTATGGGGAATCTCCACGATGGTGCTGGTGCTGATCGTCAGCATCATTCTGCGCAACGCGATGCTGCCGCTGCTGGAGAAGGTAAAGGAGCTGACGGCTGCCATGCTGAAGATGGAGGTGGGAGATTTCACCGTACAGGTGGAGCAGAATGAGGAACTGCCGATGGAGATTCAGCAGATCGTGGACGGCTTTAATGTCATGGTTATCGAGACCGGGGCGATGGTGGAGAAGGTGAAGCAGTCTACGGTGGAGCAGAAAAATGCGGAGCTGTCCGCCATGGAAGCACAGATAGATCCCCATTTTCTGTACAATACACTGGATACCATCAACTGGAAGGCGCTGGAGAAGGAAGAGTACGAGATCAGCGACATGGTGGGGGCACTGGCGGATATTCTGCGGTATTCCATCCGGAATCCGGGGGAGACGGTCTCCATTGCCCATGAGCTGTCCTGGCTGGAGCAGTATGTGATGCTGCAGAAGGAGAAGCTGTCCCAGCCGCTGCAGGTGGAGATCGACGTGCTGGAGGACTTAAAGAGCTACCGGATACACAAGCTGCTGCTGCAGCCATTTCTGGAAAATGCCATCAATCACGGATTCTACGGGAAGAAGGAGCCCTGCTTTCTGAAGATCCGAATGCGGCTGGCGGAGAACCAGCTTCACATTACCATCCGTGACAATGGAAAAGTGGCTGATCCGGAACTGCTTAGGCGGCTCAATGACAGAACGACACAGTGGGACGGACATCTGGGGATTAACAATGTAAGAAAGCGTTTGGAACTGTATTACGGGGAAGATGCAGATATCTACTTTGAGAGCAGTGAGGGAATCGGTCTGACGGTTCATCTGTTCATCAGAGCAGAGCGCGGAGAGGAGGGGGAACAGTGAATATTGTAATTGTAGAGGATGAGAATTCCATTCGGACCGGTCTGAGCGGGATACTTCCAAAGCTGAATGTCAACTATCATGTGGTGGGCACCGCTGCCAACGGGCGGGAAGGGCTGGAGGTAATCAGGAAAACCAGCCCGGATCTGGTCATTATGGATATCCGTATGCCGGAGATGGACGGGCTGACCATGCTGGGGCATCTCAGGGAGCAGGGAAGTCTGTGCAAGGTGATCGTGCTGAGTGCCTACTCTGACTTTTCCTATGCGAAGCGTGCCATCGAGCTCAGTATCGAGAATTATCTTTTGAAGCCCATCAAGATTCCGGAGCTTAAGAATGTGCTGGAGAGCGTGCAGAAGTCCCTGAATCAGGAGCTGGGCAAGGATAAGCTGGAGCAGTATCTGTCCCTGGAGCAGATATTCCGGGGGAGTATTCTGGCGGAATTTCCTATTGACGAGACTCTGAACCTGACCACCAGAGAGCGGTACGGACTGGACGTCAGTGAGCCGCTGGCACTGTTTTCCGTGTGGCTGGGGGAGCGGTATGAGGACTATATGGAGGCGGTCCAGAAGGTGCTGGAGGAGTACACGGGACGGGCGACGGACTACCGGCGCACGGTGATTCAGTTTCCCAGACAGCAGATGGTGGGGGTGATTCTGTACAATCTGCAGAATGTGGACAAGACCCGGAAGCGGTACGAAAAGCTGGCACAGTCCATTATCCGGCGGGTCATTGATGGAAGCCAGGCATTTAACTGGGAGGAATGTGACAGCTTAAGCGGGATTGCGGACGCCTTTGAGGAGCTGCAGGCGAAGCGGATGTGGAACTTGAGCTTTCCGGATGGAACGGTGGTCAGTCCCCAGCTGCTGGAGAAGACGGATGTGACGGTGTTAAAGTATCCCATGGAGATTGATTCCATGATCCGGCAGGCGGTGGCAGCGGATGACGAGAAGCAGTTTTCCAGGGTGGTGGATGCCCTGATCGGAAGCTGCCGGGAGGGGGTTCATCAGCCGGAGGAGATCCGGGAGGCATGGATCCGCTTCTGCATGGGAGTCATGACACTGGTGCGGAATACGGGCAAGATCAGCGAGCCGCTCAGCACTCAGGATGTGGTGGGACGGATCACCCTGGCGGTGAGCTGGCCGGAGATCCGGGATGCGACAGAAGGCATGTACCGGATGATTTTGGAGGCGGAAGAGGAGGACGACGATGTGAGCCTGCTGGTGAAGCGGGCGAAGCAGATGATCGGGGAATACTACAATCAGGGTATCACCCTGGAGGAGCTGGCACAGAAGCTGTGCGTGTCGGAGGAGTATCTGAGCACCCAGTTCAAGAAGGAGACCGGCGTATCCTTTAAGGATACCGTCAAGAAGCACCGCATCGACAAGATCAAGGAGCTGCTGCTCCACTCCAGCCTGAAGCTGAACCAGATCGCGGACATGGTCGGATACTCGGATCCCAAGTACATGAGCAAGGTATTTAAGGAAGAAGTGGGAGTATTGCCGGCAGAATTCCGCAAAATGGGACAGTAAACGGGAAGAAACCGGCTGATTCGGCAAAATTCCTCCTGATTCCCCAAATAGTTACAAGGTTACCTAAAAAAATTACACCTTTTTTAAGAATTTCCACTTTGCAATTTCTATCCACATGATAAAATGTAGTCATCAGAAAGAGATACAGAATCAGAGGAATAGACAGACAGAAACTGGAAAAGATAGATATTAAAAAAGGAGATATCGGTGATGAGCGAATTACACGTATCATTTAAGAACCCGGATGATGTGCTTGACTTTGTAAGCAAAGTTGAAAAGTACCCGTTTGATATGGATTTGAGCCGCGGCAGTATCGTGGTAGACGCGAAGTCCCTGCTGGGCATCATGAACCTGGGCTTCAACCAGAAGGTTGACTTAAAGGTTTACGCAGACGAGTGCAATGCACTTCGCCAGGATATAGAGAAATACATCGCAGCATAAGCGATGACGAATCAGCCATTATCAATTTATTGTTCCCCATACTGAGCAGAATAGCGATTTCGCTATTCTGCCTTTTTTTGCGGAAAAATCTGCGGTGCAATCTCTTGCAGTCCCCTCTCATTTCCGCTATAATACAGGGAAATACCGGCTTCCCTGCAGGAAGCAGGGACAAATTATCAGGACAACACAGGAGGACTGCATATTATGTATAAAATCGTTTCCAGACTGCTGATTTACGGCGACATGCCGAAGGATACCATATTGATGGAGCTGGCGGACATTGTAAGGAAGATGGACGACGGGAGCCAGACGAAGGAGGAGCTGGCGACCCGGGTATTTACCCAGATGAAGCATCTGCTGCAGGTGGCTACGGACTATGGGTTTGATAAGAATCTGTGGCACAACTATCTGACCTTTCTGCTGATCACCAGCGAGAATCCCTTCAGCATTACCTGCGAGAAGGTGGGTGCCAATGAGGGCAGCGTCAATTACTTTGCTAAAGGGGACTTTAAGGCATTTCGGGATCTGTTCCACTATGATTTTGGCAGACTGGAGGAGTACCTGGGCGTGGACTGCTTCAGTCGGATCTCCGACTACAGAGCCATCGGCAAGAAGGAGCTGATGTACAATAAAAATGTGAGCCAGAAGGTGCAGGCTCTCAGTGCGAAGCTGGAGGAGACCAGGGACGAGCAGGAATTCTTCGACTGCGTGACCGGCTTCTACAAGGACTACGGCGTGGGCATGTTCGGTCTCAACAAGGCGTTCCGGATCCAGCCGCTGGAGGACGGCAGCGTGAAGTTCTGCCCGATCAACAACATGGATGCGGTGATGCTGGACGATCTGGTGGGCTACGAGATCCAGAAGAAGAAGCTGGTGGACAACACCCGTGCCTTTGTGGAGGGCAAGAAGGCCAACAATGTACTGCTGTTCGGAGACAGCGGTACCGGCAAGTCCACCAGCGTCAAGGCAATTGTCAACGAGTTCTACGGTCAGGGCCTGAGAATGATCGAGATCTACAAGCACCAGTTTAAGGATCTGTCCGCGGTGATCGCACAGATCAAGAACCGGAACTACCGGTTTGTCATATATATGGATGACCTGTCCTTTGAGGAATTTGAGGTGGAATACAAGTTCTTAAAGGCAGTGATCGAGGGCGGCGTGGAGACCAGACCGGACAATATCCTGATCTATGCCACCTCCAACCGGCGTCACCTGATCAAGGAGAACTGGAGCGACCGGGACGATGTGGAGAATCAGAACGGCATGCACCGGTCCGACACCATGGAGGAGAAGCTGTCCCTGGTGAACCGGTTTGGCGTGACCATCAACTACTCCAAGCCGTCCCAGAAGGAATACTTCCACATTGTGACCGAGCTGGCGAAGAAGTCCGGCGTCACCATGGACGAGGAGACGCTGTGCGCCGAGGCCAACAAGTGGGAGCTGAGCCACGGCGGCATATCCGGACGTACTGCTCAGCAGTTCATCAACTATCTGCTGGGGCAGCAGGATTAAAGGATAAAATCACAAAAAAAATTAGATATTCTAAAAAATTTTTAGGAAATCCATTGCTTTTTGTGTATATTGTGATAAAATGGATACATAGACACCTTTGCGCTGTTCAACATGAATAAAGGAAGCGCAAGGGTGGGAACGTGAACCTGCAGATTCAGGAAAGTGAGGATTGCAATGTATACATTTTATGTGAATGACACCATGTACCAGACAGAGACGGACGGGAAGCTTCTGCCGTTTCTGCGGGATGTGTGTAAGGTGAAGTCTGTGAAGGACGGCTGCAGCGAGGGAGCCTGCGGTACCTGTCACGTACTGATTGACGGGAAGCCTACCAAGGCCTGTGTGCCGAAGTTATCGACGCTGGAGGGAAAGCACATTCTGACCGTAGAAGGATTTTCTAAGGAAGAGCAGGAGCTGTATGCCTACTCCTTTGCGGAGGCGGGAGCCGTGCAGTGCGGCTTCTGTATTCCGGGTATGGTGATCTGCGCCAAGGGACTGCTGGATGTGAATCCGGAGCCGACCCGGGCAGAGATTGCATTTGCCCTGCGGAACAATATCTGCCGCTGTACCGGCTACAAGAAGATCATCGATGCCGTAGAGCTGGCTGCGAAGATTAAGCGAGAGGGCGGCATGATTCCGGAGAGCCAGACGGACTGGAAGATCGGCTCCAAGGTGCAGCGGATCGATGCCCGCGAGAAGGTGCTGGGCACCGGTGAGTATGTGGACGATATGGAGATCGAAGGCATGACCTATGCCAGCGCGGTCCGCTCTAAGTATCCCCGTGCGCGGGTGCTGTCCATCGATGCGACAAAGGCAAAAGCGCTGCCGGGTGTGGTTGCGGTATTTACCGCGGAGGATGTGCCGGGTTCCGTGAAGACCGGTCATCTGAAGCAGGACTGGAGCGCACTGATTCCGGTGGGAAGCATTACCCACTTTATCGGTGATGCCATCTGTCTGGTGGTGGCTGAGACGAAGGAGATTCTGGAAGAGGCGAAGGCGCTGGTGGAGGTAGAGTACGAGGAGCTTCCATTTGTCAAGAGCCCCTATGAGGCGATGCTGGCAGATGCGCCGCTGGTTCACCAGGACGGCAACCTGCTGGCGCACAAGCATGTGGACCGTGGAAATGCGGCGGAGGCAATTGCAAACTCAACTTATGTGCTGCGCCAGGAGTTCCACACTCCGTACACCGAGCATGCATTTCTGGAGCCGGAGTGTGCAGTGGCAGTGCCGGACGGCGACGGCGTGATCGTCTACTCCACAGACCAGAGTGTATACGATACCCAGAAGGAGTGCTGCCAGCTTCTGGGACTGGAGCCTGCGAAGGTGAAGGTCATCAACAAGCTGGTGGGCGGCGGCTTCGGCGGCAAGGAGGACGTGATCGTGCAGCACCATGCAGCCATGGCAGCCTATCTGACCAAGCGGCCGGTGAAGGTGAAGCTGAGCCGCGCGGAGAGCATGATGATTCATCCGAAGCGTCATCCGATGGATATGAAGTTTGTTCTGGGCTGTGATGAGAACGGTATCATTCAGGGCGTGATGGCATCTGTAATCGCAGATACCGGTGCATATGCATCTCTGGGCGGTCCGGTATTGGAGCGTGCCTGCACCCATGCAGCCGGTCCTTACAACTATCAGAATTTTGAGATTGACGGAACTGCCTACTACACCAACAATCCGCCGGCAGGCGCATTCCGCGGCTTCGGCGTGACTCAGACCTGCTTCGGTATGGAGATGATGCTGACCAAGATGGCGGAGATCGTGGGCATCAGCCCGTGGGAGATCCGCTACCGCAATGCGATTCGTCCGGGTCAGGAGCTTCCCAACGGTCAGATCGTAGATGAGTCCACGGGACTGGTTGAGACTCTGGAAGCCGTGAAGGATGTATTTGACAATAACAGGTATGTGGGTATTGCCTGTGCCATGAAGAATGCAGGTGTCGGCGTCGGTATCCCGGATACAGGCCGGGTCATTCTTGGAGTGAAGGACGGTATCTTACATATCCGTGCAGGTGCTTCCTGTATCGGTCAGGGACTTGGCACGGTGCTGGTACAGATGGTGGCAACTCAGACGAATCTGACCAGAGAGCAGATCTACTACGACGCTTCCAACACGATCAATGCACCGGATTCCGGTACCACCTCCGGCTCCAGACAGACGCTGGTAACCGGTGAGGCGGCAAGACGTGCCTGTGAAAAGCTGATGGCGGCACTGGAAGGACACACGCTGGCGGACTTAGAGGGCCAGGAGTTCTACGGCGAGTATCTGGCGAAGACCGATCCGCTGGGCGCAGATGTTCCCCACCCGGTATCCCACGTGGCTTACGGCTACGCGACCCAGGTCTGCGTGCTGAACGAGGATGGCACCGTGGAGAAGATCGTGGCGGCTCACGACGTGGGCAAGGCTGTGAACCCGCTGGCTGTGGAAGGTCAGATCGAGGGCGGTGTGGTGATGTCTCTTGGATTTGCACTGACGGAGGAGTATGCGCTGAAGGATTGCATCCCGACCTCCAAGTACGGTACCCTGGGACTGTTCCGTGCCAACAAGACGCCGGATGTTCAGAGCATCGTGGTGGAGAAGCCGGGACTGAATGTGGCTTGCGGAGCCATCGGTATCGGTGAGATCACCTCCATTCCGACCGCACCGGCTGTGGCCGGCGCGTACTATACGCTGGATGGAAAGTTCCGGAAGACGCTGCCGCTGGTGGAGACACCATATGCGAGAAAGAAAAAATAGATTTGTCACCATTTTAGGATTTGTCCATATATTACCAGTATAAGACAACCTAAAAGGAGATTAAATCAATGACTGATATCAATAATGCATCTCAGAAAATATCCCAGAAGGGCGGCAGCTCCTCGTGCCAGAAATTCGCATGTCAGGAAGCGGAGGCATACGGTCGTCAGCAGGAGCTCTCATCCTGCTGTCAGGACGGATGTCCGACCAGCTGCCCCTGCCCGGCACTGCTGAGCATTGTCAGCTCCATTGCTAATCAGGAGGATTCGCTGGCATGTATTCTGCGGGCAGAGTGTGAGAAAATCAACCGGGTGGTGGACAGCACCAGCAATCTGGAAGATCTGCTGGCAATCGACACCTCCGTTCAGACTACCATGGAGATGGTTAAAGAGCTGGAAGGAGTATTGAAGGCGAAGCTGGATGCGATTTTGCCGTTTTTGAATGAATGTGTGTAGGCAGGGGGGACTTCCCCCTGCTTTTTGAATCATAAAGTGCTGTGTATGCTAACAGATCAGCTGATATCAGGACAGTTCAAATTCCGGCAGATGGCGCTGGTAAAAATTGATGATATTTCCCACCAGAAATGAGGAGAACAGGGTTCCTTCCCGCACGCCGCGGAATCTGCCGAACAGATGGAAGGAGCAGATGACTGCCAGAATCATCAGCAGGGTGTCGAACCGTACCTTGACGCTGCCGAAGGGTCTGGAGCGGTAATCTGCCAATGCCCGCACAAAAGCATCCGCCGGGGTCATGAGAAAGTGTGCGCGGATGCTTAAGGTGATGCCCAGTGCCATGACACAGCAGCCGCAGAACAGCAGAATCAGGCTGAGCAGATAATGCTCCGGCTTGATATGACGGAACAGGTGCATGAACAGGTCGATCAGGATGCTGAAGACGACGGTCACCGGAATCTGCAGCAGCTGGATCATAGGAAAATTCCTTCGCTGCAGCAGAATCTGTCCGACGAGGAACAGCATATTGAAGGCAAAGGTCAGTTCTCCAAAGGTAGGAGTAAGCCCCAGGCTCAGCACAAAGGGAAGGCTGGAAATGGGGGAGGTGCCCAGATAGGCTTTGGTTACAAGGCTGATGCCCAGTGCATTCAGCGCAGTGCCGGCGGTGAAGCACAAAAGCTGTTTTGGTGTTACTTGTTTCACGATTAGTTACCTCTCTTGTTTTTTTGAAAATCATGCTTTTGTTGGTATTTAACAGTAGTGTAACACAAAAATAGCGAGAATGGAATAGAAAATCACAAAAAAATTTAGATAACCTAAAAGAAATTTAGCACAATAGTACACGAGTGAATCTCAAGAAATCATCCATAAATCAGATCATAAAACAAGGGGCTTTGTACAATTCCTGTACAAAGCCCCTGTATCATACGTGCGCGAGAAGATTCGAACTCCCGACACCTTGGTCCGTAGCCAAGTGCTCTATCCAGCTGAGCTACGCACACATATTCGATTGGCTGTCAGTGATAATCACTGCAACGCGATATATAATACCATAGAATGATGAATTCGTCAATGGGTTTTGGAAAAATATTTTTCGGCAACAAAAAAGCAGGTCAACAACCTGCTTTTTTCATACGTGCGCGAGAAGATTCGAACTCCCGACACCTTGGTCCGTAGCCAAGTGC
>JAUNPU010000024.1 GCA_030536555.1 Eubacteriales bacterium | reverse complement strand
CAGATACCACTGCGCCGGATGCTGCCACCGCGCCAGATGCCACCGTCGCACCGGATGCCACCGCACCAGCAGAAGCCAGCATATCCACCGCACCTAATTTCCCAATAATTCTCTCCAGCAGTTCCAAAAGTTCATCCTTATTAATGGGTTTCAGAAGATAGTCGAGGACCTCCAGTCTGCACGCCCGCTGTGCGTACTGGAACTCGTCGTGCCCGGAGATGATGATGAATTTTACCGGGATTTCCAGCTTTCGGGTCTCGGCGATCACATCCAGACCGGACATGCCGGGCATATTGATGTCCATCAGCACGATAGACGGCTGTTTCTCCCGGATGATCTCAAATGCCTCGAATCCGTTGGAAGCCAGTCCGCAGATGGCAAGCGGCAGACCGGAGCGTTCAATCAGCTTTTTGAGACCGTTTCGAAGAGTCAGCTCATCGTCGCAGATAAGCAGCGGATAGTGGTTCCGATTATGCGTGTTCGAATCAGACATGGTTCGTTTCCTCCGTTTCAGCCGGAATCCGCGCGGTCACGCAGGTCCAGGCGCCTTCTTGTGAATCAATGGTCAGACCGTATCCGGCACCGTAGGCAAGCTTCAGCCGCTGGTGCACATTGTAGAGCCCGAAGCCTTCCGTGGGGGCAGGATGGTCAAGCTGCTGCCGAAGCCGGGCTAACCGGTCTGCCGGAATACCGACGCCGTCATCCCGAACCGTCAACACCAGACAGTCTCCGTCACTGTCAATGGAAATATCCAGCTTACAGGGGCTGAGCTTGGGCTTCATGCCGTGCTGGATGGCATTTTCCACCAGCGGCTGCAGGGTGATCTTCACGATGGTGTGGCGGTCTGCATCCACATGACACCGGATGTCATAGAACAGCGTGTCCGCGAACCGGATCTTCTGGATATACAGGTAGTTTTGCACATGCTCGATCTCCCGTGACAGGGGAATTACAGCCTTCCCCTTGCTGAGGGATATGCGGAAAAATGAGGACAGGGCAGTAATCAGGCTGACCATTTCCTCGTCATCATGATCATAAGCCTTCCACTGCAGGGTGTCCAGAGTATTATAAAGGAAATGAGGGTTGATCTGGGACTGAAGCACCCGGAATTCCGCATTGCGCTTCTCCTTTTCCTCCTGACGGATGCGGTCCATCAGCATCTGAAGCCGGTCCAGCATCTGGTTGAAGGAGCGGCTGAGGGCGGAAATCTCGTCCTGACCCTGCAGGGAGGCGCGGGCGGTCACATTGCCCTCTTCCACGGACTTCATGACACCTGCAAGGGTGAGCACCGGGCGGGTGATGCTGCGGCTTAAGAGGATGCAGCACAGCACGGACAGAAGCAGAAGTGCCAGCCATGCCGCCAGAATCGTCCGGTGAAGCTGGTTGGTGTCCTTCATCAGCATGTCCTGATCCACCGCGGTGCACAGATACCAGTCTCTGGCAGTTGGAATCGCGGTGCAGAAGACGGTTTTGCGGGTGGCTTCATCCTGCCACTGGAGAGAGTCCTCATGGGTACTCTGCTGTAAAACAGGAGCAAGACTGTTTAAAATCCGGGAATCGGGATAGGTGCCAGCGTCCGTATAAGGCGTTCCGCTGCTGTCCATGATCCAGGAATGCCCCTCATAGAAGTCAATCTGCTTCACAAGCTGGGTCAGCTTCTTTAAGGAAACGGCTCCGTTGAGGAAGCCGAAGGTCTGCCCGTCCTGTCTGCGCAGAGGGTAGCAGATGAGAATAATGGGCGCTTCGTCCGTCTTGGAGACGACCGGAGAACTCAGCACGTATTCGGAGTCTGTGGTCATGGCTTCCTGAAAATAGGCACGCTCCGACACATCGATGGTCACGTCGTCCGTGACCCACCCAAGTCCGTCTGTTCTGCCTATGGCAAGGGTGCCCCATTCATTTCCAAAGCTGGTGCCAAGACTGGTGTTGAGCCGGTGGATGTAGGGGCGCATGCCCTCTAAGTCCTCCTGCTGGACCGGGTCGGAGAGGGCGATCATCCGCAGCTCAGAGATCCGCTGTCCCAGCCATGTACCGGCTTCCCTGGCGGTGGATTCGATGACCTGGGAGCTGAAGGACCCGGTGATGGTGCGGTTGGTGCGCTCGATCCCGGTCCGCACCGTCAGGAAAAAGAACAGGAAGCAGATGGTAATGAGCAGTGTGAACAGACTGATTACTTTTGTGCGAAGTTTCATGGGTAATCCGATTTCCTTTCTGAGAGTTCGTGAAAGTGCAAAAAGAAGAAAGTTAGTGCAAATACAAGTCATGATTATTATACTATAATGTTAATAAAATAACAAGTGGACACAAGCCCACTGGAGAGGGAGAATGACATGAGAAAGAGTAATTATGTATTGGCAGCAGGTGTTCTTGCAGTATCACTGACCGCATGTTCCAAACCGGCAGCGCCGGAGACCACAGCAGCAGAGACGACTGCAGCAGAAACCACCGCGGCAGAGACCACAGCAGCAGAGACTGCAGGTATCGCTGACGGCACCTACACCGGCGAGGGAACCGGAAAAGGCGGAAAGATCGTGGTGGAGGTAACCTTCAAGGACTCCAAGATCGAGGCAATCAAGGTGCTGGAGAATGCGGAGACTCCGGGATTTGCGGAGGCGATGGACACTCTGACAGAGGCTATGATCACAGCCAATCAGGTGGATGTGGACGGCGTATCCGGTGCGACCCTGACCTCCAACGGTTTTACCGAGGCAGTGAAGGACGCTCTGGCAAAGAGCGGCGGCACCGCAGAGCAGCTGGCAGCAACCGGCGTGACTGCTGAAAAAGAGGCGAGAGAAGACAGCTACACCGCTGATGTTGTGGTAGTCGGCGCAGGCGGCGCAGGCTTAAGTGCGGCAGTGACCGCGGCAGAGGCCGGCGCAAAGGTTATCGTAGTAGAGAAAATGATGATGCCGGGCGGCAACACCCTGATTTCCGGCGGCGAGATGGCTGCACCGGGCAACTGGCTGCAGGCAGAGCAGGGCGTGGAAGACAGCGTGGACCAGTTCTACAACGACATTTTAAAGGGCGGCGACAATGAGAATGATCCGGAGCTGGTACGTGTGCTGGCTGAGAATGCACTTCCGGCAGCAGAGTGGCTGAAGGATGACATCCAGATGACATTTGAGGATTACATGCTGTTCTTCGGCGGACATTCCGTAGAGCGAAGCCTGGTTCCGTTAAACGCAACCGGCGTGGAGATGATCGAGAAGCTGACTGCAAAGGCAGAGAGCCTGGGCGTGGAGATTCACACCAACACTCCGGCAAAAGAGCTGGTGCAGACTGACGGCAAGGTGACTGCTGTGAAGGCGGAGTATGACGGCAAGGAGATCACCTACAATGCAAACAAGGGCGTAATCCTGGCAACCGGCGGCTTCGGCTCCAACCTGGAGATGCGTATTGCCAACAACCCGGATATGAACGAGAAGATTCTGTCCACCAATACGGTGGGAAGCACCGGAGACGGCATTACCATGGCAGAGGCTCTGGGCGCACAGACTGTAGATATGCAGTACATTCAGACCTACCCGACCTGTGATCCGGAGACCGGAACTCTCCTGTATGTAGGTGATGTTCGTCTGGAAGGCCGTTCTATTCTGGTGAACCTGGAAGGTAAGCGTTTTGTGGAAGAGTTAGAGCGCCGCGATGTCATTTCCATGGCAGTGACCCAGCAGACCGGCGGTGTGTCCTACATGTTCTGGGATGAGGCGAGCATGGAGGCGTCCAAGGTCAACGTGAAGCACGAGAAGGAGTACAACAACCTGATCGAGCGCGGCATTCTGGTAAAAGCAGACACGGTGGAAGAGGCTGCGGCACACTTCGGTATCGATGCGGCAGAGCTGCAGAAGACCATCGACAAGTACAACGAGTACTGTGAGAAGGGCAAGGACGAGGAGTTCAACAAGCGCGGCGAGCTGGTAGCATTTACCGACGGTCCGTACTACATCATGAAGTCCACTCCGGCAATCCATCACACCATGGGTGGTCTGAAGATCAACACCGACGCTCAGGTCCTGACCACTGAAAATGAGGTGATCCCGGGTCTGTACGCAGCAGGTGAGGTGACCGGTGACATTCACGGAACCAACCGTCTTGGCTCTGACGCAATCGCTGATATCGTAGTATTTGGCCGGATTGCAGGTAAGAACGCAGCAGAAGGCAAGTAAGATCAGAGAAATATCTGACAGATAACGGTTGTCAGGAAAATAAGAATTTTCAGCACAGGCGGCATGACCGGCAGGGAGATACTTCTGCGGTCATGCCGCTTTTTGCTGCCGTGCATACCGGAGTGGAGATCCGGTGGAGCGTCCTTCTGGCACGATCACACCAGCTCATCCAGTGCCCGGAACTGATATCCCATCTCCTCCCATCTGGTCAGAAGTTCATCCAGAATCTCTGCATTGGTTTTGGAGGTGCTGTGCAGCAGCACGATTGCCCCAGGATGAATGCGCCCCAGCAGCTTTTGGAAGGCTTCCTCGTGGGTGGGCTGCTTATTCTCGTACCAGTCCACGTAGGCGAGACTCCAGAAAAAAGTGTGGTAGCCCTGATCCTTTGCCATCTGCAGGTTGACCTCGCTGTATTTTCCCTGGGGCGGCCGGTAGAAATGCTTCATGGGCTGTCCGGTAATCTCCTCATACAGGGTTTCAAGAGAACTTAGCTCTTCAGAAAATGCTTCTACGGTGGATATCTTCGACATATCCGGGTGGTGGAAGGTGTGATTTCCCACGGTGTGCCCTTCCGCCACCATGCGCTTCACCAGATCCGGACTGGTCTGCAGATAATTGCCCACCAGAAAGAAGGCGGCAGGAGCTTGATGCTTCTTCAGAGCATCCAGAATGGCAGGAGTATTGCCATTTTCAAAACCGGCGTCAAAGGTCAGATAAATGACTTTCTCGTCGGTTTTTCCCGTGTAATGGGCATTAAACTGCTTTAAGTAATCATCAGTGGCATTTCCCACAGGCGGCTGCCCCTCCTGCTGAAAGCTTAAGCCCCAGTTGCCGTCAGCGGAGACGGCAACGGCGGTGGAGGCGGCTGGCGGAGCCGTGATCTCCCCCAGCCAGTTTCCCAGCAGGAAGGACAGGAGAAAGAGAAATATGGTACCGGTAGTGCGCCTGCAGAAATGACTGGGGCTGCAGGGACTGTTGACATTGCAGGACGTATCCTGCTTGCGGGATTCATGGTGTTTCCAGAAACCAGGATGCATGGCGGACTCCGCAGGATTCCTTGTTGATTTCAATATATGGCAGGGCGGACGGTATTATGCGGATACGGAATTATTAAGAAAGTTGTCAGCTTTTTGGGAGGGGAAATATGGTATACTGAAACGGATCAAATCAGGAAAGTATGGGAGAATACAATGAAATATACAAATAACTGGAAGAAAATTCTGTCTGTAGGTCTGGGACTGACGCTGACCTTTGGACAGGCGGCATATGCGGAGCTGGTGATTCCGCCGATTCCCATGGAGAGCGGGGCGCTGGGGAGCCAGACAGGAGCAGGAATTCCCGGAAGCGGAGTGACCGGACCGGGGGGTGTGCAGTCGGGCACCGCAAGCGGCGGCGTGGACGGACCGTCAGGTAGCGGCAGCGCTGCAAACTCAGGAAGCGGGGCAGCAGGCAATGTTGCAGCACAGGGGACAGCGGGAAATACTGCGGCACAGGGCACGGTGGAGAAACCGACGGTGGCATCGGAAGGTGCGGTGCTTCTGGATGCGGCTACCGGCAAGGTGCTGTTTGGAAAGAATGAGAACCAGCAGTTTTATCCGGCAAGCATCACCAAGGTGATGACGGCGCTGGTGGTGCTGGAACGGTGCAGTCTCAGCGACGTGGTGACATTCTCCGCCTCGGCAACCAGCAATCTGGAGTCCGGTGCGGTTTCTCTGGATATTACGGAGGGCGATCAGCTTACGGTGGAGCAGTGTCTCTACGGACTTCTGTTAAAGTCAGCCAATGAGATCGGCAACGGTCTCGCAGAGCATGTGGCTGGCAGTGTCAGCGCATTTGCAGATCTGATGAATGCCAAGGCAAGGTCTCTGGGCTGTCAGAATACCAATTTCAGAAATCCTCACGGATTAAATGACGCGGAACACAAGACCACGCCCTATGATATGGCGCTGATTATGCGGGCGGCGCTGCAGAATGAGACATTCCGCAGAATCGACTCAACCACCTCCTATCAGTTCCCGGCGACGAAGAAGCAGGCGGCGCGGACCATTACCATGGGACACAAGATGCTGTATCCCACTGACTCCCGGTATTATGCGGGGATTATCGGCGGAAAGACCGGATACACCTCCAAGGCAGGCAACACCCTGGTGACCGGTGTGGAGAAGAACGGAGTGCGCCTGATCGCGGTGGTGATGAAGTCCAAGAGCACCCACTACGCCGATACCAGGGCGATGCTGGATTACGGATTTGCCAATTATGCGGCGCTGACCGGAGGTGCCGGAAGCGGTACTGCCGGTGGAAATGGTGCAGTGAGCGGAAATGGTGGTACTGTCAGTGTTCCGGGTACGACGAATGGAAACAGCGGTACTGCCGGTGGACCTGGGGCGGCGAACGGAAGCGGCGGAACAGGTGCAACAGGAACAACAGAGGAAAGCGGCAGCGCGGGCGGACCGGGCGTGCAGAAGCAGGGCTGGTCTGAGATGACAGACGGCTGGCTCTATTATAAGCAGGGCGGCTTCCGTGCGGCAAATGAGTGGCAGACGGTGGACGGGCTGGATTACTGGTTCGATTCCAATGGTTATATGGCGACCGGATGGCGCAGATTCGACAACGGTTCCTGGTACTACTTTAAGCCATCCATCGGTTATATGATGAAAAATACCTGGGTGGAAGACGGCGGTGACTGGTATTATCTGGGGGCAGACGGCGTACTGCTGACCAATACCACAACGCCGGACGGATATCCGGTGAATGAGTATGGAATCTGGGTAAAGTAATCAGCAGAAGCAACGACTCCAAACCACATACTACATACGACAGAATCAAGGACAAAAGAGAGACAGCAGAGGAACGACTATGAAGAAGCAGTTTTGGAACAGAAGCAGTTTGATGATCGGGGTTCTTGCGGCAATGCTGACAGCCTGCAGCCCGGAAGATATGCAGCAGATGCAGGAGCTTGCAGAGCAGGGGCAGGAAGCCGTGAAAAAAGGTCAGGAAGCCGTGAAGCAGGCAGAGAAGCTGGCGAATCAGGTAAAGGATGCAGCGGACCAGGTAAAGGGAGCAACGGATCAGGTAAGGGAAGCGACGGATCAGGCGAAGCAGTTTGCGGACCAGATGCAGGAAGACGGACAGTCTCAGATACCGGCTGAGGATTCCTCCTTTGAAGTTCACTATATTGATGTGGGACAGGCGGACGCAGCGCTGGTACTCTGCGACGGGCAGTCCATGTTGATCGATGGAGGCAACCGGGAGGATTCCAGCCTGATTTATACTTACCTGTCCGACATGAATCTGGATCATCTGGATTATATTGTGTGCACCCATGCCCATGAGGACCATGTGGGAGGACTGGCCGGAGCGCTGAATGCGGCAAAGGCTGACACGGCATTTTCTCCAGTGACAGAGTACGACAGCAAGGTATTTCAATCCTTTAAGAAGTATCTGGCAGAGCAGGATACGGAGCTGACCGTGCCGGAGGCAGGCGACACATTTGCCCTGGGAAGCGCGCAGGTGCAGGTGCTGGGACCGGTGCAGATGGAGCATGTGACCGAGACAAATAATACGTCCATTGTGCTGAAGGTGGAGTACGGAGAGACCTCATTTCTCTTCACCGGAGATGCGGAGCGGGAGGAAGAGCAGGACATCCTGGATGCCGGATTTGATGTGGCATGTACGGTGTTGAAGGTGGGCCATCACGGCGGAGAAACTTCCACTTCCTACCGGTTTTTGCGGGAAGCAGCACCGGAATATGCGGTGATTTCCGTTGGGGAAGGCAACCAGTACGGACATCCGACAGAAGAGGTGCTGAGCCGCCTGCGGGATGCGGACGTGGAGGTGTACCGCACGGACGAGATGGGGGATATTATCTGCAGCAGCGATGGGAAAGAGGTTTCGTTTCGGACGGAGCGATGATGTGACTAAACGCAGGGCTCTCATACCGTGAAGTTTGGACAATTTCAGGCTAATATGCAAGAAAATTGTCCAATCCATGCTCTCACAAACACATTTTATACCGCGAAATCATATGTTTTGGACAATTCTAACCTGAAATTCCCGAAAATTATCCAAAAATCTCGAAATTTTGGACAATAACAGCTTGATTTCAAGCATAATTGTCCAAAATAGTCTTATGTAAACCAGGTTGCGATGCGTCTCGGATAAAATTGGACAATTTTTTGAAAAATATCCAGTTATTGTCCAAAGTGTGCCCTGATTATACAAAGCAAACATAAAAAGTGTGTGCCCTGATTTCACAACAAAAATATAACAGATTTCAAACATGGTGAGGAAATACACATGGAACCATACTACTACAAACAAATGACCAGACCGCATCAGGCGGCGTATCGTGCCATGAAGACGGGTCTGACGGCGCTGGAATCGTCTTTTCCGGTCCCGCTTTTGGAGAACCGGGAGCTGACGGACATCTTTTTCAAGCTTCGTCTGGACTGCCCGGAGATCTTCTACGCAACGGGATTTCGCTACCGGTTCTATCCGGATGGCAGCAGGGCGGAGATGATTCCGGAGTACCTGCTTGACAGGGGAAAGGTGAAGGAGCATCAGAAAGCCATGCAGGCGAGGATTGCCAAGCTGGTCCGGCCGGCGCAGACCCTTACAGAGCAGCAGAAGGAGCAGTATATTCATGATTTTATCTGTGAAAATGTCCGCTATGACAAGCTGAAAAAGGCATATTCCCATGAAATCATCGGTCCGCTGGGGCAGGGAGTCGGGGTTTGCGAGGGAATCGCAAAGACGGTGAAGATCCTCTGTGATACCCTTGGAATCTGGTGCATCATCGCCATATCGGATGCCAATCCGGAGAAGAAGATCAGGTATCGTCATGCCTGGAATGTGGTTCGCATCGGCGGGAAATATTATCAGCTGGACGTGACCTTTGACAACAGTCTGGGCTGCGACGGTGAGATTCGGTACGACTATTTCAATCTGGATGACGAGCGGTTCTTCCGCGATCATGAGCCGGTCATCTGGAAGGTGCCGGTCTGCAGCGACGGCGATCACTTCTACTACAGAGAGAAGAAGCTGTCCTTTACAAAGCTGGAGGATGTGGCGAAGCGGGCGCTGCAGGCGGCGAAGAAGGGGAAGCCCTTTTTGTTTCACTGGCGCGGAGGATATCTGACACGGCAGGTGCTGGAGGATATCTTAAAGGAACTGGAGCAGGCGGCAAAGCAGAAGGAAAAGTACGCCAGAGTCCGGCTGAACTGGCCCCAGGCCGTGCTGCATGTAACCTTTGAGCAGCAGGTGCCGGGAGAAGAGGTGACCATGGAAGAAGCAAACGAAGGCGAGCAGGATCACCAGTAGCCTGCCTGCAGAAGGCAAACGAAGGCGAGCAGGACTGCCAGCAGCCTGCTTGCAGGAAGTAAACAAAAGCGAACTGGATTACCAGCAACTCGCATACAAGAATAATAGCAGAGATATCGGAGACCCAAAATGCAAAAAGCATGAAGGGAATACCGGTATTTCTGCTTTTTTACTTTATATCCAGGCTGAAATGAAAATGGTTTACTAAAACAAACTGAGGGAAAACCAAAGAAGAAACCACAGAAGAGACCCAAGGGAAGACCGAACACAGACGTGGAAAATAAACTCAAAACATGTGAAAAATGCACAAAAACAGCAAGATACTTTTGTGTAATATAGAAAATCATAAGAAAAACCGTGAAAACAGGTTGACGAAGCATGGAAAAAGTTCTATACTTCAAAACGTAGTAAAACAGTTTACTAAATAAGCGAAAAACAGCTGAGAAACGCTTACGCGATGGGAAAACATAGTAAACCATTAAAGCCATGGAAACCGGAGCCGTGGGGCAGATGGGAGAGGAAAGGGAAGAGGAGAAAGGATATGACAGGAATTATTATCACAGGTCATGGGCAGTACCCGTCGGGACTGTTGAGCGCGGTCAGCCTGGTGGCTGGAAAGCCGGACAACACAATGGCAGTCGATTTTCTGGAGGGAATGAGTTCCGAGGAGCTGCGCGGGGCACTTGGCAAAGCGGTTGACGGGCTGGACGGGGCTGAAATTCTGATTCTGGCTGACCTGGTGGGCGGAACACCGTTTAATATGGCAACGGCTGTGAAGCAGGAACGTCAGGACAGGCGCATTTGTGTGATTGCCGGTACGAATATGCCGGCGCTGGTGGAAGCGGTATTTTCCAGAGGAATGTATTCCATGGAACAGCTTGCGGATCAGGTGATGAGTGCCGGAAAAGATGGTGTAGTAAACCTGGATGACCTGAGCAGCGCAAGCGAAGAACCGGAGTTTGCTGACGGACTGTAGGCAGGACAGCGGCTTGAAATGAAAGAGGGGATTTCATTATGATAAAAGAAATACAGGTTGAACCGATCAGAAAAAAGGAGCGATATCTGGCGGAACCATTTTTGAGCAGGGAAGAGGTCACAGGGGCGATTGATCAGGTTGTTGCACAGGTTCGCCGGAACATGGACTATTTCGGTACAGGGTTCCCGTCACCGGCGACCAGAGAGCAGCAGTACGATGTGATTGAGAACATTGAGTGGACGGACGGCTTCTGGACCGGTCTTCTGTGGCTGTGTTATGAGTACACGGGCGATGGGGCATTTCGGGAGCTTGCTGAGAAGAACGTAGCGTCTTTCCTGAACCGGGTGGAGAAGCGGATCGAGCTGGACCATCACGATCTTGGCTTCCTTTATCTTCCGTCCTGTGTGGCGGCTTACAAGATCGAAGGGCTGGAGGATGGAAGAAAAGCAGGTCTGCTGGCGGCGAAAAAGCTGAGCGAACGGTTTCAGGAGAAAGGCGGCTTCATTCAGGCATGGGGAGAGCTTGGAGCGAAGGACAATTACCGGCTGATCATAGACTGTCTGCTGAATATTCCGCTGCTTTACTGGGCCAGTGATGAGACGGGAGACGACACCTGCAGGAAGATGGCAGAGCGGCATTATGTGACTGCCTGCAATCACGTGATCCGCGATGATGCTTCTGCCTACCACACCTTTTACTTCGACCCGGAGACGGGGGCACCGGTGAAGGGAGTGACCAGACAAGGCTACAGCGATGATTCCGCGTGGGCCAGAGGTCAGGCATGGGGAATCTACGGAATTCCGTTAAATTACCGCTACACGAGAGATGCACATGGATTTCAGCTGTTTGAGGGCATGACGAATTACTTCCTGAATCGGCTTCCGGAGGATGACGTATGCTACTGGGATCTGATCTTCGGAGACGGCTCTGGTCAGTCCCGGGATTCCTCGGCGGCAGCGGTGGCGGTCTGCGGGATCCATGAAATGCTTAAATACATGCCGGAGACTTATCCGGAGCGTGAGACCTACCATCATGCGATGCACAGGATTCTGCGGTCTCTGATGCAAAATTACGTGAATCCGGAGAAAAAGCCAGGCAGTCCGGTACTGCTTCACGGCGTATATTCATGGCATTCCGGCAAAGGCGTGGACGAAGGAAATATCTGGGGCGATTATTATTATCTGGAGGCGTTGATCCGCTTCTATAAGGATTGGAATTTATACTGGTAAAATGAAGGAGGAACATAACCATGGCAACACCGAATATCGTAGCATTTCGAATTGATGAAAGACTGATTCACGGGCAGGGGCAGCTCTGGATCAAGGCGCTGGGCGTCAACACCGTTATCGTGGCAAATGATGCAGCCAGCCAGGATCCCATGCAGCAGATGCTGATGAAGGCAGTGGTACCGAAGACGATTGCAATGAGATTCTTTTCTGTACAGCATACTTGTGATATTATTGAAAAGGCATCTCCGAAGCAGACGATTTTCATTGTCTGCAAAACACCGGAGGACGCGCTGAGACTGGTGGCCGGAGGTGTCAGTGTGAAGGAAATCAATGTGGGAAATATCCATCACGGGCCGGGCAAGGAAGAGGTCAGCAAGTATATTGCGCTGGGCGAGGATGACAAGGAGGCGCTTCGCACACTGAGAGATCAGTACGGCGTAGCATTCAATACCCGGGCAACGGCTTCCGGAGATGACGGAAGTGGAAAAGCAGATCTTAATAAGTATTTATAAGATAAAAGAAGACCAAGGAGGGTAAGCAAGTGAGTATTTCTATGTTTCAATGTGTGTTGATTGGTTTGTGGACGGCGTTTTGTCTGGCAGGTATGCTGTTTGGCATCTATACGAACCGCTGTCTGGTTATGGCAACGGGAGTTGGTCTGATTCTGGGCGATCTGCCCACCGGACTTGCAATGGGTGCGGTCGGAGAGCTGGCATTTATGGGATTTGGCGTGTCACAGGGCGGTTCAGTTCCTCCGAACCCTATGGGACCGGGTATCGTGGGGACCATCATTGCGATTACCATGAAGGATTCCGGTCTGGATGTGGGTTCTGCACTGGCACTTTCGTTCCCCTTTGCAGTGGCATTCCAGTTCGTGATTACGGCGACCTATACCTTTGCGACGACCCTGACCAGCGTTGCTTACAAGGCGCTGGACAAAAAGGATTTTAGAACCTTCCGTCTGGCTGCCAATCTGACGGTGTGCATTTTTGCTCTGGTGGGCTTTGTGATCGGATTTGGCGGAGCTTTCAGTTCCGACGGATTGCAGAAGGTGATTTCTCTGATTCCGGCATGGCTGAGCACCGGTCTGGATGTGGCAGGCAAGATGCTTCCGGCAATCGGATTTGCCATGATCCTGAATGTTATGGCGAAGAAGGAGCTGATTCCTTTTGTCCTGCTGGGGTATATTGCGATTGCATACTTGAAGCTGCCGACCATGGGGGTTGCGGTTCTGGGTACCGCGGTGGCGTTGATCGTATTTTTCAATGCCGGTAAGAGAAGCGGCGGAAATGTAGAAGAAGTGGAGGTTGAATTCGAAGATGGCATCTAATCAGTTGACGAAAAGCGATTATTTAAAAACAGGTCTGCGGGCGCATTTTCTGCAGAATGGCTTTAACTACGGGAACTATCAGGGACTTGGCTATGCCAATATGCTGTATCCGGCACTGCGCAAGATGTACCGGGATGATGATGACAAGCTGCAGGAGGCTCTGAAAGAAAATGTGGAGTTCTTCAACACAAACCTGCATTTTTCCCCCTTCATCACCAGCCTGCATCTGGTTATGCTGGAAAATGGCACGCCCACCAGTGAAATCCGTAACATTAAGATGGCGCTGATGGGACCGCTTGCCGGTATCGGTGATTCCCTGGTGCAGTTCTGTCTGGCACCGCTTCTGTCCACCATCGGTGCGTCTCTGGCGATGGACGGGATGATGATGGGACCGATTCTCTTCTTCCTGGGGATGAACCTGACCCTTCTGGCTGTGAAGCTGCTGACTGCTTCCTTCGGCTATAAGCTGGGAACCAGCATTGTCGCAACCTTAAGTGAGAAGATGGAACAGATTTCCAATGTTGCAAGCATGATTGGCGTGACGGTGATTTCCGGTCTGGCGGTTAATTTCGTCAAGATATCAACGCCGCTGAAATATGTGGCGAGCATGCCGGACAATCAGGAGAAGGTCGTGGCGATTCAGGAAATGATCGACGCCATTGCGCCGAGACTGCTCCCGGTACTGTTTACCGGACTGATGTACTACCTGATCAAGGTGAAAAAATGGACAACCTATAAGCTGGTTATTCTGACAGTTGTTGCAGGTATTCTGCTGTCCAGCCTGCATCTGATCGGTTGATGGAGCATGGCAAAAAGGAGGAATCGCTGCGGTTCCTCCTTTTTGCCATGCATATCAGGAAAGGAGAGACATTGGAACAGAATCGATATGAAATATTTCGCAGACGGGCGGAGCAGTTCGTCCGGTGGTATGATCGTGGATTTGTGGCAGAATATCTGAAAACCTGTTGTGGGCAGGAGGCGGCTCAGGTCCTTGCCGGAGCCGACGAACTGATGGAGCAGACCTTCCGGTTTACGGACCGGTGGGATATGGAGCCCTGCGCGGTCCCGTATCATTTTGAGAATATGGTCTGGTCTCAGAGTCCGGACGGCGATCCGGAGTGGGTCTACATGCTGAACCGCCATGACTGCCTGAACAAGCTGATGACGGCATATGACCTGACAGGAAATATCACCTACGTGCAGAAGCTGAAGTGGTATCTGGCCCACTGGATGGAGCATAATCCGATCACACCAGAGGGGACGGAGACAACCCGCACCATCGATACGGGAATCCGGTGCATGAACTGGGGCTGGCTGCTGCTTCATCTGACGGGAGAAGGGCTGATTCAGCAGCAGGAGGCGGAGCGGATTCTTGCAGGGATTGCAGAGCAGACAGTATCCCTGCGGGAACGCTACATTCCAAAGTATACCCTGAGCAACTGGGGTGTTCTGCAGACCACGGCAATCTGCCAGGGATATCTGCTGTTTGAAGCTTATCTGCCTCAGGACGGGCTGAGGGAATGGGCGTTTTCGGAGCTTAAGAGACAGCTACAGCTGCAGGTGCTGGAGGACGGTTCCCAGTGGGAGCAGTCCATGATGTACCATATGGAAGTGCTGCTGTGCAGTATGAAGCTGCTGTCAGTGTGGGATTATGTTGCGAAGACGGAGCAGAGGGAGTGTGAGGACAGGCAGTGGCTGAGAGAAATCGTGGAACGGATGAGCCGCTATGTGCTGTATGCGGCGGGACCGGACCACTGCCAGATCGCCCAGTGCGACAGTGATGTGACGGATGTGCGGGATGTGCTGACTAAAGGAGCAGTGCTGACGGGCAGTCAGGAGCTTCGCTTCGGCGGTTACAGGCAGATGGACATGGAAAGCGCCCTCCTGCTTGGTCGTCAGGGAATCATCAGCTATGGGAAAATGAAGGGAGAGCAGCCGTCGAAGCGGCATTATCACGCAATCGATACGGGAAATCTGTACTTTCGCAGCAGCTGGAAGCCGGACGGGAATTTTACTTATCTGACCTGCGGACCACTGGGAAGCGGCCATGGTCATGCGGATCTGACCCATTTGTCGCTGTATTACGGCGGAAAGCCCTTTCTGGTGGACAGCGGACGGTATTCCTATCGGGAGGATGAACCGCTTCGGGTGAAGCTGAAGCTGGCGGAGGCACACAATGTCTGTGTCATAGACGGGGAATCCATGGGAATGCCAAGAGGCTCCTGGGGCTTTGAACGGTACGCAACCTGCTTCAAAACCTATTATCGGAACCAGCCGGGAGTGCATTTTGCGGAGATGGCATATCACGGAGCGCTTGAGAGCGGCGCCTCCTGCACGGTAATCCGGCGGGTCATGGCGGCAGATGCGGGAATCTGGCTGGTGGTCAATGACATCATCTGTGACGGAGCACACCAGACGGCGGAATACTATCATCTGGCACCTGCGGTGAAGGCGGAAACCGGCGGCGATGCTTCGGGCGGCTGGCTGCTTTCGCGGGATG
This sequence comes from Eubacteriales bacterium, assembly GCA_030536555.1. Classification (GTDB taxonomy): domain Bacteria; phylum Bacillota; class Clostridia; order Lachnospirales; family Lachnospiraceae; genus Brotaphodocola. The sequence goes on along the minus strand of JAUNPU010000024.1, from coordinate 37,863 downwards.
GTCTGCAGCTGCGGCTGACAGGCTCAGCGCCCTTTGAGAAGGAGAACTGCGTGATTTCTGAGACCTACAATGCGCAGCGTGAGAGCAGCTGTCTGGTGAAGCGCACTGCATGGACGAACCGGCTGACCGACTGGAGCAGTCTGGCAGGGTGTCATGTCCGGATACAGGATATTCCGGTGTATCAGGCAGGAAGCCGAGAGCCGGCGGACAGCCGGGTTGTGACCGCCAGAGAGTATGTGCTGAGTGACGGGGAAGCCTGGATATTCCTGATATGGAATCAGGAGACATTCCGGGGGAGCAAACTGTATCTCTGCGACCAGGTGCCGGTTTATGGAAAAGCCGTGGCAATTCACAGAAAAGCAGGGGAACGACAGGTGTACCGGCTGAAAAATTAGTTTCATTCACTGCTGATTTATGGTATACTCAGATATTAAGGGTAAACGATGTACGAAAGGTTATGGATAGATGAAGAAATTGACGATTAATGAGATTGCGGAGCGGGCGGGAGTTTCCAAAACGACAGTGTCATTTTACCTGAACGGAAAGATGAATAAGATGTCGGAGGAGACTCAGCGGAGAATCCAGCAGATTATTGACGATACCGGATATGAACCGAGTGCGGCTGCGCGGGCGATGAAGTCCAAAAGCAGCGGGCTCGTGGGCGTGATTCTGGCAGATATATCCGAACCTTATTGTGCGAAGGCGCTGAAAGGGATGGAGGATGCGGCCAGTGCGCAGGAATATCAGGTGCTGATCGGCAGCAGCGGCATGAGCTTTAAGGCGGAGCAGGAGTATGTGGAACGGATGCTGAAGCTGGGGGCTGAGGGATTTGTGGTGCAGTCCACCTACCGCTTCGGCATGCTTGCCAGTGAGCTGGAGAAGAAGCGCAAGCCGATCATTTATCTGGAAACCCGTCCTTATGATTACAAGGGCAGATATGTGAAGGGGAACAACTATGACTGCGTCTATCAGGTGATCACCGAGTGTGTGAAAAAGGGATATCAGGATTTTCTGATGTTTTCTGACGGAGACGGGAATACCAGCACCAGCTTTGAGACAGTCAGTGGATTCAAGGATGCAACGCAGGATGCGGTGGTTCACGGGGAGCTGTTGTATCTGCAGCCGGATGTCCGGTCTGCTGCGGTATTTGAGATGCTGAAGGAGCATGTGAAGCCGGACCGGAAGACGCTGGTGTTTGTGGCAGCTGCCGACCTGCTTCGGGTGGTTTACCAGGCAATCCGCAATTATCCGGATTATGCGGGACTGTTCCCGGAGACGATCGGGCTGATCGGATTTGACGCAGACGGCTGGACACGCATGACGACCCCGCCGATTTCTGCCATCATACCGCCGGGGTATGAGCAGGGGGTGCGGGCCATGGAAGAGCTGCTGGCGGTGCTGGAAGGCAAGAAGCGCGACACGGAAGTGGTATTCAGGAATGTTGTAAAGTGGAGAGGAACCACCATGTAAAGTGGAGAAAAAGCATACTGTAAAGAGAAGAGAAGCCGCATGATAACGAGGAGCGGGAGTATCGAAAGGGGAGGAAGAAGCATCATGAATCAGGAGAAGGCAGTGAATCTGTACGGGCAGGTATTTAAGGAGCTGGGGGCTTGGGAGCAGGTGGCGATGGTCACGGTACTGGGGGCGGAAGGACAGGTGGAAAAGCATCTGTATCATCCGGGACAGGAGGATGATATGGTGGAGGCGCTGGCGCAGAAAGCCTGCCACGAGGGAAGACCGGCGACAGGACAGGTGCAGGGAGAACCCAGCGATTACGGGCAGGCGCAGGGGGAGTCCGGTGATCACGGTCCGGAGCGCAGCAGGATTTTCGTGGAGCCCTTCACCCGGGAGTCCCGCATGATCCTCCTTGGCGGCGGGCATGTGTCTCTGGCACTGGAAGAGTTCGCAGCCAAAACCGGCTTTGCGGTGACGGTGGTGGATGACCGCCCAGGCTTTGCCAACCGGCTTCGGTTCCCGCTGGCAAAGGACGTGCGCTGCCAGGACTTTGGGCAGGCGATTCAGGAGCTGGACATCCAGCCGGGGGACTACATTGTGCTGCTGACCAGAGGTCACCGTCACGACGGAGACTGTCTGAGAGCGTTGTCGGAGCAGAATGAGACGATTTATCTGGGAATGATCGGCTCCAGAAGACGGGTGCGGGAATTGAAGGATCAGCTGGCAGAGGAAGGCATCCGGCGCGACTGGCTGGAATCCATCCACACGCCGGTGGGACTGGACATCGGGGCTGTGACACCGGAGGAAATCGCCATAGCGATTCTGGCGGAAGTCATTATGGTGAAGCGCAAACCGGCAGAAAGCGGCAGTGTGCGGGTGCTGCAGTCTGACATTGATATGGCAGTGATTGCGGAGCTGGCGCAGGTGCCGGAGAAGATGCGGGACCTGAAGCGTGCCGTGGTTACCATCATGGAGACGAAGGGTTCCACACCCCGCAAGTCCGGGGCGAAGATGATCGTCTACGAGAATGGCATGGTGGCAGGCACTATCGGCGGCGGATGTGCCGAGGCAGGTCTGATGCAGCACGCCAGACAGGTGATTCGGGACGGCGGATATAAGATCTGTCATGTGGATATGACCGGGACCGTAGCTGAGGACGAGGGTATGGTCTGCGGCGGTATCATGCAGGTATTGATTGAAGCAGAATAAATATGGAACAGAACAGGGGCAGCCGGGAAATCGGCTGCCCCTGTTGTTCCTGTTCAATTACAGCAGTTTTTGATATCCGATTCTCGGATCCCCTGCTTCCGAACCTTCCTTCAAAACCAGCTTGCCGCAGTAAGTGAATCCGCTTTTTGCCAGTGCATGCTGCATGGAAATATTGTCCGGGTGGGTGTCAATGCGGACATTGGTGAAGCCCTGGCTTCTGGCATATTCCTCCGAGTGGGAGAACAGCTGTGCCGCGATGCCCCGGCCCTTTAAGGATTCCTCCACGCACACCCGGTGGAAGGCGCAGTATGGCTGGTCGTTGAGCCATGCGCCGTCGATGTCCGCGTAGCTCAGTTCCGGACCGGATACCACGGTGATCATGCCGAGAACGGTGCCGTCCTCCTCCAGCACGTGGATGACCTGACGGTCGATACCGGCGGAAAGCCCTGCCTCGCTGGGCTCGCCTCCCTGCCACTGCTTGATGCCGCGGGCGCGGAAATTGGCGATAGCCTGCTGAGACATATGTACCAGGGCAGGAAGGTCTTCTTTGGTTGCAAAGCGATAGTTCATCATAGGGTTTGTCTCCTTTTCATCAGTCTTAGGTAATACAGGATGCCGGTCAAGTCAGCCAGGAACCAGCCGATGGGAATCGCCCACCAGATGCCGGGAAGTCCGATGGCAGGATTGGGTGCCAGCAGGTATGCCAGCCCCACCCGGGTGCCAAGGGAAATTACAGTCAGCACCACGGAGATGCCGGGCCGCCCCATGCCCCGGTACAGACCGTAGAGCAGGAACAGACAGCCGATACCCACATAGCAGGCTCCCTCAATCCGCAGATACTGAACGCCCACGGCGATGATCTCAGTCTCCTCCGGCCGCACGAAGATCAGCATCAGCTGACCGGCAAACAGGCAGACCAGCACGGAGATCAGGATGCAGAACAGGAAGGAGATGGCGGCGGCAGAGCGGATGCCCTGGCGGATGCGGTCCTGCTTTCCGGCACCGTGGTTCTGGGCGATGAAGGTGGAAAATGCATTGCCGAAGTCCTGCACCGGCATATAGGCGAAGGAATCGATCTTCACCGCAGCGGCGAAGGCGGCCATGACTGTGACGCCGAAGCTGTTGACCAGTCCCTGGACCATCAGAATGCCGAAGTTCATGATAGACTGCTGCATGCAGGTCAGCAGGGAATACTGGGCAATCTGCCTTGCAGTAGCCGGAACAAAGTGCAGGTGCTGTCTGGACAGCCGGATGTAGGGCACCCGGAACAGACAGTAGAGCAGCAGCCCCAGAGCCGACACGCCCTGCGCCAGAATGGTGGCGAGCGCCGCCCCTGCCACGCCCCAGTGAAAGCTTATGATAAAGACCAGATCCAGCAGGATGTTAAGCACCGTGGATACCGCCAGAAATACCAGCGGAACCAGGGAGTTTCCCACAGACCTCAGCAGGGACGCCGCAAAGTTATAGAGAAACGTGAACAGGATGCCGCAGAATATGATCTGCAGGTAGGTGCGGGTCTCCGTCACAATGGCATCCGGAATCTGAAGCAGCATCAGGATCGGATCGATCAGTGCCAGCACCAGCCCTTCGATGAATAGGGCAGCTGCGCCGATTAAAACGAAGGAAATGAATATGCTGTTTTTTAACTCCTCCTCCCGTCTTGCGCCGAACAGCATGGAGAACAGGATGCCGCTTCCCATACACAGCCCCAGCAGGATGGAGGTCAGAAAGGTCATCAGGGCAAAGGAGGAGCCGACGGCTGCCAGCGCGCCGGAGCCAAGGCATTTGCCGACGATCAGGGTGTCAGCGATGTTGTAAAACTGCTGCAGCAGATTGCCGAGAATCATGGGACCGGCAAATGCCAGCATGGATCTCGTCACGCTGCCGCGGGTCAGGTCAAGCTGCATGGGAATAACTCCTTTACATAAATTACGTGCAAATCAATACGCATGTTCTATGCTAACGTCAGCGGGGGATTTTGTCAATATTTTTGCAAAAACCACTGGACGAATCGGGGATTTTATGAGACAATACAATCAAGTATGGTGTGATAAAATTAACAATCCCCTCCGGGTTGTTAAGACTCATACTTCAGGACATTAACATAGTTGAAAGGAGTTTTAACATGATTTATTCACATGAAGTAGAAAAAATGTGCACAGTAGCACAGGGCGTTCATCATGGCGCTGCTCCAATTCCGGAAGAAGCAAAATGGGTACAGTCCAAACAGGTTTCCGATATCTCCGGTTTGACCCACGGTATTGGCTGGTGTGCTCCGCAGCAGGGTGCATGTAAGCTGACTCTGAACGTAAAAGAGGGTATTATTCAGGAGGCACTGGTAGAGACCATCGGATGCTCCGGTATGACCCACTCCGCAGCTATGGCATCTGAGATTCTTCCGGGCCTGACCGTTCTGGAAGCTCTGAACACCGACCTGGTATGTGATGCTATCAACACTGCCATGAGAGAGTTATTCTTACAGATCGCATACGGCAGAACCCAGAGTGCATTCTCTGAGGACGGACTTCCGATCGGCGCAGGTCTGGAGGATTTAGGAAAAGGTCTCCGCTCCCAGGTTGGTACCATGTACGGTACTCTGAAAAAAGGTCCTCGTTACCTGGAGATGGCAGAGGGTTACGTTACCGGCATCGCTCTGGATGCAGACGACCAGATCATCGGTTATCAGTTCGTAAGCCTTGGCAAGATGACTGACTTCATCAAGAAGGGTGATGACCCGACCACCGCATGGGAGAAAGCAAAAGGTCAGTACGGCCGTGTTGCAGATGCAGTGAAGATCATTGACCCGCGTCAGGAATAAGAAAAATCAGGAGGACTACATATCATGGCATTATTTGAATCATATGAGAGACGTATCAAACAGATTGATGCAGTTTTAAACAGCTATGGCATTGCTTCCATTGAGGAAGCTGCACAGATCACCAAGGATGCCGGCCTTGATGTATACAAGATGGTAGAGGGCATTCAGCCAATCTGCTTCGAGAACGCAAAGTGGGCATACACCGTTGGTGCTGCAATCGCAATCAAGAAAGGCTGCAGAAAAGCTTCTGAGGCTGCTGCTGCTATCGGCGAGGGCTTACAGGCTTTCTGTATCCCGGGTTCCGTTGCTGATACCCGTAAGGTAGGCTTAGGTCATGGTAACCTGGGTAAGATGCTGTTAGAGGAAGAGACCGAGTGCTTCGCATTCCTGGCTGGTCACGAGTCCTTCGCAGCAGCTGAGGGTGCTATCGGTATCGCAGAGAAGGCAAACAAGGTTCGTCAGAAACCTCTGCGCGTTATCTTAAACGGTCTGGGCAAGGACGCTGCACAGATCATCGCACGTATCAACGGCTTTACCTTCGTAGAGACCGAGTACGATCCGTACACCAACGAGGTTAAGGAAGTATACAAGAAAGCATACTCCGAGGGCCTTCGTGCAAAAGTTAACTGCTACGGCGCTAACAGCGTTCCGGAAGGTGTTGCTATCATGTGGAAGGAGAACGTTGACGTATCCATCACCGGTAACTCCACCAACCCGACCCGCTTCCAGCATCCGGTAGCTGGTACCTACAAGAAGGAGCGCTTAGAGGCAGGCAAGAAGTACTTCTCCGTAGCTTCCGGCGGCGGTACCGGACGTACCCTGCATCCGGATAACATGGCAGCAGGTCCGGCTTCCTATGGTATGACCGATACTCTGGGCCGTATGCATTCCGATGCACAGTTCGCAGGTTCTTCCTCCGTTCCGGCTCACGTAGAGATGATGGGTCTGATCGGTGCAGGTAACAACCCGATGGTTGGTATGACCGTTGCAGTTGCAGTTTCCATCGAGGAAGCAGCAAAAGAGGGCAGATTCTAATCGTTTCTGCACTACAGAAACTTAACACGATATTCAACAGAAGCAGGACTTGTGAGAAGCCCTGCTTTTGTTGCCGTACATAAGAGGGGATCATTGTGAGACTATATACACACAAAGAGATGCTGAGCCTGCCGACGCAGGTGACGCCCATGGGCGAGATCTCCGGTTATCCGGTGCGCCCGGGGATGTTCGATACCAACGGTGCAATCGCCCTTTCCGGCAGCGTGAACTTTACGGTGCATACCCGGTATGGAACTTCCTGTGAACTGCTGCTGTTTCACCGGGAGGAGGAAGAACCCTATGCGGTCCTGCCGTTCCCGGACGAGTATAAGATCGGGGATGTGTATTCCATGATCGTCTTCGGGCTGAATGTGGAAGACTTCGAGTACGCATACCGGATCGACGGACCTTATGAGCCGGAGAAGGGACATCTCTTTGACCGGAAGCAGGTGCTTTTGGACCCCTACGCCAAGGCGGTGGCTGGTCAGCGGCTGTGGGGGGAGAGCAAGAGCGGCAGCTACCGTGCCAGAGTGGTGCGGGATGTATTTGACTGGGGCGATATGCCGCAGTCCAACCGGACCTTAAGCGATCTGGTGATTTATGAGCTGCACGTGCGCAACTTCACCCGCCACGAGTCCTCCGGCGTGGAGCATAAGGGTACCTTCAACGGTCTGAAGGAGAAGATTCCTTACTTAAAGGAGCTGGGCATCAATGCGGTGGAGCTGATGCCGGTGTTCGAGTTCGATGAGACGGTCAATGCGAGAGAAGTGAATGGAAGGCGGCTGCTGGAGTGCTGGGGCTACAACACCGTATCCTTCTTTGCGCCCAACACCAGCTACGCTTCCACCCGGGAGTACAATCACGAGGGAACGGAGCTGAAGGAGCTGATCTACGAGCTCCATGAGAATGGAATCGAGGTCATTCTGGACGTGGTATTCAACCACACGGCAGAGGGCAACGAGAACGGAAGAGTCTTCTCCTTCAAGGGCTTTGACAACAAGGTCTACTATATGCTGACGCCGGACGGCAACTATTACAACTTCAGCGGCTGCGGCAACACCTTGAACTGCAACCACCCGATCGTGCAGCAGATGATCATGGAGTGCCTTCGCTACTGGACGGTCAACTACCGGGTAGACGGATTCAGGTTCGATCTGGCAAGTATTCTGGGGCGCAATGAGGACGGCTCCCCCATGAACAACCCGCCGCTGTTAAAGAGCCTTGCCTATGACCCCATTCTCCACAATGTCAAGCTGATTGCGGAGGCGTGGGATGCAGGCGGCATGTACCAGGTGGGAAGATTCCCTGCCAGCAAGCGCTGGGCAGAGTGGAACGGTCGGTACCGGGATGCGATCCGCGGTTATCTGAAGGGAGACTGCTGGGAAGCCTGGAATGCGGCATGGAGCATCAGCGGCTCCGGAGACCTGTATGGCGGATACTATTCCGACGGTGAGAACAACTACGCAGGCTACAACTCCTGCGTCAACTTCCTGACCTGCCACGACGGGTTCACCATGAAGGATCTCTACACCTACAACGACAAGCACAACGAGGCCAATGGCTGGGGCAATACCGACGGCGCCAATGACAACCGCAGCTGGAACTGCGGCTGGGAGGGTGAGACTGACAATCCGGAGGTGATGGCTCTGCGCCGCCGCATGATCCGCAACGCCTGCGCGGTGCTGATGTGCAGCCGCGGCACCCCCATGTTCCTGGCGGGAGACGAGTTCGGCAACACCCAGTTCGGCAACAACAACTGCTACTGCCAGGACAATGAGATCTCCTGGCTGGACTGGAGACTGCTGGAGAAGAACCGGGAGCTGTTCGAGTTCTTCAAGTACATGATCGCCTTCCGTATGGATCACCGGATCATCCGGGAGAAGCTGCCGGATGCGGTCTGCGGTATGGAAGCACTCCATACCCATGATGTAAATGCAGAGAAGATGGATATTGACAAGGATGCCCGGACCATTTCCGTAAGCTTTGCCGGATATGACCGGAAGAAGGGCAGAGATGACATTGTCTACCTGTCGGTAAATACTTTCTGGGAGCCGGTGAACATCACCCTTCCCAGACTTCAGAGGGCAGGCTTCTGGTATCTGTATGTGGATACCTACGGAGATCAGAACGGAAGATTCTGCTATCCGGCTGGACAGGAGATCCGCATCGACGGAAACTATACCCTGCGTCCAAGATCCGTGGCAGTATTCTCTGTAAAGCCATATTAGGAAGAAGATGAGAGAACGCTGACGCTCAAAAGCAAGAAGTCCCGCAGCGACGATGGATTCGCTGCGGGACTTCTTATGTTATGACTTAAACAGTTTTATACTTGGAAATGTAGAACGGGAAGGAATCGCTGCCTTTCAGTTCCTTGTCGGCGGTGATGGTCACGTTCTTGTCGGTGATGATGTACTCCATGTCAGCACCGGCCTCAACAACCGTGCCCTGCATCAGCACGCAGTTCTTAACCTTCGCGCCCTTGGCGATCTTAACGCCACGGAACAGGATGCTGTCCTCAACCTCACCCTCGATCACACAGCCGTCAGCTGCCATGATGTTCGTAACCTTTGCGCCCGGAATGTAGCGGGTCGGGTTGTCATCACGGATCTTGGTGTAAACCGGATTCGCACCAAACAGTGCATCTACGTTGGCGTCATCTAACATCTTCATGTTCTCATCGAAGTAGCTCTTGATGCTGTCGATGTGAGCCACATAGCCGTCGAAGCGGAAGCCGCGCACGTTCAGCTTGTCTAACTGCGGAACCAGGATATCCCGCTCGAAGTACGGATAGCCGTTGGAGAATGCCACACCGACCATGTCGATCAGGCGCTCACGGTCAACCACATAAATGTTCATGGATACGTTCTGCACGCCGGTCTTCTTGGAGTTGATGCGGATCTTCTTCACGCGTCCGTCCTCTAAGTCCAGGGTGTAGTAGAGGTTGACGTTGTTCTCTTTTCTTGCTTTCAGAGGAGCTTCCGGAATCGGCTCTTCCTTGTAAGCTACGGTCACATCTGCACCGCTCTCGACATGAGCAGCAATCAGTGCGTTGAAGTCGAAGTTCACTGCCAGGTTGGTATCAGCGAGAACCACATACTTCTCTTTCTGCTCGCGCAGGAAGCTTAAGATGCTGGCAAGTGCGTCTACACGACCATTGTAAACCTTGACATCCTTCTCTGCAAACGGAGGAACGATGTTCAGGCCGCCTTTCTTGCGGACCAGATCCCACTCACGTCCGGCACCTAAGTGGTCCATCAGGGAGTGATAGTTCTTACGAACCAGAATCGAAATATTATCAATGCCGCAGTTGACCATGCTGGACAGCATAAAGTCAATCAGGCGATAACGGCTTGCAAATGGAATGGAAGCCATCAGGCGTTCGGTTACCAGCTCCGGTACCAGAGTGTCATAACTGTTTGGGAAAATGATGCCCAGTGCGTTTGCGTTGGAATTTACCATTGTTCTTCACCATCCTTTACATTTTCGCTGACCATTGCGTTGGGGCCGATCTTGGCACCCTCGCCTACATAGACGCCGGAACCAATGGTAGCAACGCCCTTGTTCTCCTCGGTCGGCATAGCGCCTACTACAGCATTCTCACCGATCACGACATTCTCTGCCACGATACAGTGCTTCAGCTGTGCGCCGGCCTTGACTACGGTGCCGCCCATGACAACAGCATCTTCGATGACTGCGCCCGGCTCTACTTTCACACCTGCGTACAGGATGGAGTGCTTAACAGTGCCGGCAACACGGCAGCCGTCGGTGATCATGGAATCCTCCACAACTGCACCTTCGCTGATCTTGTGACCGGTCATACCGCTGTTGCGGCTGTAGATCTTCCAGTTCTCATCGAACAGGTTGATGCCGCTGTGCTCCGGATCCAGAACCTCCATGTTGGCTTCCCATAAGGACGGGATGGTTCCTACATCCTTCCAGTAGCCGTCAAAATGATAAGCGTACATGTTGCGGCCATCGCGAAGCAGGTTCGGGATGATGTTGTTGCCAAAGTCGTTCTCAGACTCCGGATCAGCCTCATCCTCGATCAGATACTTCTTCAGAATATCCCAGTTGAAGATGTAGATACCCATGGAAGCCAGGTTGGACTTCGGGTTCTTCGGCTTCTCCTGGAACTCGGTGATCTTGTCGTTGTCATCAGCAACCATCAGGCCGAAGCGGGATGCCTCGTCCCACGGAACCTCCATAACCGCTACGCTGAACTCTGCGCCTTTCTCCTTATGGAAACGCAGGAAATCGCTGTAGTCCTGTTTACAGATCTGGTCACCGGACAGAATAATCACATACTGTGGATTGTAGCGCTCAATAAAGGAAATGTTCTGGTAAATCGCGTTGGCAGTGCCCTTGTACCAGTCGGAGCCGGATGCCTGCTGATAAGGCGGAAGTACATGTACGCCGCCGTGCAGACGGTCTAAGTCCCAGGGCTGGCCGTTGCCAATATATTCGTTCAGTACCAGAGGCTGGTACTGGGTCAGGATACCCACCGTGTCAATTCCGGAATTTACGCAGTTGGAAAGCGGGAAATCGATAATACGATACTTGCCGCCAAATGGTACTGCTGGTTTTGCCAGCTTCTGAGTCAGTGCATAAAGACGAGAACCCTGTCCGCCTGCAAGAAGCATAGCAATCATTTCTTTTGCCATTTTCAGTTACCTCCCATAGATGTTTTATGAATACTCATTGATTAATTATACTATAAAATAATGAAAAAAAACAGGTTCATTTGTGTAAAAAAATCAAAAAAATATTGTGCTTTTTGACGAAAATCAGTTATAATGAACAACGTTGAGAACATGTGCCGCTTAAGGCGGAAAGGAGAATGAGATTATGAATCAAAAATATAAAGGAATCCTGTGTATTATCGCGTCCGCATTTTGCTTTGCTCTGATGAACGTGTTTGTCAGGCTGGCGGGGGATGTGCCCTCCATGCAGAAGAGCTTTTTCCGGAATCTGGTGGCATTTTTCTTCGCTCTGGCGATTATGAGGAAGGACCATGTGGGGTTCTCCGGCGACCGGAAGAATCTGCTGTACCTGGTGGGACGCTCCGCATTCGGAACCATCGGCATCCTGGGAAACTTCTACGCGGTGGATCATCTGGTGCTGGCAGACGCGTCCATGCTCAACAAGATGTCCCCGTTCTTTGCCATTCTGTTCAGCTGTCTGATCTTAAAGGAGCGGGTGACGGTGAAGCAGGCGATTGCCGTGACCGGAGCATTTCTGGGAAGCCTGCTGATCATCAAGCCTACGGGCTTTGACATTTCCCGCCTGCCGGCTCTGGTGGGAATTGCGGGCGGGCTGTGTGCCGGAATCGCCTACACCTTTGTGCGGCTTCTGGGAACACGGGGAGAGAAGGGACCGTTTATCGTCTGCTTTTTCTCCGGCTTCTCCGTGGCGGTGCTGTTTCCGGTGCTGCTGTTTTCCTACACGCCCATGACGTGGCAGCAGCTGTGCTGCCTTCTGCTGGCAGGGCTGGCGGCGACGGGAGGACAGTTCGGAATCACGGCGGCGTACTGCTACGCACCGGCGAGAGAAATCTCCGTGTTCGATTATTCTCAGATTGTATTTTCCGCTGTGCTGGGATTCTTCCTGTTCGGTCAGATGCCGGATGCGTTCAGCTGGCTGGGCTACGGGGTGATCTGCGGAATGGGTGTGTGGATGTTCTTATATCAGAAGAAGCAGGCGGCAGCATGAAGGCTGGAAATGCCGGAAATAAAAAAAGCCCCTGAAAAAGGGAGGAGCCTGCAGCTTCCGGATGGAAACTGCAGGCGATTATGAAAAAAATTTTATCAAAATAGTAAATAGCAGCTTTTCTTTTGATGATTTCATTATATTGGGGAATTGTGAAGGAAGTTTAGCGCAAATGTATAGATTCTGTGGATGAATTGTAAATAAAAAATGAACAGAAGGGAAGAGAGCGCTCTGCCGGGAAGCCTGTGACAGAGCGCTCTCTTCTTATTGTTATGGAAGGTGTACAAAAGGTGGTGCGGATCAGCGGTTGTAGTGATAGCTGTCTAAAAGCTGGTTCTTCATGTGCCACAGCTCGTTGGACAGATCCACGTGAACCCGGTGCGGGAATTCCAGACGAAGGGACTCTTCCCACAGAGTCGCCATTTCCTGCTTGCAGTAGTCACGGATGTCCATAACCTTCGGAGTCTCGTAGACACACTTGCCGCCCTGGAACACGGGAACCATCAGCTCCCGCATGGTGTAGCTGCCCGGAGCCAGGTGTGTCTTCTTCCAGGTCTCAATCGGGTCGAAGAGCAGCAGGGACTTGGAGGAGTCGTACTTCTCATCCACCAGGCAGATCAGATCTGCGATGATCTTGCCGGTATTCTTGTCGTAGATACGCTGGATGGTCTTGTTGCCCGGGTTGGTGATCTTCTCTGCATTCTCGGAGAGCTTGATCTTCGGGGTGAACTTCCCGGTGTTCTTGTCCAGCACAGCAGCCAGCTTGTACACGCCGCCGAAGGACGGGCAGTCCTTGGAGGTGATCAGGTTGGTGCCCACGCCCCAGGAGTTGATGGTAGCGCCCTGAAGCTTTAAGGAGCTGATTAGAGTCTCGTCCAGGTCGTTGGAGGCGGAAATGATGGCATCCGGGAATCCGGCCTCGTCCAACATCTTCTTCGCCTTCTTGGACAGGTAAGCCAGGTCGCCGCTGTCTAAGCGGATGCCGTAGAAGGTCAGCGGAATACCCGCCTCCTTCATCTCCTGAAATACCTTGATTGCATTGGGAATACCGGAATTCAAGGTGTCATAGGTATCCACCAGCAGGATGCAGGCGGTGGGATACAGCTTTGCGTAGGTGCGGAAGGCAGTCAGCTCATCCGGGAAGCTCATGATCCAGCTGTGGGCATGGGTGCCCTTGACCGGAACATCGAACATCTTGCCGCAGAGCACATTGGAGGTGCCGATACATCCGGCGATCATGGCAGCGCGGGCGCCGTAGATGCCGGCATCCGGACCCTGAGCCCGGCGCAGACCGAACTCCATGACTCCGTCGCCCTTGGCAGCGTAGACCACCCGGGCAGCCTTGGTAGCAATCAGAGACTGGTGGTTGATGATATTGAGAAGCGCGGTCTCAACCAGCTGTGCCTCCATGATCGGTGCGATGACCTTCACAAGCGGCTCCCGCGGGAAGACCACGGTGCCCTCCGGAATGGCGTAAATATCGCCGGAGAAGTGGAAGTTCCGAAGGTAATCCAGGAAATCCTCCTCAAAAAGCCCGGTGGTGCGTAAGTAGTCGATATCATCCTCATCAAAATGAAGATTCTTGATGTAATCAATGGCCTGATCCAGCCCGGCACAGATCGCGTAGCCGCCGTTCATGGGATTGTTGCGGTAAAAGGCATCGAAGATGACAGTTTCGTTGGCATCTTTTTCTTTGAAGTAGCCCTGCATCATGGTCAGTTCATAGAGATCGGTCAGCAGAGTCAGGTTGCGCTCACTCATAGTAGTGTCTCCTTGCTATTTGGTATTTGTAAAATAGATGTAAATTATTTGGAAATTTTTTGTAGTATAACACTGTTGGCTGAAAAATACAAATAGATTGTTAATTAAATATCAAAGCAAATGCCGGCTGGAGGTGAGAAATTCTCTGAGGGCAGGCAGCGAGACCGGCTGGCGGAGTACAATCAGTTCCTGGTGGCGGATGCAGACACGTTTTGGACAATAAAGGGCGTTTTCAGGCGAAAATTGTCCAATTTCACGCAAATCCTTGATGAAAATCAGCTTTAAGAGCCTGTTTTGGACAATAAATACCCAAAATGCCCCGTTCATGTCCAAAATTTCAGAATTTTTGGACATGGACAGGTGTGTAGAGGCGAAAATTGTCCAAAACAGGGTGCTAAAGCCAGAATTTGAGGCGTTTTCAGGCGCTTTGGAAGAGGGATTGGACAATTATGAGGCAAAACAGGGGATAATTGTCCAAACAGGAAGGGAAAGTTTTAACCCAAATCCCCTCACCCGCCCTTGACAATCAACAGCCAAATCTCTATAATAATAAAGGAATATTGCAAAAACCCAGACGGAGACAGTAGTCTCTTTAGAACGCCTCAGCGAGCCGGGGATGGTGTGAGCCCGGAGCAAGTATAGAGAAGTATGAAGATCCCTCCCGAGTTGCAGGCTGAACGCAAGTAAGCCCCGCCGGATTTCCTCCGTTAACAGGAACTCATATGTCAGTATGCAGTAATAGGTGGTTAAACGAGATCAATCGGCTCTTTTCCTGTTCGCAGGGAAGGGCTTTTTTGTTTCTTACAATAGTATAGAATCATTATTTCCCACAACTGGATGCTGCGCACGACAAAGATTGGAGGTCAAAAGACATGTACGACAAAGTACCTACAAGTCTCAACTTCGTGGAACGCGAGAAAAAAGTTGAGAAGTTCTGGGATGACAATCAGATCTTCCAGAAGAGCATGGATTCCAGAAAAGAGGGTGAGACCTACACCTTCTACGACGGTCCGCCGACTGCAAACGGCAAGCCGCATATCGGTCACGTGCTGACCCGTGTCATCAAGGACATGATTCCCCGCTACCGTACCATGAAAGGCTACATGGTTCCCCGTAAGGCAGGATGGGATACCCACGGTCTTCCGGTAGAGCTGGAAGTGGAGAAGATGCTGGGTCTGGACGGCAAGGAGCAGATCGAGGAATACGGTCTGGAGCCGTTTATCGAGCACTGTAAAGAGAGCGTCTGGAAATACAAGGGCATGTGGGAGGATTTCTCCGGCACTGTTGGTTTCTGGGCTGATATGAATGATCCGTATGTTACCTATCACAATGACTTTATCGAGTCTGAGTGGTGGGCACTGAAGCAGATCTGGGAGAAGGGACTGCTCTACAAGGGCTTCAAGATCGTTCCTTACTGCCCGCGCTGCGGTACCCCGCTGTCCTCCCACGAGGTGGCGCAGGGATATAAGGACGTGAAAGAGCGTTCCGCAATCGCACGCTTCAAGGTAAAGGGCGAGGATGCCTACATTCTGGCATGGACCACCACACCGTGGACCCTGCCGTCCAACGTGGCACTCTGCGTAAATCCGGACGAGACCTATGTGAAGGTTCAGAATGGCGACTACACCTACTACATGGCAGAGGCTCTGTGTGACACCGTGTTAGAGGGTGAGTACACCGTACTGGAAAGCTACAGGGGCAAAGACTTGGAGTACAAGGAGTACGAGCCGCTGTTTGACTGTGCTGTGGCAATCTGCGAGAAGCAGCGCAAGAAAGCATTCTATGTAGTATGTGACAATTATGTAACCCTGACCGATGGTACCGGCGTGGTACACATTGCACCGGCATTTGGTGAGGACGACTCCAAGGTGGGCAGAAAGTACGATCTGCCGTTTGTACAGCTGGTTGACGCCAAGGGCGATATGACCAAAGAGACTCCGTGGGAAGGCGTATTTGTGAAGAAGGCTGATCCGCTGGTACTGCAGGCGCTGGAGGATAAGGGACTGCTGTTCTCTGCTCCGAAGTTCGAGCACAGCTACCCCCACTGCTGGAGATGTGATACTCCGCTGATCTACTACGCAAGAGAGTCCTGGTTCATCAAGATGACCGCTGTGAAGGATGACCTGATCCGCAACAACAACACCATCAACTGGATTCCGGAGAGCATCGGCAAGGGACGTTTCGGCGACTGGCTGGAAAATGTTCAGGACTGGGGCGTAAGCCGTAACCGTTACTGGGGCACCCCGCTGAATATCTGGGAGTGTGAGTGCGGTGAGCAGCATTCCATCGGAAGCATTGAAGAACTGAAGAGCATGTCACCCAACTGCCCGGATGATATTGAGCTGCACCGCCCGTTTATCGACAACGTGACCATCACCTGTCCGAAATGCGGCAAGCAGATGAAGCGTGTGCCGGAGGTTATCGACTGCTGGTTCGATTCCGGCTCCATGCCGTTTGCACAGCATCATTATCCGTTTGAGAACAAGGACCTGTTTGAGCAGCAGTTCCCGGCAGATTTCATTTCCGAGGCAGTGGACCAGACCCGTGGATGGTTCTACTCCCTGCTTGCAATCTCTACCCTGATCTTCAACAAGGCACCGTACAAGAATGTTATCGTGCTGGGTCATGTTCAGGATGAGAACGGACAGAAGATGAGTAAGTCCAAGGGCAATGCGGTGGATCCGTTCGATGCACTGGAGACCTACGGCGCAGATGCGATCCGCTGGTACTTCTACATCAACAGCGCACCGTGGCTGCCGAACCGCTTCCATGGCAAGGCTGTTCAGGAAGGACAGCGCAAGTTCATGGGTACTCTGTGGAATACCTATGCATTTTTCGTGCTGTATGCGAATATTGATAATTTTGACGCTACCAAATATACACTGGAATATGACAAACTGCCGGTTATGGATAAGTGGCTCTTATCCAAGCTGAATTCCACCGTGAAGGCGGTTGACGACAATCTGGCAAACTACCGGATTCCGGAGACTGCAAGAGCGCTGCAGGAGTTCGTGGATGACATGAGTAACTGGTATGTAAGAAGAAGCCGTGAGCGTTTCTGGGCGAAGGGTATGGAGCAGGATAAGATCAATGCCTACATGACTCTGTACACCGCACTGGTGACCATCGCCAAAGCGGCTGCTCCGATGATTCCGTTCATGACCGAGGATATTTACCAGAATCTGGTGAGAAATATCGACGCGAGCGCACCGGAGAGCGTGCATCTGTGTGACTTCCCGGAGGTTTGCGAGGAGCACATCAACAAGAAGCTGGAAGAGGATATGGACGAGGTACTGGATATTGTGGTACTTGGCCGTGCTGCCAGAAATACGGCAAATATCAAGAACCGCCAGCCGATCGGCAAGATGTATGTGAAGGCAGATCATGATCTGTCCGAGTTCTACGTGGAGATCATCGAGGATGAACTGAACGTGAAGTCTGTAGAGTTCGTGGAGGATGTCCGCAACTTTACTTCTTATAGCTTCAAACCGCAGCTGAAGACCGTAGGACCGAAGTACGGCAAGCAGCTGGGCAACATCCGCAAGGCACTGGCCGAGATCGACGGCAATGCAGCTATGGATACTCTGAAGGCTGAGGGAGCGCTGAAGTTCGACTTTGGCGGCGAACTGGTAGTCTTGAAAGAGGAAGACCTGCTGATCGACATGGCACAGACCGAAGGTTATGTATCTGAGGGGGATAACAAGGTGACGGTGGCACTGGATACCAGACTGACACCGGAGCTGATTGAGGAAGGCTTCGTCCGCGAGCTGGTCAGCAAGATTCAGACCATGCGCAAGGAGGCAGACTTCCAGGTAACTGACCATATCAATGTATACCAGGATACCAATGACAAGATCGCTGAGATCCTGAAAGCCCACGCAGACACCATCAAGAGTGAGGTTCTGGCAGATTACATCCATTTGGGGGCTATGGGTGGATTTACCAAGGAATGGAACATCAACGGCGAGAAGGTTATGTTAGGCGTGGAGAAGTCTGACTGCAACTAATAACACATGCAGCAGAGAATTTCAGCGTAAGCAGGAGGAAAGAGGCAGTATGAATAAGGAATTTGGATTTGACAAGGAAACATTTAAAAAAGACGTTGTCTACAACGTGAAGAGCCTGTTCCGCAAGACCATTGACGAGGCATCACCGGCACAGGTGTTCCAGGCAGTGGCTTATGCGGTGAAGGACGTCATCATTGACGAGTGGATCGCAACTCACAAGGAGTACGAGAAGCAGGATGTGAAGACTGTGTACTACCTGTCCATGGAGTTCTTGATGGGACGTGCGCTGGGCAACAACATCATCAACCTTATGGCACAGAAGGAGATCAAGGAAGCTCTGGACGAGATGGGATTTGACTTAAACCTGATTGAGGACCAGGAGCCGGATGCCGCACTGGGCAACGGCGGTCTGGGCCGTCTGGCAGCATGCTTCCTGGATTCTCTGGCAACTCTGGGCTATCCGGCATACGGCTGCGGTATCCGCTACCGTTACGGTATGTTCAAGCAGAAGATTGAAAATGGTTATCAGATCGAGGTTCCGGATGAGTGGTTAAAGGACGGCAACCCATTTGAGGTTCGCCGCTCCGAGTATGCAACCGAGGTTAAATTCGGCGGTTACGTGAAGACCATCTGGGAGAACGGCCGCGAGAAGTTCGTGCAGGAGGGCTACCAGTCTGTTATGGCAGTTCCCTATGACCTGCCGATCGTGGGCTACGGCAACAACGTGGTCAACACCTTAAGAATCTGGGATGCACAGCCGATCAACACCTTCAACTTAGACGCATTTGACCGCGGTGATTATCAGAAGGCAGTGGAGCAGGAGAACCTGGCAAAGAATATCTGTGAGGTCCTGTACCCGAATGATAACCACTACTCCGGCAAGGAGCTGCGCTTAAGACAGCAGTATTTCTTCATTTCTGCAAGCGTACAGCGTGCAGTGCTGAAATACATGGAGAACCACGACGATATCCGCAAGTTCTACGAGAAGAATGTATTCCAGTTAAATGATACCCATCCGACGGTAGCAGTTGCAGAGTTGATGCGTATCCTGTTAGACGATTACGGTCTGACCTGGGAGGAGGCATGGGATGTAACCACCAAGACCTGTGCTTACACCAACCACACCATCATGTCCGAGGCACTGGAAAAATGGCCGATCGAGCTGTTCTCCAGACTGCTTCCGCGTATTTACCAGATTGTTGAGGAGATCAACCGCCGGTTCATCAACCAGATCCAGCAGATGTACCCGGGCAACCAGCAGAAGGTTGCCAAGATGGCAATCATCTACGACGGTCAGGTGAAGATGGCTCACATGGCAATCGCAGGCAGCTTCTCCGTCAACGGCGTTGCACAGCTGCACACCGAGATTCTGAAGAATCAGGAGCTGAAGGACTTCTACGAGATGATGCCGAACAAGTTCAACAACAAGACCAACGGCATCACCCAGAGACGTTTCCTGCTGCACGGCAACCCGCTCTTAGCTGACTGGGTTACCTCCAAGATCGGCGACGAGTGGATCACCGACCTGCCGGCTATCAGCAAGCTGAAGCTGTATGTGGATGACGAGAAGTGCCAGCACGAGTTCATGAACATCAAGTATCAGAACAAGGTGCGTCTGGCGAAATACATCAAGGAGCACAATGGCATCGACGTGGACCCGCGTTCCATCTTCGATGTACAGGTAAAGCGTCTCCACGAGTACAAGCGTCAGCTGATGAACATTCTGCACGTGATGTACTTATACAATCAGCTGAAGGATAACCCGAACATGGATATGGTTCCGAGAACCTTCATTTTCGGTGCGAAGGCAGCAGCAGGCTATAAGCGTGCGAAACTGACCATCAAGCTGATCAACTCCGTAGCAGATGTGATCAACAACGATAAGTCCATTAACGGCAAGATCAAGGTCGTATTTATCGAGGACTACCGTGTATCCAACGCAGAGTGGATCTTCGCTGCAGCTGATGTCAGCGAGCAGATTTCCACCGCAAGTAAAGAGGCTTCCGGTACCGGCAACATGAAGTTCATGCTGAATGGCGCACCGACCCTGGGCACCATGGACGGCGCAAACGTGGAAATCGTGGAAGAGGTTGGCATGGAGAATGCATTTATCTTCGGTACCTCCTCCAATGAGATCATCGAGTTAGAGCACAACCGCCAGTATGATCCGATGCAGATCTTCAACAACGATCAGGACATCCGCCGCGTGCTGATGCAGCTGATCAACGGTTACTACTCCCCGCAGAATCCGGAGCTGTTCCGCGATATT
Organism: Eubacteriales bacterium; assembly: GCA_030536555.1. Taxonomy (GTDB): domain Bacteria; phylum Bacillota; class Clostridia; order Lachnospirales; family Lachnospiraceae; genus Brotaphodocola. Next base: position 17,603 of record JAUNPU010000024.1, on the reverse strand, counting down.
TACAACTCCCTGCTGAACACCCAGAGCAGCGACCGTGCAGATACCTACTTCATCCTGAAGGATTTCCGGATGTACGCAGAGGCTCAGAAGCGCATCGACACCGCTTACCGCGATGAGAAGGCATGGGCAAGAATGGCGATGATGAACACCGCATGCTGCGGCAAGTTCACCTCCGACAGAACCATCGAGGAGTATGTAAGAGATATCTGGCATCTGGAGAAAGTAAAAGTCGAGATGTAAGAGAAGCGGTTCGTGAGAGCCGGAACGAGATAAGACAGACCGTTTGAAAGAACCGGAATAAGTTATGAGATCCCTCCATAGATTGAATATCGATGGAGGGATTTTTCTATGCGGAAATGGCTGATTGTGGCAGTGATTTACCTGCTGCTCCCCTGGGGAATGTCGCTTGTGTGGATGCGGGCGGTGGGGGCAGAGGGAGCGGTGAGGGAGGAGGAGAAGGAGGTGCTGCCGGAGGATGCAGGGCGGACGCTGCCCGGGGAAAACGCTGGGGAGTCGGGAGAGGCGGAATCCGTAAGTGCTACGTCAGGGGAAGTGCCGGGAGAGGCGGAATCCGTAAGTGAGCCGTCAGGAAAGGTGCCGGAGCAGAACGGGGAAGCATCGGCAGAAGTTGGGAGTGCGCCGGAGCGTCATATTCTGGTGGAGCGGCAGAATCTTCGCACTTACATGAGTCTGGAGGATTATCTTCCCGGAGTCATCGCCTGTCAGATTGATCCGGACTATCAGATGGAGGCACTGAAGTGCCAGGCGGTGATTGCGCGCACCTACATCTGCCGCCTGATGGAAGGGCGGACGGAGATTCATGAGGAGGAGCTGGACCTGGATTATCTGGGGGCAATCGATCAGGACATTTTCGTGAACCCGAAGAAGCGGGAACGGATTCTGGAGCGGCTGGAGCGATGTGAGCAGGCGGTGCAGGAGACGAGGGGACTGGTCATGCGGGAGAGAGGCGGCGGGGAAGGGCAGGAAAACACAGGCGGGCGTTATATATTGCCGTTGTTTCACAGTATGAGCGCCGGGAGAACCCGCAGGGGGGAAGCGGATTTTCCCTATCTGCAGGCGGTGGAGAGCAGCTGGGATACTGAGCGGGCGGACTTTCTGAATGTGACAGACTGGAGTCTGAAGGAGTTTGCAGCAGGTATCAGCCAGATCACAGATGCTGGACAGGTGTCGGCAGATCAGCTGCCGGGGCAGATTCAGATTGTAAAAAAGGATGCTTCCGGCTATGTGGAGCAGATCAAAATCGGTGCCCGGACCTATTCCGGGGAGGAGGTGCAGTATGCGCTGGGGCTGCCGTCTGCCTGCTATAGGCTGGAGGTGGTGAAATGCGGAGAACGGGGCTCAGATCAGACCTTGGAAGCAGACTCGGCGGAGAATGGGCTGCTGTCAGGCGGCATCGGGCAGAAAATCCGCGTTATTGCCCGGGGCAGCGGCCACGGCTACGGACTCAGCCAGGCGGGGGCTGACAGCATGGCGGCAGAAGGGTGGAGATGCGAGGATATTTTGAATTATTATTATAAAAATATTTCCCTGACAGCTGAATAAGGAACATCACTTTGGCAACACTACTACCGAGGTGATAAACGGTGAAAGAAAAATTCAATCAGATGTTCAAGGACAAAGTATTCCTTGTCATGTTGGTGCTGGGCCTGCTGACTATAGTTGCTGCAGCAGGCGTCGTTACGATTCAGAGAGGAAACGGGCAGCAGGAGAATCCCTATGTGGATATGCAGGGACAGGAAGGTCTGCTTGCAGAGAACCAGGAACAGCCGCCGGTAGCGGGCGAATCCAACGCACAGGCAGCGGACCCGCAGGGGGGCACGGAGCTTGCCGGAGAGGGTGCGCTCCCGGAAGAGGGTTACCAGACAGCAGATGGAGCCGACGGAAGCTTGACTGACGGCAGTGATGCCGGAACGGGAGCGGAGGGCATGGCAGTTGCCGATGCCGGAGAGGCAGGAAGTGCCGGTGGAACAGACCCGGCAGACGGGGCATCCGGTGCGGATACCCTGGCAGGTGCCGATGCAGAGGCAGCGGGGACCGGAGTGGATGCGGCGAAGGCACTGATGCTGGACTTCTCCGATACCAGCAAAATGATGTGGCCGGTGCGGGGAAATATTGTGCTGGATTACAGCATGGACTCCACCATTTACTTCCCGACACTGGATCAGTACAAATGTAACCCCGGTCTGGTGATCCAGGGAGCAGTCAGCGACCCGGTGTACGCGCCGGCCAACGCGCGGGTGCTGGAGGTGGGCATTAACGAGGAAATCGGCAATTATCTGACGCTGGACCTGGGAAATGGCTACACCGCGATCTGCGGACAGTTAAAGGAGGTTGCCGCGGCAGCCGGAGAGTACCTGGAACGTGGACAGCTGCTGGGCTATGTGGCAGAGCCAACGAAATACTATACGGTTGAGGGCAGCAATGTATTTCTGGAAATGAAACATGAAAACAGAACCGTAGATCCGCTGGATTATATGGAATAAATGCCAGCCATAATAAGAAGATTCAAAGAAAAGGGGAGACCGGGCGCTCCTCTTTCCTTTGTGCCATTCTAATATTAATTTAAGACTTTATTTATATAATTTTCTGGAAAAATGTGCTACTATAAGGGACAGGAAGTGCGAAATTTTATTACAGTACAGGGGTGTGTTTATGAACATATTATTTTTTCTGACGCCGAAGGATGACGTGGCATACATATATGAGGATGATTCCATCCGGCAGGCACTTGAGAAGATGGAGTACCACAAGTATTCTGCGGTTCCGATGCTGAACCGGGAGGGAAAGCTTGCGGGAACCATCACAGAAGGCGATCTGCTGTGGGGAATCAAGAACGAATATAACCTGAATCTGAAGATGGCGGAGGGGATTCCCGTCAACACGCTGAAGCGGCGGATGGATTACCGCCCGGTGAGTATTTCCTCCAACATGGAGAATCTGATCGACCGGGCACTGAACCAGAACTTTGTTCCGGTGGTGGACGACCGTGGGCTGTTCATCGGAATCGTCACCAGAAAGGATATTATTAAGTATTACTACGGCAAATGCTGCGGTCAGGAGAGCGAAGGCTGAGCAGGAGCACAGACAGGGGAGCATCCGGGGGCGGATGCTCCTTTTTGCTTACTTTTAAATAAAACTTGTAAAATAAAAACGTAATTCACGTTGATAAATTTATGAAATAAGAATATAATAGAAATATAATGGAAATAAAAACGGAAAATTCGTTTATAAATTGGAGGGAATGCAATGAAACTTCTTAGAATTACTGTAGAAGGACTGCCGCTGTTTAAAGAAAAACTGGATATATCATTTTATACACAACAGCGAATTTACGAAGAAGATAAGGATTTGTTATATCCCCTGTTCTCCAATATTTATCTGAATTGTGCAGAAGCATTTATCGGAATTAATGCATCGGGGAAAACATCAGTATTAAAGGTTGTTTTGCTGGCTTTAAATTTATTGAATAATGAACCAATCAATTATATTGAAACAAGGGATATTCTTGGAAAAACGAAAAAAGCAATTATCAACACATACTTTTATTCGCATACCAAAGAGGTTTGCAGATTGGAAACGGAAATAGTTTCTGAAAAGACAAAAACGGGTGAGCAACATTACAGAATTGTCCATGAGTCATTATGGATGAAACCAGAGTCAGGAGTAGGAACTCGAAAAGGACTTACAGATTTTAATGGCTATGAACCGATTACTGTACGAAGCAAAGAAGAAGAATTCCTTTCAGATGATGTAAGCATTATCATTGCTCATAACAAAAGACATAAAGAACATATGGATATCGTTAGTTTGCTGTCTTATACGAATGCCAATGTCTTGCCTTTTGCGGAGAAAATTCCGATGGAAGTCATATCATTTCTGGACCCGACGATTGAAAAGCTATATTTTGACGAGACAAAATTAAAACCTGTAATTCATCTTAAATTCAAGGGAAAAGAGGAAATTATTCTGAATGATCAAAAAGACATTGAACAGTACCTTTCTTCTGGAACAATCAAAGGAATTGTGACATTCACCCTTGCAAAAGATGTTTTAAAATCCGGCGGATATTTAGTTGTGGATGAAGTGGAAAATCATTTTAATAAAGAAATTGTGACTACCTTGATTCGTTTCTTTATGGATTCATCTATTAATAAAAAAGGTGGAACATTGATTTTCTCGACACATTATCCGGAATTATTGGATGAATACGATAGAAATGACAGCATCCATATTATTAGAAATCGAAATGGAATTACAGTGGAAAACCTGTCTAACATTTTGAAACGTAACGATATTAAAAAGAGTGATGCGTACCAGAGTGGTTTCCTGGAAGGAACAACACCGATGTATGAAGCATATTTGCAGTTGAAGAAAAGCATCACAGCGTCTATTTAAGACAGGAGGATCTGTGATGAAATTAGCAAAATATATAGCATGCATTTGCGAAGGGACTGCTGAATCTGCGATTATTGATATTTTACTAGACAATAAACTTCTTATTTTTAGCAGAGAAGAAATGTTGGAGGAAAAAGTGATTCGCTGCAGAGAAGGTAAAAAGTTTGAAACCAGATATTTGAGAAAGGGGTTCAATGACAAACTGTCTGTGATTCGTATATTGGATTCCCGGAGAGAAAATTTCAGGTTGAGCAAAGCGTATGAGAATAAGGTTGACGTAATAAATGTAATCACAGCTCCTGAAATAGAAATGCTTGTTATTTTCAATGAAGATAAGTATACAGATTTCAAAAAATCCCAAAAAAAACCAAGTGATTACTGCAAACAAAATCTGAGAATGTCACAGGTGAAATCTTATGATTTTGTAAAAGGTTATTTTGCAAATCCAGATGTTCTGGTTCAAGCAATAAAAAAATATAGCGAGATTTCTAAAGTCAGAAAAGAGGAATATACATTGTTGGATTTGTTGAAGTAAATGGAACTGTTACTCCAGTGTGGTTCACCGGTGTAACAGCTCCGTTTCGCTTACTTTCCTGACTCCTGTTTCCGGTCAAAAGCGGGATTGAACGCATAGAAGTTGCGGCTGTCCAGATGGTCCTGCACATCTCGCAGTGCTTCTCCAAACCGCTGGAAATGCACGATTTCCCGCTCCCTCAGGAATCGGATGGGGTCGCATACCTCCGGGTCCTTTACCATCCGCAGGATGTTGTCGTAGGTGGAGCGGGCCTTCTGCTCGGCAGCCATATCTTCGAACAGATCCGTAATCGGATCTCCCTTCGACTGGAACTGATTGGCATTGAACGGAATCCCCCCGGCAGACTGTGGCCAGATTCCGACGGTGTGGTCGATATAATAAGGCCCAAATCCGGATTCCTCGATTTCCTTCGGTGTCAGGTTGCGGGTCAGTTGGTGAACGATGGCACCGATGATTTCAAAGTGTGCCAGCTCCTCTGTGCCAATATCATTCAATACTGCCTTTCCCTTCTCATACGGCATTGCGTACCGCTGGCTGAGGTAGCGCATGGATGCAGCAGCCTCGCCGTCAGGTCCGCCGTATTGACTGATGATAAACTGAGCCATTTTCGGGTTCGTCTGCGTGATTTTCACCGGATACTGCAGTCGCTTTTCATATCTCCACATTAGCGCATTCCTCCTTCCCATGGCCACGGAGCATCATTCCAGCTCCAGTCCTCCGACTCGACCCGGTTGATCATCAATGGACCGTGAACCCGCTCATATGCCTGCACGGCATCACGATTGGCCTGCTGCACGCACTGATAATACTTCATGGCTTCCCGGTCTGTTGGATGGGTGTCCAGATACAGCGCCGCATCATCCAGCGCAAATCCTGTCTCATACACCTTTCTCAGCAATTCATTGTCACAATACATCATCCTCGACACCTCCCCATCATAAAAGGAAGATCCAGTTCCGGAAAAATGGTCCCCCGGTCCAGTGCACGTTCCAGCGGATAAGTCTGGCACCACCGCTGCCACGGAACATACGCCATACCTGTCGGAAGCCCCGCTAAAGCGTCTATCTGCATTCCCGGCATCGTTCCGTCAGATACCGGCAGCCTTGAGCTGGCCGAAAGTCTTGAATTAACCGGCATCTCTGTGCTGACCGATATCCCTGTGCCGACCGACAGTTCCGGGCGGACCGGTCGCGTTGGTCTGAGCGGTTCGCCTCTGTCGCATCCGCAGTCTGTATTCATGCAGGGGGGCTGAGGCATCTGTAGTCTGCGCACGCAGGTCCCCCATTGATTGTTGCTGCAATCCATAAATGAATAACTCCTTTCCTGTACGGAATTTCTATTATTATACTATGAATCACGGCTGTTTCTGGTTCCCGGGGGGGCACACCGCAGGATTGTCACCCTTGTCTCACGGTCCACATACGATACAGTACAAACTTAAAAAAGGAGTTTTTATCATGTGTAGATGCTGCAATGGGAATAATCGAAACAATTGGAACAACCGATTCGGATGTGGATGTACCTGGAATAACGGATGTCGCTGGGACTGGAACTGGGGCAGAGGCGATGGCAGAGACTGGGACGGTGGCTGGGGCCGAGACCGTGACAGAGACCGCGACTGTGACAATGGCTGTGGTCGCGGAAGAGACAGAGACGGTGATTGTGACAATGGCTGTGGTCGAGATAGAGACAGAGACCGTGATTGTGATGATGGCTGCGGTTGTGGTCGTGACCGAGACCGTGACAACGGCTGCAACGATTTCCGCACCTGCTAATCAGAATACAGCCAGACTTCATTCAGTCATGCCTGCTGTTTTCCTGCCTCTCTCACATCGCTCCGATATTTGATAAAAAACAGGAATCAGGAAGATAAGAAAACGGGAGCCGCTTTTGTGGCTCCTTTAGCATTTTTAAAAATAAAAATTATTTTATATGCAATTTATTTATTTTAGGTGTATAATTGAAACAAGATTGTATGCCAGTGGAGAAAAAATGAATATTTTGTTGGAAAACTTAAAATAATCAGCCATTGATATGCTGGTGATAAGAATCACGGAGGGGAAGTTTTTGAAACTGAATGGAAGAATTTGGTAACTGAAAAGAAAGTTCAGGAAAGGAGTATTACTTGCAGGAAAATGGGTTAAAAGTATTTTATGCTCACTATAATGCAGTGCTTGATAAATATCAGTCAAATTATGATCATAATAGTGAAACGGCAGCAATTGCGGTGGAGAAAAATCCGATTCCATATTTGGAAAATATGGTATGGATTGCAGGAATATTACACGATTGCGGGAAATATTCAGAAGATTGGCAGGAATATTTTAAAACAGTATTACAGAATCCAGAGCAATATTGCGGGCATAAGGAGGATCATATTACAGCTGGCGGGCAGTTGATAGAAGAACTGGAACCAGGCTCGTTGCTATCACAGATTGTTCAGCTGGTCATATACAGTCATCATGGTTTGAGGGATTGTGTAACACCAAATGATAGTTCATCACTCTATGTAAGGAGACGGGAAAAGGCGAGAGATTTACCATATGATCAGTGCAGAGAACGGTTCTTCCTTGAACATGACAGAGCTGAAATGATATACCGGTGTATGGCGGCGAAAGAGGAAAATAAAGTTTTGAAGCATAAAATTCAGGACACCATGAATGCATGGGGAATACCAGATTTGTATGGAAATCGGGATTTTTTCCTGGGAATGTATGTACGATTGCTGCTATCCTTGCTGATTGATGCAGACAGAAGGAATACGGAGGATTTTATGTCAGGAGAGGGGGAGCATGCATCAATATATACAGATGAAGAGCGGTCAGAAATCTGGAAAATCTGTATTGAAAATTTAGAGAAAAAAATTGCAGGATTTAAAGATAAAAGCGGAATCAATGCGTACAGAAGGGAAATTTCTGATATGTGCAGGAACGAGGCAGAAATGCAAAGAAACCTGTATCAGCTGACAGTTCCGACAGGAGCAGGAAAAACGTTGAGCAGTCTGCGGTTTGCTGTGAATCATGCAAATAGGTTCCATAAAAAACGGATTATCTATGTTGCGCCATTTCATTCAATTGTAGAGCAAAACGCTGAGGAAATCAGAAAAGCCATTGGTTTGCCGGAAATTGTTCTGGAACACCACTGTAATATTGTTCTGGAAAGAGAAGAAGATCAAATTCACTATGACAGGATTACAGAAGACTGGATATCACCGATTGTCGTTACAACTGCAGTCCAGTTTCTTGATACATTATTTGCCGGGAAGACAGGAAATATACGAAGAATGCAAAGCCTTTGCAACAGCATTATTATTGTGGACGAGGTACAGGCATTGCCGATTAAAGTGCTGGAACTGTTTAATATGGCGATGAACTTTTTGACAGAGTTTATGGATACGACAGTCGTTCTTTGTACCGCTACGCAGCCACTTCTTGACAGACTTCCCCAAAATCGATTGAGACCGCCAGTCAGTATGATTCAGAATCCTGAGAAATACCGGGAAGCATTTCGGAGAACGGAAATTTTAGATTGTACAGGGATAAAACCTGGCGGAATGAATGTTTCGGAGGCTGTTGATTTCATTTTAGAAAAGGTGCAGATGCATAAAAAAGTCCTGTTCATTGCAAATACGAAAGCATGTGCCAGACAGGTTTTCGAGAGGCTGCAGACCTTGAGCGGAGATGATATTGAAGTTACGCATCTGAGTACCAATATGTGTCCAGAACATCGAAATGAAGTGCTTGGTAAGGTGAAAGAGTCTTTAAGAAATCGAGAAAAGATGCAGATCTGTGTCAGTACCCAGTTGATTGAAGCTGGGGTTGATATTTCTTTTCAATGTGTGGTTCGTTCTCTGGCAGGTTTGGATCATATTATACAGTCGGCAGGACGGTGCAATCGTCATAAAGAATGTGATGTGGGATATGTATATTTGGTCAGAATGGATTCAGAAACAGAAAATGTATCCAGACTAAAGGAAATATGGATGTCACAGGAAGCGATTCTTCCAGTATTGACGCAGTATAGCAGAGATCCCGACAGCCTGGATCATCGACTGGATTCTGCAAAGGCGATTCATATGTATTTTGAATATTATTTTAGCAAGTGTCTCAATCAGATGTGTTTTCCTGTTTTAGTTAAAGGAGTAACAACAAGCATTGTAGAGCTGCTGTCAGATAACGGTGCCTTTGTTCCAAAGAATATGAAAAAGCAGATGTTGAAACAGGCATTTAAAACAGCAGGAGATCAGTTCGAAGTCATTGAAGAAACGGGAAAAATTTCTGTAATAGTACCTTATGACGGAAAAGCAGGAGAATATTTGCTGCAGTTGGAAAATCCTTCTGTCCCGATCAGGCAAAAGAAACAGATTTTACGGAAATTGCAGCGATATACAGTTTCCATATCACAGACAGAACGGGAAAAAATCGGAAATGGAATATATCCTGTCTGGGAAGGGCGGATTTTAGGAGTGGAAGAGCGATTCTATGATAAAGGGATGGGGATTGTTATGGAACCAAAGCTGATGAAAACATTGCTGATGTAAAGAAAGGGGTGGGGAGTTTATGCATGAAAATCGTGTAGAGTTTCAGGTGAGTGGTGATTATGCATTGTTTTCTGATCCGATTACCCGGGTTGGAGGTGAAAAGTGCTCATATCAGATACCAACGTATGAAGCATTGAAAGGTATTTTACAAAGCGTTTACTGGAAACCAACACTGGTTTGGATCATTGACGAAGTACGGATTATGAACCCGATTCAGACAGAGACAAAGGGTGTCAGACCCGTAGTATATGGTGGAGGAAATGATTTATCCTACTATACTTATTTAAAGCAGGTATGCTATCAGGTGCGGGCACATTTTGAGTGGAATATGAATCGGCCGGAATTGGCACAGGACCGGAATGAAAATAAGCATCATAATATTGCAAAGAGGATGATTTCCCGCGGAGGGAGACGCGATATTTTCCTGGGAACAAGGGAATGTCAGGGGTATGTGGAACCCTGCGATTTTGATGCCGGGGCAGAGAAAAGTGCCTATTCTGATATTGCGGAACTGGCTTTTGGATTTATGTATCATGGGATTACCTATGCCGATGAAGCCATGCTGGAAGAAGATAAGGGAAACATGACAGTGCGTTTCTGGAATCCGGTTATGAAGTATGGGGTGATTCGATTTTTGAGGCCAGAGGAATGTACGCAGAAACGCAGGATTCACGAAATGGAGATAAAAAAGTTCGGTGTACATAATTTTACCGGTATTGAGGAGTTCCATGACTGGGAGGTGATGGAGTGAACTGGATTAGGGAATTATGTGATCTGTATGAAAAGAACGAACAGGAAGCAGGTAAGATGACAGAGGGACGCTATGGTGAACCGCTGGTGCTGCTTCCAATATTTCATTCAACAGTACAGGCTCAGATCACGGTCACACTGAATCCGGAAGGAGATTTTCTGCGTGCAGAGCGGGTGCAGGAAGAGGACAAGACAACGATCATCCCGGTGACTGAGAAATCAGCAGCCAGGACAGCAGGCATAGAACCGCATCCGTTGTGTGATAATTTAAAATATCTGGCTGGGGATTACATGGATTATGTGGTTCCGGATAAAGAAAAGAATTTTTCGGAAAATCATGAAAAATTTATGGTCGATTTGGAAAAGTGGGCTTTATCATCGTATTCGCATGAAAAGGTGCAGGCAATCTGGCGGTATTTAAAAAAGAATTCGCTGATGAAAGACCTGATTTCGCAGGGAGTTTTGACCGTAGATGGGCAGGGAAAGGTACTGAAGGAGGAAAAAATACAAAAGTCCTCTCAGGCAGATGCATTCGTAAGATTTCGGGTTGAAAAAAAGTGGGATAGCAGCAGAAGCTTTTTGCTGAATAATCAGATTGAAGCATTGCCGGAATGCTGGAAAGACAGTTCACTTCAGAACCGGTATATCGACTATTGCAGAAATATGGACAGAGCACAGGGACTGTCCTACTTGACGGGGGAACAGGTGCAGATAGCGTATCTTCATCCAAAGAAAATACGAAATGAAGGGGATGGGGCAAAACTGATTTCTGCCAATGATGAGACAAACTTTACGTTCAGAGGGCGATTTGTAAATAAGGAAGAGGCTTTTTCTGTTGGCTATGAAGATTCACAAAAGGCGCATAATGCACTAAAATGGATTATCCGAAAACAGGGACGTACATGGAACGGTTTGACTGTGGTTATCTGGGAATCAGATTTGCGTGAACTACCGGAGTGGAGTATGGACACAGATCAGGTCTGTGATGTTTATGAATCGACAGACAGTTGGGGGGATGAGGAAGATCCAGAGGGTCTGTACAGCGGAACGAATCCGAGGGAAGCAGTCAGGTTCCTGAATGCAATTGAAGGATATCGCCAGAAGTTGGATGCGGGTTCCCGCATGATTTTGATGGCATTTGATGCAGCGACAACTGGACGCCTGGCAATGATGGAAAGTCGGTCATTGATGTCCAGTGCTTATTTGAAAAATCTGGAAAGCTGGTATACTGGTTGTGGCTGGATTCAAACCAAATTTAAAAATAAAGCATTTTATCAATACTATGGTATGATCAGTGTAAAGGATGTGGCAAATATCCTGTATGGAGTGGAGAGCAAGGGAGAATTGACCTTAAAAGGAGCCAATGATAAAATGTATGCAGAGGTGTGCAAGCGATTGATTCCATGTATTATTTATGGTCGGAAAATACCAGATGATATGGTTCGTCTGGCAGTGAAAAAGGCGTCGTCTCCTGTCTCTTATGAAAAACCATATAACTGGGAACGTGCATTGGCGTTAGCCTGCTCCCTTGTGAAAAAGAAGAGTATAGAGCGAAAAGAAAGTGAGGTATGGACGGTGGCACTGAATAAGGAAAGTCAGGAGCGGAGTTATCTATTTGGGCGATTGCTGGCAGTAGCAGATTGTATGGAATATCGGACATTTGAGCGGGATGCGAATGGAAAAATCACAGAAAACAGACTGACAAGTGCAAGAAGACTGATGAATGCGTTTTCTCAACAGCCATTCCGTACCTGGAAACTAATCGAAGAGCGGATACAGCCATATTACGCAAAATTGTCAATACAGGATCAGTTGTTCTACAGTCATTTGATTGAAGAAATCTGCTGGAGATTTAAAGAAGGGGATTTTGAAAAAAATGATAGCTTGAATGGTCTGTATTTATTGGGATTTCATAATCAGGTTTACGCATTGAGAAATAAAGTGGAGGAGGATTAAAAAATGAGTGAGCTGAAGGGAAAAATTGATTTTGTACTGCTTGTGTCTGCAACGAATGCGAATCCGAATGGAGACCCGCTTAATGGAAATCGACCGAGAGAGAATTTTGACGGATATGGGGAAATATCAGATGTATGCATTAAACGTAAAATTCGTAATCGGCTTCAGGACATGGGACAGGCGATTTTTGTTCAGTCAGATGACAGAAATGACGATGGATTTGGCAGCTTAAGGGAGCGTGCAGAAGGATATCAGGAATTAAAGGCAGAAATTGATAAAAAGAAGAAGGCGGATCGGGATAAATGTGCTGAGCTTGCCTGTGAAAAATGGATTGATGTCAGAAGTTTTGGTCAGGTATTTGCATTTAAAGGGGTGGAAGTTTCTTTAGGAATTCGCGGACCGGTTTCTATCCATCAGGCAGTCAGCGTATCCCCGGTGGATGTGATCAGCATGCAGATAACAAAGAGTGTTAACAGTGAGGCAGGAAAAGAAGGAAAAGCATCTGATACTATGGGAATGAAACATAGAATTGGCTTTGGCTTGTACAAAATTAAGGGAAGTGTGAATGTGCAGTTGGCAGAGAAAACCGGATTTTCTCAGGAAGACGCAGAACTATTGAAAGAAGCATTGAAAACTTTATTTGACAATGATACGTCATCGGCCAGACCGGAGGGAAGCATGGAAGTCTGTCGACTCTACTGGTGGCAGCATGAGGAAAAGACGCCTCAGATTTCGACGGCTAAAATACACAGAAGTGTAAAAGTAACAGAAAAGGTGGATCACCCGCGCTGTTTTGATGATTATCAGGTTGAACTGGAAGAATTGCCCTGCGTGAAACCGGAGGTTTATGACTTTGTATAATGAAGATGAGTTCCTGCAATTATCAGGTATTCAGCATTTTGCTTTTTGCAGAAGACAATGGGCCCTGGCCTATCTAGAATTACAGTGGAAAGAAAATGTAAGAACGGTGGAGGGACATCTTTTACATGAACGTGCACATGATGAGAGCATTGCTGAGAAAAGAGGTGATTTGATTATTTCCAGAGCAATGCCGGTTCATTCCAGAGAACTGGGAATCAGTGGAGAATGTGATGTGGTAGAGTTTCATCGGACGAAGGAGAACGGAATTCCGATTTATGGACGGGAAGGCCGGTACATTGTAATCCCAGTTGAATACAAAAGAGGAAAACCGAAAGAGAATGAGGTTGATATTCTGCAATTGGTTGCACAGGCAATGTGCCTGGAGGAGATGTTGTGCTGTGACATTTTGGAAGGATATCTGTATTATGGGGAAACCAGACACAGAACAAAAGTAGAAATCTCTGATGAGCGCAGAACGAAGGTTAGAAATATGTTTAAGGAAATGCATCAATATTATGAAAAGAGTTATACGCCGAAAGTAAAGCGTTCAAAAAGCTGTAATGCATGCTCTTTATGTGATATTTGCATTCCCACCCTAAATGGAAAAAAACGGGTAGAGGACTATATTGAGCATGCAGTTGAAGAAGGGTGAGATGAGGTAAAAGATAGAAATGAAGAGACTCTTGAATACATTGTATGTTACTTCACCAGACCGATATCTCTCATTAGATGGGGAAAATGTAGTTGTTTACGAGAATCAGGACGAGATAGGCAGAATACCGCTGCATAATCTCGAAGCAATTGTGACTTTTGGTTATACAGGTGCAAGTCCGGCATTAATGGGAGCCTGTGCAAAACGTGACATTGGCTTAACATTTTTAACACAGAATGGAAGATTTTTGGCCAGAGTATCAGGGGAGATGCGAGGAAACATTGTTTTACGGAAGGAGCAGTATCGTGTAGCAATGGATTGTGGTGCCAGCATCAAGATAGCCAGGAATTGTATTTTGGGCAAAGTTTACAATGCAAAATGGGTGTTGGGGCGGGCAGCAAGGGATTACCCAATGCGGCTGGACGCGGAGAAAATCAAACGAAAATGCGGTTTTTTATCAGAATCTTTAAAAAAGATAAAAATTTGTGAATCTTCTGAAGAATTAAGGGGGCTTGAAGGAGAAGCTGCTTCTATATATTTTTCGGTATTTGACGATTTGATTTTGCAACAGAAAGACCAGTTCGCTTTTCATGGAAGATCAAAAAGACCGCCGACAGATTGTGTAAATGCAATGCTTTCTTTTGCATACACGTTACTGACAGGTATGTGTGCCGGAGCATTGGAAACCGTTGGATTAGATCCTTATGCAGGCTTTTTTCATACAGACCGCCCGGGGCGAATGTCTCTGGCGCTGGATATGATAGAAGAACTTAGAAGTGTTATGGCTGACCGGTTTGTTTTGACATTGATCAATAAAAGAATAATTGATGCAAAAGGATTTTCGCAAAAAGAAAACGGTGCAGTTATTATGGATGATGATACCAGAAAGCTGTTTCTTACACAATGGCAGATGAAGAAGCAGGAAATGATTACACATCCATTTTTACAAGAAAAAATAGAGTGGGGGATGGTGCCTTATGTGCAGGCAATGTTACTGGCACGCTTTCTGCGAGGAGATTTGGATGCATATCCGCCATTCCTGTGGAAGTAGGTGAAGCATGCTGGTATTAATTACATATGATGTGAGTACAGAGACCGCTGCAGGAAGAAAACGACTCAGGCAGGTAGCAAAACAATGTGTGAATTATGGACAGCGAGTACAGAATTCAGTCTTTGAGTGTAATATGGATGCTGCAAAATGCAGAGAAGTGAAGGCCATTTTGGAAGGAATCATTGATAAGCAGGTAGACAGCCTTCGGTTTTATTACCTTGGAGATAAGTATAAAAACAAAGTAGAGCATATCGGTGCAAAACCAGGTTTTGATGTTACAGAACCTTTGATAATGTAGTGCGAATATGATGTACTCATAAAATCTCCAGAGGATTCGCACCGGTTTTACTATCTACTACTGGAAATTCAACGTAATAATTTTATTTGATTTTATATAGTAATATGAATATATGTTGAAATCGCATAAAAGATATAAAAAAGATATTGAGATTTTGGCTATATTTGCTGTCTCCCTTCGTGAGAAGGGAGTGGATTGAAATCCGTCATTATCAGACGCATCGATCTTGACGGTGTGTCTCCCTTCGTGAGAAGGGAGTGGATTGAAATGCCTTTTTGGGATACACTTTCTTTCCTGCCCCAAGATGTCTCCCTTCGTGAGAAGGGAGTGGATTGAAATAATTATACCATGCAATGCGTGGATTGTCAAGCAAAGTCTCCCTTCGTGAGAAGGGAGTGGATTGAAATGGAAAAGCTCGATGAAAGTGTGAATTCACTTACTGGTCTCCCTTCGTGAGAAGGGAGTGGATTGAAATGTTTCCGAAATTGATATATATAGTAGCCATGGCAAGGTCTCCCTTCGTGAGAAGGGAGTGGATTGAAATATCGATTTTCACAATACACCATGGACATTTTCTGTCTCCCTTCGTGAGAAGGGAGTGGATTGAAATACATGCGAGTGCGTCATTGATATGGATACCAGAACGTCTCCCTTCGTGAGAAGGGAGTGGATTGAAATATCCCTCAAGACCTGCTGCCAATATGCTTTTATAGTCTCCCTTCGTGAGAAGGGAGTGGATTGAAATGTCTGGTGTATCCGTCCCATGTAGGATATCATCCGTCTCCCTTCGTGAGAAGGGAGTGGATTGAAATTGGAATGGAAGTGCATTCCTTAGTCCATCCGTCTCTGTCTCCCTTCGTGAGAAGGGAGTGGATTGAAATGAAACAGAGAAAAAAGAATGATACAGCGTACATGGTCTCCCTTCGTGAGAAGGGAGTGGATTGAAATGACATTATCCCATTTCTGATAATGGCGTCACCTGGTCTCCCTTCGTGAGAAGGGAGTGGATTGAAATGTGGTTCCACAGACAGGACACCGCCAAGTCCCATCGTCTCCCTTCGTGAGAAGGGAGTGGATTGAAATTTTGCTTCTGGCACAGAGTACGGTGTGTTTGATGGTCTCCCTTCGTGAGAAGGGAGTGGATTGAAATGTGATTCCCGTTCCGTCAAAGTACACCGCCGCTCCGTCTCCCTTCGTGAGAAGGGAGTGGATTGAAATAACTGTCTCGGTGTGAGATCGGAAGGCATCTTGCGTCTCCCTTCGTGAGAAGGGAGTGGATTGAAATACCATCCCCGTTCTCATCTTCGATGTACTGGAGGGTCTCCCTTCGTGAGAAGGGAGTGGATTGAAATTTGTTAGCCGTAGATAAATTCCAATTGGAATTATCGTCTCCCTTCGTGAGAAGGGAGTGGATTGAAATTAAAAACTTTCCTTTCAGTTCCTCGTCGTCGATGGTCTCCCTTCGTGAGAAGGGAGTGGATTGAAATACCAGATTCTGATATGTGCTATCAAATACTGCATCGTCTCCCTTCGTGAGAAGGGAGTGGATTGAAATTGCCCAGGCACTTCCTGTCGTAGGAGACACATACAGTCTCCCTTCGTGAGAAGGGAGTGGATTGAAATGCTGCAGTAATGTCATCCGGATCCACGCCAGCCTTGTCTCCCTTCGTGAGAAGGGAGTGGATTGAAATACAAGCCGCCCGCCGTGGAACCGGCGCTGCCGCCCAGTCTCCCTTCGTGAGAAGGGAGTGGATTGAAATAATGAGACCCTCCAGAGTCTTCATCGCCCTGGCCTGTCTCCCTTCGTGAGAAGGGAGTGGATTGAAATAATACCAGGCCGCCTTTTGCACATCCATATTCCACGTCTCCCTTCGTGAGAAGGGAGTGGATTGAAATTGCGCCGGCGCAAGAAGGGGCAAAATGACATTTAAGTCTCCCTTCGTGAGAAGGGAGTGGATTGAAATTGGTCCTAGTCGATATTCCCACGATCGCCCCGCCAGGTCTCCCTTCGTGAGAAGGGAGTGGATTGAAATGCCTTAAATTGCCTGATCTGATTCTTCAGCTGTGGTCTCCCTTCGTGAGAAGGGAGTGGATTGAAATCTTTCCCATAGATCGGGCAGAATCCTTTGTCCTGGTCTCCCTTCGTGAGAAGGGAGTGGATTGAAATATGTGAGACATCTGAGATACCCCTTAAAAAACCGTCTCCCTTCGTGAGAAGGGAGTGGATTGAAATTGAGCTCAGCCTCCCGGCTGGCAAGCTGATTCCGGTCTCCCTTCGTGAGAAGGGAGTGGATTGAAATATGCTGCTTCCAGAATTCAAGCAATTGGCGATTTAGTCTCCCTTCGTGAGAAGGGAGTGGATTGAAATGAAACGAGGTGAGAAGCATGGCAGACGGCACAGTGTCTCCCTTCGTGAGAAGGGAGTGGATTGAAATGTGAGAGAGGCGGCCATGCGCTGCGATTATCTGGTCTCCCTTCGCGAGAAAGGAGGTAAGCGTCAAACCTCTCGCCTAGATATTTTTCAGATTTTGTGGCAAACTTGAA
>JAUNPU010000046.1 GCA_030536555.1 Eubacteriales bacterium | reverse complement strand
AAAACAAGCTGGTATCGAACTGATACCAGCTAATGTTTTATACGGCATACCCAAAGTTCAGAAAGAACCGGAATCAGGTGTGGGCAGCGGGAATTTTGGCAATCAACATCTGAAATTCCGACATCACTTCCCCATTGGGAATTCGAAGCTGAACGGTCTGGTTGTCGATTCCGCCCATACGATAACCGTCATACATATTCCGGACCGGATCGCTTAAGTCCAGCCCATAATACTGCAGTAAGGTACGGGTCTCCTGCTCTGTCAGACCAAAATAGGGAGAATATTCCGGATCCATAACCGTGTAAACCTGCGGATTGTTAAACTGTGAGAAAATGCTTTCTTTCGCAACTCTCTGCACTCCGGTGAGAAGCGCCTGTTCGATAGCCGGATTGCCCTTCATTGCCGAACCGTACAAATTTGAAAAAAAGGCACCCAGCTGGTTGTGGTATCCATATTCATAGCTGCTCATAATCGGCTGATCATATTCATCAATCAAAAGAATGGGTCTGATCTGGTAATAATCAAAAACTGCTTTTGACAGTACGGACAGCGAGGATGCCATATATGGAAATGGAGAGTTAGGATCTCTCAACAGGTCAAAAGTTCTTCGGCAGTTGCACCTTTACTGTTCTTAAATGACAGATAAATGACAGGACGGGAGTTGATTTGCCCGGAATATTAGGTGTCCATGATGGCAAGTCCCTGAAACAGCGCTCTGCTGTCCCTGGTAATGTCGAAGAAATCCCGGAGCATGGTCATGTTTAAGGTCTTTCCAAATCTTCTGGGGCGGGCAATCAGAGCAACCTTATCACGCATCATCAAAAAGTCTTTTATCATCATACTTTTTATATCTTGTCGGGAATATAAATACAAGGCGCTTGTTTCTTTTCTGAAGTTACTTATTTGAGATAAATCCATATATAAAATTTCTGTGTTGACAATATCCCCATCCTATGGTAGTATCATAGCCGTGAAAGACATGTGACTGGTAAAGCAGGCAGGATCTTTAAATATTTTTTGATTATTTCAAGACATATTTATAGGATTCTGCCTTTTTTGCGTCTTGAATATAATCTTATGTTTTCGTTACTCAAAAGCTTATATTTAAAGAAAAGGAGACTGGAAGAATGGATTTAGCAATTCTGATGGAAAATGCTTTACTGTTCTGCAGAATACTCGGCGCGGCAGTCTGTGGAATTTTAATTGGTTATGAGAGACGCAGTCAGAACAAGGTCGCTGGTATTCGCACACATGCTATTTTGGCAGTAGGTGCCGCTTTGATGGTAGTTATCTCAAAATATGGGTTCGGAGATGCCGGAAGCTATGATGGATCACGAATCGCTGCCCAGATTGTCAGTGGAGTCGGCTTTTTAGGTACCGGGCTTATTTTTGTGAAGCACGACAATATTACAGGGTTGACAACTTCGGCAGGCATCTGGACAACAGCAGGTATCGGAATGGCTATTGGAGCCGGAATGTTTCTGATTGGCTTTTCCACAGCGTTTTTGGTGATTTTACTGCAGAAAATTTTTCACCGGAATTCATTTTTTAATAAAACATCGTGGAATCAGGGGATGACTCTGGAGATTAAGAACGGGGAAGAGCCTATCAAGCGCATCAAAAATATATTGAAAAAATATGATGCGGACGTTATTTCCGTAAATCGTCATTTTGAGAATGAAGAGATTATAAAAATTCAGCTGAATATCGTTTTTGATGATATCTCCGAACGTCAGTTTTTTCTGATGGAAATGTTGAAGAAAAACTATGTAAATGAAATTAAATTTTTATGAGAGGGAAAATACCATGAAACTTACCAGAGAACAGAGACTGATCAATTTGCCGCCAATTACGAATATTCGCAGTCTGGGCGGTTACGAAAATGATACACTGGAATCGACGAAGGCACACAAATATGTTCGTTCTGCTTTGATTGCAAATGTTTCCGAAGAAAGTCTGCAGAAGCTCTATGACTTCGGCATTCGGGCTGTCGTTGACCTGCGAAGCGAGATGGAAATCGAGCGTAATCCGCACGCTTTAAATGGCTATCGCGACATCGCCTATTATCACATCAATCTGATTGGCAAGAAGGATGTGAACGTTATGCCGGATGATGTGGAAGAACTGAGTGATCTGTATATTTTCTTAGTGGATCAGCGTCCGCAAAAAATCAAAGCTATTTTTGAATACTTTTTAAAACACCAGGGGCAGGGTGTGTTGTTCAACTGCTCTGCCGGCAAGGACCGGACAGGTGTTATTGCAGCTATGCTTTTAGACCTTGCCGGTATCCGGGATGAAGTCATCGTCCGGGATTATTCTGAATCTTTTGAAAATAATCTGCCTATTTATGAATTTCTGCAGTCCGAGTGCGGGAATGTTTTAGCCGCAAAACTGCTGAATTCGAACCCGGAGCAGATGATTCGCTTTTTAGATCACTTCCGAAGTCGATACAAAAACACGAGAGAATATCTGCTTTCTTTGGGCTTTACGACGGAAGAAATCGTAACCCTCAGAAATGACTTTGTGAATAGTGCGTGTTAAATAAATAACTTTGATTTTGTTATTGACAAATTGAATGATTCGTGATAGCATCATGGATGTAAAAGACATGTGACTGGTAAAGCAGGCAGGATCTTTAAATATTTTTTGATTAATTCAAGATATATTTAGGTCCTGCCTTTTTTGTATCTTGAATCTAATCCTTGCTTTGAAACATAAAAACCAGTATTTCGAGAAAAGGAGAACATTATGGATTACAAGAAACTTGCTGCCGATATTCTGAAATTGGTCGGTGGAAATGAAAACGTGCTGCATCTGGAGCACTGCTCAACCCGCTTACGTTTTACCTTAGCTGACAAGTCAAAAGCTGATACCGAACAGCTGAAAAAAACACCGGGCGTTATGAATGTTATTTCAAAATCCCAGTATCAGGTCGTGATCGGCAACAGTGTTATCGAAGTATACGATGAGTTAATCAAGATCTGCGATTTAGGCGGCAAGAAAGCTGCTGTCAAAGAAGAGAAACAGAGCAAAGGTGCTGCTTTCATGGAGTTTGTTATTTCCATCTTCCAGCCATTGATTCCTGCAATCGCCGGCGCCGGTGTCTTAAAATCAATTTTACTGTTATTATCCGGCATTGGGATCATGGATCCAACCTCTACGCTTTATGTAGTTTTAGCATCTATTTCCGATGCAACTTTCTACTTCCTGCCGATGATGGTGGCAGTTACCTGTGCGAACACCTTAAAGTGTAACCGCCTGATAGCGATAGCGGCTGTCGGCTTCCTGCTGCTTCCGGCAACCACCAAAATGCTGGCAGAAGGTGTTGTACTGTTTGGGATAACCATTCCGAACATTGCCTACAATGCACAGATTTTCCCGGCAATTCTTTGTGTCGTATTCCTTACCATGATGGAGCGGTTCTTCAACAAAGTGTCACCGAAGGCCATCCGTGTTTTCTTTGTACCGATGATGTCACTGGCTATCACAATTCCGGTAACCCTGCTGATTCTCGGACCGTTAGGATTCAACATCGGTGCTCTTTTAACAAAAGTTATTTTATTCTTATATGCTAAGTTAGGATTTATCGCAGTTGCGCTGCTGTCAGCTGTACTGCCGTTCATGATTGCATTAGGAATGCACAAAGCCCTGCTGCCATATGCAATCACGACCTACGGAGAACTGGGTTATGAGGCTCTGTACCTGTGTGCTTCTCTTGCTCACAACATTTCTGAGTCCGGTGCATGCTTTGGCGTCGCTTTAAAAACAAAAAATAAGGAATTAAAGCAGACGGCTTTCTCCGCAGGTATCTCCGCTCTGATGGGTATTACCGAGCCGGCATTATACGGTGTTACTCTTCAGTACAAACGTGCTATGATTGGGGTTACGGTTGCAGGTGCCGTTTCCGGTGCTTTTCTGGGGCTTATGGCTGTTCAGGGATTTGCACTGGTTGGTCCAAGTATAGCCAGCATGACCATGTTCATGGATCCGGCAAACGGGAAAAACTTCATATATGCCTGCATTGGTTTCGTAATTGCAATCGCCGGATCCTTCCTCATTGCTTTCCTGTCCTGGAAGGATGAAGAAGCTGAGACTATCGAGGAAGTAAAAAATGACAACACAGAGTATCCGGTTGTACTGCCGGTAAGCGGTAAGGTAATCCCGTTAAGTGAAGTAAACGACGAGGTATTTGCCAGCGGAACTCTGGGAGATGGTATTGCAGTTATTCCGGAGAATGGAGAACTTGTCTCCCCGGTTGACGGTGAGATTGTAATGTTATTTGACACCAAACACGCACTTGGAATCAAGGCAGACGATGGTACAGAATTACTGATTCATATCGGAATTGATACCGTGACTATGGAAGGCAGAGGCTTTGAAGCATTTGTAAAATCCGGAGACCGTGTAAAGACCAATGAGCCTTTGATCCGCTTTGATTTAAACGAGATCAAAAAAGCAGAGCTGGACACCACAGTATGTATTATCGTAAGCAACAGCAATGACTATGAAATCTTAAACAAAAACTACAAGGGCAGTGATAAAGGAACCTCCTTATTCACCACCAGAAAGAAGTGAGACTATGAGAAAATTTCCAGAAGGTTTTTTGTGGGGCGGAGCTACGGCAGCCAATCAGTTTGAAGGCGGATGGAATCTGGGCGGAAAAGGATTATCCGTGTCTGATGTTGTGCGTGCACATTTTGACACCGATGTGAAGAACTATGAGAAACACACCAGCATCACATCAGAAGATATTGAAGAAGCTTTGAAGCATTTGGATGATGAAGTCAATTATCCGAAACGCCATGGCAGTGACTTCTATCATCACTACAAAGAAGATATTGCCTTAATGGCAGAGATGGGATTCAAAACTTATCGCATGAGCATCGCCTGGAGCAGAATCTTCCCGAATGGTGATGATGAGATCCCGAACGAGGAAGGTCTTCAGTTCTACGATGATGTATTTGATGAATTGAGAAAATACAAGATTGAGCCGCTGGTTACGATGTCCCACTACGAGCCACCGTTAAATCTGGTCTTAAACTATGACGGATGGTATTCCAGAGAGGTGGTTGATTTCTTTGTAAAATATGTAGAAACCATCTGCACTCGCTACAAAGACAAAGTCAAATACTGGCTGACCTTCAATGAAGTGGATTCCATGATTCGTCATCCCTACACAACCGGTGGACTTGTAAGAGACCGCTTTGAGGGAAAAAACTTTGACGAGGTTATTTTTCAGGCAATGCATCATCAGTTTGTCGCGAGTGCGCTGGCAACGAAAATTTGTCATGAGATTATTCCGGATTCCAAAGTCGGATGTATGCTGACAAAGCTGACTTATTATCCGTATACCTGCAAACCGGAAGATGTTCTGGAAGCACAGCAGATGATGCGAAAGACCTACGCTTACAGTGATACTCAGGTATTTGGCGAGTACCCGGCTTATCTGTTGTCTTATTTTAAAAACAATGGTATAAATATTAGAAAGGAGGCAGGGGATGACGAAGTGATGAAGACCTATCCGGTAGACTTTGTTTCATTCTCCTACTATATGTCATCCTGCGCTGCAGCTGATACTACCGGGCTGGATATCACACCTGGAAATACGATCCTTGCTGTCAAAAATCCGCATCTGGAGACAAGTGCATGGGGATGGCAGATTGATCCCATCGGTCTGCGTATTTCCTTAGTGGAATTATACGATCGCTACCGCAAGCCATTGTTTATCGTGGAAAATGGTCTCGGTGCGAAGGATGTGCTCACGGAAGATAATCAGGTACACGACAGCTATCGTATTGATTATCTGAGAAAGCATTTTAAGTGTATGCTGGATGCCATCATTGAAGATGGTGTGGAGCTGTGGGGCTACACTTCATGGGCATGCATCGATCTGATTTCCGAATCAACCAAGCAGATATCCAAGCGATATGGATATATCTATGTGGATATTGACGATTATGGGAACGGGACCTATAACCGTTATCGTAAGGACAGTTTCTACTGGTATAAGAAAGTGATAGCAAACAACAGTTTAGATTTCGAGTAACAAAATCAGGGGGATACTATGGTAGTCATCAAGAAAGTACTGAATTCAAGCGTTGTATTAGTCAACAACGAAAACAATGAAGAGTTTATTTTATTGGGCAAAGGCATCGGTTATGGAAAAAAGACCGGTGATACGCTTGATGCTGATGAACATGATCAGATGTTTGTTCCTGTGGAGCAGACCAGATCTCATCAGTTACAGGAGTTTGTTGAAGAAATTCCCATAGAGATCCTTCAGGTAACACAGGAAATTGTTCTGGAGGCAGCCAAAATTTTAGATACCGAATTAAGTAAGAACCTGTATTTTGTGTTGGCTGATCATATTAATTTTGCAATCGAAAGAATGAGAAATGGAATTAAGATAACCAACCGCGTTTTCTGGGAAATAAAGACATATTATCCGGATGAATTCAATGTAGGCTTATTGGCAATCAATAAAGTAGAACAGCGTCTGGGAATACGATTGCCGGAAGAAGAAGCAGCGAATTGTGCATTCCATTTTGCAAATGCCGAATCGAACAGTGAAAGCGGATATGATACCATTAAATTTGCAAAAGTGATTAGTGAGATTATTAATATTGTAGTCTTTTCCATCAATCGCACACTGGATAAAAAAAGCATTCACTACACAAGATTTATTACACATATTAAATTTTTTGTAGAGCGTTACTTTACAGGAAGAATGCTTTCTGGCAATGAGGATTTCGGATTTGATACAAAGAAATATCCGAAGGAGACCCTGATTGCAGAAAAAATTCAACATTTTTTAGAAGAGAAATATGGTATTCCTCTATCAAAGGAGGAACTGGTGTATCTGACGATTCATATTACGATATTGTCAAGATAGTATTTATTTCATAAATCTATAAGGACTCCGGAAACAGGGACGCTGTTTCCGGAGTCCTTTTCGTCATGAATATAAATACAAGGCGCTTGTTTCTTTTCTGCAAATTCAGTATAATAGTTTTGTGTTTATTATGACAGACAGGAAAGTTAATGCTGGTTTACATAAGATAAATATTCAGGAGGTGCAGACCATGAGAAAAATACTGCTTGATTTCAAGCTGACCAGAACGCCGGAGCAGGTACAGGACTATCTGGCGCTGGAATTTGAATTTCCGGATTATTATGGAAGGAATCTGGATGCGCTTTACGATATGCTGACGGAGATCACGGAGGATACCTGTGTCGGAATCTTCGAATCCGAGGAGGAGTGGGAGAGTGACAGCTACCTTCGCCGGGTGAAGCGGGTGTTCTGGGATGCGGAGGAGGAGAATCCCCATCTGGCGGTGATCTCTGCAAAGCTGGAGGAGAATTATCGGCGATAGCGGTGTGAACGGCGAGGAATGCCGGTGACGGGAGCCGTGGGAACAGAGAGAACTGCCGGTGTCAGATACAGGAAAAGGAGAGAATGTTGGGATGAAGAATAAGTCAATGCGGGATGTGAAAATCAGTGCGAAGCTGCTGCTTCTGGCGCTGGTCAGTGTTGTGGGATTGTGTATTCTGGGCGGAGAATCGGTGTCCACTGCGCGGCAGATCAATCAGGTCAGTGCCGAACTGAATGATGTCTGGATCAATGCGGTCATTGTGGCGGAGGAGCTGAATACCACTACCTCCGACTACCGGATTCAGGAGAGCCGCCATGCGATTACCACGGACCCGGAGCTGATGGCAGAGCTGGAGCAGGAGATGCGGTCCATTGCCAATGTCATTGAAGGAAAGTTCCAGACCTACAAGCGCCTTCCTACCAGAGAGACGGATCAGATGATCATTCAGGAAGCGGAAGGGGTGTGGAAGGAGTATCTGGAGTGCAGCAAGGTGCTGATCGAGACCAGTATGGGCAACGACCGTGAGAAGGCGACGGAGCTGATGATGGGAGAGTCCCAGGAACTGTTCAATGAAGCCAGCGATCTGTTCCTGAAAGCAGTGGAGCGTACCAAATACGAGACCTCTGTGGAGCGGGCGCGGGCGGATGAGCTGTATCAGCGGCTGTCCCGTGTGAAGATTGTGGTAATTGCGCTGGTTGCACTGATTGTGATTGGCATGAGCGTATATCTGATTCGGGGAATCCGCAAGCCCATGGAGGACCTTGCAGAGGCTGCAAGACGCGCGACCAGCGGAAATCTGGATATTGAGCTGGAATATCAGTCACGGGATGAGATTGGTACGGTGACGGAGGCTATGAATGTGCTGATTAAACGGCTGAAGGATATTATCAGCGATGAGATATGGATGTTCCAGGAAATCGGAAGTGAGAACTTCGATGTCCGGTCCAACTGCGAGCAGGCATACCGGGGCGACTTTGCGCCGATTCTGTATGCATTTACCAGTCTGCAGTCCAGGCTGAAGGAGATGGACCGGCAGCAGGATGAGAAGATCAGCCGGTTGAAAGAGGAGAACCGCCAGCTGGAGGAGAAGCTTGCCAGACTGGAGGAGGACGGACAGCAGAAGCAGTAGATGAGAACAGACAGAAGCGACCGGCGAAAGCAGTAAACGAGAACAGACAGAAGTGACTGGCAAAAGCCGCAGATGAGAACAGACAGGACAGGCAGAATACGATGAGCAGAACGAGACAGGCAGCATGGATGCTGCAGACAAAGCGGGCAGATTTTACGGCGATTGCCGCCCGGTTCCACATCAGTCCGGTGACGGCGCGAATCATCCGCAACCGGGATGTGGTGGAGGAGGCGGATATTGAACGGTATCTGCACGGGACGATTGAGGATTTGTATGATCCCCACCGGCTGAAGGATATGGATCTGGCGGTCTCTTTGATCAGAAGGAAGATTGAGGATGGCGCACGGATCCGGATTGTGGGCGATTATGATATTGACGGGGTGTGTTCCACCTACCTGCTGTACCAGGGCATTTGCCGGTGCGGCGGCAAAGTGGATTATCAGATTCCGGAGCGGATCAGGGATGGATACGGCATCAACGAATCCATTATCCGGAAGGCATATGAGGATGGCATTGACACCATTGTGACCTGTGATAATGGCATCGCGGCGCGGGAGCAGATCGGGCTGGCGAAGGAGCTGGGGATGACGGTGGTGGTGACAGACCATCATGAGGTGCCGGTGGCGGAAACGAAAGAAGGAGCGGCGGAAGAAAGACCGGCGGAAGAGAAGAAGCCGGCGACCGCTGTGGAGGTGCTTCCTCCGGCAGATGCCATTGTCAATCCGAAGCAGCGGGCGTGTCAGTACCCCTTCGAGGGAATCTGCGGCGGTGTGGTGGCTTATAAGCTGGTGCAGGTGCTGTACGAGGCCTGCGGCATTCCACGGAAGGAGTGGGAGGACATGCTGGAGTTCGCCGCGATTGCGACAGTGGGCGACGTGATGAAGCTGCAGGACGAGAACCGGATTCTTGTGCGCTGGGGCTTAAAGCAGATGCCGCGGACGAAGAGCATGGGGCTTCGGAAGCTGGTGGAGGCGTGCGCCCTGGATATTTACAGTCTGACGGCGTACCACATCGGATTCGTCATCGGTCCCTGCCTGAATGCCAGCGGCAGGCTTCAGACGGCGCAGCTGGCGTTGGAGCTTCTGCTGTGTCAGGATGAGGCAAGGGCAGAAGAACTGGCGGGCGAGCTGAAGCTGCTCAACGAGGAGCGAAAGGAAATGACGGCGGACGGCGTGGAGGAGGCGCTGAAGCAGGTGGAGGAGCGCTACGCAGAGGATTCGGTGCTGGTGATCTTTCTGCCGGACTGTCATGAATCTCTGGCGGGGATCATTGCCGGGCGGGTTCGTGAGGCGTGGAACAAACCGACGCTGGTGCTGACCAGAGGGGAGGAGTGTGTGAAGGGCTCCGGGCGGTCCATCGAGGCGTACCACATGTACCGGGCGCTGTGCGGCGTGCAGGATCTGCTGCTGAAGTTCGGCGGTCATCCTATGGCGGCTGGATTTTCTCTGGAGGAGCGCAATGTGGATGAGTTTCGCCGCCGCTTAAATGAGCAGGCGGACTTAAAGCCGGAGGATTTCATCCCGAAGATCTGGATTGATGTGCCGATGCCGCTGGAATACATATCTGAGAAGCTGGTGGAGGAGTTAAAGATCCTGGAGCCATTCGGGCAGGGCAATGAGAAGCCCCAGTTTGCCCAGAAGAATCTGCACATCCGCAGTGTGCGGGTGCTGGGGAAGAACCGGAATGCGGTGAAGCTGTCGCTGGTGACGGAGCAGGGACTTCCCATGGACGGCATGCTGTTCACGGAGGGAGACCGGTTCGTGGAGGAGCTGGGTCACAGCCGGACGATCGACGTGATCTACTATCCGGATATCAATGAATACAACGGGAACCGGACGCTGCAGATCATCATCCGGAAATACAAGATCGGATCATAAACAGGGAGGAATACGGATATGGAACAGATTCGCACAGTTGTCATTGGTTTTGGCGGTATGGGAAGAAAGTATGCGAAGCTCATTGCCGACGGACAGGTGGAAGGGCTTGTCCTGCAGGGAATCTGCTGTCGAAATGAAGCCGGACAGAAGCTGATCCGGGAGTTGTATCCCGATGCAGTAATCTACGCCGATGTGGAGCAGGTATTTCAGCGGGATGCAGACTTTGACGCGGTGGTGATCGTGACGCCACACGACACCCATGTGGAGATCGGCAGGATGGCATTTGCCCACGGAAAGCATGTGATGTGTGACAAGCCGGCAGGCATCAGCTCCGGTGAGGTGAAAAGGCTGATCGAGGCAAAGAGGGCGGACACGGCATTTGCGATGATGTTCAATAACCGGACCAGCCCGGCATTTCAGGAGGCGAAGGGTATTCTGGACCGCGGCGGGCTGGGACGGGTGACCCGGGCGGTCTGGGTCTGCAACGACTGGTTCCGGTCCCCCTGCTATCATCACAGTGCACCGTGGCGCAGCAGCTGGGGCGGTGAGCACGGCGGACTGCTGATCAACCAGTGCCAGCATTATCTGGATCTGTGGCAGTGGCTGCTTGGCATGCCGGATGCGGTGGACGCTGATATTGATTTTGGAAAATACAATGATTTCGCAGTGGATGACAGCGTGGACCTGCGTTTTTTGTACCGGGACAAGCCGCTTCGGGGCAGCTTCATCAGCGCCAGCGGGGAGCATCCGGGCGTCAACCGGCTGGAAATCTGGGGAAGCTGTGGAAGGCTGACGATTTCCGGTGGAAAAACCCTGACCCTTGACCGGAATCTTGTGGATATCGACACCTTTAACCGGGAGAATCAGGAGATATACGGGCAGCCGGACCATCGGGAGGAGGTCCTTGTGGAAGCCGGACAGGGAGATCAGCAGAACCCTTATGTGGTGATGCTGCAGAACTTCAGCGATCACATCCGAAAGGGAGTGCCGCTGATTGCCCCCGGCGAGGAAGGACTGGCGGGCATTATGCTTGCCAATGGAGCCTATCTGTCGGCGTGGACGGGGGAGAAGGTGAAGCTGCCCCTGGATGACGCGATTTATGAGAAGCGCCTGCGGGAAGCGACAGAGACGGAGCGTCTTCGGAAAATGACGGAGACGGAGAACCTGCGGAAATGATGGAAGCAGAGAACCTGCGGAAATGACGGAGGTGAAGCGCCTGCATAAAATGGCGGAGTGAAAATAATTGCAGAAAGCGCGATACGTTCAGACAGCAACCGGCATCGGGCAGCCTGACATCTTTTATAGAGGAAAATCATGGCAATATCATATAAGGCACACTTTGGACAATAAATGAATATTTTCAAATAAATTATCCAAATTTATCCTCGGCACAGTGATTGCCGGTTGACATAAAACTATTTTGGACAATTATGATTGAAATCCAGCTCGTATTATCCAAAATTTCAAGATTTTTGGATAATTTTTAGGGTTTTCAGGTTGGAATTGTCCAAAACGCGTTTTATGTAAGCTTAAATCTCTGATTCACGGACATGATTGGACAATTTTTTGAATATTTGCTGATAATTGTCCAAACGCTACCGATGGAGAGTGTATTCGCCATGTGTGAATTGCAAC
>JAUNPU010000005.1 GCA_030536555.1 Eubacteriales bacterium | reverse complement strand
AACAGCCCCTTATAGGGGCAGAACAAGCCACCGGCTAAGCCGGTGGTCTTGACTAGGAGTCAGGCGGGCGAGCAACCTCATAACTTCTTACTTCATCAACCGTCCCAGTTCCTCATAGAATCCCGGGTAGGAGATGTTCACGCACTCCGCCCCCAGAATCTCCGTCTCGCCCTCTGCGCAGCAGCCGGTGACGGCAAATGTCATGGCGATGCGGTGGTCCAGCCTGCTGTCGATCACTGCGCCGTGAAGAGGTCTGCCGCCGCGGATGATCATGCCGTCTTCAGTTTCCTCCAC
This sequence comes from Eubacteriales bacterium, assembly GCA_030536555.1. GTDB lineage: Bacteria > Bacillota > Clostridia > Lachnospirales > Lachnospiraceae > Brotaphodocola. The sequence goes on along the minus strand of JAUNPU010000005.1, from coordinate 171,726 downwards.
ATCAGCACCCATGGCAGTCAGATTGCGGACCATGACTTCGATACGGTTGGACTCCTTGACCTTCAGCTCTGCGGCATCCCGGATGACAGTCTCGCCTTCCGCAAAGCATGCCATGGCGGCAATCATGGGAAGCTCGTCGATCAGGGTCGGGATGATGGCTCCGCCGATGGTGGTTCCGTGGAGAGTGCTGCTTCTTACCAGAATATCGGCAGTAGGCTCTCCGTCCTCCTTTACATTCATCAGCGTAAGGTCCGCGCCCATGGCTCTGCACACATGGATCATGCCGTCGCGGGTGGGGTTGATGCCCACATTGCGGATCAGAATCTCAGAATCCGGAATCATCAGTCCAGCAGCCAGGAAGAAGGCGGCGGAGGAGATGTCGCCGGGAACCAGCACCTTCTGTCCGAACAGTTCATCAGCCGGGCGGATGATGGCGGTGGTATCTTCTGTATGGACATCCGCGCCGAAGCAGGAGAGCATCAGCTCTGAGTGGTTGCGGGATACATAGGGTTCGGTTACCCGGGTCTCGCCGTCCGCGTAGAGACCGGCCAGCAGGATGGCTGACTTTACCTGCGCGGAAGCCACCGGAGACTGGTAGTGGATGCCGTGGAGAGGACTTCCGGTAATCGCAAGGGGGGCGCAGCCGTTGTCACGCAGACTGCGGATCTGTGCGCCCATCTGAGAGAGCGGGTCGATGATGCGCTTCATGGGGCGCTTCTGGATGGAAGCGTCGCCGGTCAGGGTCACAGGAAAGTCCTGTGCCGACAGGATGCCGGAAATCAGCCTTGTAGTAGTGCCGCTGTTGCCGCAGTCCAGCACAGCTTCCGGCTGCTTTAAGCCGTGCAGGCCGTTGCCGTGGACCAGTACGGTGTCGCCGTTATTTTCAATGTTCACGCCCATACTCCGGAAGCAGGCGATGGTAGAGAGACAGTCCGCTCCCTGGAGGAAATGATGAATCTCGGTGGTCCCTTTTGCGATCGCGCCGAACATTACGCTCCGGTGGGAGACGGACTTGTCTCCCGGAATGGTCAATTCCCCTTGTAAGCCGCTGCATTTTGTGAATTTCATGGTAAATACTCCTGTTATTGTGTCTTGATCAGTTCGTAATTGTATTTCTTAAGCTGCGCCCAGGCGGCGTTCATGGAAGCCTCGTCATAGAAGGTAATCTTCAGAGCCCCTTCTCCGTGCTCCCGGTTGTGGTTGATGCCGATATTGCTGATGCTGATGCCGCGGGCACTTAAGATAACCGCCAGCGTGGAAATCGCACCCGGCTCGTCCACCACGTCCACGGTGAAGCTGTATTCCGGCGTTACGGAACCGCGGGAAGCGTCGGAAATGGAATTGCGGTAGGTGCGGGAGGTGTCAAAAAGCTGATGGATGGCAGAGCCGTCCTTCTGACGCAGCTCCTGCAAAATATCCTGAAGCGAAGCGATATAGCTTTCCATCATATCGATGATATTGCCGGTGTTGGTCATGCAGATCTGCTCCCACATCTCCGGGGAGGAGGAGGCAATGCGGGTGATGTCCTTGAAGCCTCCTGCGGCAAGACGCTTCATCAGCTGCTGCTGATTGTCCGAATCCTGCACCAGATTCACCAGACTGGATGCAATCAGGTGGGGCAGATGGCTGATGGCAGCCACGATCCGGTCATGCTCCCGGTAATCCAGCACGATGGGGATGGCACCGATCAGCTTCGCCACCGCCACCATCCGCTCCACGTCCTTCTCGGCGGTTGCAGCGGTGGGGGTGATAATATAGTAGGCATTTTCCAGAAGATGGTCGGTGGCATGTTCGTAGCCTGTCTTTTCCGAACCTGCCATGGGATGACCGCCCACGAAGCAGGCTTCCATATCCAGTGCCGTCACCGCCTCATGGATGTTGGTCTTGGTGCTGCCCACATCGGTGATGATGGCGCCGGGCTTTACGAATGACCGGAGAGCGGACAGATACTGGGCGTTGTATTCCACAGGCGTACACAGAAATACGATGTCACACTCCCGGAGCGATTCGTTCACGCCGTCTAAAATCAAGTCCACGATGCCGTCCTTCTCAGCCTGCTCCAGTTTTGAGCGGGTGCGCATGTAGGCCATGATCCGGGCATCCGGCATGGCACGCTTGATGCCCTTGGCGATGGAGCCGCCGATCAGCCCGAAGCCGATAAAGCCAAAGGTGCAGTCCTCCATATTAGAAACTCCTTCCTGAAAGTGCCGCGTAAGGCCGCAGCTCACTGGTCAGACGGTCAAACTGTTCAAAGGTAAGAGACTGAGGGCCGTCGGAGAGGGCGCAGGCAGGATTCGGATGAACCTCGATCATCAGGCCGTCGGCACCTGCGGCGATGGCACACTTTGCCAGAGGAGCCACGTAGGAGCGCACTCCGGTTGCATGGCTGGGATCCACAATCACCGGCAGATGGGTGCGGCTTCTTAAGACCGGAACCGCGCTGATATCCAGGGTATTCCGTGTTGCCGTCTCAAAGGTACGGATGCCCCGTTCGCACAGAACCACGTTCTCATTGCCCTCGGACATGATGTACTCCGCCGCGTTCAGCCACTCGTCGATGGTGGCAGAGAGACCGCGCTTAAGCAGAACCGGCACGCCGGAACGCCCTGCTTCCTTCAGCAGTTCGAAATTCTGCATGTTGCGGGCACCGATCTGGAGCATATCTACATATTTTACAGCCGATTCGATGGCGTGTTCGCTGGTGACCTCGCAGATCACGTTCAGTCCGGTAGCTTCCCGGGCTTCCTTCATATAGCGCAGACCTTCCTCCTCCAGCCCCTGGAAGGAGTAGGGGGAGGTACGCGGCTTGTATGCGCCGCCACGCAGGAAGTTGGCGCCCGACTTCTTCACGGCAAATGCCGTCTGCATCAGCTGCTCCTGATTCTCGATAGCGCAGGGACCGGCCATAATGGTGAGATTGCCGGGGCCGATGGTGGTGTTGCCCACATGGATGATGGAATCCTCCGGATGGAACTTCTTGTTCGCCAGCTTGTAGGATTCGGTGACGGCCACAACCTTGTCCACACCTTCCGCCACCTCAAAATTCACTCCGCGCAGCAGCCCCTTATCGCCTACCACGCCTACGATGGTGACCTGGTCACCTTTGGATAAATGTACTTTCAGCCCTTTGGATTCAATTTCCCGGGTGACCCCGCGCACCGCTTCCTCCGTTGCGTTCGGTTTCATAATAATAATCATATGTTTTCCCTCGGTTCTGTTTTAATTTAATGAAAAACCAATATCCGTATTTTACCCCAGCCGGATGAGAAAGTCAACACTTTATTACTTTAAACTTTGACGCTTTAAAGCAAGAGGTTACATGGGAAATGCACTGGAGTTACATATGGATTACAAAATGAAAGCAGTATGTCAATATTGTAATTATGCAGCGAAAATGGTATGATAGTTTCAAATACATGCCTTTTGGGATGAAAAACAGGCATATTGTACGCAAGGAGAGTGTATATGGGGAAGTTACATCAGTTTCAAAGGAGAATTGCGGCATTTTTGATCGTCACGTTGATATCGACGAATATTCTGGGCAACATGACGACGCTGGCGGGCATTCTGGATATGCCCCTTCAGGAAGGCCGGACTTCCGGCTTCGAAGGGACGGGTCGGAGCACGGATTCCCAGACGACGGATCCGGATGCCACCCCCAGCAATGAAAGCGGAATCGAAACCGTTGTGGCGCGGGCGACTCTGGAATTCCTGGAGACAGACCAGGCGAAGGTGGATCACGACCGGGTAGGCATGCGGCTGTACCGCAACGGAAAGCCCTGGTACGGCGCCAGAATCAGGCGCACCGCCATGAAAGACGGCGAGGTTTCGGTCAGCACGCCTTCCAATGAAGAGCCTGACGATGAGGCTTTTGACGAGGAGATTCCGTTGCTCTGGGATGGAGAGGGCGCAGACCCGGCGCTGGATTCAGAGGATATGGATGCAGTGGATGAGGCTGCGTTTCCCGCGGATGCGGTGAGTGTGACCGGCTGGCAGTATGAGACAGAGCCTCTTCCTCTTAAGGATACGGCAGGGGAGGACTGCGTATACGAGCTGCGTCCGGTGGCGTCTGCCAGCGATGCCTTCGCCATCCTTTACCAGAATGAGGATGGAGAGTACGACGATGCGGCGCAGGCTGACGACAGCGAGCATATCACCGAGTATTACTGCGTGCCGTTCCACGATCTGTCCGGTGAGCTGATAATGCTGGACGCCGACGGCATGGAGCCGGAGAGCCTGCCCCGGTGGGCGCAGGAGACCTGGGAGAAGTCTGCCCCGACCCTTACCTGGAGCGCAGACGGCGATGCTTACCCGACATGCTTCGCAGACCGGATTGAGACAGAGCTGAGTCTGTCCGACGATGGTCTGACCGGCACCTGGCAGGTGCGCCACGCACTGGCTGTGAATCCGGAGAGCCAGGAGCCGCTATACCTCTTTGCAACCCTGGAATCCCTGCCGGAAGGCTTTGCCCTCTATTACCAGAACCGGACCGCCTTCGCTGACCGGGAGGATGGCGCCTATGACGGCGGTGTGATGGAGGTGACGCTGGAACCGGCAGTACAGAACAGGCTGATGATGAACCTGGAGCATACAAAGGACATCGTGGGAAGCATTACCTGGGAGGATGAGGGCAACAGATATGGGCTTCGCCCGGGGACCGGGATTCTGGAAGGGATTGTTCCGGAGGAGATTCGGGGCGAAGTCGGGATTAAAGAAGCAGAGGATGTGTCGCAGTACATCAATGATGATGAAATCGCCAGTCCATCTGTCTGGGTGCAGAGAGAAACAGAGGACGAGGATGAGAATACCTGGCTGTTTGTAGTCAGTGACGTGCCTGAGAGTATGGTGTCGCAGGAGCTGACGGATGTGGACGGGTATGAAATCAGCCGTGTGACTCCGCTGGATGCAGGGATCTTAAATGAAGATGAGGAACCGGTGATTTACAGGGCAGTTCTGAAGACCCGCCAAATCACCATCAGGAATGTTCTTTATAAGGATACATCAGAAGCACCGCAGGAGAGCTTTTCGTATGAGGTGTACTGGAAGAAGAAAGGCGAGAGCAATACGGATTGGAATAAGTGGACAGATCCGGCGCAGGCTCAGAACGGTAAAATCACGGTAACAGAGAACAGTGAGATCACGATTACCGTTCCAGCCAGCGTGGATGTGAAGATCACAGATCCGACATCTGCCGATATGGACGGCAGGTACACGCATTTTTGTGCGAGCGAGCAGATTGTGGGAGCCATCGAGGAGAGCACGACGGATGCCGTTACGGTGAACTTCACTTATTCCGAAAAGCTGGACAACTACATTGTCAATGCCGAGTGGAATGATAACAATAATAACGGAAAACATCGTCCGGGCAAAACAGCTTATGCGGATGGAATTACGTTGTATTATGAGATTGGCGGGGTCAAAGCGGAAGTTACAGAAGAGGCGGCGAAGAGCGTTCTGGGATTAACCGGGGAGCCGGTGTTTGTTGAAAACCAGAGTATGATAAAAGACGGGCACTGGTATCATCAGCTATGGAATACTCTTCCAAAATATGACGTCAATGGAAGCCCGATTACTTATTCCGTGGGATTTCCTGACTATACGGGGAACTATATCAAAGAGGAAAAAACGCCAGAAACAGGTGTTAATGCGGCTGTCACCTATACCCATAAGACCACATTCCAGGCAAATCTGGAGTGGAAAGATGCCTGGAACAGCACCATCAGACCGGATACAGATACCATCAGGCAGCACTTTGTCTTGAAACGATCTGTGGGTGACCAGGAAACCGATATCGATGAAGCTGGAGTGCAGAAACTGGCAGACCTTCTGAATACCAACTTCCGGATTGTCCCAGACGGCAGTATCACAATATCGAATCTTCCGGAATTTGAAAGGGAACAGGGTAACCCGTATACCTATTGGCTGGAGCCGGTTGGCGTATGGATGCCTGGAAGTCCGGAACCGGCAGACCCTTCTCTGAATCTGAGCGGTGTGACGTACAGCACGAAGCTGCTGAATGTGGGTAACTTTTCCAATGTACCGGACAAACTCCATGAAGGAGGCACACTGACCTGCACGCTGAACGGTCAGACTGAGATGCAGTTCACGAAAGAGTGGCGGGACGGGGAAGACAGGACGCAGCGTCCAACGGATGGAAGCTTTGATCTGGTTCGGTATCCGCAGGACGGAAAAGCTAATTATCTGACAGCTTCCCCGGTAGTGGGATATACAAAGATAGATTTAGACATCACACCGGATGAGAAAGTCTATAATGTAAAGCAGACTGCGGGAAATGAAAACCTGCTGCTTCCGCGTTTTGATGAAAACGGTTATGAATATGTATATCTTGCCAAAGAAAATATGGCAAGCCCGCTGTATAAGCAGCATGTGGGCACCGTGGTGAAAGCCACAGGCGGCGCTGAAACGTGGCAGGAAAGCACAGAGGAATACGCCCAAAATGGTTTTATCGGAAACGGAGAGACGATTCGCAACTGCCTGGAGGACGACGCAGATTTGACGGTAAAGAAGCAGTGGGATGCCAAAGCATACCAGCTTCTGGAAGCAGATGTTGTTCTGGAAGTTACCAGACAGAAGAGAAGACTGGATGCAGATCAAAAGCCGATGGAAGCGGATAAGGAAAAGCCCGAAGCCTGGGAAGCGGATACCGCGTTCAATGCGCTCGAAAAAGAGGTGACGCTTGGCACATTCCGGGAGGAGACATCGACATTTGAGCGGAAGCTTGAGGGGCTGCCGAAGTATGACGAGTATGGATATGAATACAGGTATTCTGTTCGTGAGAAAGCGGTGAAAGATTACCGGAATTCAGAGGAGGATTTGAAAGAGCCGAGCCTCAGTACCGTTGCGGACAATGCGGATGGAACAGGCAGTTTTGATATGGACAATCATCATTTCCGGGTGCATTATGAGGAGATGACCGATCCGGATACCAGCAGCAAGACGGTGACTATCACCAACAAGTTAATCGATGCCATTGACATCAAGGTGAAAAAGGTCTGGTCAGCACCTCTTTCCGCTGCCACGGTTGATGCCGAGGCTGATGATACATCCTGGGTAATTCTGCAGGTGAATCGGGAAGCCGGCGGTCAGAACGTAACGGTGGGAAGTGTCCGGTTCCAGTGGAGACTGGATGCTTCAAAGAATCAGGTCATTTTTGATAAGGCATGGGTTTGTAAAACAGCCACCAACAGCTTAAACGAAGGCAGCTGGACGGAGGTGCCAGATTCTGCCATAGTAAGTATGCAGGGCAGTGATGGAACCGCTATATCTGCAGAGACGGTGATTCAGTCATTTGGGGACGGAGTACAGCTGGAAAAGTATAATCCGGCAACCGGAGAAGCTTATCGGTATACGGTTGAGGAGACAGGTACGAGTCCTGCAGTGGAAAGTAACTATCCGGGACATCTGGATACCTATGAGACGGAGAAACGAATCGGAGCCGACTTGAGCAAATACGGTCTTAAGCGCCCGATTGGAGTCATTACCAACTACATGCCAGGAGGAAGTGAGTGGATTGAGGTAAGAAAAGAGTGGAAAGACGATCATGCCGGGGATGATATCCGCGGGAACGTGGTAGTCGCACTGCAGGTGTATACCAGGGATAAAGGCTGGCAGTTTGTAAAGCGGCCGACCGAGACGGATCTGGCAGACGAAGCTTACGATTACACTCAGAATATAGCAACCACTCCAGGAGAGTATTACACTCTTACGTTAAATGGTGACTGTAACTGGTTTGGACGTATGAAAATCTGTAATAAGTCAGCGGTACAGACTGGAAAGATAAAAGCAGAGTATTATAATCAGTTCCGTGTCCTGGAAATTGCTGTGGGTGGGGAGGCGGATGATTACAGTAAGTATACCTATCAGTCGTGGGTGAATTCTGCAGATTCTCAACTGACGAACCCGTCATGGCTTCCGGAGAATCTGTGGGCTTATTACGGAACAGATCTGGAGCTTGGGGAGAGGAATGGTGATTTTGCTGCGCCAGTCGGAATCCTGCAGGCTGCTGAATATTATTACAAAGTGACTACGACATCGAAGGATATCCCTGAAAAAGGTTATCGGGACAACTATATCCTGACGAATACCAGAATCGGTATGCTGGATATCCAGGTGGAAAAGCAGTGGATTGACGCATATGTAGCACAGCATCCGGAGGTCGTTGTCTCCCTTGATCGGGTTAAGAACAAAACTTCGGACCTGAATATGGTTCCAGCACCTGGATTCCCGTATGATTTGACACTGAATAACGGGAACGATTATCAGACCACCTGTTCCAACCTTCCTAAGTATGACGAAGAGGGAAGGCTGTATGAGTACAGCATCACAGAGAAGGAACTGGTAATCACGGATACGGATGGTGAGGTATCCGTCCGGGCAGAAGTAAATGACAACAAAGTGGACATTAACATCTGGGTCAATCACTGGGAACCGGGAGCGGAAAGCCCCACGTTAACACAGAAACCGGTCCGCTATATTGCAATGGTAACACCAGACAGTTATACAGTAGGAGATCATCATACCTCCGATCAGGCCAGCTATCGGATTCAGAATAAACTGGAAGAGACGCTGACCACATATACAGTGCATAAAGTCTGGAAAGATGACCGCAGGGAGGGGATGGCACGCCCGGATCTGTATGTGACATTGTGGAGAACCTGGTGGACCAGAGAGGCAGAGACGGGGAACTGGGTCAAGAATAAAGAGATGGTTCCGGGCTACATTGACCGTCAGTGGGACACCACTACGGATGCGGACCACTGGCACTGGATCTGTACCTTTGACAATCTTCCGGTTTATGATAGTGAAGGACATCACTATGCATATTCCGTTCAGGAACTGCTTCATTCCAACGGCGCCGGATATAAGACCTACTATCTGAAGCCGGGAGCTCTGAGCAGATTAATTGCCACCGGAGTAGATCAGGAACGTTTGTGGGATGTTCTGAGAAGTCAGGACGGTCTGAATGGTGCGCTCTGCCAGTCCGATTACGAGGCACAGCACAAGGACGATGATGCAGCGTATCTTAACTTTGAATTTGCACCTCAAGACGGTGTGATCGTGAACGTACCGGAGGATACGGTATATAAGTCCGGCAGGAAGATATTTAAACTTGGCGATGCTGGAAAGCTGATGCGCGAAGCTGATATGCCGACGATCACGCTGGAGCTTCTCTGGAGACGACTGAATGATACAGATAAAACATTCCAAAAGGTTGTTGGCGGAGAGAAGCCCCTGATTGATGCGCGATATCTTGAGAAGTTTCCACTGGCACAGATAAGTGGTGAGAATGGAACTTTAAGAGATATTGAACCGGGCGATGTGGGACGAATTGATATCAAACCTGCAACAAAAGATGGCTGCTCATTTACCTTTGGAGAGTTCCAGAAAGCTGGAACAGATAGTACTGATATGCTCCATATCCTTCCAAAATTTGATTCCGAGGGATATGAGATTGAGTATGCTGTCAGCGAGGCAGCCATCAACGGTGAACCCATATATGGCACTGATGGAACACTGCTGCGCGATGATTTTCAGTGGATTTCTGAAAACAGGGAATTTACGTTTACCAATACGGTGACGGAAACGGGAGAAAGGGAAGTTCAGGCAGTCAAGAAATGGGTTACTCCTTACGGAACAGAGTCGTATCCTGAGATTCAGGTTCAGTTGAACCGTGCCATGAAGAGCTGGAAGAATGGGCAGGAGGTGCTGCTTCTGTACACGATTCAGAAGGACCTGTTAAAGACATATCCGGGCAAGTTCGGCTTTGAAACATCCGGAGCGGAGAATGAAAAAACTACATTCAGGTACAGCAACCTGCCTCAGTACGCGCCAAATGGCTACGAGTGGTATTACTGGGTATCAGAGACAAAGACCAACGGATATTCGGTTCTGAATCCTGTGGATACACTGATCAGGGGCAAGGGAACAATGGAAACGGTTCCTATGAGTGATATTTTAGCTGCGGAGAAGGCTCTTGATGATAAGTCCATACAGTTTCAGAACAGCTACCCAAGTACAGATGATACAGATTACATCGGTATTTCCGGAACAAAGAACTGGGAAGGCGATTCAGACTGCGAAGCCGAAACACGCTGGAAGCCAAGTAAAGTTGTATTGAAGCTCTACCGGACAACGGACAGCAGTCTTCCAGTTATCACAGCGGAAAATGAATCCATATATCTGGTGCCGGAAGCTGCGGCAACGCTTGTATGGGATGCAACGGAAGACACATACCTTACAGAAGACACATGGAAGTTCCGCCTTGATCTGGGCAATGATGGGAAAGGCGAATCCACAACGGATGGTGTAATTGGTCTGTTTAAGTATGCCCCGGACGGAAAGGAGTATTACTACTTTATCAGGGAGTTTTACAGGAATTCTGATGGAACGTTATATGAAGTACCGAAATCCAATGATGGTTCTTCCGGGCAGAAGTTTGTTTATACCTGTTCAGGAACGAATGAAGGCAAGAAGGCAGATGAACATAATTCCATAGGGTTTAAACTCGTCAACACACTGGATACGGTATCGTTGAAGGCGGCGAAGACCTGGGTTGATTCTGATAATTTCTATGGAATCAGACCGGATCATGGCAGTGTGACGCTTACGGTACAGAGAAAAACTACGGGTGAACCGGATACTGCGTGGAAGGACTATACCAAACCAGGCAGTTCTGATCCCCTGACTCTTACCGTTGCTGTACCATCCGGGAATACAGGAGCGGCAACAATCAAGGACTTACCCAGATACGGCACAGATGCTTCCGGCGCGATTGTGGAGTATCAGTATCGCGCTGTCGAAGAAAACGTACCTGCCGGATATACTGAGAGCGAGGTGCATACGGGGCTTGACGCAGCCGCGAAGCAGTACCGGTCCAATATCACCAATACGTTGGAAATCCAGGGAGTTGATGGAACGAAGACCCTGCGAGCGCAGAAGGTCTGGGAAGATAACAAGAACCAGGATGGATTCCGCGATAACGTAACGGTGGAGATTGAACTTCAGCGGAGAGGAGAGGGAAGCACGGACGACAGTGCATGGACGAAAGCGGATTCCCGGGTACTGTATCCGGTGGAAGACCGGAAGCCAGAGGAGGGTGTTGTTACATTCAGTACTGAAACAGCAGGCAGTCAGGAAAATGCATGGGTTCAGTGGACAAATCTTGCGAAGTACATGCCGAACACAGATACTGAAACCAATGCGTCAGACAAAGCGGAGTACCGTATCATTGAAAAAACCGGTGGAACCGGAAGGACACACTACGCACAGCCGAAGTATACGGTTGCATCGGACAGCAATATTGACGGGAAACTCTGGACAGTCACCAACACATATCAGCCCGAGGTGGAGATTACCTTCACGAAGAACTGGTCAGGAGACGAGAACAGTCTGAATGATCGTCCGAAAAGCGTTACCGTGACCTTGTATCGGAAAGCAGAAACGGCAGCGGGTGAGGAAGCGGTCAGGGATGCAGCCGGAAATGTTCTGACTGAATCGGTAAGTGCGACGACTGAGCCTAAGTGGACAGCTACATTTAAAAACCTGTACTATCAGTATGACGGGCAACCGGCAGAGTATTTTGTAAAAGAGACGCCGATGCCGGGCTATACGTCGCAACCTGACGGAGTGTCCGGGATATTTATCCCGAATCCGAATGTGGAAAATGGCAATCAAGGTCAGCTTTCCATCACGAACAGGATGAAGACGACTTCCATTGCGGCAACGAAGGTATGGACAAGCAATGAGAACCGTCCAGAAACGGTTACATTTGGTCTGTACCGCAGAGTGAAGGCTGCAGACGAAGAAGCTGCGGAGGAATACCAGTTACTTTCAATGGCTCCGTTGAGGACCATACCGGGTGATGCAGAAGATGAGAAAGCTAGAACCGTATCCTACGAAAATCTTCCGACCTGCCGCGCCGATGGAAAGCCGTATGAGTATCTCATCTGGGAGACGGGCATGACATTTCGGAAGGCAGATGGTTCTGAACAGGCAGTTTCGATGCCGAATCCCACGGAAGTGCTTGCCGCAGCGGATTCTAGCATAGTGCTTTCAGACATTGGCTATACGGTGTCCCTGGAACATGTGACCGATGTGGATGATCCGGAAGCAGACGGCTATCACCGGACGGAGGAGATTAAGAACAGACTGCACATTGCCGAAATTAAGGTGACAAAGGTCTGGGATGACAAGGACAATCAGGATGGACTTCGCCCTGATGAAATCAATGTCAGTCTCTACCGCTCCGAGCAGTCCGGCTCTGAGAAAGCAGTACCGGATGCCGGAGAAACCGAAAGCCTCGGAACACTGGTTGGCACGAAGACCCTGGAGCCGACAGAAGAACCTTCGAAATGGACGACTGCAAGCTGGTCAAACCTTCCGGTGAAGAATCCGGTTACAGGAGCAACGTATGATTACAGGGTTGCGGAAGAGGTTCCGGAGTATTATACTGCGACGATTATGGAATCAGATTCAGACGATGATTCGAAGACAGACGGAGTGGTTAACCTTGCCGATGGAGTCACCAGGAATCTGACGCTTACCAATCGACATGCAGCCGCTGTCATGACCGTGGGAGTGCGCAAGTCATGGCAGGATGATGCGGATGGAGTACAGAGCGGGCGACCGGAAAGCGTGACCTTCAAGCTGTGGCGTAAGGTTGGAACAGCTGATGCAGAATCGGCGGTGTATCAGAATGACGAAACAGTTCCTGAAATCGCGGTTAATGATTCTAACGGATGGAACGCAGAGCAGGCGTGGACAAATCTTCCGGTTATGGAGGACGGAGAGAAGATTTCCTACTATGTGGAGGAAACTTCCGGACTGGACGGACGCTACATGGCGGTTTACAAGGCTGGTGAGCAGCCTGCCACGACAGTGTTTGGTGAGGCTGGTGTTTCCGGTGATGAGACGAAGAAGGGCGATGATTCCGCCAACAACCAGATCATTCAGGTATCCAACTATTGGACGGGGCGTGAATTTTATGCGAAAAAGCTCTGGGACGATGACCGAAATGGCAGCGGCAACTGGGATGGAATACGACCGGGTACAGTGACATTGCGGTTATATGCAGATGGCGTCGCAGCAGAACGACCGGATATTGTATTGGATGGAAGCCGGAATGTGAATGCGGAACAGTCAGAAGCCTGTGAACAGGATTCCTGGCTGGCAGTCTGGAAAAACCTGCCGAGATATGACAGAGAAGTGACGGATGATACAAAGAGGCTGATTGAGTATACGGTGGAAGAAGTGGATGTGCCGAAGGACTATGCGGTGGAGATTGCCACCTCCGCAGACTGGCATGGTGTGACGTCCGATGGGGCGGTCCGGGTGACCAACACCCACGAGCCCTACACCACCTCCTACACCGTCAGAAAATACTGGACGGGTGACGAGGACTGGAAGGAGGATGTGCGGCCGGATTCCATCAGAATGCAGCTTTACATGACGGATGCAGCCGGGGCGGAACAGCCTGTGGGCGATCCGGTTGAGGTCAAAGCAGAGGAGAACTGGGAGTACACCTGGGACAACCTGCTGAAGCTTCAGAACAAAGGAACAGAGGAGCAGCCGCAGAGTGTAGAGATTTATTATTATGCAAAGGAGCTTGACACAGCAGGCTACATTGCCGTGGCAAGCGGTTCCAATGCCATCCTGAATACCATGCAGACCACGGGACTTCGGGTGACGAAGGAGTGGGAGGATACAGACGATTACTACGGTATGCGTCCGGATCAGATCACCGTCGGACTGCAGCGCAGACTGGCAGAGGGCAGGGCATGGACCACATTGCCGACTGCGAAGGCGGAACTGGAAATGACCAGTGAGCATGACTGGGGAACGGTGGAGTTCACAGGACTTCCCACCCATGATAAGTCAGACCGCCCTTATCAGTACCGGGCAGTGGAGCTGGAGATTGATGGCAGCAGAGTGATTGACGGCGAAGCCGCCGGTTATCGGGTGAGCTATGAGCATCATCCAAACGTGCTGACCGCACACGGAACAACCGAGATTACCAACACCCTGATCGCAGGCGCACTGGAAGTGGGTAAGACCCTGCAAAGCGGTGTAAACAGAGAATTTGGATTCCAGGTGACCTTGACGGTGAATGGCGAGGCGAAGGTGTATCGCGGGCCGTACCGGAAGGCAGCAAAGGAGGAGGATATACAGGCGGCAGTGCCGCAGACGCCGGGTGAGGACGGCATCATTGCCATTCAGGGCGGAGAACGGTTCCGGATCGACGGCATCCCGCAGGGAGCGGTTTATACCATGACGGAGCAGGAGACCGCCGGATATCATCTGGTGGAAAAAACAGGTGACACGGGTGCAATCGCGGCAGATACCGTGGCAGGAGCAGAATTTACCAACAGGAGAAGATCCGGCGGCGGAGGCGGCGGAGGGACCACAGGAGGTTCCACAAGACCGGCAGAGCTGGTGAAGCCTGTGGAGCCGAAGCCCACAGAGCCGGCGAAGCCTGTGGACCCGCTGCAGCCTGCGGAACCAATCAACCCCACAGATCCGACTCAGCCGGGAATACCGGGACTTCCGAATATTCCCGTTACGCCGGATCGAAGACCGGAGCTTCCTCCGGGAACAATCGTGGAGATTCATGCTCCCGGCGATCCTTATGGAGATCCCATTTACCGCGGTCCCTATGATCCGGACAGAGGTTTTGAGGGTATTCTGCCTCCGGGGGATTATCTGATGCTTACCATCGGGGAGGATGAGGTGCCGCTGGCACAGCTTCTGATCCATGTGGACGAAAATGGCATTCCGCTGGGAACTCTGCCGAAGACAGGGGATACCAGCGGTGGTATTCCGGCAGCATTGCTGGCTGCGATTTTTGCAGGTTCAGCAGCCGGAGTTGTGATGTTGAGAAGAAAAGAAGAGGAGGAAGGTCAGAGCTGACGGCATGACCGGAGGAGAGAAGGCTGCCTGTAGAGCGTGAGACACAGGCAGCTTTCTTTTTTCTGCGTGTTTACCATAGGGCTTTCCGGATGATGAAAAATAATTTGTGCAAATCGAATAATTTGCTTGTAATTTTCAAACTTTTTTAGTAGAATAGCAACATAAGACTAAACTTAATGTACAGGAGGGAATTATATGAACGTTTATGGTACAAAACAAATCCGTAACGTCGTGTTACTTGGTCATGGCGGGGCCGGAAAGACGACGGTTGCAGAGGCACTGGCACTGGTAACCGGAGTCACAAAGCGTATGGGCAAGGTAACAGACGGAAATACGATCAGTGATTACGACAAGGAAGAAATCAAACGTCAGTTTTCCATCTCCACATCCCTGATTCCGTTAGAGTACGAGGGCGACGACGGCCCGATGAAGATCAACATTCTGGATACGCCAGGGTATTTCGATTTTGTAGGTGAAGTAGAAGAGGCAGTCAGCGTTGCCGACGCGGCAATTATCGTGGTGAACTGCAAGGCAGGTATCGAGGTCGGTACCGAGAAGGCATGGGAGCTGTGTGAGAAGCTTCGTCTGCCGAGATTATTTTTTGTGACCAACATGGATGACGATCATGCGTCTTTCCGTGAGCTGGTACTGAAGCTGGAGAGACGGTTCGGAAGATGTGTGGCACCGTTCCAGCTGCCAATCCGTGAGAATGAGAAGTTTGTGGGCTATGTAAACGTTGTGAAGATGGCCGGCAGACGTTTCACCAATCTGAGTGATTACGAAGAATGCGAGATTCCGGATTACTCCCAGAAGAACCTGGGTATTGCAAGAGACGCGCTGTTAGAGGCTGTTGCAGAGACCAGTGAGGAGTATATGGAGCGTTACTTCTCCGGCGAAGAGTTCACGCTGGAAGAGATTCAGGGCGCTCTGAGGGAACATGTGATAGATGGCTCCATCGTGCCGGTACTGATGGGTTCCGGCGCCAACTGCCAGGGCTTTAAGACCCTGCTGCAGGTGATCGACCGTTATCTGCCGACCCCGGATAAGTTCGAGTGTATCGGTGTTGACGTGTCCACCGGCGAGCGTTTTACCGCCAAGTACAATGATGAGGTATCTCTGTCTGCAAGAGTCTTCAAGACCATCGTGGATCCGTTCATCGGAAAGTATTCTCTGATGAAGATCTGTACCGGTGTTTTGAGACCGAACAGCACCATTTACAATGTGAATAAGGACGCAGAGGAGAAGGTTGCCAAGGTATACCTGCTGAGAGGTAAGGATGCCATCGAGGTTTCGGAGCTGAGAGCCGGCGATATCGGTGCCGTAGCGAAGCTGGAAGTGACCCAGACCGGCGATACCATTGCACTGCGCAGCGCTCCGATCGTATACCACAAACCGCAGATTTCCACCCCGTACACCTACATGCGTTACAACACCGTGACCAAGGGTGACGAGGATAAGGTATCCAGCGCACTGGCGAAGCTGATGGACGAGGATCTGACCCTGAAGCATGTCAATGACAAGGAGAACCGTCAGCTGTTACTGTACGGCATCGGCGATCAGCAGCTGGAGGTTGTTGTCAGCAAGCTTCTGAACCGCTATAAGGTTGAGATCGAGCTGAGCAAGCCGAAGTTCGCATTCCGTGAGACCATCCGCAAGAAAGTGGAGGTTCAGGGCAAGTATAAGAAGCAGTCCGGCGGACACGGACAGTACGGCGATGTTAAGATGGAATTCGAGCCGTCCGGCGATCTGGATACTCCGTATGTATTTGCAGAGCGCGTATTCGGCGGTGCCGTTCCGAAGAACTACTTCCCGGCTGTTGAGAAGGGCGTGGCTGAGAGCGTTGGCAAGGGTCCGCTGGCTGCATATCCGGTAGTCGGCGTGAAGGCAACCCTGACCGATGGTTCCTACCATCCGGTAGACTCCTCCGAGATGGCATTTAAGACCGCTGCCATGATGGCATTCAAGAAGGGCTTCATGGAAGCCAATCCGGTTCTCCTTGAGCCGATTGCATCCCTGAAGGTTACGGTTCCGGATAAGTTCACCGGCGACGTTATGGGCGATCTGAACCGCAGAAGAGGTCGTGTCCTTGGCATGAACTCCGATCACCATGGCAAACAGATCATCGAGGCTGATATCCCGATGTCCGAGCTGTTCGGCTACAACACCGATCTGCGCTCCATGACCGGCGGTATCGGTACCTTTGAGTATGAGTTCGCACGCTACGAGCAGGCTCCTGGCGACATCCAGAAGAAGGAAGTAGAAGCCAGAGCATCCAAGGTAGATAAGATGGAATTCTAAGTGTAAGCAAAGAGCCATTTTCCCGCATGATGTGTGTGGAAAGTGGCTCTTTTTTCCAAGTACAGCGAGCTGTGGCTGCGGTTCATGGATATTGGCAGAAAGAGAGGAGGGAGTCAGATGGATGCAAGAAAGCAGTATTCGAGGCTGGGATGGGCGTATGTGGTATTTCTCCTGGTGGCAGGAGGCGTCCAGGCACTCTATGTGGTGACGTATACGCTGCTTCAGTTTTGGATCCGGTACCCGTTGGTGGAACGTGTGGTCTCTTTTCTGGGCAGCAGAGAGGGAATGATCCTGATCTCCATATTTTCCATGTATGCCTGTGCATTTCCGGTGTTCTGGCTGATGATGCGGCGCATCCCTTCCTGGCACAAGGACAGCACAGAATCCATCTGCTTCTGGAAGCTGCTGGTGCTGCTGGTGGTCTGTCTGGGGGTCACCTACATCGGCAATCTGATCGGGCAGGGGCTGATGCTGATCAGCGGGCTGCTGACCGGAAGAGGCGGAGTGAATCCGGTGGACGATATGATTCTGGAAATGCACCCGGCGGTAATGATCCTGAGCACTATTGTGGTGGCTCCGGTCATGGAAGAGCTGATGTTTCGCAAGCTGCTGATCGACCGGACCGTGTGCTTCGGACAGCGGACGGCGGTGGTGCTGTCGGGTATCAGCTTCGGACTGTTCCATGGGAATTTCTATCAGTTTTTCTATGCCTGTGCCCTGGGAATGATATTTGCCTACGTGTACAGCAGCACCGGAAAGCTTCGCTACAGCATCGGGCTTCACATGGTGATCAATACCATCGGCGGGCTGGTGCCGCTGCTGCTTATGCGAGGGCTCAACAGCGAGAACCCGGTTGCAGAGCTGGCGGGAATGGCAGGACTGGGGCTGTTGGGACTGTTTATGATCGCAGCCATGCTGGCGGCGATCGTGCTTCTGTGCCTGTTTGTGAGAAAGCTGCGGTGGTTTCAGCCGTGGGAGATGGGCGCCGGAATGGATGCCGTCCGATGCCTGGTGCGGGCACCGGGAGTGTGGGTGATGGTTGGACTGCAGGGGGTGGCGTTTTTGTTGGGGATGATACGGGGGTGATGTGCAGGCAGGCTGGGACCGCAAATGAATACATGTTTCTTTCACGGTTTGTGTAGTTTTTAGGAGTTGAACAGATAAAATGAGGGTAACACGTTGATTTATCCGTTATGGAACGGTTGTCAAAGGTCTTTGGACTGGCAGAACAGTATGAAAAATAAGAGAAGAACATGAAGAGAAAGCTCATTTTTATAAGTTCCTGTATAGGAGCAATATTTTTGATGATGAATTTCTGCTGTTTCACCCCTGTGAAATATGCAGTTCCTGCAATCAGTGCATACTGGAAATGCATGAACGGGGAGGCATACATCCTTCATTATGACAGGGATGGACTTGGAGGATATATAAAAAGGGGACTGAGCCGAGAGTATATTGAGCTTATTGGACGCAATCCCTACCATGAACTTTCGGATCGCCTTTTATACAACCGCGTTTTGGTGGAGGGGGATATCCAGGAAGATATGGGAGCTTTTTACAATAAAAAAGTTCTCAGGGTTACGGATTGGGAAATCATATTTCCGGTGACAAGAGAGTATAGCTTATCGGATTACGAAAAGAGCAGATGGATGGGACCATTGTTTTTTATCGATGAATTTGATGTGGAAACGGGCAATATGCGTGAACGGAAAAATGCAGAATATACAATCTCGGACATGGAAGCTAGATTTCTTACACACAAATATGATACAGAGTATGTGATTGTTACTGCTGAGGTTATGGAGGATGAAGTCGTATGGCATGAGGTTCGCTATCAACTCAACGAAGATGCATCCATCAGCGAAGAGGCAATCTGTTTAACAGGAGAAAACTTACCAGAGGATTGCTTGAGCAGGGATGTGATATTTAATGGTGATATTCAGAAATATATCAATCGATTCCTTATCCATGGAACCCGTGAAGATAACACGATCGCCGTTGAGTCATGGAAGATTCTTACACCGTTTGAAAATCAGGCAGTTGGAGCAGGAAGATACTTTTTAGAGGATAAGGATTTCGTTGAGAAACAGGAGGGAAAACCTATATGGCGGGAGATCGATTGATAAACCAGATCTTTTATGGGTTTATCCTTGCATAAACTTAGAAGATGGAAACAGTTGCTGTTTTTTAGCATCCTTTCAGGAATATAAGAAGTACAAGGCGAGGAAAAAGTGGGGCAGGTGAAGAAAAGGGAAATAGAAGTTTCATTTTCTACCATAGAGGCATAAAACAACTAAGAAAACAAGAAGATAGATTTAGGGTTGGAATTATGATATGATTTTAGCAGGAGTATTTTGCTTTGGCACGGAAAGAACAGGTGATGTTTATGATCTATTATATTTCAGATACGCACTTCGGTCACGCCAATATTATTAGGCACTGCAGCAGACCATTTTACAATGTAAAGGAAATGGATAACGCGATGATATCCAGCTGGAACCGGCGGGTGAATTCAGAGGATACGGTGTATATTCTTGGGGATCTGATGTTTCGTTCGGCCATTGAACCGACGGTATATCTGGAACGGCTTCCGGGGAAAAAGCACCTGATTCTCGGAAATCACGATCCGAGCTGGATGAAAAAAGGGGATTATTCCCGGTTTTTTGAGAGCGTTTCGGAGCGCAGTGTGATTCAGGATAACAGCCGCAGCATTACGCTGATCCATGACCCGGTTCAGGCGATGGATGATTTTGAGCGGGACAGTGAGTGGCTGGTTTATGGACATATTCACAACAACCGGCATGATGATTGCTGGACGAAGCTGCAGGCATTGGAACATGCGCTGAATGCGGGGGTGGAGATCAATGCATATCAGCCGGTTACACTGGAAGAACTGATTCGAAATAATACGGAGTTTAAAAAATCGTGAATGTGGAGGGAGAACAATGGCATATTACGGACTGCAGTCTGGGGCAGAGACAATGACTGTCTATGAACAGACGATGGAGGAAGCTAAAAATTTTGACCCGGAAAAGGCGGTGGTTTTTCTCACATCTGTTGCGAAGAAAGATGTCACGTTATACCAGCTTCAGCGATGCTTTCCGGAGAAAATGCGGTATAAGAGGGACGATACCGAAGAGATACGCAAGAAAAAACGAAAAGCCCAGCTAAACTATCTTCATTTAAAAGCAGGCAGTCATCAGGTGGTTCTGCCAAAGCGAGTGCAGGATGTATGGATGAAGGGAAGAGCAAATCTGAAGTCCGGTCATGCAGCGTCGAGTATTTCCAGAGACGGGCAAAATGTCCGGATGAATCTCTATAAGTTTGCCGGGGCTTTGGGGTACGATGCGGAGCAGACCAGAGAGCTGTTTGCAAAAACAGCAGGACTTGCACCCTGGAAGCGTAAGATATGGCGTGAACTTTGTTATTATTTCTACGTCAGTCAGAATGATAAGGCGTGGTATCACAAGGGCGAGAAGATGATTCATGAGATCGAGATGGAGACTGCAGGCAGATGCGCAGAGAAAAAACCTTTGGAACCGTCGATCCGGGAGACAGTGATCATTGATACCGGATTGCAGGAAATCCAGAATGACAGTGAGGATTCTGAGGCTCTTTTTAAGCAGTATATACTGGAAAACTGGTCGACCTTTCAGCCGGAGAATTATAACCATACTGCCCATGAACTGGTGAAAAATCTCTGTAAACGATGCGAGCCTTATGTTTGGGATGAATTGGTGACACTGAAGTGCAGCGGTCGGGATATCAGAAAAGATGCATGGAGAATAGAAGACGGAGAAGTCCGCTATGAAATTTACGTGAAGTATTTTTACCTGGTCATGATCGGGGAACGGGAAGGAAACGTCCTGCTTACAGAGTTTCTCCAGGCAGAAGATGGTTCTCTGCTTAAAAATATCGGATTGAATTGTAAGAAACAGTATGAAAATCTGTCAGATGTTATAAAAGGAGATCACATCGATGATGGAAAGCTGAGACGGCTGGTTATTCTTCTTGAGTTCTATCTGTTCTATTCGAAGCTGAGCAAGGTTCAGAATGTGAAGGACCCGTTTGAACTGTTCTGGGATGAGATGAATGCCATCTTGTTTCATGCAGGTTTCAGTCCGCTGTACAGTCGTGATCCCTATGACTGTCTGTTTCTGCTGGCGGCCCGCTCAGAGCATCCGATTGAAAATCTGCGGGAAATGATCTTGAAGGCTGCAAAAAAGTATGAATCAGAAATAAAAAAATGAACGCATTCAGGAATAATCTCTTACAGAATCACCGTTTTCTGCGATAATCAGTTTATCAGCAGAAAGGAGTGATTTACGATGAAGGAAAAGGAACGTTTGTTTTACCATCTTAAGGTGATGCTTGAAGAAAATCCGGACAGAACCCCATATTTTGTTGGAGTTATGGATGAAGAGAAAAAGCCTGTCTGTGTGAACCCGGAGACAGGACGTCCGTACCATGTGATAGCCACAAAAGCAGTTCTTACGCCTTGTCCGGATCCGGAAGCATCTGCGAAGGAGCAGCAGCTTTTACATTACGTCTGGAACCTGCAGCTGTTTGCCGAGGCAGATGGCAGAGAGCCGGTTGTGCATGCCTATCGCGACAGCGAGGGAACATTGTATATCGGTAATCTGGAAGTGGGAGGTGAGGAAAAATGACCGATAAACAGTATGAAAAAGATGATCTGGTGATGTTGAATGAGGCTGCGGCAGAGGCTGTCAGTGAAAAGCTTCTGACAGCAAAACTTACGGGTAATCAGGCAGAATTCAAGATTCTTGATAATCCGATTGGCAGTGGTGCTTCCAGTACGGTTTATGATGCGATTCGCACTGACGGATCCGGCGGAAGAATCCGTCTGAAGAGACTGAGAGGAGTTGGCCCTGCGGTTGAAAATCGGTTTCTCAGAGCGATTCAGCTTCAGCACAGACTGATGGAATCCAACAACAGTATTGCACCGCTGACCGGACTTTATCGCGGAACGGATCAGCATCTCTGGAGTTCTCATACACTGATGCACGGAGAAACGTATGAGCGTGTGAAAGAAAAAGACATTCGAGATGTGCTGCGCCATGTTGATAGTCTTGCGAGAGCGGTGCAGGCATTTCATGAAGAAGGATATCTGTGTCTTGACATTGCTCCCGCTAATGTCTATCTGATGAAGTCAGGTTCCATTGAGGGAGTCGCAGTGCTGGACTGTAACAGTTTCGTGGTATATAACGGTGCTGTCAAGCATGGCGAATTGATCTCCACAACAGAAAAATACGGAGCTCCTGAGGTGCGCCAGGGCAGAATCTCAAAGATTGCTCCTGCAGCAGATGTGTATTCCATTGGCATGATTTTGTTTGAAAAGCTGTTTGGCAGACTGCCGGATATCATTACGGAACACCTGGTATTTTCTCAGATGCCTTTTGATGAACTGAAATGTATTCCGGAAGGAAAAACGCTGACGGTTGAAATCAAAACGGAGCTGGAGGATTTTTTCCATCATACAATCTGTACTTCTGTAGAGAAACGTTTTAAGTCAGTCGATAAAGTGGTAATGGCTTTGGAAAAGATGAGCAAGCTTGCAGAAGCTGATCTTCAGAGAAGACCGCGCCTTGCAAAGGAGAGCATTCATCCGGTCTCTGAGAGCTTTGTTCCCCGTCACGAGCTCCTGAATCTGATGGAAGATGCATTCCGCCGTGGTACGAAATGTGTCATTCTTCAGGCAGATGTAGGAGGTGCAGGCAAGAGTGAGCTGGCACGCAGTTACGCGGAAACTTATTGTGAGAAGTTGGACAGCAGTGTGTTTACAGTCTGGGATGCGTCCTGCAAATCTTATGAAACACTGGTAGAACAGCTGAATATAACCGATGGTTTTTCTGCAGAAGATCGTCAGGATTGTATGGACAGACTCAGACCGGCAGATCTGATTATTCTGGATAACTGCGATGCAGTGGAACTTGAAGAGGTACAGGTATTTAAAAATCTGCTCAGACGATCCGGCGCTGCCAGAATCATCATCACCACCCGCCGTGCTCAGCTTGCGGAGATTCTCAGTGAAGAATATGGTGTGGAGACGATCGAGGTTTTCAATGGTTCCGGACTTGCTTATAACATTATCCGTCAGGCGATCCGTGTCATGAATGGACCGGGCGTGGCGGCAGATATGATCCGTGAATGGCTGGAAGGAGAGAATGGAAAAGCGTTGGAGCATATTCTGTCCTCTATTGAGTATCACCCGTACATGACGGACCTGATCGCGCGAGAGATGATCATGTACCGCCTGAACCCTGTCAAGATCTGCAGGATGATGACAAAAGGCCTGACAGAGTCTCCGGAAGGAGCAGAGATCAAGACAGATAAAGACGGAACCAGGAAAACGGATTCGATCAAGAATCATATCCGATATCTGTTTTCCGATGTTCTGGACCATACATTTTCAGATGCTGAGAAAAAACTGCTGATTCTGCTGAGCAGAAAGCCGGCCTGTTATCTGGACGAGGAGAAAATCTGTCAGATTGTGGGCGATGATGACGAACATAAGCTGGCACAGGCAGCTGCAAACCGTCTGGTACACCGTTCATGGCTCAAGCGTCAGCGCCAAGATGGTATCTGGAAGATCAGTATACACCCGCTGCTCGCGGAAATGCTGAGAGAAGTACTGAAAGATGGAGAGGAGTACAGCAGACTTTTTGTTCGAAATTACTGTACGTTACCGCCTATGGATGATGAGCTGAATGGAACGAACAGAATTTTGTATTACATGGTAGATCATTATGTTCTTGTTCACAGTAAAAACTTTGATGCGCTGCCGCAGATACGATTCCAGGATCATCTGGATTTTGTGCTGCGCCTTCACAATACTGCATTTCATGAGAAAGTATATGATCATCGTCGTGTGTCATATGTTATGAAGATGTTTGCGGATGATCATAAAACAGAGCGAAAACTGACCGGTACGGCAGTGTTTGGAAGCAGTTGCCTGGATGAAACGACGGAATACTGGATGTACCTCTCAGAACCGAATATCACAGTTCGGTATCTGAACCTTACAAGAGGTTACGAGCTGAAGGAACGTGATTGGGAAAGTGAGAATATCATTCCTGTTGAGAAGGAAGCACGTCCTGGTGAGATGGATACAATCTGGCGGGTATGTGCATTTGATGAATCTGATGAGGAATTTGACCTGAAAAAGATGAATGAACATCCGGTCTTAAATTCTCTGACAATCGATATTACCGGACTGGTTCGTTGTTCGCATGACGGAGAGACAACACGAAGCAGTTTAAAACGCCGTATTCAGAACTTAAAACGTTTTATTCAGGGAGAACCGCTTCGTGAGGGTATTTTTATCGATAAGCCGTTTCGAGGTGGTTTTACCCCGGAAAATATTCTGAGAGTAGAGGCATATGCATTCAGAAAGCTGCAGCATCTGAAAACGGTGAAACTGCCTGATACAGTGGAAACAGTCGATCACCATGCATTTTCCGATTGCAGTGGCCTGGAACAGGTGGAATTAAACGTTAAAACAATTGGCAGAAGAGCTTTTGAAGACTGCCGCCAGCTAATGGATATAAATCTCCCTGAAGTTGAGAAAATGGGCATTTTTACGTTTGCAGGATGTTCCAATTTGAAAACCGTCACGTTGTCAGCAGCATTACGTGAAATACCGGATAAATGTTTTTGCGGCAGTAAAGCACTGGAAACTTTTGAACTGCCAGAGGAAAGTGTGTGCAAAAGAATCGGAGATTTCGCGTTTATGGATTCCGGATTGAAAAAGATTTCTATTCCTGAAAGTGTCACTGAGATTGATGAATTCGCATTTTCAGGTGCTGAAATTGAAGAGGTTGATCTTCCGTGTTCACTGGAATTGATTGGAGAACATGCATTTTTCCAGTGTTCGGAGAACCTTGAATTCCATGTACCGATGGATGATCTTCTGGACGACTTGAAGGAACCGGATACGCAGCAGGGACAGGCGGCACTGCAGAAATTGCTTGATCGACACCAGGCATTGCTCCGCTATAAGCTGCTGGAAGCGGCAGACAATGTGAACTGGTCTGTTGAGGATGTGGAGATAGCGTTCCGCAGACGATTTCCATGGAAACTGCTGCTGCCCAAGCATTCACCGGATGATCCATGGACAGAATGGCTTCTGAGGGCGTATCTCGGACTGTGCATTGAAAGCCACGTTGACCATCTCATGGCAATGGCAATTCCGGAATATAAACCGAAATATTATGATGAATTAGTATGGGAAAGTAAAAAGGAGTTTCGCACTGAGTAATCAGTGCGAGACTCTTTTTGCTTTTCTGAAAATATGTTTTTTAACGCATTTGGGAATGAAGTATGGTACTGAATCGGGAATGTATTAAAATTATTATATCGAAAGGAGGAGAAAGAAAATGAATGTTTATAAGCAAAAAGTGATTGAACCAACAGGGATTAATCTGACAACACCGGTGGAGAGTATCACTATGAGTGATGTTCCTAACGGCAGCGAACTGTTGATTCCGGAAGGAGTGGAGGCGGTTGTCATTCATAAGGGAATTACCACCATGTACAGAAGCGGTCATTACAGACTGAACACAGGACTTTCCCCGCTGGGTGCTTGCAATAAATGGTGCACAAAGCTGAAAGAGAAGGCGCAGGCTGACCTTCATGTGACATTTGTCTGTTTGCGTGAGTATGCATGGAGCGTCGAAGGCGAAGTGACGATTCCAATCAAGGTCATGGTACCTGAACCGAGAGGTAAAGAAACAGAAAAGGAGGTTTTGGTAAAGACCGGTTACACTGCTCACATTACTTATAAAATCAATGATGTGAATGCTTATGTCAGGTCAAGATTAGCCGGAATCTGTGAATTCAGTGATGCGGCAGAGGAAGAAAACACTGCGTTTTTTACAGGAAAAATCAAGTCACTGATCGAAGCGGAGCTGAGCACTGCATTAAGAGGAATGGAGATCGTGCAGTTCTGCCAGGTGAGTGCTACATGCTCCGTAAAGGAAGTGATTAAGCCGTTTTTGGAAAAATACGGCATTATATGTACGACAGCAGGAGTCTCAGTTCAGCCGCAGGTTGACAGTGTTGAAACATCAAATCAGTGGAATATTTTGGCTACTTTGACAGGGTACAATCCACAGTTGATGGCATTGGTACTTTCGATGCAGGGTAAGACTGGAATGGCATTACCGGGAAGTGCAATTGAGACATTGATGAATGTACTGCAGCAGCCATCAGGTGTGAATCCGACAAAGGAAGAAAAGTGGTTTTAGACCAGGAGGTGTATTCATGAACGAATATGATTTGAAGCACAATAAGTTGAAAATGCTGCTCTGCGGACTTGTGATGTTGGTTCCAATCACTATAATCAGTTTCTTCTATCGCTATATGCGTGCAGCAGCAGAGCATAGTCTATTGATCGTGCTGATTTATTTAGTGATTTTTGGTCTGCATGTACTGATGACTTATGCTCTGAATGAAGGAATGGTAACACCTGGTTCAGCACCGGTTCTGTTTCAGATCGGTATGTTCGCATTGGGTATCCATACGTTCTGGATGGTATTTTTAGTAATGATTGATGCATCAAACAGATTGATTTGGTATTCAGTATTTTTATTTCTTTTACTCGAGCTGATCGTACAGATAGCTGCATATTTAATCAGTAAGTAATGTTGAAATGTGAGTTGAAAGGAGGAAAACATGTATCAGATTACTTTTGAAATTTTGCGTATCCCATTTGAAGGACCTTCCGATTCGGAAGGTCTGGCAGTATTAATGTGTCGCGAGATGAGAGCTCTTGCTGCAGATGGTGACATGGTTTTTGAGATGGTTTGTGAATCTCAGGCAGGTAAGCCTCTCCGCTATTTTTATTCCCTTTCTTCAAAGAAAAACGAGAGAGCACTGAATGTTTGCGCGATGAGTCTTGAAAATCATTTAAAAACCTATGGATTTGAAGTTAAAAAGGTGGATGAAAACTGTAAAAAGGAGGTGAAAAAGACTTCAACCCGTGCAATTGTGAAAAGAGTGTTTGAACATACAGGAGCTCTTGGAAGCAAAGTATATTCTTTGCCGATGCTTGAGCCGATTCCGGAGTTCCCGAACTGGATTTCTGAGGCACTTGGAAATGGCAGTTTTGATGGTGTGATTCGATTTCAGCTGTTCCCTCAACATTTAAGCTATGAGAAACGCAATGAAATCAGACAGGTTGCTCAGCAGGCTTCCGGTGGACTTCAGCCGGCGATGGCATCTGAAATCATCCGTTCTGAGGCTGCCTCCAGATGGAATGGATTACTCCCGCATATCGTTGACGGAACGGTCTGCGGATTCAATCTGTTAGTTCAGTCAGAAAATGAGCTGATTACGGAGATGGTAACCTCCAGAATTATCAGTCTTGTTGTAGAAATGGGCAGCACAGGAGACATGGTATTGAGAGCTTATGCCATGCAGGTCGAAAGAGAGGATGATCCATTTTGTATTTATGAGAAGCTAAAAAATCAGCACGGATTTTTAGCCACGATATTGACAGCACCGGAGGTGAAAGCCCTGTCTGCCTGTCCTTCCAGAGAAAACAAATGGCCGTTTCCAGTGTTCCCATTTTCCATGCTGGAACGCCAGCCATTTCAGAGTAAACCTGATGAAACCTCGATATGTATCGGAGAAGATGCTTTTCACAAGCCTGTGTACGTGTCTCTATCGCAATGCTTTACCCACTTAATCGTTCTCGGAGGTACTGGCGCTGGAAAATCCCGGTTTCTCCTGGTGGTCCTGAAAGAACTCATTAAACGGAAAATCAAGGTTATCATTTTTGACCCGATGGGTGCGTTTCAGGACATCGGAATGGAGCTTGGATTAAACGTGATCAGCGCGCGGCGCGATGGCGGTCTTCATATTAACCCTTTCATTCCACCGGAAGGTGTTACTGTGAGAGAGTGGCTTCCGTATCTGGAAGACAGTATTGAGGCTGCCTTCGATCTACCGGATCCGATTTCAGAAATTGTTCAGGCGGCATTGCCGAAAGAATACGCAATTCATGGTTATTGTTTCTCTGATGAGGTTGATTTGAAGAATGAGGATCAGACACCGGTTTCGCTCAGCTCTCTGATTGAAATCTACCAGTGCAGTGTTCGCAACATGAGCTATGATGATAAGGTGAGAGGCAATATTTCTGCAGGCGGCTGCAACAGACTGAATTCGATTTTAACTACGAATGATGTATACGAGACGATACAGACGGTGACGGTCTCAGACCTCTTGTCAAATAATGGAACGGTTGTGGATTTGAGCGGAATGGAAAGCAATGCCCGCCTGGTCGCCTATATCCTGTTGTCATCACTGCTTTTGTACTGTAAGACTCACAAGCATGAGGGAGTTGTCACAATCGTGGATGAGACACATCGCTTGATTCCGTGTGGTGACTCGGATTTTGGTAATGGAACGGGCGGTGGAAAAGGCAATGCTACTCGTGCGGTGAACAGCCTGATCCGTAAGTTACTGCAGGAGTCCAGAAAATATCGATGCGGATTCATTCTTGCAGATCAGCTTGGTTCTCAGTTGGCTGGCAGCGGGGAGATTGTTGACATAGCCAGGACGAAGGTGATCTTTAATTTAACGGGGAAGGAGGCAGAATTCGCATCAAAAGCAGTTGGCTTAGAGAATGAGAAGCTGCTTGCGCATTTAAAGATCAGAGAAGCACTTCTGGTTACAGAAAATGGCACGGTAATCGGTTTTAAATCTGCGTTCAGCCCGGAAGCTGAGCCGGCATCAGAAGCTGCTTTTCAGGCAAATCAGGAATGGCTGGAAGCTCACAGACTTATCCATCAGGCACCCTATGAACTCTGCAAAAGCTGCACAAGCTGCAATGGAGTATGCGATACATCCATACGAGAAGTGGGCGCACGTATCAGCGATACCCTGTTTATCAATGCCCGCGCGGACGATGATTATGCTAAAACGATATTCATGCTGGCGCATATAAAGGGGATGAAACCGGAAGAGTTGAAATGCGGCGCGATTCAGCTGGCGAAGAAATGCGAACGCAGCGGTTTTCAAAGCCGTAAACCACTGAACGCTGTGCTGAAGCGAGCGTTTGAAGTCATCGAAATTGAAAACTCAGCACAGAGAAAGGAGAAGCAGGATGAGTTATTATGATTATGAGTTTGATGATATGGGTGAGTTTGATGACGTGAGTGAATTTGACGAGACGGAAGAGTATGAGGAGTTTGATGACCTGGCTGAAATCGATGACAAAGTGGAATTTGGCGATATGCACGAACTTGATGATATGGACGAAGTTGACGAAATAGATGAGAGCGAAGATGCAGATGAAGTCATGAACGATTTGGATGAGTGGTGTTACGCGGAATATGATGAATTTCAAGAGATTCCGGAAGACTTTCGTGAGATATATGAGAAGGCAGAACAGGAATACCTGGAGTTTGTACAGGAGCACATTGATAATCCGGACAAGATTAATGAAGATATTCGTTATGAAATGGATGATATAGGACAGAAACATGCCTTTGGCAAAGCATTATACATTGAAAATCCAGTCAGAAATCTGACAGCACAACGAGCTGCAGGTGGTCTTGACCGTAAGCCGTGGCATCAGGGATCTCATCTGTATTCAGCATCCATGAACGGTGCTCCTGGAGAAGAAAACCTGGATGCTTTTCTGGCTAATCTAAATATGTCACCGTACAAGCAGCTTGAAATGAGAGACATCAGAAATTTGAAAGATGGAGCAAAGGTATATCTGGATGCATACACCATAAAGGATGACAGTTCGGATGTTCCGCTCGGAGTTTGCAGAAGTACAGTGACAGAGTGGCCGTCCGGAGGTCGAATGTACGAATGCAATTTATTTGAGAATGAGATGAGAACAGAGGCTGAAATAGAGGAAATGTGGCGAGAGAATGAAGGTGCGATAGAGGAGTATGCAAAAAACCTGAGTGACCAGAAACTTGAGGAACATTTTGATGATGAAGACAGATGGATTGGCAATTGGTAAAAACAGGAGGTGACCACAACATGCTCAGAACATTTCAGATCGTGAGTCTGGCGTTAAGTTTTGGCCTCGGTCTTGGTCTGTTTGCTCCGCATCAGCAGCAGTGGAGCAAGAAGGTCATAGACTTGAAGAATGGAGGTTCGGTGGGACAGGAAGTAGTGCAGGAAGCAGAAATGCTCCCTGTAATTACAGAAGGAGTATTGGAACTTCGTGATGGAAAGGCAGTTTACAGAACGGCTTATTATGAACTTCCATTTAATCTCAAAGTGTATTCCCGGGTGAAAAATTCAGAAGTTTTTGATATTGTTCTTACGAAGCAGGTAGGTGGAGTTCCGATCTGTTTTGGAGTTCAGTCACAGGATGAGCCGATAGAAGATCTTGAGAAGTATACAATACAGACACTGAACAGATTGGATCCGCAGTCCACAGGAGAGAACAGTTTGGATCACATTCTCGCAGCGTCCGACTTACTGTATAACAATACATATGAAGCATTAAACAGCGGAATCTACCATCCGCAAAGCCATATTTTTGGCGTGAGTTATACCATAAGAACCGGAGAAGATACGGTGATTATGGTTGTGATGTATACGACAGAATATGTGGAAATGTTTCACGAAATACACTTCGGAGATGACGAGTATCAGGCTTATTTTGAATTTCTATGTTCTGATTTGATGAAAAATCTAACGATATTGTCAGACGTGTAAACAACGAACACTGTGCTCAAAGATAAAGATACTTGACACTCATTTCTAATTATGCTAAATTTATAGACAGCGTAAATGCAATGAAGAGAAGTAGTATGCCGCATGAATTCTCAGAGAGCTGCTGGTCGGTGCGAGGCAGTGATGACAGAAGCAGAACTGGTCTCGGAGCAGCCGGCTGAACGCGGTTTGAAGGGGGTGGCAGATAGTATCTGGCATCGACGAATCAGACTGACAACTAGGTCAGGACGGAACACCCACCGTTATCGGGACATGAGCGCATGCGAGAGCATGAAGCAGAGTGGTACCGCGCAAGGCAAGATAAGGAATATGTGCCCTGCGTCTCTGGATGATTTGGAAAAGCCTGAGACGCAGGGCTTAATTATTTATCAGGAGGAAAAATCATGGCAAGTTACAATCACAGCGCCATTGAGAAGAAATGGCGTGAGAACTGGGAGAAACACCCGATCAATGTCAATGATGGCAAGAAGCCGAAATACTACTGTCTGGATATGTTCCCGTATCCGTCAGGAAGCGGTCTGCATGTAGGTCACTGGAGAGGATATGTGATTTCTGATGTATGGAGCCGTTATCAGATGTTACGCGGTCACTACGTAATCCATCCGATGGGCTGGGATGCATTCGGTCTTCCGGCTGAGAACTACGCAATCAAGATGGGCGTTCATCCGGCAATTTCCACCGCTGAGAATGTAAAGAACATCAAGCGCCAGATCAATGAGATCGCAGCTATCTACGACTGGGATATGGAGGTCAACACCACCGATCCGGAGTTCTACAAATGGACCCAGTGGATCTTCGTAAAGATGTTCAAGGAAGGACTGGCATACGAGAAGGAGTTCCCGATCAACTGGTGCCCGTCCTGTAAGACCGGTCTGGCCAATGAGGAAGTGGTCAACGGCTGCTGCGAGCGCTGCGGTTCCCCGGTTACCAAGAAGAACCTGCGCCAGTGGATGTTGAAGATCACCGCTTACGCTGACAGACTGTTAAATGACTTAGACAAGCTTGACTGGCCGGAGAAGGTCAAAAAGATGCAGTCCGAGTGGATCGGCAAGTCCTACGGCGCTGAGGTTGATTTCCCGGTAGAGGGCAGAGACGAGAAGATCACCGTCTACACCACCAGACCGGACACCCTGCACGGTGCGACCTTCATGGTACTGGCTCCGGAGCATGCACTGGCGAAGAGCCTGGCTACAGACGAGACCAGAGAAGCCGTTGAGAAGTACATTTTCGATTCCTCCATGCGTTCCAATGTTGACCGTATGCAGGACAAGGAAAAGACCGGCGTATTTACCGGAACCTATGCCATCAACCCGTTGAACGGTGCCAAGGTGCCGATCTGGCTGTCTGACTATGTACTGGCTGATTATGGTACCGGCGCAATCATGTGCGTACCGGCACACGACGACCGTGACTTTGAGTTTGCAACGAAATTCAATATCCCGATCATCCAGGTTATCGCCAAGGACGGCAAGGAAATTGAAAATATGACCGAGGCATATACCGAGGCAAGTGGCACCATGATCAATTCCGGCGAGTGGAACGGTATGGAGTCTTCCGTGCTGAAGAAAGAAGCTCCGGCTATGATCGAGGCCCGCGGCATCGGCAAGAAAACCGTGAACTTCAAGCTGCGTGACTGGGTATTCTCCAGACAGCGCTACTGGGGTGAGCCGATTCCGATCATCCACTGCCCGCACTGCGGCAACGTGGCTGTTCCGGAGGAGGAGCTGCCGTTACGTCTTCCGGAGGTTGAGAGCTACCAGCCTACCGGTACCGGCGAGTCACCCCTTGCCGCTATCGACGAGTGGGTAAACTGCAAGTGTCCGCAGTGCGGCGCTGACGCAAAGCGTGAGACCAACACCATGCCTCAGTGGGCAGGCTCTTCCTGGTATTTCCTGCGCTATGTGGACAGCCACAACAGCGAGGCTCTGGTATCCAAGGAGAAGGCACATCAGTATCTGCCGGTTGACATGTACATCGGCGGCGTAGAGCATGCGGTACTGCACCTGCTGTATTCCCGTTTCTACACCAAGTTCCTGTACGACATCGGCGCCATCGACTTCGATGAGCCGTTCAAGAAGCTGTTCAACCAGGGTATGATCACCGGTAAGAACGGAATCAAGATGAGTAAGTCCAAGGGCAATGTGGTTTCCCCGGATGATCTGGTAAGAGACTACGGCTGTGACGCTCTGAGAATGTATGAGCTGTTCGTAGGACCGCCGGAGCTGGATGCAGAGTGGGATGAGCGCGGTATCGAGGGCGTATCCCGTTTCCTGAGCCGTTTCTGGAATCTGGTTCAGGACAGCGCCGGAAAAGATGTGGCTGAGACCAAAGAAATGATTCGTCTGCGCCACAAGCTGGTATTTGACATCGAGCAGCGTTTCAACCAGTTCAATCTGAACACCGTTGTATCCGGATTCATGGAGTACAACAACAAGCTGATCGAGCTGGCAAAGAAAGAGGGCGGTATCGACAAGGAGACCTTAAAGACCTTCACCATCCTGCTTGCTCCGTTCGCACCGCACATCGGTGAGGAGATCTGGCAGCAGCTGGGCGGCACCGACACCGTATTCCACGCTCAGTGGCCGGAGTGCGATGAGGAAGCCATGAAGGACGACGAGATCGAAATCGGCGTTCAGGTCAACGGTAAAGCCCGCGGCGTGGTATCCCTGCCGGCAGACGTGTCCAAGGAGGACGCAATTGCAGCAGGCAAGGCAGCCGTAGCCGACAAGATCACCGGAACCATCGTGAAGGAAATCTACGTGCCGGGAAGAATTATCAATATCGTGTGTAAGTAAAGCAGCGGAAACGATTGGATTATAGCGGAATCCATCGGATCGCAGCGGAATCGATCGGATCGTTGCGGAAGCAGTCAGCACATAAATAAAACTGAAGAAGACAGCGCGGGTGATGGAATAGGATTCCGTTGCCGGCGCTGTTTTTGCGAACTGGCCGCTGACAAGGATACCAAAATGGAACATTAAGTATTTTATAAGCTTTCTGTAAGACATATCGGCATGACTTTGGGCTGTATCAATGCTATAATAGAGAAGCGTAAAGCGGCGTTTAACAAATCCAGGATAGCGAGATGTAAAGCGATGCTCAACAAACTTATGATAGCGAGACGCAAAGCAGCATTTAACAAACTTGTGGGGATTTTTGGACAATTATTGCTGATATTATGAAAAATTATCCAAAATCATGGATAGCGGCTTGGTTTTAGCCCCTAAAAGCGTGTAAAACGAGGGTGTTTGGACAATTAATGCTGATTTCATAGAAAATTATCCAAAAAATTGGAGATTTTGGATAATTAGAGTGGGTTTTGAAGAAAAATTATCCAAAATTCATTTTATGTAAACTTTTTGAGGGGCATAAATGCTGTTTGTGAGGGTAGATTGGACAATTTTTGGAGATTTTCCTGTTTATTGTCCAAATGGGTGACATAAAGCATTCATTGAAATATCTGTTGACCAGGAGGCTGATAACAAGATTATGATTCAGTGTGGACGGAACATGAAAGAGCAGGATACGAAAAAGCAGCAGGGCAGGAAAGAAGGATAGTACGATGAGAAAAACGGCGGAAAAAGTGGCGAGTCTGGCGATGAAAATAACAGCGATAAAGGCAGTGGCGAATATGGCAGTGGCGAATACGAATACAGCAAGGCAAACAACAGGAAAGAAGCTGCTTGCGGCAGGAGTGATGACTGTGATGGCATCGGTGATGGCGGGCAGTCTGACGGCGTTTGCCAGCCCGGTCATAGAAGTGGGAAAAAAGGCAGAAACAGTGGTCGAGGTGGGAAATACGCCGGGAACGGTAAGCGAGGTGGGAAGTAAGCCGGGAACGGTAAGTGAGACAGGAAGTACATCAGGAACGGTAAGCGAGGTAAGCAATCTGGTGGATATTGAGAAGCTGGAAGGTGCCGATCAGACAGATCAGTATGTGGTGGTTCTTGGAAGCGGCATGGACAGCGAGCAGGTTACGGTTGGATACTATAAGAAGAATGCAGAGGGAGTCTGGAGCGAGCAGTTTCGGACCAGCGGCTTTTGCGGGCTGAATGGCATGGCGGCGGACAAGCGGGAAGGGGATAAGCGGACGCCGACCGGAGTCTATCAGTTTGTGAATGCGTTTGGAATCCTGGCAAACCCGGGAAGTGTGCTGCCTTATAAGCAGGTAGACGAGTATGACTTCTGGGTGGATGATGGAAAGAGCCGTTATTACAATCAGATGGTGAGCACGCGGGAGGTTGCTGCTGACTGGACGTCTGCGGAGCCCCTTGTGGCAGTTGATCCGGCTTACAATTATGCGCTGGCGCTGAACTACAATACGGATGCGCGGACACCGGGGAAGGGGTCTGCAATTTTCCTTCACGGGCTGGATCCGAGAAAGAACTGGACCAGCGGATGTATTGCGATTCCGGAAGACAAGGTGAAGCTTCTGGTGCAGGAGGTGGATGCAGATACGAGAATCGTGATTCTGCCGGAGAAGCCGGCGGCGGAGCCAGAGAAATCAATGCCGGAACAGAAATAGCCGATGGCGAAGCTGGAAAGTGAATGAAGCCAAAGAGCGAAATGTGGCTGTCAGGAGGACCTGGCAGCCATTTTTTTCGCCAGAAACTTCAGGGTTTCCAGCTTCTTTTTCTCTGCGGGAGACATTCCGGCAGTCAGGATGGAGACCAGAAGCTCGGTCTCGGAGTCGGTGAAGCGGATGTTTCGCCTGCGGCAGTCTGCCTGCAGGGACAGGAAGGCAGGAAGAACCTGGTCCTTGGGCATGGTCTGGATGCGCGCGGCAAATTCCTGCACATAGTTAAGCTTTTCCTGATCCATCTGCTGTATGCGGGGATCCTGCCGCCAGTCGTTCTGGTCTGTGTTCTTGCTCATGGTGGTACTCCTTTCTGTTCTTGAACGTTGCTTTTTGTCACGCTTTAAGAGGGGGTCTGCATGGCCTGCATCATGATCTGAAGGTTTTCCAGCATCTCAATCATGTCCCGTTCTTTGGGACCGGCGTAGGGCTTCATTGCCTGCAGCATTTCCATGGGAGAAGGTCTGGAGGCGGACTGGTCGGAAAGCCCCATGGCGGATAAGTCGCCTCCGTCAAACAATTCCATGGTTTTGTGAAGCTCCTGCATCTTGATCAGCATGGAGAACATGCGCTGCTGGGGTGCCTGCATGTAGGGGAGCGCTGCTTTCATCATCTGCAGCTGGGGGTCAGCCATCAGATAGTCAAATTCGGTCAGGCGGATATCTTTGTTCTTGTCGTCGCTCATTGATAATCCTTCGCTTTTTGAAACAATATATGCCCCATTCAAGGAAAACATACCGGCTGCATATAGTATTATTATAACTGCGAAGGGATTGAGCAGTTAGGAATGATTACAGGAGCGTGATGCAGACTATGGCTGTAAGATTGATTATAGATGGAAATGCCGTGTACGAGATCGACGAAGAGTGTCTGAAGGCACAGCAGAAGAAGGGAGAGCTGCAAATGGAGAGGAGTGAGGAACGGCAAAAGAGGAGAAACGTGCGGAAAGAGCAGAGCGAGGAACCGAAGTAGAACCGAAAGCAGCCCCCTCTCATGGGAGGGGGCAGTTCTCATTGCCTGTCATATTCAGGTATAGCTCTCGCTGCCTGTCATACTCAGGTATGTTTGGGTGGTTCGAATCAGCAGAAGAATCCGCCGCGTCCGCCGCCGAAGCCGCCGCAGCAGCAGAGCAGAAGGATGATCCAGATACAGCTGAAGCCGTTGCCGCAGCCGTCATGGTCGTGACCGCCGAAGCCATTGCCGCCGCAGCAGCACAGAATCAGAATAATCCAGATAATATTTCCGCATCCGAATCCGCCTCTGTCGTCGCAGTCGCATCCACATCCGCAGTTAGTTGCAGCCAAATCACTCATGTTACTTCCTCCAAATTTTGTTTACACTCCATCATATGAGGGGGAGCATGTCACTGTTTCTGGTTTTTTAGAAAGATTTTAGAAACTTCCGGATTACAGAACGGGAAAGCTTGTGTATAATAAGAGAGATAAACAAAAGAAACTATCAAAGACAGGGGAAGTGGATATAGTATGGATTTGAATCAGGATACGGTAAAGAAGCTAAGAGGTTTGATCGTGTTTACGGTCATCGTGGCGGTGATCGGTGTGAATTACCGGACGGTGCTGGGACTAATCGGAAAGCTGTTCGGGATGATCGTGCCGTTTCTGCTGGGCGGCGGGATCGCATTTATTCTGAATGTGCCCATGCGCTGGATGGAGAAGAAGATCTGCCAGAAGAAGCAGTATAAGTGGAGCCGGGCAGCCAGTCTGGCATTTGCCATTGCGGTGGTATTTGGGGTGCTGTTCGTGGTTACGATTGTTGTGGGACCGGAGCTGTTTCGGACCCTTGGAGGGCTGCAGAACAGTCTGCCGCAGTTTTTAGGCGGCGTAGAACAGAAGCTGGAACAGCTGTTTATCCAGTATCCGGACATTCTGGCTTATATTGAGACGGTGCAGGTGGACTGGGAGCAGATGATGCAGGAGCTGGTGAGCTTTCTTAGCGTCGGCGCCGGCTCGGTGCTGTCCACCACCTTTACGGCAGTGCAGAGCATTGCAAGCGGTGTGACCTCCTTTGGCATCGGCTTTGTATTTGCCATCTACATTCTGCTGCAAAAGGAGTCGCTGGGACGGCAGTGCCGGAAGCTGCTGCGGGCATTTCTGCCCCGGCCGACCGCTGACTGGATCGTGCGGGTGGCAGGGCTGACGGAGACTACATTTTCCAGCTTCCTGACAGGACAGTGTGTGGAGGCGGTGATCCTGGGGACCATGTTCTTCGTGACTCTGTCCCTGCTTCGGATGCCCTACGCG
Source organism: Eubacteriales bacterium (assembly GCA_030536555.1). GTDB lineage: Bacteria > Bacillota > Clostridia > Lachnospirales > Lachnospiraceae > Brotaphodocola. The sequence goes on along the minus strand of JAUNPU010000005.1, from coordinate 133,941 downwards.
CTGCTGATCGGCGTGCTGATTGCATTTACGGCACTGATTCCGATCTTCGGGGCCTTCATCGGCTGCGTGGTCGGGGCATTTCTGATCCTGATGGTCAGTCCGGTGCAGGCGCTGATCTTCATCGGTGTATTTTTCGTGCTGCAGCAGATCGAGGGCAATCTGATCTACCCTCATGTGGTGGGCAATTCCGTGGGACTCCCCTCCATCTGGGTACTGGTGGCAGTGACCCTGGGCGGCAGCCTGCTGGGAATCCTGGGCATGCTGATATTTATTCCGCTGGTGTCTGTGCTGTATACCCTTCTGCGGGAAGAGGTGAACCGCCGGACGGCGTAGGGGGATTACTCGCCCTGGTACATGTATTTGATCAGTCTCTCGATGTCCTCTCTGTCGTGGGCAACAAGATCCAGCTCTCTGATATAACCATTCGAGAAAATGGATGCCATGGACAGATACTGGGACAGCTTGGACTTTAAGTTGATGCGGTCGCCCTCCGGGGAGATCAGCTCAACGGTGCCCTTGCACTCGTCAATGACCTTGAAAAAAGCATCGACATTGGTAATATTCTGGATTTTCATAGTGTTTTCCTCCATTCATAATGGCTGGTTAATCTTTTAACAGCCACAGTATAACAGGCACGGAGGCAAATAACAATCGAGAAAATATCCAAAATCACAGGGGAAATTCGAAAAAAGATGCATCATTAAAGCATCATTTTTCTGACGCAACAACAAAATTACAGGAAAATAGGTGGAAAAAATGGCAAAAAGAATCAGAGATTATGGAATCATCATTGGAGAGGGGACTCCGGGAAGGCTCAACAAGATCACGGATGTGCCGGGGGTGAAGGTGGGACATGCCACCATCGATACGCCGGAGCATAAGACCGGTGTGACCGTGATCATGCCCTGCGCGGACAACCCGTTTACCCGCAAGCTGACGGCGGCGGCGTATATCCACAATGGCTTCGGCAAGTCCCAGGGACTGGTACAGGTGGAGGAGCTGGGAACCCTGGAGACGCCGATCGCGCTGACCAACACTCTGAACGTGGGGAAGGTTCATGACGCGGTGGTGGACTACATGATCGAGCGGTGCAAGGCGGAGGGGACCCAGGTTCGGTCCATCAATCCGGTGGTGGGAGAGTGCAATGATGCCACCCTGAACAACATTCAGGAGCGCGTGGTGGGAAAGGCGGAGGTGGACGCTGCCATTGCCGGTGCCACAGAGGACTTTGAGGAGGGCTGCGTGGGTGCCGGGACGGGAACCATCTGCTTCGGCTGCAAGGGCGGCATCGGCTCTGCATCCCGCGTGATGGAATATGACGGAGCAACCTATACCCTGGGCGTGCTGGTGCAGTCCAACTTCGGGCGGACCAGGGACTTGAGACTGAACGGAGATCTTATCGGACCGGAGATTGCGAAGCGGATCGAGGAGGCGGAGCTTGACAAGGGGTCTATTATGATGATCGTGGCGACGGACCTTCCGGTCAGCGACCGCCAGTTAAAGCGGATCATCAAGCGTGCCGGAGCCGGTCTGTCCCGGTGCGGCTCCTATATGGGGCACGGAAGCGGCGATATCGTCATCGGATTTACGACAGCCAACCGGGTGGTCACCGGCGAGGGACCGGACGTGCATACCATGAGGATCCTGCGGGAGGATAAGCTGGAGGCGGCATTCCGCGCCGCGTCGGATGCCACGGAGGAGGCAATCCTCAATTCTCTGGCAGCTGCCAGGACAACCACCGGCTATCAGGGCAATACCCGCTGCAGCCTGACTGATTTATATTTAAGTTCGCTATAAATTCAGTCGAAAAATTTGTAATTTTGTAATTCCTTTTTTTCAGAAATATGGTATACTCTTTTGGTATTCATAATTGGAGGAGACTGCGCACGTGGTCAGTTCCATTTGGAAAAAGAAAAGAAACAGGTGAAAGTGAAGCATGAGATATAACGAACAGTATGACTCCGGTTCAGGAAGATCCAGAGCGAAGGGAAGCCCATCCAGAAGCGGGCAGAGCGCCAGACAAGGTGCGGGGGCATCGAGGAGCGGTTCTTCCAGAGGTGCGGCGTCCCGAAGCACGGCGGACAGGAGTACAGGAACCAGAAGCGCGGGAAGCAGCAGTTCCAGAAGTGCAGGAGGAAGCAGCTCCAGAAGTACAGGCAGCAGAAGTGCCGGAGGCAGCGGCTCCAGAAGCACAGGGAGTACGGGAAGCAGCTACCGGAGCGGAGGTTCCAGAACGGGAACCAGAAGTGCGGGCACCGGAAGAAGCGGCTACAGCTACCGGGGCGGACGAAGAAGCGGCGGACGCAGACGAAACTCCGGGCGCAGAGGCGGCTCCGGGTTTGCGACGCTGGCAATCGGCGGCATTGTGCTGATCCTTGCCATTACCTGCATCGTATTTCTGATGAAGGGAATGAAGAAAGAGGAGACAGGAGCCGGGCAGCCGGAGATCACGACCGTGGCAGAGACGGAGCTTCAGAAGAATGTCAAGGTGGACGGCATTGATATTACGGGCATGTCCAGAGATGAGGCGAAAAAAGCGATTCTGAAGGATTTCCCGTGGGCGATGAAGGTCACCTGGGAAGAGAAAACTGCCGATGTGCCGGATCTGATGGCTGGCAAGGTGGATGCGCTGCTGGATGAAATCTACTCCGGTGAGGCGAAGGAGAGCTATTCTCTGGATACCACAGGACTGGATGAGGCGGCGAAGGAAGCGGCAGCGGCAGTGGCGGCGCAGTGGGACAAGAAAGCGAAGAACGGTTCCATTTCCAGCTATGATGCTGCTGCGGACAAGTTCATCTTCTCCGGGGCAGAAACCGGCGTGGCGGTGGATCAGGAGAAGCTGGCGACAGATATTCTGGCGGCAGTCAATGACAAGAAGTTCGACGCTGTGCTTACGGCTTCCGTGGCTGTGGTGGAGCCGGAGTATTCCGAGGCGGCGGCAAGGGAGCGCTACGAAAAGATTGGTTCCTTTACTACCAAGACAACGGCCAACAGCAAGAGAAATACCAACGTCAAGCTGTCTGCACAGGCACTGAACGGTACGGTCATCCAGCCGGGACAGGAATTCTCCTTCAATGAGACCGTGGGACAGAGAACGGCTGAGAAGGGCTATCAGGGAGCAGCTGCCTACAACAACGGCGAGGTGGTTGAGGAGATTGGCGGCGGTGTCTGCCAGACATCCTCTACCTTATACAATGCAGTGGTGAAGGCAGGTCTCAAGACTACGGTGCGCCGTTCTCATACCTATGAGCCGTCCTACGTGACGCCGGGAACCGATGCGACCGTCAGCTGGGGCGGACCGGACTACAAGTTCGTCAACAATACCAGCGCCGGTATCGGTATCCGCGCCCATTATGCGGATCAGACCGTGACTGTGTCCATATACGGCATTCCGGTACTGGAAGAGGGTGAGACCCGTTCCTTAAAGTCTACCAAGATCAAGGATATGGATCTGCCGACCCCGACTTACGAGGAGGACCCGACCCTGGAGCCGGGCGTTGAGAAGGTGAAGAGCAAGGGATCTCAGGGAAGCCGCTGGGAGACCCGCCTTGTGATCAAGAAGAATGGAGAAGTGGTGAGTGAGGAAGTGGATCATCACGTTACCTATAAGGGACATACGCCGGTCATCCTGCGCAATACCTCCGGCACTGTGGCGGAGACCCAGCCGGGAGAGACACCTGCGGAGGGCGTGATCGATCCGAGCCAGAGCGCTCCGGCACCGGAAGGAGCGGGAGACGGACTCCATCAGGGCGGCGCTGAATCCAGCGGAGCAGAGACGGAGAAGCCGGGCGGCGGCAGTCCAAAGCCGGGTGACGGAAGCAGTGCTGAGGCCACGAAGCCGGGCGGAACGTCAGCACCGACTACGGCAGCACCTGGACCGGGAGACGGAGAAGCGCCGACGACAGCGGCACCGAAGCCTGACAGGACCGAGGCGCCGGGCACCAATACACAGAAGCCGGGCGGCTCAGACACCTCCGCACCGACTCAGAATCCGGGCAGTGCACCGGGAGGAGAGGCGCCGACAGGAGGCAGCCCTGCTCCGGGCGGAGCACCGGGAAACGGCGGTGAGATTCAGACCATCGCACCGAATCCGGGAGCATAACAGAATCGAAAAACATACAGAAAATACAAAAAATGTCGGAAGAGATTCCGGCATTTTTTGATGCTGTAAGGCAATGGGGATAGTTTATGCATTGTATGCAAAATAATACGCGAAATTCTTCTTTTCTTATTTGCAAATTGACAAAAAGTTGTTATAATATTGATTAGGTCAGTTCCTCTTTACGGAGGGACCTGAAAGTCCGGCTTTTTGCCGGTACACTACCCGGAACGCCTTCCGGGACATTCACATTTGTAGGAGGAAAATCAAATGGCAAGAAAAATGAAAACCATGGATGGTAATCAGGCTGCTGCTCATGCTTCATATGCGTTTACTGAAGTAGCTGCAATGTACCCGATTACTCCGTCTTCCGTAATGCCGGAGCATACGGATGAGTGGGCAACCGAAGGAAGAAAGAACATCTTCGGTCGTACCGTTCAGATCACAGAGATGCAGTCTGAGGCTGGTGCAGCAGGTGCTGTACACGGTTCCCTGGTTGCAGGTGCTCTGACCACCACCTATACCGCTTCTCAGGGTCTGTTACTGATGATTCCTAACCTGTATAAGATCGCTGGTGAGCAGTTACCGGGCGTATTCAACGTATCCGCTCGTGCTATCGCTTCCCATGCACTTTCTATTTTCGGTGATCACTCCGACGTATACGCATGCCGTCAGACCGGCTGTGCTATGCTGTGTGAGTCCAGCGTACAGGAAGTTATGGACTTGACTCCGGTTGCTCACCTGGCAGCAATCAAGGGCAAAGTTCCGTTCATCAACTTCTTCGACGGTTTCCGTACCTCTCACGAGATCCAGAAGATCGAGGAGTGGGATTACGCAGATCTGGCTGAGATGGCTGACTGGGATGCAATCGCTGACTTCCGTGCAAAAGCACTGAACCCGAACAACCCGTCTCAGAAGGGCTCCGCTCAGAACCCGGATATCTTCTTCCAGGCTCGTGAGGCATGTAACCAGTACTACGATGCTTTACCGGCAATCGTACAGGAGTACATGGACAAGGTTAATGCTAAGATCGGTACCGACTACAAGCTGTTCAACTACTACGGCGCAGCTGATGCTGAGCACGTAATCGTTGCTATGGGTTCTGTAAATGATACCATCGAAGAGACCATCGACTACCTGGTAGCTGGCGGCGCTAAGGTTGGTGTTGTAAAAGTTCGTCTGTACAGACCGTTCTGCGCAGAGGCTCTGATCAATGCGATTCCGGAGACCGTTAAGAAGATCACCGTTCTCGACAGAACCAAAGAGCCGGGTGCTCTGGGCGAGCCGCTGTACTTAGACGTAGTTGCAGCTCTGAAGGGAACCAAGTTCGATGCAGTCGAGATCGCTGGCGGACGTTACGGTCTGGGTTCCAAAGACACCACTCCGTCTCAGATCGTTGAGATCTTCGCTAACACCGAGAAGAAGTTCTTCACCACCGGTATCGTTGATGATGTTACCAACCTGTCTCTGCCGGTTGGCGCTCCGCTTGTTACCACTCCGGAAGGAACTACCAACTGTAAGTTCTGGGGTCTGGGCGCAGACGGTACTGTAGGTGCTAACAAGAACTCCATCAAGATCATCGGTGATAACACCGACATGTATGCACAGGCATATTTTGATTATGACTCCAAGAAATCCGGTGGTGTTACCATGTCCCACCTGCGTTTCGGTCATAAGAAGATCAAATCCACCTACCTGATCCATCAGGCTAACTTCGTAGCATGCCACAACCCGGCATACGTTCGTAAGTACAACATGGTTCAGGAGCTGGTTGACGGCGGTACCTTCCTGCTGAACTGCGCGTGGAACGCAGAGGAGCTGGACAAGCATCTGCCGGGTCAGATGAAGAAGTTCATCGCTGATCACAACATCAACTTCTACACCATCGACGGTGTTAAGATCGGTATCGAGACCGGCATGGGCCCGACCCGTATCAATACCATTCTGCAGTCTGCATTCTTCAAACTGACCGGTATCATTCCGGAGGAGAAGGCAATCGACCTGATGAAAGCAGCAGCTCAGAAGACCTACGGCCGTAAGGGTGAGGACGTTGTTAAGAAGAACTGGGCAGCAATCGAGGCTGGTGCTCAGGGCGTAGTGAAAGTAGAAGTTCCGGAGTCCTGGAAATCCTGCGCAGACGAAGGTCTGGACTACAAGGTAGTAACCGAGGGACGTAAGGACGTTGTTGATTTCGTTAACAACATTCAGACCAAGGTTTCCGCTCAGGAAGGTAACACTCTGCCGGTATCCGCATTCAACGAGTACGTTGATGGTAATACCCCGTCCGGTTCTGCTGCATACGAGAAACGTGGTATCGCAGTTAACGTTCCGGTATGGAACAGCGAGAACTGTATCCAGTGTAACTTCTGTTCCTATGTATGTCCGCACGCAGTTATCCGTCCGGTTGCACTGACCGAGGAAGAGGCAGCTGCTCTGCCGGAAGGCACCCAGGTTCTGCCGATGACCGGTATGCCGCAGTACAAGTTCACCATGAGCATTTCCGCTCTTGACTGTACCGGTTGTGGTTCCTGTGCTAACGTATGTCCGGGCAAGAAGGGCGAGAAGGCTCTGACCATGGATAAGTTAGAGGCTCATCTTGATGAGCAGCCGGTATACGACTACACCGTAAAACTGCCGGTTAAGCAGGATGTTATTGAGAAGTTCAAAGAGACCACCGTTAAGGGCAGCCAGTTCAAGCAGCCGTTGCTTGAGTTCTCCGGCGCATGTGCAGGTTGTGGTGAGACTCCGTATGCGAAGCTGATCACCCAGCTGTTCGGTGACAGAATGTATATCGCAAACGCAACCGGATGTTCCTCTATCTGGGGCAACTCCTCACCGTCCACTCCTTACACCGTAAATGCTAAGGGTCAGGGTCCGGCATGGGATAACTCCCTGTTCGAGGATGCAGCTGAGTTCGGTTATGGTATGTTACTGGCTCAGAACGCAATCCGTGATGAGTTAAAAGAGAAAGTAGAAGCTGTTGCAGCAAATGAGAACGCTTCTGAAGAAGTAAAGGCAGCTTGCAAGGAGTGGTTAGATACCTTCGGTATCGGTGCTCTGAACGGTTCTGCTACCGATAAGCTGGTTGCAGCTCTGGATGGCTGTGACTGCGACACCTGCAAGTACATCGTTGCTAACAAGAACTACCTGGCTAAGAAGTCCCAGTGGATCTTCGGTGGTGACGGATGGTCCTACGATATCGGTTTCGGTGGTGTTGACCACGTTCTTGCAAGCGGCAAGGATATCAACATCATGGTATTCGATACCGAGGTTTACTCCAACACCGGCGGTCAGTCCTCCAAGGCTACCAAGACTGGTGCAGTTGCTCAGTTCGCAGCTGGCGGTAAAGAGACCAAGAAGAAAGATCTGGCTTCCATCGCTATGAGCTACGGCTATGTATACGTTGCTCAGATTTCCATGGGTGCTGACTACGCTCAGACCGTTAAGGCTATCGCAGAGGCAGAGGCTTATCCGGGTCCGTCCCTGATCATGGCTTACGCTCCGTGTATCAACCATGGTATCAAGAAGGGTATGGCGAAAGCTCAGACCGAGGAGAAGCTGGCAGTTGAGACCGGTTACTGGAACAACTTCCGTTACAACCCGGCTGCTGAGAACAAGTTCTCCTTAGACAGCAAGGCTCCGAACATGGAAGGCTATCAGGACTTCTTAAAGGGCGAGGTTCGTTACGCATCTCTGGCTATGAAGAATCCGGAGAGAGCAGCTAACCTGTTTGCTAAGAACGAGAACGAGGCTAAGGAGAGATACGAGTATCTGTCCAAGCTGGTTGCTCTGTACGGCAATAACTAATAAATATTCGCAAGCGATGGGCCGACGGAATATGCGTGCATGTTCCTCCGGCGACCGCCGCGGAAATGAACAATAAACAGAGAGGTCCCCTGTGTCCGTTATGGATGCGGGGGATTTCTTTTTTTGCCATGCATATCGGGAAACGCGCCAGTGACGCATTTTCAGATTTTTTGTTGCATGTTTGGCGCAGCTGTGCTATATTTAAATCGTAAGTAGTAAGTAATAAGTGGCGAGTGGTAGGCAGTAAGTAGTGAGTGATAGACGGTAAGTAGTGAGCAAATAACAGTAAGCAATAAATGGCAGGAAATAAACAGGATGCCGGGAGGGGAGAACGATGAAGGATTATCCGTTATGGCTGCAATACGCATTGGTGGGACTGGATGGTCAGTCCAGTCTGCATATGACGACGGCGAAAAGTGCGGTGCTTCGCGCTGTGGCCGCCGGAAAGCTGCTGGAAGAGCAGTTGTGGGGGAAAAGTGAGGAAGAGCTGGATGCCATGGACCGCACACAGTGGAAGGAACGGCTGGAGGAAGGACTGAAGGATGTCTGCCAGATGAAGAAGAAGGAGGCTCAGGAGCTGGAGCAGGAGACTGCGGGGCTGCTGATTGCAGACGGCAGCATGGAGGAAGCACCGGATATTCTGGGGGCGGACATGAACTACTATACAGCGGATGTGTCCATGAAGGTGTACCGGACGGTCCGGGAGACGTATCTGGGAATCACGGAGCGGATTCGGGCGGAGATTCTGGAGGAAGGACCGGTGACGCTGGAGGCGGTATGTATGCTGTGGCTGCTTCGGGAAAGTGAGTGTATTCATGATCTCTTTTCCGTGGAGGAGCAGAATGTGATTCATCGGCGGATGCTGGATGCCTCCTCAAAGCGGGAGCTGTATCGGGTACTGTGGCAGACGGAGTTCCACGATAGATGGGAGCACTTTGCTGCCGGCTTTCTGAGAGGAAAGAAGAACCTGTTTTCCAATCCCTATCTGGAGGGCGTTGTGCTGCTGTTTCCATTTCTGGAGCGGCGGCAGGCGATTTTCATCGATTTTGTGGTGCTGGGAAGCAATGTGATGAGCCGACGGATGGAAGTGATGACATTCCTGTGTGAGCGGGGGCATTATGTGGAGGATGTGAAGTTCGGTGAGGAGACTCTGCTGCGGGTGGATAATATTTATTACCGCATCTTCCCGAAGACGGTGCAGGTACGCCATATTCCAATCCAGGGCGTGTGCCTGATTCCGGCGTATATGTAGTGAGCTGTCGGCGCGGTGCGGAAGACTGAAAACTACAAATCAGTTGAGGGAAAGGTGGTAAGTAAGGCACCAGAAACCACAGGGCAGTTGAGGAGAAGGCGTCAGAATACGTCAGGAAGAAAAGGGATAGGAGGCAGAGATGTCGAGACAGAGAACTATGGAAAAAATTCTTGCTTCCGAGTACATTTCCATCGGAGAGCTGGCGCGGCTGACCGGGTGCCGGTACAGTACGCTGAAGTTCTATACGGAGGAAGGGATGCTGCCCTTTGAGCAGGAGGAAGAGAACCTGACCCGCAGATACCGGCGGGAGGAGAGTGTGGAGCGGGTGGCGCTGATCCGGAGACTGCGGGAAGAAGGACGGTCGGTGCCGGAGGTGAAGGAGTGGCTGAAGAGCGGGAGATAAATTTGAAAGATGAAATTTGACTGAATAATCTGAGGGGAAAATATGGATATTTGTTTGCATTATATAGAGAAGGGGTGCGGAGAACCCCTGATATTGCTTCACGGAAATGGAGAGGACAGCAGCTATTTCTCGGAGCAGATCAGCTTCTTTTCAAAACGGTACCGGGTGATTGCAGTTGATACCAGAGGACACGGGAAGTCGCCGCGGGGGACGGTAAGCTTTACGATTCGCCAGTTTGCGGATGATCTGCATGATTTTATGGAAGAACTGGGGCTTGCGAAGGCGCATATTCTTGGATTTTCGGACGGTGGAAATATTGCGCTGGTGTTTGCAATCAAGTACCCGGAGATGGTGGACCGTCTTATCTTAAACGGTGCCAATCTGGATATGGAGGGACTGGAGTCGGAGGTTCAGAAGGAGATTCTGGACGAATATGAATTGGCGCGGAGGCGTATGGAGACGGAAACAGATGAGAAGGGAGCTGCTGCTGGGAGAAAGGCAGTGGAGCTTCTGGAGCTGATGATACGTGATCCGAACATTCCGGTGGAAGAGCTGGAACAGGTGAAAGCCCGGACGCTGGTGATTGCCGGGACGGAGGATATGATCAAGCGGGAACATACGGAACTGATTGGAAGCAGAATACCGGGGGCAGAGACGGTTATTGTGCAGGGGAGTCACTTTGCAGCAAGTGAAAATCCGGCGGAATTTAACCGGGCAGTGGAGCGGTTTCTGATGTCGTAGGGCGCTGCCATAACACGGGAAGATTCAGAATTGTGGAAGAAGAGGAATAACACGGAAACATCCAGAATTGTGGAAGAAGAGGAATAACACAGGAATAATCAGAATGATTGAAGAAGGGGAGAAACAGGAAGATGGACGAGATTTTCATGAAAAAGGCGATTGAATTGGCGGAACTGGCAGTGGAGCACGGAAATGAACCGTTTGGCGCGGTGCTTGTGAAGGACGGGGAGATTGTGTACACCAATGAGAATCAGATTTATACGATGACGGACCCGACGTTTCATGCGGAGGCAGGTCTGATTCGGCGATTCTGTGCTGAGACGCATATTACGGATCTGAGCGAATATACGTTGTACTCCAGCTGTGAGCCGTGTATGATGTGTTCAGGAGCGCTGGTCTGGGTGAAGCTGGGCAGACTGGTGTATGGTGCAAGTGATGCGGACCTGTGTCGCGTACTGGGATGTGGCGAAGGCGGTCCATGCAGCCAGCTGGTATTTGAACATTCACCCCATCAGCCGGAGGTTACGGCCGGGGTGCTGCGGGAGGAGAGCCGGAAGGTGCTTGAGAGCTATTTTGCAGATCATAAGAAGGGGTAAGAGATGACAATACAGGAAATTCGGGAGAAGATGCAACAGCAGAATCATATTGCAGTGAAGGTGGAGGAGCTTCGAAAACGGCAGCGGACCTTGCAGGAGTCTGAGAGCAGCCTTCGGGCTGCATGGCAGAAGGAGGAGGCCGATGTGAACCGGCTGGAGGCAGGAAGTCTGGCGGGATTCTGGTATGCGATGACAGGCAGAAAAGAGCAGATGCTGGATAAGGAAAAGCAGGAAGCCTATGGGGCGGCGGTGAAGCATAAGACGGTGCTCGGTGAGCTGGAGGCGGTGACGCAGGAGTTGGATGCTCTGATGTTACAGAAGCGTCCGGTCGGAGAACTGGAGCGGCAGCTGGAGCTGGCAATTCAGGAACGGATCCAGTGGCTGAAAGCAAACTGCCCGGATAAGGCGCAGGATATTCTGCAGGCGGAGGAGGAGATTGCTGAGCTGAGCAGTCAGATCAGAGAGCTTGGCGAGGCGGTTTCTGCCGGAAAGCGAGCGGAACAGATTGCCGGCGAGGTGAAGAAAAGCCTGGATTCGGCAGAAGGATGGGGAACCTGGGATATGCTGGGCGGCGGCATGGTTGCTACTATGGCAAAGCATTCCCATCTGGATACGGCTCAGTGCCAGATCAATGAGCTGCAGACCTGTCTGGCACGATTTCGCACGGAACTTGCGGATGTGTCCCTGGAAGCGAACATGCAGGTGCAGGTAGATGGATTTCTGCGGTTTGCAGATTACTTCTGGGATGGATTATTTGCCGACTGGGCGGTGCAGAGTAAGATCGGTCAGTCGCAGGAGCAGGTCAGACAGGTGCAGGCGCAGATCCGGTCGCTGCTTGCGAAGCTTCAGACCATGGAACAGGATGCACAGAGAAAGCTCCGGCAGAGGAAGGCGTGGATGGAGGAATATGTAGGTTTGGCGGAGCATGATTTGGCAGATAACAGATTGGAAGAATAGCCGATTTGGGAAATAGCAGATTTGGCAGATAACAGAGTATTTGGAAATTACAGAAGATTACATTGACAGTAAAACTTAAACATATTATACTGGACTCAAACTTCGCAGGAGGTTCACTCCTGCTGAGTCTGGTATTTTTCTTTTCTATCATTGGCGTGAAGTCACGCAGAGTTCAAAACGTTGGAAGCTGGTAAGGATACGGGCTTAAGGATGGTGATGCGAGTGAGTGTATTGTAGATTTTTTGCATGATACATTGAAAAAACAGGTGTTGGTAGAGTATAATGGAGGTACCAAATATGGATGGGATTACATATCACAGCAAGGATACAGCATCGAAGGTTACGGCGGAGGCATTGGTCGGGAAAAGCCTTGCTCCCTTTGGGTTGCCGGATATTAAGGTCGTAGGATTGCTTCCGACGAATCTGCCGGCGATTGAGGCAGATGAGCTGCGGATGGACAATCTGTTTTTGCTGGAGGATGGTTCGGTAGCAATCATTGATTATGAGTCAAAGTTTGTGAAAGAGAATTTTGTGAAGTACATGAGCTATGCTGTGCGAGTGCTGAAGCGCTATGCAGAGCAGAATCAGCTTGAAGATCTGAAGAAATTGAAGGTGCTGGTAATCTATACAGCGGATGTGGAATGGGCACAGGAGGTGTATGATCTGGGGAGTCTGATTCTCCAGGTGGAAGCTTCCTATCTGGTTCATCAGGATTCAGACCGGATCTATGAAGATTTGAACCAGAAGATTCATGCAGGAGTGTGTCTGAACGAAGAAGATTTGGCGCAGTTGATGATCCTGCCGCTGACTGTGAAGGGAAATAGAGAGAAGCAGAGGTATATTGAGCAGGCGGTGAATCTGGCGAAGCAGATACCGGATCATGATCAGGTGATACGAGTGGTGTCGGGGATTTTGACGTTTACAGATAAGGTGATAGACGAGAAGTATGCACAGAAAGTGAGGGAAGAACTTATGATGACGAAGGTGGAGAGGTTGATATTTAACGATGGATACGGAAGTGGATATGGAAGTGGATATGGTAGTGGTTTGGAGAAGGGAGTGAAAGGACTGATAGAAATGGGGCAGGAGGTTCAGCTGCCAAGAGATATCGTGGTGCAGAAGGTAAAGGATACCTATGCGCTGTCATCGGAGGACGCGGAGATGTATTTTGGAAGATATTGGAAGTGACATTTATTACTTTTATGAAGTCTCATTTTACAGATAACAGAGGATTGCATTGACAGCAAAACTTAAAATATTATACTGGACTCAAACTTCGCAGGAGGTTCACTCCTGCTGAGTCTGGTATTTTTCTTTTCTATCATTGGCGTGAAGTCACGCAGAGTTCAAAACGTTGGAAGCTGGTAAGGATACGGGCTTAAGGATGGTGATGCGAGTGAGTGTATTGTAGATTTTTTGCATGATACATTGAAAAAACAGGTGTTGGTAGAGTATAATGGAGGTACCAAATATGGATGGGATTACATATCACAGCAAGGATACAGCATCGAAGGTTACGGCGGAGGCATTGGTCGGGAAAAGCCTTGCTCCCTTTGGGTTGCCGGATATTAAGGTCGTAGGATTGCTTCCGACGAATCTGCCGGCGATTGAGGCAGATGAGCTGCGGATGGACAATCTGTTTTTGCTGGAGGATGGTTCGGTAGCAATCATTGATTATGAGTCAAAGTTTGTGAAAGAGAATTTTGTGAAGTACATGAGCTATGCTGTGCGAGTGCTGAAGCGCTATGCAGAGCAGAATCAGCTTGAAGATCTGAAGAAATTGAAGGTGCTGGTAATCTATACAGCGGATGTGGAATGGGCACAGGAGGTGTATGATCTGGGGAGTCTGATTCTCCAGGTGGAAGCTTCCTATCTGGTTCATCAGGATTCAGACCGGATCTATGAAGATTTGAACCAGAAGATTCATGCAGGAGTGTGTCTGAACGAAGAAGATTTGGCGCAGTTGATGATCCTGCCGCTGACTGTGAAGGGAAATAGAGAGAAGCAGAGGTATATTGAGCAGGCGGTGAATCTGGCGAAGCAGATACCGGATCATGATCAGGTGATACGAGTGGTGTCGGGGATTTTGACGTTTACAGATAAGGTGATAGACGAGAAGTATGCACAGAAAGTGAGGGAAGAACTTATGATGACGAAGGTGGAGAGGTTGATATTTAACGATGGATACGGAAGTGGATATGGAAGTGGATATGGTAGTGGTTTGGAGAAGGGAGTGAAAGGACTGATAGAAATGGGGCAGGAGGTTCAGCTGCCAAGAGATATCGTGGTGCAGAAGGTAAAGGATACCTATGCGTTATCACTGGAGGATACGGAGATGTATTTTGAAAGATATTGGAAGATGACAGGACGATGATAGGTCTGTTGGCATAGAAGCGCCCATTATATCAGAAAAACAGCGGTAATCACACTTCCGGCATGGTGCCAGAAGAGGATACCGCTGTTTTTGAATGCATGCTTTCAAATCAGTATTCAACATGATAATCGATGATATCGGAATATATTTTCATGCATTTCTCAATATTTCTTTCCTTCAGTGCCTGATATACGAGGCGGTGTCTGTCGTCTTCCGGCTTCTCCTTTTTGGCGTTTTCAATCCAGGAGCCGGTGCGGTCGCGGACAAGGGATTCCATGTACTGATATAAGAGATTTCTTGCAATATCAAAGGAATATACAAATAAATCGTTATGGGAGAGCTGGCATATTTTTTCATGGAATTCAATATCCGAATCTAAAAACTGCTTTAATGCCAGAGAGGTTCTGTTTTTGATATACGTTGCTTTTGCTGTGTCCATTCGGTCACAGACAGCGGAAAGTTCTTCTAACTCATCCTCCTCTGCCCGATGGAGAGCAAGCTTTAATGCGTTCACCTCAATGGCATTTCGGAATTCACAGACCTTATCCAGCAAATCAGCATCCAGATAGAACTCGCTGGCTTTTTCAATATAGTCACGAAAACTGAAATCCTTCACGTAAGTGCCGTCACCGACACGGGATTCCAGAATTCCCATCCCGATCAGGCGCTGGAGTGCCATGCGGACGGTGAGGCGGTTTACACCGAAGATCTCAGACAGTTCCATCTCGGTGGGAATCTTTTCATCGACCTGCCAGCGCCCCTCATTGATGGCGTCTTTCAGGTTATTGAAGACCTGTTCATGAACAGGCATCCGCTTTACACGTAAATCTTTATTTGAACTCATTCTTCTAATCAAATCCTTTCTCTGTATCTGGGTTTCCTGTTCAAATATAACATGTCGGAGGCAGAGAATCAATAGAACCAGCAAATAAATAACCAATTTGATAATCGGGCGAACAAATTAACAAATCAACAAATAAACAAACGAACAAAATAGGAGGTACGAAAATGAAAATTACCAGTGTTGATTGTATGCTTGTGGACAGCGGCAACCCGTGCCAGGGACGGAACACCTGGAACCCGATCATTGTCAGAGTCAATACGGATGAGGGAATTTCCGGATTCGGTGAGGTCGGTATGGCTTACGGAAAAGGTCATCGCGCAGGCTATGGAATGATTCAGGATTTTGCAGAGGTGATCATCGGAGAGGACCCGATGAACATCGAGAAAATCTGGGACAAGATTTACCGCAAGACGTTCTGGGGACTTGGCGGCGGAACGGTTGTCAGCGCAGGTATGAGCGCAATCGATATTGCTCTCTGGGATATCAAGGGTAAGGCACTTGGCGTTCCGATCTATCAGCTTCTGGGTGGAAAGACCAATGAGAAGCTTCGCGCTTATGCCAGCCAGGTACAGTTTGGCTGGGGCAACGGAGAGGTGGTTCCGGGTAAGAAGCTGATGATTACTCCGGAGGATTATGCAGCAGTAACCAGAGCGGCGATGGCAGACGGATATACCGCAGTGAAGGTTGATCCGCTTGCACTGAGCAACCGGGAACCGGATGGCAGAGGACCGTGGAAGACCACCGGCATTTTATCAGAAGAAGCCGTTGATCTGGCATATAACCGGGTAAAGGCGATGCGGGAAGCAGGCGGCAAGGATCTGGATATTATTATCGAGCTTCATTCTTACACGGATACAATCTCTTCTGCTCAGCTGGGACAGAGACTGGAAGACTTAAGAATCTTCTATCTGGAAGAGCCGTGCAGCCCGCTGAATGCCAAGAACATGCTGGAGGTTCACAGACAGGTAAATATCCCGATTGCAAGCGGTGAAAGAATATACCAGAGAACCGGATTCCGGGAGTTCTTAGAGGACAGATCTCTGCAGGTGGTTCAGCCTGATGTATGCTTATGCGGCGGTATTTCTGAGGCAAAGAAGATCTGTGACATGGCAAATGCCTATGACTGTGCAGCACAGATTCACGTATGTGGCAGCCCGATTTCCAAAGCGGCAGCACTGCACATTGAAGCGGCGATTCCGAACTTTATCATCCATGAGCATCACAAATGGGCGCTGCATCCGGATGGAAGAGCAGTCTGCAAGTATGATTATCAGCCGAAGGATGGCTTCTATGAGGTTCCGGAGCTTCCGGGTCTTGGTCAGGAGCTGACGGAGGAAGCAATCGAGAAAGCAGTGAAAGTTACCATTAAATAATAAAAATGTTAAAATCAAGATGGAGGGTTTGTTATGAAGATTACAAAAGTAGAAGTAATGGCGCTGCATTCCAGCAAAGAGATGAAAGAGACTGTACCGGGACAGGATGCAGACTGGAGCAATATTCCGTGGCGTCCGGTGGTATGCAGAATCCATACCGATGAGGGAATCTACGGAGACGGTGAGGCAGCGATGGCATATGGTTCCGCTGCACCGGGAGCATTTGGTATGCTGCAGGAGCTGGCTCATATGGTGATTGGATTAGACCCGATGAATACGGAGCCAATCTGGGAGAAGATTTATAAGCAGACCTTCTGGGGACAGAATGGCGGTCCGGTATTCTTTGCAGCACTTTCCGCACTGGACATGGCAATGTGGGATATCAAGGGCAAGAAATTTAATGTACCGCTGTATGTGCTGCTGGGCGGCAAGTTCCGTGATAAGCTTCGCACCTATGCCAGCCAGCTGCAGTTTGGCTGGGGTGACAGCCTGAAGCCGGCTCTTTTACCGGAGGAGTACGCAGAAAATGCGAAGAAGGCAGTAGCAGAAGGCTATGATTGCGTTAAGATCGATTTCTTTACCTTTGACGAGCAGGGCAAGACCTTCACCGAGGAGCAGAGAACCGGTCTGCTGAAACCGGAGTTCGTGGATCTGGTTGAGAAGAGAGTGAAGGCAGTCCGCGAGGCAGTTGGCCCGGACGTTGATATCATTATGGAGAATCACTCCTTCCTGGATGCTGTTTCAGCAGTCCAGATTGGAAGAAGAGTCCAGAAGTACAATATTTTCTGCTATGAGGAGCCGAATACTCCGTCTCCGAAGACAACGAAATATGTGGCAGATCACATTGATATTCCGATTGCCAATGGTGAGAGAATCTATACGCGCTGGCAGTATGCTCCGTACTTTGAGGATATGTCCATTCATATGATTCAGCCGGATATCGGAACCTGTGGCGGTGTTACCGAGACAAAGAAAATCTGTGATATGGCACATACCTACGATGTGGGCGTACAGGTGCATACCTGCGCCAGTCCGCTGTGCACCGCAGCAGCACTGCATGTGGAGGCAAGCATTCCGAACTTTGTGATTCATGAGCATCACGTATACAATCTGCAGGAGTTCAACAAGAACCTGTGCAAATATGATTATCAGCCGGAGAACGGATATTACAAGGTTCCGGAAAGACCTGGTATCGGTAATGAGTTTTCTGAGTATGCACTGACACATTGTGATAAAGTAGTCATTGAATAAGGCAGGGAAAGAAGATGGAGAAGGCAAATAAAAAAGGTTTGAGTCTGGTGAATCTGGTTGCGATTGCAGCAGGCCAGGTTATCGGAGCAGGTGTTGTGACTCTGGTCGGTCCGGCAATCGGAGCTACGGGAATATCAGCATGGCTGGCATATGGTGTATCGGTTCTCATGGGATTTATCAGTATTGTACCATTTATTTTTCTGAGCAGTGCACTTGTGCTGCAGGGCGGTGAATACAGTATCATCGAGCGTATGCTCGGTGAGAAGTTCGCCGGATTCTATATCGTAGCTTACATTGCACAGTGTCTGGGAATCTCGCTGATGGGACTTTCTCTGGGAACCTATCTGAACTATATTTTCCCGGCAATCGACAAGCGTCTGATTGCAATCGTGGCACTGACCTTTTTCCTGGCAATGAATCTTATGGGAGTCAGTGTGATGGCAAAGCTGCAGACGGTGCTGACAACAATTCTGATTGGATGTCTGCTGCTGTTTACAGCGGTCGGACTGACAAAGATTGGTCCGCAGACATTTGATTTTTCCTCACCGGAATTCTTTACTGACGGGTTTAAAGGCTTTTCCAGCGCAGTTGCATTATATGCATTTTCCACATATGGGCAGTATATGGTTGTAAACTTTGGAAAAGATGCAGAAAATCCGAAAAAGAATATTCCGCTGGCGATTATGATTTCCTCTGTCATTATTCTGATTGTGTATGTTGGAATCGCACTGGTAAACAGTGGCATTCTTCCAATCAGTGAGACAGCCAACAAGCCGCTTACGGTGGTGGCAGAAAAAATCCTCCCGGGACCGTTCCTTCCGTTGTTCATCATTGGCGGTCCGCTGATGGCGCTGGCAACGACGGTGAACTCCTTCTACTCAGCACGATCCAATCCCCTTCTTCGTGCGACCCGTGATGGATGGTTCCCGGAGTTCTTTGGAAAAGTGAATAAGAATAAGGTTCCATTTGTACTGATGGGGCTGATCTGGATCGTAGGAGTGGTTCCGATCCTGCTGAACATG
Source organism: Eubacteriales bacterium (assembly GCA_030536555.1). Classification (GTDB taxonomy): domain Bacteria; phylum Bacillota; class Clostridia; order Lachnospirales; family Lachnospiraceae; genus Brotaphodocola. Next base: position 115,222 of record JAUNPU010000005.1, on the reverse strand, counting down.
AGTATCAAGGAAATCACCAACAATGTGGTACTGGTAGCCTATCTGCTTCGCATGATCATTGCAATCGCAACGCTGCGGCTGCCGAAGCTGTACAGGGAGCAGTGGGAGAAATCCTTTATCCATCTGCCGGATCCGGTATTCTACGGAATTACGATATTTGCGATTCTGGCACAGTTCTATATGGTATACCTTTCTGCAAGGTCCCTGACGCCATTTATGGCAGCTACGAATATTGGCTTTGTGGTACTGTGTGCACTGTATGCGGTGATGAGGTCAAAGGCTGGTAAAGTACATATTGGCTCTGTGGCAGAGCTGAAATAATTGAGGATAAAAAGGCAAAGCGTGTGAAAACTGCTTTGCCTTTTTGGTATTGATAGTTCAATGATAATCACACTTCTGGCACTGCGCCAGCGTAAGTTCCCCCTCCTCCTTATGGTAAGCGCCGGACCAGTGGCAGATGCTCTGGAGGATGGGGACCACAGATGCTCCCTTTTCGGTCAGCCGGTACTCCACACGGGGCGGAATCTCGTCGTAGGACCTGCGCTGGACGATATCGTTGGCAATCAGGTCCTTCAGGGTGGCAGCCAGGACGGCATCGGTGATGTTGCTCATCTCCTTGCGAAGCTCGCTGTAGCGGAGGGTGTCCTTGGCTGCCAGTACGCAGATGACCCGGGATTTCCACTTGCCGCCGAAGATTTCCAGACCGTATTCTAAGGGACAGCGGATGTCTTTTTCCAGTTTGCGTTGATACATAGTTGAACGTTCCTTTCTTGGGTTTTGGGTGTCAGGCAGGAGCTGCTGACGGTAAATGTTATGGCTCCATTATAAGGAATGGGCTGTTTAAATACAAGTAACTATGAAAAATAATAGTGACTCACAAATTTGCTGATATCTTCCAGAACAGGAGCCGACCGGCTATACTGTGGTTATCAAACAGAACATCACAAGGAGGATATAAAGATGGATGCAAATGTAGTAAAAGTATTGAAAGAGCAGTTATGGTACCTGGGAACTTATTCTGACGAGCCGAATGCAGTGCCGGTGGCATTTAAGGATGTGACTGAGGATGGAAAGCTGCTGGTGGGCGATGTATTTCTGGATACGACTCTGAAGAACATTCAGGCAAATGGCAAGATTGCTGTATCTGCATGTGACGGTCAGACCATGGAAGGCTACCAGATCAAGGGTACTGCAGAGTATATCACTGAGGGTCCGGTTGTGGACACCTTCAAAAAGCTGGTATCTGATATGTTCCACGGCGCAGCTACCGCAAAGGGTGCGCTGGTGATCACTCCGGAGAAAGTGATCGTGACCACTCCGGGCGCAGATAATAAAAAAGAACTGTAAAAGAAATCAACAGCCAGGCTGCCGAAAAGATGCGAAAGAGCCGCATAAAAGATACATAAAACAGAAAAAGTCCCGATTGGTGCAATGGCAAACAACTGCCACTGCGCTAATCGGGACTTTTTCGCTTTTTCTTATGTTGCAATCCTTACGTCACAGACAGCATATTATAAAGCTTCAGCAGGCGGATATCCTCTTTGGATACCTTTAACTGCTGAATCAGGGTCTCATCCTCCTTAAGCCTCGTCTTGGAGAACAGCATCTTGACGGCGATTGGCATCATGGGGCGGGAGGAGAAACCGTTGAACAGTCCCCACTTGGTGTCGGAGTCTAAGTATGAGGCAAGAATCTGGGCGCTTGCCTTCTCCAGCGCTGTATCCTGATTGGACAGGGAGATCTGGGTCATGGCATCGTAGTGCTCAATGTAGCCCCAGTAGGTGTTCTCGCAGTTCTGATAGTTCTGGTAATCCTTAAAATTCATATACATCATGATCTTATAGCGGTGATCCTCTGTCTCGGACAGCACGTCGAAGACACAGCGGATGATCTTGTTGGAGCGTCCATCAAACAGGTAGGAGTAGAACTGGGAAGCACCCTGAAAGAAGGCGGGGTTGCTGCTTCGTCCGGAACCGGGGGAGAACCTGGGGGGACAGTACAGAAGCTGCTCCACGTGGACCTCCAGAGCATCTGCGATTTCGTACAGGGTCTCGATGTCCACCGAAATCTCGCCTTTCTCGTACTTGGATACGGTGGACTTGCTTTTATGAATCTGATCGGACAGGGCATCCAGAGTCATACCCCGCTTCTTGCGGAAGTTGCGGATGCGAATTCCAATCTGTGTACTGATTTCAGCCATAGTTGTTCCTTTCTGCCCGTAAGCCTGCAGTGGTTGATTTACTTCATAGCAGGCAATGCGACGCTGGCGCATTCTCTGATATGCACGGCAATAAAAGTATCGTATAAATCAATAAATCTGCGAATCCTGTCAGATTTTCTGAGGACTCATTCATTTTATCATATATCTCACAAAAATTCCACTGACAGTGGAAAAATCAAAGAAAAAATCCAGTTTCACGACACTTTGGTCACTTTGACGGAAAGGGGGCTGATTTGCTACAATCAGTGTACAAGATGCAGCTGCTTAAAAGATGAAAATGAAAGGAATGGAAGCAAAATGTATAATTTTGACGAAGTGATTGAGAGACGGCATACCAATGCGATGAATACGGATGGTTTTCGCGGCTATATTTTTCACGCAGATGACACCATGAAATTCCCTTATGCAGATGACGAATTCATCCGCATGTGGGTGGCAGATATGGAGTTTGCTACACCGGAAGTGGTCATCGACGGCATGAGAGAGCGCCTGGACAAGCGAATCTTCGGTTACACCAGAGTGTTTGAGAACAGCTACTATGAGGCACTGGCAAAGTGGTGTAAGGATCGTTATGACTGGAGCTTTGACAAGAAGGAGCTGGTGATGTCCAACGGTATCATCCCGGCACTTTACGAGCTGGTTCAGTACATCACCAAGCCGGATGAGAAGGTGCTGTTCCTGACTCCGTCTTATGCGTACTTCAAGTATGCGGCTGACTTCAGCGACAGAGCCTGCTCCTGTTCTGATCTGATCAATGAAGATGGACACTATACCATCGATTACGAGGACTTTGAGAAACGGGTAGCTGATGAGAAGACCACCCTGTTCATTCTCTGCAATCCACACAACCCAAGTGGACGGGTATGGAAAGAGGACGAGCTGAAGAAGATGGCAGAGATCATTGAGCGTCATCACATCTGGGTCATTTCCGATGAGATTCACTGCGATCTGCTCCGCCTGAACCAGAAGCACATTCCGCTGGGCAAGGTAATGCCGGAGTATGATCGCCTGATCACCTGCATGGCTCCGAGCAAGACCTTCAACCTGGCAGGCATGATGATCTCCAACGTGATGATTCGGGATGAGAAGCTGCGCGAGGTATGGCTGGCTCGCCACTACAACTTTGACAACCCGCTGAGCATCGCAGCAGCACAGGCGGCTTACGAGAAGGGCTCCGACTGGCTGGAAGCACTGAGAGCTTATCTGGATGAGAACTTCCGCTTCGTAGGCGAGTACCTGGCAGAGCATCTGCCAAAGGCAAAGTACCGTGCATCTGAGGCAACCTACCTGGCATGGGTGGATCTGTCAGAATACTTTGAAGCAGATGAGAACCTTCCGCTGTTCTTCGCTTACAAGGCTGGCGTACTGTTAGAGGGCGGCAATATGTTCGTACAGCATTCCGACGGCTTCATTCGTCTGAACCTGGCATGCCCGAAGGCAACGGTGGAAGAGGGACTTCGCAGAATCTGCGAGGCTGTGAATACGAAGCATACGGAGAAGTATCTGGGCGAGAACTAAAGAGAATGGATTGGGTGAAAGGAGAAGATAATTTTGAATTCAGCAGACGTTAAAAAACTGGTGTTGGAGCATGAGGATTATCTGGTACATATGAGACGGGAGTTCCACCGGCATCCAGAGGTGTCCGGCAAGGAGCTTCACACAAGAGAGATTCTGATCCGCGAGATCGAGAGCATGCAGATTCCCTATAAAATGCTGAAGGGAACCGGAATCATCGCCATCATCGAAGGCGGCAAGCCGGGAAAGAACCGGCTGCTGCGTGCGGATATTGATGGACTTCCGGTTCAGGAGGAAGCAGAGAATCTGAAGCAGAAGAAGGAATGTGTTTCCGAAGTGGATGGCGTCTGCCATGCCTGCGGTCACGATGCCCATATGGCTGTGCTGCTGGGAACCATGAAGGTCCTGTCCAGAATCCGGGATGAGATAGAGGGAACCGTATATTGCTGTTTCGAGGAGGGCGAGGAGACCAACTGCGGCATTGACACCATGATAGAGGCACTTGAGGAGTACAAAATCGACGAGTGCTTTGCCCTTCACGTATACAATGGTCTGGATGCAGGCAAGGTCAATGTGGTGCCGGGACCGAGAATGGCGGGAACCATCGGCATCGGAATCTATCTTCACGGAAAGAGCGGACATGGTTCCAGACCGGATCAGGCAGTCAGCACGATCATTCCGGCAGCTCATATCATTACCCAGCTGAATTCGGCATTTATGAATCAGCTGAATGTGGAGGAAACCGTTACGCTGGGACTTGGCATGCTCCGCGCAGGAGAGGCGACCAATGTGATTCCGGATGAGGCATACATCGGCGGAACGGCACGATTCTTCAACTGGGATGAGGGTGAGAAGGCGCTGAAAATCATCAACCGCATCAGCGAGAACACCGCAGCCTGCCACAACTGCACCGTAACCTACCAGTACCGTCACAACATCAGTCCTTATCCGGTGGTCAACGATGAGGGCGTGGCGCTTCGGGTACAGGAGAAGATTGGAGAACTCTGCGGAGAAGAGGTGCTGGGCGACTGCGACCGCTGGTTCGCGTCTGAGTGCTACAGCGCTTACCTGAGAAAGTATCCGGGTGCGCTGGGATTTTTGGGAATCCGCAATGAGGAATACGGCAGCGGTGCTGCTCACCACAATGGAAAGTTTGATATTGATGAATCTGCACTGACACTGGGTGTCTGCGCAGAGGTTGGATTTATACTGAGTAAACAGGGGGAGTAACAAATGAAAGAGAAGAAGCAGTTTAAAATGCCGCACTTGCTGTGGATCATGTTTGGAATTATTTTGCTGGCATGTCTGGCGACCTATCTGGTTCCGGCAGGACAGTTTGCGACCAATGAGGCAGGCGAGATTATCGGAACCGAGTTCCAGTATCTGGGGTATCAGACCCCGGTCAGCCCGTGGGATGCACTGATGAAAATGAAAGCTGGTCTGACCGGCGCTGCTACGATCATGTTCGTGGTTATGGTATCCGGCGCAACCATTAATGTGGTACTGGAAACCGGCGTGCTGGATGATCTGATGAACTGGTCTGTGTATAAGCTGAAGGATAAAGGCGCAGGTCTTCTGATTGCGCTGATGATGATCCTGATGGCTTATCTGGGTGGCTTTGGCGGAACCGATGCGCTGATCGCCGTAGTACCGGTGGGTATCCTGTTTGCCAAGAAGCTGAAGCTGGACCCGATCTGTGCACTGGGTGTTACCACCTTCGCATCTCTGGTAGGCTTCGGTACCGGTCCTGCACAGCAGGCAACCACCCAGATGCTGATGGGTGTCATCCCATACTCTGCATTTTTCACCAGACTGGTGATCATGAACCTGTTCCTGGCAATGGCAATCGTCATGGTACTGCGCTATGCGAAGAAAATCCAGAAGGACCCGAAGAACTCTCTGATGTACGGGGCTGGCTGGAGACCGGAGCATGCAGCAGGATCTGAGGAAGGCGTGCTGAAGAAAGTGGAGATGAACTGGAGAAAGATCGCTGTAATCGTGATCTTCATCGGACAGTATCTGCTGATTGCCATGTACCCGTTGATGGGTGGTGATTCCGGCAAAACCTTCGATTTCATGATTGCAGTGATGATCTGTACCATGATTCTGGTTGGAATGATTGGTGGTATGAGTGCGGAAAAGTTAGGACAGAGTTTTGCAAAAGGTCTGGCATCTATGGCATTTGTAGCATTTGTCATCGGTCTGGCAAAGGTGATTTCCCTGGTGCTGGGCGACGGAAATGTCATCCACACCATCGTATATGTACTGACAAAACCGCTGTTAGGTCTGCCGAAGTCGGTGGCAAGTATCGGTCTTACCATCATCGTATCCATCATTAACCCGATCATTCCGTCCGCAACCTCCAAGGCAGCAATTCTGGTTCCGATTATGAAGCCGGTAGCAGAGGCGCTGGGAATGGAACTGAATCTGGCAGTTGTGGCATACCAGATGGGCGACAGCTTTACCAACCTGCTTTCTCCGCTGTTAGGCTGGATGATCGGCTCCTGCGTTATGGCAGATGTACCGTTCGCAACCTGGTTTAAGTGGGTATTACCGAAGGTATTGTTATTCATTGCAACAGCATGTGTAATCGTATTTATCCTGACAGCGACAGGCTGGACAGGTGTAATCTAAAAAACAGGAGGATATTATATGAACGTAATCGACACAAAGAAAGCACCAGGCGCAATCGGACCCTATTCCCAGGCATTTGAGGTAAACGGCGTTGTCTATACTTCCGGTCAGATTCCGGTAAATCCGGAGAATGGCGAGGTGCCGGAGGGCATCGCAGCTCAGGCAGAGCAGTCCTGCAAAAATGTAGGCGCGATTCTGGAAGCAGCAGGAAGCAGCTTTGAGAAAGTATTCAAGACCACCTGCTTTCTGGCAGATATGGGAGATTTTGCAGCATTCAACGAAGTGTACGCAAAGTTCTTTGTATCCAAGCCGGCAAGAAGCTGTGTGGCAGTAAAGACTCTGCCGAAGGGCGTATTATGTGAGATTGAGGCAGTAGCAGTCAGATAATGGGGGAAAATACCATGGAGAAACAGGAATTTTTAGAGAACTATCTGGTTGACCGGAAAGGAACGGACTGTTCCAAATGGGACGGTCTGCAGGCAAAGTTCGGCGAGGATGATCTGATTGCCATGTGGGTTGCGGATATGGAATTCAAGACCTGCGATGGAATCGTGGACGCCATGACGAAGCGAGTGCAGCACGGTGTGTTCGGTTACGGCTGTGTGCCGGATCGGTACTATGAGCTGTATTCTGACTGGATGGAGAAGCGGTATCATTTCCCGATTCAGAAGGACTGGGTGCGGTTTGCTACCGGTTGTGTGACCGCCATCGCATATATGATTCAGGCATTTACCAGACCGGGAGATGGCTGCATGATCCTGACGCCGGTCTACTATCCATTCCACAACGTGGTCACCAACAATGACCGGAAGCTGGTTTCCGTGGAGCTGGACTATGAGAACGGACACTTTACCATGAACTATGATGCCATTGAGAAGGCTGTTGTGGAACAGGATGTGAAGCTTTTCCTGAACTGCTCGCCTCACAATCCGGCTGGCCGCGTATGGACCGAGGAGGAGCTGGACAAGGTGCTGGCAATCTGTGAGAAGCACCATGTTCTGGTGGTGAGCGATGAGATTCATCAGGATATCACCTTTGGTGAGCACCGGTTTGTACCGGCTGCAACGGTGGCAGGCGGAAAGTACCGGGATATCCTGCTTACCCTGAACTCATCCTCCAAGACCTTTAATCTGGCATCTCTGATCCATTCTCACATTGTGATCACCAATGAGGAGCTGCGCAGGCAGTATGATAAGTTCGCATCCGGTACGAACCGGACGGAAGTCAGCGTGATGGGCATGGTTGCCACCATGGCAGGATATGAGTATGGAGCAGAATGGCTGGATTCCGTGCTGGAAGTGATTCAGGACAACTATAAGTATATGAAGGAGACGCTTGCAAAGGCGCTTCCGAAGGTTGTGGTATGTGATATGGAAGGAACCTACCTGCCGATGCTGGATCTGCGTGCCTATGTAGATCCGGAGAAGACTCAGGAAGTGGTTCAGAAGCACTGCCGTCTGGCAGTGGATTATGGCGAGTGGTTCGGAGCATCCTACAAGGGCTTTATTCGGATGAATCTGGCTACGGATCCGAAGTTTGTGAAGCAGGCGCTGACCAATCTGATTGCAGAGCTTGGATAAGCGTGAACTGCCTGAAAACAGAACAGGAAACATCTGGAAACTGCGTCAGCCTGCGGGCTGGCGCAATTTCTACATAGAGAAAACAGTGGAGACTGACAGGAGGAACAGCATATGGAAATGACACACAAGAAGGATTTAGACTGGAGCAATATCGGATTCGGATATCGCCAGACAGACTGGAGATATGTGGCAAATTACAGGAACGGAGCCTGGGATAATGGGGTTATGACGACAGATCCGTCCGTTACACTGAACGAGTGTGCCGGAATATTTCAGTATTGTCAGGAGGTGTTTGAGGGTCTGAAGGCCTATGAGACGAAGGATGGACATATCGTGACATTTCGTCCGGACCAGAATGCCGAGCGTATGATGAATTCGGCAACAGGTCTGGAAATGCCGCCATTTCCGAAGGAACGCTTTCTGGAAGCTCTTGATCAGGTGGTGAAGCTCAATGCGGCCTGGGTGCCGCCTTATGGCAGCGGCGCGACTCTTTACGTGCGGCCCTACATGTTTGCGTCCTCTCCGGTGATCGGGGTGAAGCCGGCGGAGGAATACCAGTTCCGAATCCTCTGTACACCGGTGGGCCCTTATTTTAAAGGTGGAGTGAAGCCTCTCACAATCTGTGTCAGCGACTTTGACCGTGCGGCGCCCCATGGAACCGGACACATCAAGGCGGGGCTTAACTATGCCATGAGCCTGCATGCCTATGTGGATGCCCACAGCCGTGGATATGATGAAAATATGTTCCTGGATGCGGCCACCAGAACCTGTGTGGAGGAGACCGGCGGCGCCAATTTTTTCTTTGTCACTGAGGCGGGAACCATTGTGATTCCAAAGTCAGGGTCCATCCTGCCGTCCATTACCAGACGCTCCATGAAGGTGGTTGCCCAGGAGTATCTGAATATTCCGGTGGAAGAGCGGCCGGTGAAGCTTGCAGAGCTGGAACAGTTTGTGGAGTGTGGACTGTGCGGAACTGCGGCAGTGATTTCGCCGGTCGGAAAGGTTGTGGATCATGGCCGGGAAATCTGCTTTAAAAACTGCCAGAATGCCATGGGACCGGTGACGGAAAAGCTGTACCGGACGCTGACCGGGATGCAGCTGGGAGAAATCGAGGCACCGGAAGGGTGGATCAGGAGGATTGTGTGACAAAAAGCAGTTCTTCTCAGGAAAGCCGGTATCCTCTTTACTTTCTCTCATTCGATTGCTATACTTATTCGTGCTGAGAATCAGTGAGCTTGACAGATCAGCATTTCAGGAAGAAAGATATAGCAGGTGAAAGAATATGAAAAACAGAATTTTGCGGGTCCTGGGGATATTGCTGGGGAATCTGGTGCTGGCATTTGGAATTGCGGCATTTTCCGTTCCCAATCACTTTCTGGTGGGCGGAGTGACCGGAATTGCCCGAAGCATGGAATATTTTGTCCATGTGGATATGACGGTTACGGTGGCGGTGGTCAATGTGGGGATGTTTCTGGTTGGCTACTGGCTGCTGGGGAAGGAATTTGCGCTGACGACGGTGATCAGTACGGTGGTATTTCCGCTGTTTTTAAACCGGCTGCTGGAGCTGGAAGCAATCGCCCATATGACGGGAGACCGGCTTCTGGCGGCGCTGGCGGCCGGATGTCTGATGGGACTTGGGCTGGGCATCGTCATGCGGCTGGGCGGCTCCACGGGCGGTATGGACATTCCGCCGCTGGCGCTGTACAAGAAGCTTCGGATTCCGGTGGCGATGAGTATGTACTGCATGGATGTGGTGATTCTGCTGTCACAGGCGCTGTTTTCCAATACGGAGGAAATCCTGTATGGTATCGTGTCGGTGATGCTGACTTCCGCGGTGCTGAATCAGGTGCTGATCTATGGTGCAGGCAACGTGCAGGTGCTGATCATCAGCAGGGAGTACGAGCAGATCAATGAGATGATTCAGAATCAGATGGATCGGGGTTCCACGTTTCTGCCGATTCAGACCGGTTATGAGAAGCTGGAGCAGAAGGCGATCATGTGCGTGCTGCCAAGCAGAGATCTGACGGCGCTGAACCGATATGTGCAGGCGATTGACCCGAAGGCATTTATCATTATCAACGGAGTACGTGAGGTGCGGGGACGGGGATTTACGCTGGACCGGCATCTGGCGTAGAGAGAAAGCAGATTACAGGACAAAGGGGTATGGTGTTTTCCGGGAAACAGGGAAAGCGTCATACCCCTTTTCGGGTGTCCGGAAATGTTGATGAACCTTCTCCTGATATTTGGACTGTGAAGTGTAGCGTGAAATGTCCGGAAATTTTACGTTATTTTTATGTAAAATGGATATGTCCCTTTGCAGAAAAATATGATAGACTATAGCCAAATTTTCAGAAGTAAGTATGGAACTGCCGGGAAGGGCAGTTCCGGCAAACAGGAAATGTTAACAGAAGCTAAGAGGGGCTGAACGAAACATGAAACGCTTATGGAAGCTGCTTGGGCAGCTGCTTATGATCTCACTGATTCTGAATCTTATGATTGAACTTTTCAGCAGGAAGTCGCTGATTCTGCTGGGACGCTATCTGTTTGGCAGTCCGCTGGTATTCGGGCTGAATACGCTGCTGATCCTGACACCGTTTCTGCTGGTGTTTTTTACCAGAAGAAAGGTGTTTCTGACTACGGTTCTGACTGTGGTGGCGCTGGGCATGGGAATCGCCAACGGGGTGCTCTTGATCTTCCGGACGACGCCGTTTACGGCGGCGGATCTGAGGCTGCTGCGCTATGCAGCCAGTCTGCTTACCACCTATCTGACCTGGTGGCAGATCGTGATCGGCGCCATTGCTCTGACAGGTGCGGTGATCGGCTGTGTGCTGGTATGGAGAAAGGCACCGGTGGATGCGCATCCGGTGAACCTGACGGAGTCCGCCTGTGTGGCTGCGGTGGGAATGATGGTGATCTGGGGTTCTCTGAACCTGTCCATGATGTCGGGGCTGGTGGCGGTCCGGTTCGGCAATATCGGACAGGCGTATCAGGACTATGGATTCGCCTACTGCTTTGCCAACTCTGCCTTCAACACAGGGATCGAGAAGCCGGAGACCTACGACCGGGAAGTGGTGGCGGAGCTTGAGGAAGAAGAATTTGTGCCGGAGCAGAGCTACAGCCTGGATCAGTACCGCACGCCCAACATCATTATGGTGCAGCTGGAGTCATTTTTCGATCCGACCCTGTGGCAGGGCAATCCGGTGGAGAAGGACCCGATTCCCTTCTTCCGGTATCTGATGCGGGAGTATCCGTCAGGGTACTTGAGCGTGCCTTCTGTGGGCGCGGGAACCGCCAATACGGAATTTGAGTGCATTACGGGGATGAATCTGGATTTCTTCGGACCGGGTGAGTACCCCTATAAGACGGTGCTTCAGAAGACTGCCTGCGAGAGCATGGCATTTAATATGAAGGAACTGGGATACAGAACCCATGCCATTCACAACAATGAGGGCACCTTCTACGACCGGCACAAGGTATTTGCGCAGCTGGGATTTGACAGCTTTACGCCTATCGAATACATGTACGATGTAAAGCGGAATCCTACCGGCTGGTGCAAAGACAGCGTGCTGGTGGGTGAGATCGAGAAGACGCTGGATTCCTCTCTGGGGCAGGATTTCATTTACACGATCTCGGTGCAGGGACACGGGAAATATCCGTCTTTTGAGTATTACTGTGAGCAGATTCATGAGATGGATTCCTTTGTGAAGAAGCTGACCTTTATGCTGAACCGCCGAAAGGAGCCTACGGTGCTGGTATTGTACGGGGATCATCTGCCGGGATTTGAGTGGACGGCGGAGGAGATGAAGAACCGTTCCCTGTTCCAGACAGAGTATGTGATCTGGAATAATATGGGACTTCCAAAGGAGAACCGGGATGTGGAGGCCTATCAGCTGACCTCCCATGTGCTGGACCTGCTGGATATCCACGAGGGCACCATGGTCCGGTTCCATCAGCGGCATCTGGAGAAGGGGGACACGGAGTCCGAAGCTTATCTGGATGCCATGCAGATTCTGGAATACGATATGCTGTATGGAGATCAGGAGGTGTATGGCGGCGAGAGCCCCTACCGGGCGACGAAGATGGAGATGGGCATTACGCCGATCATCCAGCGGACCACGGTCCGCAGCGAGAATCAGATCATCGTGTTTGGCGATCATTTTAACGCATATTCGAAGATCTGTGTCAACGGCAAGGCGGTGGATACCCCCTACTACCAGGAGGGGCGGCTGATCGCTCCTGATGTGCCCTATAAGGAGGGGGAGGTTATCACCGTCCAGCAGATCGGACGGGACAAGCTTCCTCTGGGGACGGCGCGGAAGATGCCGGGGGGAGTGTATGATTACCGGATGCCGGTGCGGGGGAGCGTGGGAGAGCAGATCGGTGCCCTGCTGGAACGCTCCGGGTTCTGGTTATAAAAATAACAATTGACATAGAGAACAAAAAAATGTTACACTTTTCTGTGTTGTAAGACAAAGCGGCTGCATGCAGCTGCCGGATAATAAGGTCTGAGGACAATGCCAGCCATGTCAAGTGGTTTGGCATTGTTTTATTGCAAGGCAAATCAGAAAATGCGCCGGTGATGTGTTTTATGATTTGCAGGGCCAGTCAAAACGGAGGAATCTAAATGAATAAAAACAAAGAACTATTTGAAACAGCCCCCATCCCGAAGGCGGTGGCAGTGATGGCAATTCCCACCATGATCTCCATGCTGGTGGTGGTCATCTACAACATGGCGGACACCTTCTTCATCGGTCAGACGGGGGACCCCATGCAGGTGGCGGCCGTGTCTCTGGCGACACCGGTCTTTATGATTTTCATGGCGCTGGGCAACCTGTTCGGCATCGGTGGAAGCTCCGCCATCTCCAGAGCACTGGGAGAGAAGAAGGCAGAGCGGGCAAAGCACATCTCGTCCTTCTGCTGCTATGGCTCTCTGGGACTCGGTGTGATCGTGGCGCTGATCTACATGATCGGTATGGACGGAATCCTGCGCCTGATCGGAGCCAGTGAAAATACCATCGGTCATGCGCGGACGTATCTGACCTACATCGCCTTTGGCGGTCCGTTCATCATGTTCGGAACCGCATTCGGCAACATCCTGCGGGGCGAGGGCGCTGCCAGAGAGTCCATGATCGGCAACCTGATCGGAACCGTGGTCAACATCGTGCTGGACCCGATCATGATTCTGGTGCTGGGCTGGGGCGTGGCAGGTGCGGCTATCGCCACGGTAATCGGCAATATGGCTGCAAGTGCATTTTATCTGGCTTATTTTATGAAAAAGAAGTCCAGCCTGTCCATCCGGCTGAAGGATTTCAAGGCGGGAGAGAAGATTGCGTCAAGCGTCATGACCATCGGCATCCCCGCATCCCTCAACAACATTCTGATGAGCTTTGCCAACATCGTGCTGAATCAGGTGCTGGTAAGCTACGGCGACACCCCGGTGGCAGCCATGGGCGTTGCCATGAAGGTCAACATGCTGGTGGTGCTCTTACAGATCGGACTCTGCGCCGGAATCCAGCCGCTGATCGGATATAACTACGGCGCGCGGAACAAGAAGCGTCTTCTTGGCGTGTTCCGGTTCACCGGACTTTGCGCGGTGGTCATGGGCACGGTGCTGACCGTGGGCATGGTCATTGCCAGAAAGACACTGATTCAGGTGTTCATCAACGATGCGGACGTCATCCGGTACGGCATCCAGATGGTGATTGCCCTGCAGCTTTCCGGCCCGTTCATCGGAATCCTGTTCCTGTGCATCAACACGATCCAGGGCATGGGAAAGGCGCTGCCGTCTCTGATCCTGACCGTGTGCAGACAGGGCCTTCTGTTTATCCCGCTGGTGCTTGGACTCAATGCGGCGTTCGGGCTGGACGGCGTGATCTACGCCCAGCCGGCGGCGGACTACCTGTCCATATTGCTGGCGGTGGGAATCTGCCTTGGGATATTCAAGAAGCTTGAACATGTGGAGCGGGAAGAGGACTGAGGGGAGAGGGGGATGAGATCTCGGTTTTGGACAATGAGTGGCTTACAGTGCATGAAATTGTCCAAAGCATGCCCGGAATGTATTGCTGTGGGTTTACATAATGCGAATTTGGACAATTTTAACCTGAAATCCATGAAAACTATCCAAAAATCTTGAAATTTTGGATAATAATGACCTGATTTCAGGAATAATTGTCCAAAATATGAGTTATGTAAATCAATATCTGATGCACCGTGGATAAGTTTGGATAATTTTTACGAAAAAAGCTATTTATTGTCCAAAAAGTACCTGCTTTATGTGGTATCATATGTAGATGCCTCATTTAGCTGCCGATTTCTGCCTTTCAGGACGCCTGATCACAATAACAATGGTCAGGCGTCTTTTGTGTTCTGCACAGCAGCCAATCATAAATACTTTATTTTATGGGGAGATTCAAAGGGACTGTGCACTGCTGCCGGTTAATGTATCCGGGCTGTCAGAACATTACATTTGCAGTGATGCTTTCCGTTAAAGCCGCGTCATCAAAAAAAGGGAACATCAATATACAAAAACAGGCTCTTTCGGCATGACAAAATTGACCGCTGTTCAGACAAAAAGAGAAATTGTCTGTAATCAGAAGCTGAGGTATAATAAAACTAAGTAGCTGAATACTGTCGGAATAATCAGGGAGGGATTGCCATGAGAAAAAAACTGAGGGGGTTTCTGTTGCTGGCGGGCATTTCCTGCATGCTGGCTGCAGACACAATGACGTCGCTGGCAGCCGGATGGGAGCAGTCGGGAGAGGGCTGGTATTACCATGCAAACAGCGGTAATTTTCTGGATAGCAGCTGGGTCTGTGACAACGGCAAAAATTACTATCTGGGAGCGGACGGAAGGATGCTTACGGGCGAGCATTTTATCGGGTACCGTACCTGCGAGTTTGACGGAAGCGGGGCGCTGGTCAGGGAGGGCGAGGTGCAGGAGACGCCTGGTCTGGATCGGACAATTTTGCAGGAGGCACAGACGGCGGTGCAGGAACACTGGTCTGCGATTGTTGCCGGATATGATCTGATTAACCAGGAGCGGACAAAAAACGGGGCGTTGCCTGTGATTCTGAATTACGACCTTTGCGTGGCGGCGGCATACCGGTGTCATCAGATGGAGGCTGTGCGGCAGCAGACAGGAGAATTCTTTTACAGCGGTCCGGACGAGAGCGGGCAGATGCTGTGGAATACGGTGCCCAGAGCGGTTACGGGAGATGCGCTTTATGCCGGTACAGAGAACAAATCCTTTGTGCAGGGATGGCGGATATATAAGGGCGATCACGGGACGGCAAACCTGACGGCGCTTCTGAAAGATCAGTTTACGTCGGAACCGCATTATTTACAGGTGATCGGGCACGAGTACGGTCAGATCGGCATTGCAATACGGTATGGCGAGGATAATCAGACATACTATATTGCCGAGGAAATTAAAATCGGAGAATAACACAGGAGGAAAGAACTATGAAAAAGAGCGTGTTGGCCGCACTGGCGGCAGTATTTGTTTTTGTATCATCTTTTCCGGCGTTTGCAGGCTACTGGAAGCTGGAGGAAACGTCGGCCGCATACCGTTCGCTGGGATATGACAGCAAGATGTGGACCTATATCAAGGACGACGGAAGCTGTGCAGAGGATGAGTGGATGCTGATAGACGGGAAATGGTATTATTTTTTGGGATATATGATAACCGGTATGAGATATATCGACGATGTGCAGTACTATTTTGCAGACTCCGGCGCGCTGGAGGTAAACCGGGATTATGGATTTGCGACGATTAATGAAGATGGCGTATTTTCCATGGCACAGGCCAATCCGGCTGCCGATACGGCTTATAATAATATATATGCGGATTATTGCCGGTCTTTCGGCGTTGATATTGACAGGATCCTGGAAGCAATCCGGGCAGACCGAAGCTGCAGTATTTCCTGCTCCACAGAAAAAGTCCCAACGGACAGCGAGGGAAAGCCGTTTATTGCCGGGATAGGGGAGTGCGTAGGCGAGGCGATTCGTTATGACAACGAGTACTATACGCCGGAGCATTCACTTCTTGGTTTACGGATTAGTTATGGAAAAGCAGACAACAACATGTTCAGTGTGAACTGCAGTAATTTTGGCTTTTAATTAATACTGACCATGTAAGACAGATGTAAGGAAACGCTCCGCGGGAAGCGTACTTTGCGCATCGGAAACATGGCTGCTGAGCGCCGATGGCAAAAATTAAGAGAATTAAAGGGGAATACTATGAAAAAGGGATGGAAAAAGTATCTTTCAATCATATTGTCTGTGGCGCTGCTGCTGTGCAGCTGCCCGGAGCTTGCGGAATTGTCCTATGCGGCAATGACAGCGCTGGAGCCGGTTGTTCACAGCACGCAGCAGTATGCGACCGGTTCGGATACAGACAGGGAAACAGGAGCGGAAACAGACGCCGGTGAGGAAGCAGGCGGTGCGGCCGCGGATACAGACCGTGAACCGCAGACCGCGACGGATTCCAATGGGAAAGACATCGAACACCGCAGGCCGGACGCGCTGACAGCAACCAGCTCTGATGCGGGAGTATTGTATTTTGAGACAGAAATTGACGGAATCGGAATTACTATCGAAGATACGATGGAGGTTCTGCCGGCAGGAACTGTAGCCTATGTGACCAGGGCAAGCGCCTCCGACGCGGCTGAGATTGAACATACAGTAAAAGAGGAAATGGTTTCGCAGAAGAAGCGGGTGAAAGAAATTGCAGCTTTTGACATCACGCTGGAATGTGACGGAAGAATCATTGAGCCGGAGGATTCCGTTCGTGTGCGTTTCGATGCGAAAGAAAAACTGCAGGATGAGGAGTGGGGCGTCGACGCCTTTTTTGTGGATGAAGACAGAGTGTCTGCGGATATCCTGATCTCAGAGGAGGTGGAGCCGGGCGTCCTTGCGCTTGACGTCGATCATTTTTCAACCTATGGCGTGGCTCTTTACAGTATGGGGAAGACGTTCTACATCAGTACAGTGGAGGATCTGTATAATGTCAGGTTCGATATGACAGCCGATTATGTCCTGCTGAATGATATAGTGCTGAACAAGGATACGCCATGGATTCCGATTGGGTGGAAGACAGGAGGAAGTACAGAGGAATTCGAGGGCACGTTTGACGGAAGCGGATATACGATTTTCGGACTGCATTTTGAATTGACACCGGAGCAGACTGTATACGGCCTTTTTGAGCGCGTGGGAGGAACCGTAAAAAATCTGATGCTGAATGACATTGTGATTTCTGACTCTGCCGATGTGACGACGGATCATTCATTTCAGGTAGGGCTGGTGGCGCACACCCTTAACGGCGGTCATATTGAAAAATGTGAGAGTTACGGCCGAATTCACTATGATGGGCAGGCAGCCCTGACTCTGGCCGGAATCTGTTATTCTGCATCGACTCCCAATGCTACGGAGACGAGCCTGGCGGATTGCATCAACTATGCCAATATTAAGCTGGATAGTCCGGAAAGCAGCGCGTTCGGTATTGCATTCGGAGGCGGAAAGGTAATCCGGTGCGGCAATCAGGGAGACATCAGCGCCGGGCATATGGCTGCCGGAATCGCATATTCCGGAACCGGATACAGCCCGGAAATCGGAAATGACAGACAGGTCATCAGCGGATGTTATAATACAGGTGATATTACCGCCGGGCACATAGCGGCAGGAATTGTATACACAACGTCCAATATAGATACTTCGTTCAATGCAGGGAAGATTACGGTTGAAAATTCTGATATAGACGCAGGAGCTGTGAAAGCAGCCGGACTGGCTGTATCGGCAGTACGGGCTCAGAAAACATACAATTCCGGAGACGTTGTATTGGCAGATACCGGGACTCCGGTTAATATGAACACTGCATGTGCAGCCGGACTGGTGTGCTATTACGACTGTATCCTCGACAGCTTTAACAGCGGCGAGGTTAAAATCGATTACAGGAAAGAAATGGTATCGGAAGCGGCAGTTTTTTATGCCGCCGGGCTGGGCTGTATTGATGATGAGACAGGTATGACAGACAGCCAGCGGTACAGGAAAATATTGAGCTGTTATCAGATTGGCCGCGTGTCTTCGGCAGTCGACGGTCAGAGCTATGTGGGAAGCATCAGCAGTCTGCCATGTAAGAGCTATTCCGCAGTCTATGGAATTGAGGGATATAAGCCGATTGGCCAGGAGACTGAGCTGCCGGAGGGCAGTATCACCATTCTCAGCGACAGCCAGATGAAAAATCAGGATTCATTCCGTGGCTGGGATTTTACCGGTACGTGGGAAATGGGAAATGAAAAGTTCCTGTATCCGGTGCTTCAGGGAATGGTAAGCCCGGAGAGACTGAATGCGCTGGGGCTTTTAAACATAAATAACGGATATATTCAGATAACGGATATGGATCAGAAGCCGATTGCGGGCGCAAATGTTTATGTGTATGAATTTGAAGGAGAACTTACAACGCATGGGCGTAAGACTGACCAGGATGGAATGGTTATGCTGGGAGACAGCATGAAGATGTGTGCGGTGTCAGTCATAGCATCCGGATACTGCCGGCAAATGGTGGCAAACAATTTTGAAAAACGTCATTTACTGAAAATTTGCCTGGAAAAAGAAGTAACGGATAAACCATATTTTACGACAGCGCTGGAATATAACAGTCGCACGGAGGATACGAGAAATCTGTTCCAGGAGACTGCAACCTACGCAACGACCGATTCGGAGACATGCTCGCTTTATCTGGATGTTGAATGGAATGACCATACGCCGAAGAAATGTTATATTTTCCAGGAAAATTCAGAGGGCGGGGAAACAAAAGCGTTAGAGCTGGAATGGAATGAATGGGGCGATGAGGGAAAATGGGAGAGATCTTCTTACCGCGCCGTGTTCAAACCGGGTGCAAAATTTGATTTTGGCCGCGATATTTATGCTGTGGCGGAAACGGCGGACGGCGTCCGATCGGAACCGCTGAATCTGCATATTAATCTCGTGAAGCGGATAACCCATCCCACCGATTACGATCTGGAGATTTCGGGAGGTGGAAGTGGCTTATGGAAAGACGACAATAGAAATATATTTGGCGGCGAATTTGAGATTACGGCCAAGGTGCTGAAAGTCAAGGTAGAAGAAGAATACGATAAAAACGGAATTCAGACGGTAAAATATTATCTTGGAGCGGAGAAAGAACTTAAAGATAAGAGAGCCTATGATTTTCTGAAAGCGGCGATAGAAAAAGGAAAATCTGCATTTGTGAGCGGGGCGGAAAAGCCGCTGGTTAATTTGGGACCACTGAAGCTGAGCGGTGAATTTTACGTTTTCCATGAGGAGAAAATTGATCCTAACGGCGTTTTGCTGGACAGCTCCGGCGGTATCCTGATAAAGGGAAAGGGAAAGTGGGGCAAGACGGTGCCTGTCGGAACCTGGGGATATTTCGACGTGGAAGGCGGGCTTACTGGCAAAATCAGTGGTGAAGTGAAACGGAGTGCCTGGGATCCTCGGCTTACCGTAGACGGAGATGTGGAAATTGATCCATATGGACGGGGCGAGGTGGCAGCCGGTCTGCCGTTTGCCAAGGGATTGCTCTCCTTTGGCGGATATGGAACGCTCAATCCGAAGATTCGATTTAAGAGCCCCACGTATGGCATAATTAACGTAAAGCTCGGCATGGTGGCCAGATTTATAGGAGCGGAGAAGACGTTTGAGCGTGATATGTTAGATTTATACCTTTGGGGAAAGGAAAAACGTTCGGCTGCGGCGGGATATAACCTTGCTGCGGCGAGAATGTATTATGACAATGCAGATGCGGCACAGTATACGGAACCGCTGGTTATGCGGACGGGGGCTTCCCAGGTAATGACCTACTTTACGGAAGCGTCTGGCAGTACGGGAACCGGACGCAGCCTGACGTACCGTGTCGACAGTGGCAGCGGCTGGTCTGCACCGGAGCCGGTAACGGATCCTGAGCAGACGGAGGCCAAGGCAGTTCTTTGCTGCGGTTCGGACGGCCTGTATCTGGCCTGGGAGCAGTGGGATGCCGGAACGGAAGCGTTGGAAATTATGACAGCGAAATTTAATCCGCAGACAGGCACATTTACAGACGTACACAGGAACACCGTTAACGGCAGGTATAAGACAGCGCCTGAGCTGGTTTGCGAGAATGGAACCATGGAGCTGATCTGGGGACAGGCGGCGGATGAGAACGGCAGCAGCTATAAGATTTTGAGAAGCAGCTATACCGGGGGCAGCTGGCAGGAGGAGGAGGTTCTTGGAACGCTGGAGCAGCCGGTCGGAGCAGTTGCAGCCGGAGAAAGCGGACAGGGACTGTCTGTGGCTGTCACCGCGGGCGACGTGCTGAACGGCGGCGATATGGAGATTTATCTGCTTACAGGCGGCGTGCTGACCCAGATTACGGATAACAGCATTTATGAAGGCCGGATGCTGTTCCACGGCGGAAACCTGTACTGGAATGGAAACGGATTCCTGTACTGCCATGACCTGAATCGGGGAATGACAGCGACGGTTCTCGATGAATCAGCGGTTGTCAATTCCACATTCAGTTTTCCGAATGAGGAGGAAGACAAGGTAGTATGGGCAGGATATGCAGGCGAGGATGAGCCGGTAATCTGGATGAGTCGATGCACGGACGGAGTGTGGAGCAGTCCGGTGAAAGCGGACGAGCTTCCGGGTACTTTTGAGCGGGTTGCGTTCAGCGAGGATGAAAATGGAAGCCTGATCACAGTATCCAATATTGTCAGCGATACGGGAAGCGTCTCGATTGAAACAGGCACCTCGCAGGCGTTTACTGATCTGGAGCTGTCAGATATTTATATGCCGGTTTCCTACGCAGAGACGGCGCAGCATATGCGTTATGCGGTGGAGAATAAGGGTACGGAAGAAATTAACGGCTTTATATTAACGGTAACAGATCAGAACGGCGCGCCGCTCTCTCAGGAGCGTATCGACAGCCGCCTGCTTCCGGGAGAAAAGCAGATATTTACGGCAGATGTGACCTTCGACCCGCTGCTGACAACGGAGATTACCGCAGAGGTATTGGCGGAGAACGACAGCAACGCCGGCAATCAGCGGATGACTGAAATTGTGGGCGGTATGAATCTGGAACTGAAAGCCTATGTCAGTCAGTTGAAAGAAAACAAATATATCCGATATGAGGTATGGAATCACTCGGCGGTTCCGGTTGAGGAGGCACTTGTCACCATCCATGAGGATACTGCTGACGGACGCATTATTCATCAGGAAACCTTAAAGCCGTTTGAGGAAGATACGTTCCAGATTGGAACATGTATTCTGAACGATGCGAATATCAATTACAACGGCAGGGACATCAAGGCTTATGTGGCAGAAGTCAGCACACTGGAAGAAGATGTCGACAGCTCAGACAATAAGGTATATCTGACTGTATACAAGGCGCAGAACGAGGAGGTTCAGATACCGGACGGTCCTATGGAACGCTATGTGGCGGCAGAGGGAATTACAGCCGCACAGTCTCAGGTGGAGCTGCAGATGAACGGCATTGAGCCGGTTCAGCTGAATGTAAGCGTGCTTCCGGCGAATGCAACCTGTAAGGAGCTGATCTGGGAGAGCGCAGATACGGATGTGGCGGCGGTTTCCGGAGAAGGAGTTCTCATGCCGGTCGGCGTTGGCGATACGGTAATCCGCGTAACGAGCGCCGATGGCGGATTTACGGCTGAAATAGCCGTACAGGTCAGAGACAGCGCCGGATATCAGCTCACAGTGGTTTCCGGAAGCGGAAGCGGGCTGTATCAGTCCGGACAGGCGGTACAGATTCAGGCCGCCGAGGCAGCAGAGGGGATGCAGTTCTATCGTTGGAACACGCTGGATGATATGGTGCTGACAGACCCATATGCGGCACAGACGACCATTGTTATGGGAGACAGCAATACAAAGGTAGAGGCGGAGTATGTCGAGGCGGAGAGCGGAGGCACTGTCACGCCGGATCCGGATAAGCCGGACCCGGATAAGCCGAATGCGGACAAGCCGGATCAGGGCGGCCATTGGGCGGAGGATTCCGCCGATGACGACGATGCTCCAGTGCGGGAAAACGGCAGCTGGATGCGGGATGCATACGGCTGGTGGTATCGGAATGAGGATGCAACCTATCCGAAATCGGCATGGCGCTATATCGGCGGACAGTGGTACTGGTTCGACGATTCTGGTTACATGGCAGTCGGCTGGCGCAGAATCCGTGACAAGTGGTATTATCTGAAACCGGACGGAGCAATGGCCGTGGGCTGGATTCAGTACAGGGGCGGCTGGTATTTCCTGCATGCGGACGGTTCCATGGCGCATGATACTGTTATTTCCGGCAGATATCGTGTGGACAGTACAGGTCGTTGGGTAGAGTAATCTGCCCAGCCACCACATATTGACAAAATTTGTATCTTTGTGAAAGTGTCGAAAAATACATAAAAACCTCGTTACAGCCTAGAAATAGGATGACTAAAGAAAAAGCAAGCATATCTGCCAGAATATCCTTGGCTGAAAAGCAAGGAGTTCTGCGGGATATGCTTGTTTTGGTGCAGGAGCTTTAAAAATCGGCATTAACCGACAGCTCCTTTTTGTGTTCTGCACGACAGACATAGTGCGATACCGGTATTCAGGCAGTTTCTTCCAACAGGAGAGATAGACAATATAATTCTGTATAGAATGGCAATGAGTTGCTAGAAAGAAGACATTAATTTCTGGGTGTTTCGATGGAAGGTCTGGTAAAGGTTCCGCAGGTGATTCCGGAAATCAATACTGTGAAGGCTTTTATGGGAAGAGTTGAATCCCAGGAAGCAAAAGATGGTCTTGTAATTGCGGATGAGATTGCAAATCTGATTTGTTTCTATGCTCGTACTCACGAAAATGTGGAAGAGATGATGCAGCCATGGGAGGCATAAATCTATGAGTAATGTTTTGGATAACAGATATCTTTAGCGTGCTGGAAAATAATGTGGCGCGTCACGATATGCCACTTGAATTGCTCAGATATCCAGTGAGTGATGAAGAATTGTGTGCTTGCACATTTATAAGACAGGGACGAATGTTTGTAATGATTAATTCTGCGATTCCTTTGTCAAAACAAATGGCTTGAAGACCCCACACAAAAACCTTGAGAATTCCCCCCATTTGTGATAGACTTATTACAATTTTAGCGACATAAATTTTACCGACATACAAGAGGAGGACAACATTATGAGCCAGAAACAGTCATTAGATACCATCTGCATCCAGGGCGGATGGCAGCCGAAGAATGGAGAACCGCGGGTGCTCCCGATTTACCAGAGCACGACTTTCAAATACGAGACCAGCGAGCAGATGGGACGTCTGTTTGACCTGGAGGAGGACGGATATTTCTATACCCGTCTGGCAAATCCGACCAATGACGCGGTGGCAGCGAAGATCTGTGCACTGGAGGGCGGCGTGGCAGCCATGCTGACTTCTTCCGGTCAGGCAGCCAACATGTATGCGGTATTGAATATCTGTTCCGCAGGTGATCACATCGTCAGCGCCGCTACCATTTACGGCGGTACTTCCAACTTATTTACCGTTACCTTGAAGCGGTTCGGCATCGAGTGTACGCTGGTGGACCCGGACGCTCCGGAGGATGAGCTGGAGAAGGCATTTCAGCCGAACACCAGAGCCGTCTTCGGCGAGACCATTGCCAACCCGGCGCTGGTGGTGCTGGATATCGAGAAGTTTGCCCGTCTGGCTCACAAGCACGGAGTTCCGCTGATCGTGGACAATACCTTTGCGACTCCGATCAACTGCCGTCCTTTTGAGTGGGGCGCTGATATCGTGACTCATTCCACCACCAAGTACATGGATGGACATGCCATGTGTGTAGGCGGCTGTATCGTGGACAGCGGCAATTTTGACTGGGACGCGCATGCAGACAAGTTCCCGGGACTGACCACGCCGGATGATTCCTATCACGGTGTGATCTACACCCAGAGATTTGGCAAGGGCGCTTACATAACCAAGGCGACGGCACAGCTGATGCGCGATATGGGCTCCATCCAGTCTCCGCAGAATGCATTTCTGCTGAATATCGGTCTGGAGACCCTGCACTTGAGAATGCCGCGTCACTGTGAGAATGCCATGAAGGTGGCAAGCTACTTAAAGTCCAGAGAGGATGTGGCATGGGTGAACTATCCGGGTCTGGAAGGCGACAAGTATCATGAGCTGGCAGAGAAATACATGCCGAACGGCACCTGCGGCGTCATTTCCTTCGGTCTGACCGGCGGAAGAGCGGCAGCAGGCGTATTTATGGACAAGCTGAAGCTGGCGGCTATCGTGACCCATGTGGCAGATGCGAGAACTTCCGTGCTGCATCCGGCAAGTCATACCCATCGTCAGTTAAGCGATGAGCAGCTGGTGGAGGCTGGCGTAGATCCGTCCCTGATCCGCTTAAGTGTGGGTATCGAGGATGCGGATGATATTATTGCGGATATTGAGCAGGCGTTAAGATAAAACCATTTGGAGGAATACAGATTGGACAAGAAGACAGGGTACAGACCGGACAAGCGAACATGGGGCAGATTTTTGCGCCCTGTTTTCGGGCGGACCGGCTACGTTGTGCTGGCGGTGCTGATGCAGCTTGTGGTGCTGCTGTCGGCATTTCGCTGGCTCAGCGACCATGTCTTCTTTTTGTATGGCGGATTTACGCTGCTGAGTGCGGTGGTTGTGATCTACATTCTCAACAAGCGGCAGAATCCGTCCTACCAGATGGCGTGGATCATACCGGTGCTGGTATTTCCGGTGTTCGGCGCACTGTTCTATGTGTTTGTGGAGACACAGATGGGAAGCAGGCTGATCGATCGGAGGCTGCGCAGCCGGATTCAGGAGACAAAGCCCTATCTGGAGCAGGACGCGGACGTGCTTAAGCGGGTGTCCATGGTCAGCCGGGGCAATGCCCATCTGGCCCACTATATGAACCAGTGCGGCGGCTATCCCATGTATGAAAATACCTATGCGGAGTATTTTCCTCTGGGAGATACGATGTTTCCGGTACTTCTTGAGGAGC
Source organism: Eubacteriales bacterium (assembly GCA_030536555.1). Classification (GTDB taxonomy): domain Bacteria; phylum Bacillota; class Clostridia; order Lachnospirales; family Lachnospiraceae; genus Brotaphodocola. Next base: position 90,231 of record JAUNPU010000005.1, on the reverse strand, counting down.
TTCGGAAGGCAAAGCGCTATATTTTCATGGAGTATTTTATTCTGGAGCGCGGGGAAATGTGGTCTGCGGTTCTGGACATTTTGAAGGAGAAGGCGGCGCAGGGCGTGGAGGTCCGGGTGATGTATGACGGCATGTGCAGCCTGACGTTGCTTCCCTATGGTTATCCGAAGCAGGTGGAGAAGCTGGGAATCCGCTGCAAGATGTTCTCGCCCATCCGTCCGGCTCTGTCTTCGGCGCAGAACAACCGGGATCACCGGAAGATTACGGTCATCGACGGGCACACCGCCTTTACCGGCGGGGTCAATCTGGCGGACGAGTACATCAACCGCAGAGAGCGGTTCGGACACTGGAAGGACACGGCGCTGATGCTGAAGGGGGACGCTGTGACCGGATTCCTGATGATGTTTCTGCAGATGTGGAATGTGACGGAAGCCGGGACGGAGGATTACGGGAAATACCTGCGCAGTCCTCATGATCAGTATCCGGCGGGACTGGACCGCAGCGGATTTGTGATGCCTTACGGTGACAGTCCGCTGGATGACGAGACGGTGGGACAGCATGTTTACATGGATATTCTGAATGAGGCACGGTATTATGTCCATATCATGACGCCGTACCTGATTCTGGACAGTGATATGATCACGGCGCTGACCTTTGCGGCAAAGCGTGGCGTGGAGACGGTGATCATCATGCCGCACATTCCGGACAAGATCTATGCCTATCTGCTGGCGCGCTCCTACTATGAGGAGCTGCTGATCGCAGGGGTGAAGATTTATGAGTATACGTCGGGATTTGTCCATGCCAAGGTATTTACCAGCGATGACGAGAAGGCGGTGGTGGGAACCATCAATCTGGATTACCGCAGCCTGCACCTGCACTTTGAGTGCGCCGCGTACCTGTACCGTAACCCGGCGGTGCGTCAGGCGGAGCTGGACTTCCAGGAGACGCTGGAGCAGTGCCAGGAAATCACCGTGGAAAGCTGCAGAAGCTATCCCCTGGGGAAGATGCTGACAGGAAAGGTGCTGAGGCTGTTTGCGCCGCTGATGTAGGTGCTTATCGTGTTGCTTTTGGCTGGAAGACAAGCAAGTCTTTTTACAATTTTGGACAATTTTTAGGGAAATAAGAAAAAATTGTCCAAAGAATCTTCGCATGCATGAAATATGTGATGTTTTTGGTTGACATAAACCGCGGTTTGGACAATTTTTCTTCAAACCGCGGTTTATTATCCAAAATTCTTGATTTTTTGGATAATTCAAGGGGGTAATTGCCAAAAATTGTCCAAAACCACTGCTTTTTAGCCGGAAATCAAGGTGTGCTCTATGATTTTGGACAATTTTTTGAGTTTCGGGCTAATAATTGTCCAAAGTTCCACGTTACGCGTAAATTTATGGAGTGTATGCCGGTGTATAAATGTGCCATTCTCAGTGAATGCTACTGATTAGCAGAAAACAGTAGGAAGAGAGGCTGAGAATACTATGTTTTACGGTTTTCGGGAGTGGAATGAGCAGGAATTGACGGCGGCAATGGCGGATGATGAGCAAAATCAGGTGAGAATGACTCAAGGCAGGCAGGAGCAGGAAAAGCAGGTTCAACGCGGGCAGGCACAGGAACAGAACAGCCGGGAGCAGGCGCAGGATGAGCAGGCACAGAGCGGACAGGAGCAGACGCAGAACAGCCGGGAGCAGGCGCAGGATGAAAAAATGGAAGAGTACGGTCAGATGACTCTGGACTGCAATCGCAGACGTCGGAAGATTCACCTGTTGTCCATCATCGGTGAGGTGGAGGGACATGAGAATCTGTCGGGCAATGCAAAAACTACCAAGTACGATCATGTGCTTCCCCAGCTGGCGCAGCTAGAGGATGATGACAGTGTGGAGGGGCTTCTGGTGCTTTTAAATACCTCCGGCGGCGATGTGGATGCGGGGCTTGCCATAGCGGAGATGATTGCGTCTCTCAGTATGCCGAGCGTGTCTCTTGTGCTGGGGGGAAGTCATTCCATCGGGGTGCCGCTGGCGGTTTCCACGGACTATTCCTTTATAGTACCTACGGGGACCATGATGATTCATCCAGTGCGGATGAGCGGGATGGTGATCGGAGCTTCCCAGACCTACGAATATTTTGAGATGATTCAGGACCGGATCCTGAGCTTTGTCAGCACCCATTCGAAGATTGCCTACGATCAGGCACGGCGGCTGATGCTGAATACGGAGATGCTGACCCGGGATCTGGGAACCGTGCTGGTGGGGGAGGAAAATGTAAAAGAGGGGCTGATTGATGAGGTCGGCGGCATCAAAGAGGCGCTTTTGAAGCTGTATTCTATGATCGATGCACAAAAATAACAGAACAGAGGTTTGAGGGGAGTTGCATTTCCCCTCATTTTTTTGTATACTAGGTTCAACGGAAAGAGGAGGATACATAGTGGCAGCAAGCAGTAAGAAATCGACAACTACAGGAAATGCGGCAGGAACATCTTCCGGGAGAACTTCAGCGAAGCAGAGTGGAACGCCCAGGAGGCGGCAGACGGCCGCTGGGGAGAGCAGACAGACAGCTTCTGCGGAGAACAGGCAGACCGGACGGCAGTCAGTTTCTGCGGAGAGCAGACAGACCGGTGCAAAAGGACGGTCCGGGGGACGGCAGGCGCAGGCGGCAGGGAAGCCGGGAAGACCCAGGAAGCAGCCGGAGGCAGTGCCGGAGCAGGATGGATTTATCCGGGCGGAAGCGATGATTCTGTTGTCATTTGCATTGGCAATCCTGTTATTTTTGAGTAATTTTCACCTGTGCGGTGTTGCAGGTGATTTTTTGCGTAGTGTACAGCTGGGAATATTTGGTATGGTGGGATTCATTGCCCCGCTTCTTTTATTTGTGGGCACCTGCTTTTATATGTCCAATCGGGGCAGCTATGTGGCGATGCGCAAGATCGCGGCATCGGCTGCGCTGACGCTGACCCTGTGCGGATTTGCGCAGCTGTTCTTCGGAAGCGAGCCGGAGGCGGGAAAGAATGTGCTGGAGTATTACCGGCTGTCATCGGTCAGTGGATTTGGCGGCGGACTGGTGGGCGGTCTGATCAGTTCCGGACTTAAGGGGGCGCTGGGGACCATCGGGGCGTTCCTGATTCTGCTGGTGATATTCCTGATCAGCGTGGTCTGCATTACGGAAAAGTCCATTGTCAATGCGGTGAAGAAGCACAGTGATGTGGCGTACCAGCATGCAAAGGAGGATATGGAGCGGCGGATGGAGCTGCATGCGGAGCGTCAGGAGGAACGGCGCAGGCAGCGTTATGAGCAGCGGGTCCGTGGCGTGGATTTGAGATCCACCTATCTGGAGCCTTATGATGAGGAGCTGGATGAGGGTGAGGACGTATACGATGAGGATATGCAGCAGGATGCGGACAACGGAATGGATGTCGGCGGGGAATCCGAAGGGAATATGGATCAGACGGCGATGGAATCCGGGGCAGGTATGGCGCAAATCCCGGTGACATCGGGGGCAGACAGGCAGCATACAGCGATGACATCCCGGGCCGATATGCCTCAGAGGGCGGCGATGCCGGACTTTGCGACACCGGAGGATGCCAGACGTGGGGGAGAGCCTGTGTCACCGGCAGATGTCTTCACCGGTAATATTTCCATGCCGGATATGTCGATTCCATTTGATGTGGATGAGACGGAGGCGGAGATATCCGCCCAGCAGCTTGTCGCGGAAGGAATCGGAAGATTCGAGGAGGAGCATCAGGAAGAACTGTTCCTTGGGAAACCGGCGTCCGCGTGGGATGCCCTGCGGTCCGGAAGCGGCGGTGAGGTCGCTGAGGGGCAGGAGTCAGAGGAAGAGATTCCGAGGATTGTGCCCAGTCACCGGGGTGGAAGCCGGGGGGATGGAGCCAGGGTATCGGAGCCGGGGACTGACAGAAGCGCCTTAGAGGAGACTGACAGAAGAAACTTTGCGGAAGAAAACAGGCGAACTGCTGCTGGGACTGATAAAGGAGCCTTTGAGGAAACTGACAGAGACAGGTTTGCAGAAACCAACAGAAGCCCTATCCCGGAAGATGCAGAGCATATTTTCCTGGACGAGGAGCCGGATGTGTCTCAGTACCAGCCGGAACCGGCACCGTCCGCCTGGGATGCCAGAAGTGCTGCGGAGGGAGAACCTGTTGATGCGATGGATAACAACATTCTGCGCATCAAGCAGACGGAGTCGGACGGCAGCTTTGCCATCCCGCAGGAGGCAAAGCGTGTGGTGACGGCAGGCGGCAAGGTGATTGAGACCGATACGGAGGCGCTGAAGAAGAAGCTGGAGTCGAAGCGGCAGGAGGAGAAAGAGGCTCTGGAGACCGGGGAAGCTACTGTGGAGCAGCAGGTTCACCAGAAGGAAGAGGAGCCGAAGAAGGAATATGTGTTCCCGCCGGTGACTCTGCTAAAGCGGGGCAGCCGGATCGCAGGCAATCATTCCGAGAAGGAGTACCGGGAGACTGCCATCAAGCTGCAGCAGACCCTGCGCAACTTTGGCGTGGGCGTTACGGTGACCAACATCAGCTGCGGACCATCGGTGACCCGGTATGAGCTGCATCCGGAGCAGGGTGTCAAGGTCAGCAAGATCGTGGGACTGACGGATGACATCAAGCTGAGTCTGGCGGCGGAGGACATCCGCATCGAGGCACCGATTCCGGGCAAGTCTGCCGTGGGGATCGAGGTGCCAAATAAGGAGAACAATACCGTATACCTGCGGGATCTGCTGGAGTCAGAGAGCTTCCAGAAGCACAGCTCCCGGCTGGCATTTGCGGTAGGTAAGGATATCGGCGGTCAGGTGGTGGTGACGGATATCGCCAAGATGCCGCACCTGCTGATTGCAGGCGCGACCGGATCCGGTAAGTCTGTCTGCATCAACACCCTGATTATGAGCATTATTTTCAAGTCAGACCCGGAGGATGTGAAGCTGATCATGGTGGACCCGAAAGTGGTGGAGCTGAGTGTCTACAACGGCATTCCCCATCTTCTGATTCCGGTGGTGACGGATCCGAAGAAGGCGTCCGGCGCGCTCAACTGGGCGGTTGCGGAGATGACGGACCGCTACAAGAAGTTTGCGGAGTACAATGTTCGTGATCTGAAGGGCTATAATGCCAAGCTTGAGACCATCAAGGATATTGAGGATGACAAGAAGCCGAAGCGGCTGCCTCAGATCGTCATTATTGTGGACGAGCTGGCAGACCTGATGATGGTGGCTCCCGGCGAGGTGGAGGATGCCATCTGCCGACTGGCGCAGCTGGCACGTGCGGCGGGTATCCATCTGGTCATTGCCACTCAGAGACCATCGGTCAATGTCATTACAGGTCTGATCAAAGCCAATATTCCGTCCAGAATCGCATTTTCCGTGTCTTCGGGTGTGGATTCCAGGACGATCATCGATATGAACGGTGCGGAGAAGCTGCTGGGCAAGGGTGATATGCTGTTCTACCCGGCGGGATTTGCAAAGCCGCAGCGGGTACAGGGCGCATTTGTGTCCGATACGGAGGTTCAGAAGGTGGTGGACTTCCTGACGGAGCAGGGGATGACTGCCGATTACAGCGCAGACGTGGAGCAGCAGATGAATGCGGCTCCGGCGGCAGCGGCCGGCGGCGGAGGAAGCAGCCGGGACGAGTATTTCGAGCAGGCAGGCAAGTTCATCATCGAGAAGGAGAAGGCATCCATCGGTATGCTGCAGCGTGTATTTAAGATCGGCTTCAACCGGGCGGCGCGGATCATGGACCAGCTGGCGGAAGCGGGCGTGGTCGGTGAGGAAGAGGGCACCAAGCCAAGAAAGGTGCTGATGACCATGGACGAGTTCGAGGAGATGGCACGGCAGTAGCACGGCAGATGCCGGGGCGATGAAGCGGCAGATGCAAGGGGCAGCAGAGTGGCAGATGCCAGGACATGCAAAAAATGATATGTTCCGGAGTCATCCGGTGCAGATAAAGAGTAATTTCATGTAACGAGAAGTGAATCCAAAGCGGAACAACTAGGAAGAGAAAACTCAGGAGGAAGTGCAAGATGAAAACAGATATTCAAATCGCACAGGAGGCAGCGATGCTTCCAATCAAAGAAGTGGCAGCAAAATACGGCATCAAAGAGGACGACCTGGAGTTGTACGGCAAATACAAGACAAAGCTGACAGACGAGCTGTGGCAGGAGGTGAAGGACCGTCCGGACGGCAAGCTGGTACTGGTGACCGCCATCAACCCGACTCCGGCAGGCGAGGGCAAGACCACCACCAGCATCGGTCTGGCAGATGCCCTGACCTTACTTGGCAAAAAGACCCTGATCGCACTGCGCGAGCCGTCCCTGGGACCGTGCTTTGGCATCAAGGGCGGTGCAGCAGGCGGCGGTTATGCACAGGTGGTTCCCATGGAGGATCTGAACCTGCATTTTACCGGCGATTTCCATGCAATTACTTCTGCCAACAACCTGCTGGCAGCGCTCCTTGACAACCACATCCAGCAGGGCAATGCACTGCAGATCGACACCCGTCAGATTCTGTGGAAGCGCTGCCTGGATATGAATGACCGTGTCCTGAGAAATATCGTGGTGGGCCTGGGTGCCAAGGCGGACGGTGTGGTGAGAGAGGATCATTTCGTCATCACCGTGGCTTCCGAAATCATGGCAATCCTGTGTCTTGCCAATGACATGCAGGATCTGAAAGAGCGTCTGGGACGAATCATCGTTGCATACAATTATGCAGGCGAGCCGGTTACGGCTGCTCAGTTAAATGCAGTTGGCGCTATGGCAGCTCTGCTTAAGGATGCCATCAAGCCGAACATGATCCAGACCTTAGAGCATACCGGCGCACTGGTTCACGGCGGACCATTTGCCAATATCGCTCACGGCTGCAACAGCGTGCGTGCCACCAAGACCGCGCTTAAGCTGGCTGATATTGTGGTGACCGAGGCAGGCTTCGGCGCGGACCTGGGTGCAGAGAAGTTCCTGGATATCAAGTGCCGCAAGGCAGATCTGAAGCCGGATGCAGTGGTTCTGGTAGCGACCGTTCGTGCACTGAAGTACAACGGCGGCGTTCCGAAGACTGAGCTTGGCACAGAGAATCTGGAAGCACTGAAGAAGGGTATCGTGAACCTGGAGAAGCACATTGAGAATATTCAGAAGTACGGTGTTCCGGTGGTTGTGACCCTGAACTCCTTCACCAGCGATACGGAGGCCGAGTATGAATATATCCGCAGCTTCTGTGAGGAGCGGGGCTGCGAGTTCGCTCTGTCCGAGGTATGGGCACATGGCGGCGAGGGCGGCAGAGCGCTGGCTGAGAAGGTGCTGAATACCCTGGAGACCAAGGAGAGCCATTACCATGCACTGTATCCGGATGAGATGAGCCTGAAGGATAAGGTGCATACCATCGCCACTGAGATCTACGGCGCAGAGGGCGTATCCTACGCACCGGCGGCAGCGAAAGCCATGGCACGGATCGAGGAGATGGGATTTGGCAATCTGCCGGTATGTATGGCGAAGACCCAGTATTCCCTGTCTGACGATCAGAACAAGCTGGGAAGACCGACCGGCTTCACCATCAATGTGCGCGACGTCTATGTATCTGCAGGTGCAGGCTTTGTGGTAGTGCTGACCGGCGCGATCATGACCATGCCGGGACTTCCCAAGAAGCCGGCGGCAGACGGCATTGACGTGGACGAGAACGGCAAGATCACCGGATTATTCTAAATCAGGGAACCAGAAAGGAAACATCATGACAGTAAAAGACTGGTTAGAGGGACTTGAGTATACGCTGCTGCAGGGCAGCCTGGATACAGAGGTGCAGGAGGTGGTCTACGACTCCAGAAAGGCTGCGCCGGGCACGGTATTTATCTGCATGAAGGGTACGAGAGTCGATTCTCATAAGTTTATTCCCCAGGTGCTGGAGGCGGGAGCCGGAGTGCTGGTGGTGGAAGAGGCTGTGGAAGCGCCGGAGGGCGTGACGGTGATTCAGGTGGCAAATGGAAGGGAGGCGCTGGCAGTTCTGTCAGCGTCCCGCTTTGGCAATCCGTCCCGGAAGCTGACCATGATCGGTGTGACGGGAACCAAGGGCAAGACCACCACCACCCACATGATCAAGGCAATTCTGGAGACCGCCGGGAAGAAGACCGGCATGATCGGGACCAATGGCGTCTACATCGGAGCGGACCATTATCCCACGGTCAATACCACGCCGGAGTCCTACGATCTGCACCGGTACTTTGCGCAGATGGTGGAAGCCGGATGTGAGTGCTGTGTGATGGAGGTGTCCTCCCAGGCATTTAAAATGTTCCGGGTGGCGGGAATTGTGTTTGATTACTCGATTTTCACAAATATTTCCACAGATCATATCGGACCGGATGAGCATGCGGACTTTGCGGAGTATCTGCATTACAAGAAGCAGATCTTCCACCAGAGCCGGTTTGCGCTGGTGAATCTGGACGACGAGCATGCAGAGGAGATCACGAAGGACATTCCCTGTAAGTGGGTGGGCTTCGGTCTGGGCACCGGTATCGGATATCGGGCGGAGCAGATTCACTATGTGTCCGAGCCGGACTTTGTGGGCGTGGAATTTGACATGAAGCTGGAAGAGGCGTCCGGAGAAGCCGGACAGGAGATTCCGGTGCGGATCAGCATTCCGGGACGATTCAATGTACATAATGCCCTGTCTGCGGCGGCAGTCTGCCTGAATGTGGGGGTTGCGCCGGAGAAGCTGCAGCACGCCCTGGAGCGGGTGAAGATCGACGGGCGGATGGAGATCGTCTATACCTCGGAGAAATGCTGTGTCATCGTGGACTTTGCTCACAATGCGGTCAGCATGGAGAGCCTGCTGACGACTCTGCGGGAATACCATCCGAAGCGCCTTGTCTGTGTATTTGGCTGCGGCGGAAACCGGTCAAAGGAACGCCGCTATTCCATGGGAGAGAGCGCCGGAAGACTGGCGGACCTTTCCATCATCACTGCGGACAATTCCCGGTACGAGAAGGTGGAGGATATCATTGCCGATATCCGTGGAAGCATTGAGAAGACCGGCGGAGCATTTATCGAGATTCCGGACCGCAGGGAGGCAATCGAGTACAGCATCCGCCATGCCGAGAAGGGGGATATGATCGCCATCATCGGCAAGGGGCATGAGGATTATCAGGAGATTGAGGGAGTCCGCTACCCGTTTCTGGACCGCGCGGTGGTTCAGGAGACGGTGGAGAAGCTGAAACGCTTGCAGGAACTGTAAGAAAATCAGCCAAGAGGACAGGAAATAAGACAGAGAAGAGAGATACCAGATTATGGAACAGATGACGGTAAATGATATTGTAAAGGCAGTGGGCGGGCAGCTGCTGTGCGGAGACGGCAGTCTGCCGTTATCGCATATAAGCATCGACTCCCGGACCATGAAGGGGCAGGATCTGTTTGTGCCGCTGGTGGGAGAGAAGGTGGATGCCCACCGGTTTATCGGGCAGGCATTTTCCGTGGGAGCTGCGGCGACTTTGACCAGTGAGCACGACAGCATGGAGGATTCTCATCCGTGGATTCGGGTGGAGGACACAAAGGAGGCGCTGCAGGCCATCGGGACCTACTACCGGAACCGGCTGAACCTGCCTCTTGTTGGCATCACCGGAAGTGTGGGAAAGACCACCACCAGAGAGATGATTGCCGCAGCCCTGTCTGCCGGATACCGGGTGTACAGGACACCGGGCAACTCCAACAGTCAGGTGGGCGTGCCCATCACCCTGTCGGAGATCACGGCGGAGGACGAGATCGGCGTGCTGGAGCTGGGCATGAGCATGCCGGGAGAGCTGACCGTCATTGCCAGAATCGCCCGTGTGGACATGGCAGTCATCACCAATGTGGGCATCACCCATATCGAGCAGCTTGGCTCTCAGGAGAATATTTACCGGGAGAAGCTGACGATTCAGGACGGCTTGAAGGACGGGGGAATCCTGTTCTTAAATGGAGACGACCCCATGCTGCGGGAGACCACGGCGAAGCCGGGCTGCAGCACGGTCTACTACGGAACCGGGGAGAACAGTGACTACCGGGCGGAGGACATCCGGATCGAGGACGGCTGCCCGGTCTTCACGGCGGTATGCCGCGGTGAGCGGATTCTGGTGCGGCTGGCGATCATGGGGCGGCACAATGTGCTCAATGCCATGGTAGCCCTGGCGGTGGCGGATGCCTGCCACGTGCCTCTGCAGCAGGCGGCAGAGAAGCTGGGAGAGTTTACCGGCTTTCAGAACCGCCAGCAGATCTATGAGCGGGGCGGTGTGACCATCATCGACGATACCTACAATGCAAGCCCGGTGTCCATGATCGCAGGACTTGAAGTGCTTCATTCCATGAAGCATGCCAGCCGCCGCATTGCCGTGCTGGCAGATATGAAGGAGCTGGGGGAGGATACCCTGCGCTATCACTACGAGATCGGCCAGTGGCTGGCGGAGCATCCGGTGGATGTGCTGTTCACCATAGGTGATCTGGCGCTGGAAATCGAGCGGGGAGCGAAGGAGTCATCCGGTAACGGGGCAGGCTGCGGCGCGTACTTCCATTTTCAGGACGGGGACCGGGACGGACTTTACGAGGCGCTTAAGCAGGCTATGGTTCCGGGAGACTGCGTCCTGCTGAAGGGCTCCAACAGCATGAAGCTGGGAGAGATATCCGCAAGGCTTCTGAAGGACAACTGAGACCGGCACACATCCGGAACAGAATCATGTAACAGACAGGTGATAACAGGATTGATGAAGAAAGACGTGGTGCTGTATGCCAGCATCATCATAGACATTTCCCACGAAAATGTGGACCGGGTGTTCCAGTACCGGATTCCGGAGGAGCTTCTTCCCCAGATTCGGATCGGAACCCAGGTCCAGGTCCCTTTCGGAGCCGGCAACCGGACCCGGAAGGGCTTCGTGGTGGAGATTACGGATAAAGCAGAATACGATATTGCAAAGATCAAAGAGATAGCTGGGGTCGTGTCGGGCAGTGTGACGGCGGGGTCCCAGCTTATTGAGCTTGCATGGTGGATGAAAGAGCGGTACGGCTCCACCATGAATCAGGCGCTGAAGACGGTGCTTCCGGTGAAGCGGAAGGTGAAGGCGCGAAATAAGCAGGTGGTGGAGACGCTGGTGACCGGAGAGTGTGCGGGGACAGCGGATCGAAACCCGGAGCAGCAGGAACATGCGAAGGCAGCCGCGCTGAGTCCGGAACACGGGAACGTCACTTTAAATCCGGAGCAGCAAAAGATCGTCACGGCGTTTCGCACAGCCTATGACCGGGGCGAGCGGACTCCATGGCTGATTCACGGTATCACCGGCAGCGGCAAGACGGAGGTCTACATGGACATGATCGATCATGTGCTGGCACAGGGCAGGCAGGTGATCGTGCTGATTCCGGAGATTGCCCTGACCTATCAGACGGTCATGCGGTTCTACCGGAGATTCGGCAGCCGGATCTGCGTCATGCATTCCAGGCTCTCTGCCGGGGAGCGGTATGACCAGTTCGAGCGGGCAAAAAACGGGGAGACGGACATTATGATCGGCGCCCGTTCTGCCCTGTTTACTCCATTTCCCAGGCTGGGACTGATCATTGTGGACGAGGAGCACGAGAGTGCCTACAAGAGTGAGGTGACGCCCCGGTATCATGCCAGAGAGGTGGCAGAGAAGCTGGCGCAGATGAACGATGCCCAGCTGGTGATGGGGTCGGCGACGCCGTCGGTGGAAGCCTACGCCAGGGCGGAGGCGGGGCTTTACCGCCTGTTTACCCTGACCCGCCGGGCAGTCAGCGGAAGTATTCCGCCCACCACGGAGGTGGTGGACCTGCGGCAGGAGATGCAGGCGGGAAACAAGTCCATATTCAGCAGACGGCTTAAGGAGCTGATCGGGGACCGTCTTTTGAAAAAGGAGCAGGTCATGCTGTTCATGAACCGGCGGGGATATTCCAGCTTTGTGTCCTGCCGTTCCTGCGGCGAGGCGGTAAAATGCCCCCACTGTGATGTGTCCCTGACCCTTCACAACCGGAACCGGCTGGTATGCCACTACTGCGGCTACACGATTCCGCTGCCGAAGACCTGTCCGACCTGCGGTTCTCCCTATCTGGCGGGCTTTGGCATCGGCACCCAGAAGATCGAGGAGCTGACCCGCCAGATGTTCCCGGAGGCGCGGGTTCTCCGGATGGATCTGGATACCACGTCGAAAAAGGGCGGTCATGAGGCGATTCTGTCTGCCTTTGCCAAAGGGGAGGCGGATATTCTGATCGGCACTCAGATGATCGTGAAGGGACATGATTTTCCGGGGGTGACCCTGGTGGGAATCCTGGCTGCGGATGTGTCTTTGTACGCGCCGGATTACCGGTGCGGGGAGCGGACCTTTGAACTTTTAGTGCAGGCGGCAGGCCGCGCCGGGCGGGGAAGACGACCGGGAATCGCGGTGATCCAGACCTACATGCCGGATCATTACAGCATTCAGGCGGCGGCGAGGCAGGACTACGGAGCATTTTTCCGGCAGGAAATGGGCTACCGGAGGCTGATGGCCTACCCGCCTGCCTGTCATCTGCTCACCATGCAGGTGGCGGGAAAGGACGAGGAGCTGACCGGTCATATGATGGATCTGATCCGGGAATCGGTGGTCCGCAGGTTCGGCGCAGAGACGGCGGTGATCGGTCCGGTACCGGCTCCGGTCTACAAAGTTAATGATATTTACAGAAAAATTTTATATATGAAACAGGAAAACTATGATATACTAATTAGAATCCAGAAATATATTCAGGACCGGTGGGATGAGACGGAGGACTGCCGGAAGCTGACGATACAATATGATTTCACGTAAGGGAAGAGAGAGGATAGCAGAATGGCAATCAGACAGGTAAGAACCATTGGAGATGATATTTTAAACAAGGAATGCAAGCCGGTGAAGGAGATGACGCCGCGGACACAGCAGCTGATTGAGGACATGTTTGAGACCATGTACGAGGCCAACGGCGTGGGACTGGCGGCTCCGCAGGTCGGCATCTTAAAGCAGATCGTGGTGATGGATGTGGACGACGGCAATCAGTACGTGCTGATCAATCCGGAGATCATCGAGACCAGCGGCAGCCAGACCGGACCGGAGGGCTGCTTAAGCGTACCGGGCAAGTCCGGCACAGTGACCAGACCCAACTATGTGAAGGTTCGCGCATATGACGAGAATATGGAGCAGTTTGAGCTTGAGGGCGAGGAGCTGCTGGCGCGCTGCATCTGTCACGAGTGTGCGCACCTGCACGGACAGCTCTATGTGGAGCTGGTGGAAGGCGAGCTGATGGATGTGGGTACCGGCGAAGAGGATTACGAGTAGGAGGAAGTTCACAGATGAGAATCGTATTTATGGGAACACCGGACTTTTCCGTGCCCACTCTGGAGTGTCTGATTCACTCGGACCATGAGGTGATCGGCGTGGTGACACAGCCGGATAAGCCCAAGGGCAGAGGCAAGGAGATCCAGATGTCTCCGGTGAAGGAGACGGCACTGAAGTATGAGATTCCGGTCTATCAGCCGGTTCGGGCACGGGACGAAGCATTTGTGGAGACCATGCGGGCACTGAATCCGGATGTGATGGTGGTCATTGCATTTGGTCAGATCCTGTCGAAGGAGCTACTGGAGGTTCCGAAGTACGGCTGCGTGAATATCCATGCATCCCTGCTTCCGGCGTACCGCGGTGCAGCCCCGATTCAGTGGGCGGTGATCAACGGCGATGAGGAGACGGGCATCACCACCATGATGATGGATGTGGGCATGGATACGGGCGATATGCTGGAGAAGACCGTGGTGAAGTTAGACGAGAAGGAGACCGGCGGCAGCCTGTTCGACCGTTTGAGCCTGTTGGGCGGTGATCTGATTCTGTCCACCCTTAAAAAGCTTGAGGACGGCACTCTGGTGCGGACACCCCAGGATCACGAGAAGGCAACCTATGTGAAGAAGATTCCGAAAACTCTGGGAGACATCGACTGGACCATGGATGCGGCAGCCATCGAGCGGCTGGTGCGGGGGCTGAATCCCTGGCCCAGCGCCTACACCCACTGGAACGGCCGGATGCTGAAGATCTGGGAGGCAGAGGTGCTGCCGGATGAAGAAAAGTCCGGGGACGATGCAGATTCTGAGGAGCCGGATGGCAGGATGGCAGCAGAAGGCGGCGAGACAGCTGCCCGGTGCGGTCAGGTTCTGGAGGCATCCGGAGACAGTCTGAAGATTCAGACCGGAAGCGGCGTGTTAAAGGTCAGAAGCCTTCAGTTAGAGGGCAAGAAACGGATGGATACGGCGGCATTCCTGCGGGGATATCCGGTGGAACCGGGCTATATCCTTGAACGGAGCTAACGAAAGGAGTTAATGCGATATGCCTTATTATGGCGGATATGGATATTATGGATTTGACCCTACGATGATTCTGGTGCTGATCGGCGCGATGATCTCCATGTGGGCGTCTTCCCGGGTGAACAGCACCTTCCGGAAGTATTCTCAGGTGCGGAGCATGACCGGAATGACAGGAGAGGAGGCGGCGAGACGGCTTTTAAATTCTCAGGGCGTTTACGATGTGACGGTGCAGGCGGTTCGCGGACAGCTGACGGACCACTTTGACCCGCGGACGAAGACGGTGAACCTGTCAGAGGCAGTGTACGGCTCTGCCTCCGTGGCTGCCATCGGTGTGGCGGCTCACGAGTGCGGTCATGCGATTCAGCACAATGTGGGCTATGCACCCTTAAAGCTGCGGGCGGCATTTGTGCCGGTGGCAAACTTCGGCAGTAAGCTTTCCATGCCGCTTTTGCTGCTTGGACTGTTCCTTGGAATGGGGAATCTGGTCCAGCTTGGCATCTGGATGTTCGTGCTGGCACTTCTGTTTCAGGTGATCACCCTGCCGGTGGAGTTTAATGCCTCTCACCGTGCGGTGCTGCTTCTTGACCAGACCGGCATCCTGGGCGGAGAGGAAGTGGGACAGACCAGAAAGGTGCTGGGAGCGGCTGCCCTGACCTATGTGGCAGCGGTTGCGGCATCTCTGCTGCAGCTTCTGAGACTGCTGATCTTATTTGGAGGACGGAGAGACAATGACTAAACCGACGAAGGAACGGGAAATCATTCTTGATATTCTGCTGGAGGTGCTGGAGCGGGGCGGCTTTGTCCACGTGATCCTCAGGCAGGCGCTGGAGAAGAACCAGTTTCTGGAGAAGCAGGACCGGGCATTTATCACCCGCGTGGTGGAGGGCACCATTGAGTACCGGCTGACCATCGACGCGGTGATCAACAGCTGCTCCAAGGTGAAGGTGAACAAGATGAAGCCGGTGATCCGGACGATCCTCAGAATGTCCGTATACCAGCTGCTCTGGATGGAGCGGATTCCGGACAGTGCCGTCTGCAACGAGGCGGTGAATCTGGCGGTGAAGCGGAAGTTTCAGGGGCTGAAGGGCTTTGTCAACGGAGTGCTGCGGACCATTGCCCGGCAGAAGGATACCTTTGTGTTCGAGGATCTGAGCCTGAAATATTCCATGCCTCAGTGGCTCATTGACCTGTGGCGGGAGCAGTATCCGGAGGAGACTGTGGAGGAGATCTTAAAGAGCTTTCTTGCGGCTGCGCCGACCACAGTGCGCTGCAATGTCAATCAGGCTTCCATGGAGGAGATTCGTGCCAGTCTGGATGAACAGCAGGTGGGATACCGGGTGAGCCCTCTGTCCTCCCAGGCACTGCTTCTGGAGAAGTACGACTATCTGGACAGTCTGGAGGCATTTCAGAAGGGCTGGATTCAGGTACAGGATGCCAGCTCCGGCTTTGTGGGAGATGTGGCTGACCCGAAGGAAGGAGATCAGGTGCTGGACGTGTGCGGTGCGCCGGGGGGCAAGAGCCTGCATATTGCAGACAAGCTGAAGGGCACAGGACTTGTGGTGGTCCGGGACTTGACGGAGTCCAAAATCCGCCTTGTGGAGGACAATCTGGACCGGACCGGATTTACCAATGTCCGGGCGGAGGTCTGGGACGCGCTGGAATATGACCCGGACTGGGAGAAAAAGGCGGATATCGTCATTGCGGACCTGCCCTGCTCCGGTCTTGGCATCATCGGCAAGAAGCCGGATATCAAGTATCAGGTGACACCGGAAAAGTTAGATGATCTGGTGAGTCTGCAGCGGGAGATTCTATCCGTGGTATCCCGGTATGTGAAGCCGGGGGGAAAGCTGATCTACAGCACCTGCACCATTGACCGGAAGGAAAATGAGGACCAGCGAAACTGGTTTTTACAGGAATTCCCCTTTGAGAGCCGCAGCATCGAAGGTTTTTTGGGAGATGCCGTGCAGGAGGAGGCCATGAAGGACGGCTATGTACAGCTGCTTCCGGGTCGGTATCCCTGCGACGGATTCTTCATCGCATCCTTTGTGCGCCGGGCGGAGTGACCGGGAGATACCAGATCCGGCATGGCGCCGGTTCTGAATAAAATAAAAATATGGAAGTAAGTATGGAAAAGAAAGATATCAAATCTCTGTCTCTGCAGGAGCTGGAGGCGGAGATTAAGGAACTGGGAGACAAGGCATTTCGGGCAAAGCAGATCTATCAGTGGCTTCATCAGAAGCTGGTGACGGACTTTGACCAGATGAGCAATATCTCCAGAGAGTTACGGGACAAGCTGAAAGAGCATTATACACTGACCGCGCTGCATGCCATTGATGTGAAGATCTCACAGATCGACGGAACCAGAAAGTACCTGTTCCGTCTGGCGGACGGCAATGTGATCGAGAGTGTCTGGATGCAGTATCATCACGGCAACTCTGTCTGCATCTCCTCTCAGGTGGGATGCCGGATGGGGTGCCGTTTCTGTGCGTCTACCCTGGACGGACTGGAGCGGAATCTGACCGCTTCCGAGATGCTGGACCAGATCTACCGGATTCAGGTACAGACCGGGGAGCGGGTGTCCAATATCGTGATCATGGGCTCCGGAGAACCCATGGACAACTATGATAATGTGGTCCGCTTTGTGCGGATGATCTCCGACCCCAACGGTCTTAATATCAGTCAGAGAAATATCACCATTTCCACCTGCGGCATCGTGCCGGGAATCCGGAAGCTGACCCAGGAGAATCTGCAGGTGACTCTGGCACTGTCTCTGCACGCGCCCAACGATGAGGTGCGAAAGACCCTGATGCCGGTTGCCAACAGCTATAAGCTGGCGGATGTGCTGGCTGCCTGTCGGGAGTATTTTGACAAGACCGGACGGCGGCTGACCTTTGAGTACAGTCTGGTAAGCGGCGTCAATGACAATCTGCAGGAGGCGAAGGCGCTGGTGTCCCTGCTTAAAGGCATGCACGGCCATGTGAACCTGATTCCGGTCAATCCCATCAAGGAGCGGGATTATGTGCAGTCCAGCCAGCGTGCAATCCAGGAGTTTAAGAACTATCTGGAGAAAAATGGCATCAATGCCACTGTCAGAAGAGAGATGGGCCGCGACATCAACGGAGCCTGCGGTCAGCTGAGAAAGAGTTATCTGGAAGAAGAAAGCAAAGGAGGTTGAGGACATGGAGATACAGGCATATGCGCTGACCGATGTGGGGTTAAGCCGCAGCATGAACCAGGATTTCATTTATGCCTCAACAGCCCCTCTGGGGTCCCTGGACAATCTGTTCATCGTGGCAGACGGAATGGGAGGACATAATGCGGGAGACTTTGCATCCCGCTTCGTGGTGGAGAACCTGGTGAAGTTCTTTTCCCAGGAGTATCCGGACAAGGATGTACATGGCATTTTAAAAGAGGGAATCCGGAAGGTGAACCGGGAGCTTTACGAGGCTGCCAGCCGGAAGGCAGAGCTTCACGGCACCGGCAGTACGCTGGTGCTGGCTACGATCAGAGGAACGGTGCTCTATGTGGCAAATATCGGAGACAGCCGCCTCTACCTGCTTCGGGATGAGCTGATGCAGGTGACCAGGGACCACTCCTATGTGGAGGAGATGGTGGCCATGGGCAAGATGAAGCGGGGCAGCCGGGACTATATGGAAAAGAAAAATATCATCACCCGGGCAGTGGGAACCTCCATGGATGTGGATACGGACCTGTATGCCACGAAGCTGCGGCCGGGGGATGTGATTCTCATGTGTTCGGACGGCCTGAGCAACATGGTGGACGAATTTGAGATGGAATATATCATCCGTTCGGAGGACGGATTACAGAAGAAGACGGAGAGTCTGGTGGAAGCAGCAAACCGGGGCGGCGGTAAGGACAATATTTCCGCAATCCTCATCGACCCGCAGATGAAAGAGGTGAGCGTATGAGGCTGAGACCGGGAACATATTTACAGGACCGCTATGAGATCTTAGAGCAGATCGGATCCGGCGGAATGTCCGTTGTGTACAAGGCAAAGTGTCATAAGCTGAACCGTCTGGTTGCCATCAAGGTGCTGAAGGACGAGTTCTGCAGCGACAGTACCTTTGTCAGCAAGTTCAAGATGGAGGCTCAGTCGGCAGCCGGGCTGTCCCATCCCAATATCGTCAGTGTCTACGATGTTATCGACGAGGGGCGGCTTCACTACATTGTGATGGAGCTGATCGAGGGCATTACCCTGAAAAGCTATATTACCAGGAAGGGGCGGCTGGAGATCAGGGAGAGCATCGGAATTGCGATTCAGGTGGCGCAGGGCATTGCGGCGGCCCATGAGCAGCATATCATCCACCGGGATATCAAGCCCCAGAACATGATCATTTCCCGTGACGGGAAGGTAAAAGTGGCGGACTTTGGCATTGCGCGGGCGGTGTCGGCTCAGACCTTAAGCTCGGCAGCCATGGGGTCTGTTCACTACATTTCCCCGGAGCAGGCCCGGGGCGGCTTCAGCGACGAGCGAAGCGACATCTACTCCCTGGGTATTACCATGTACGAGATGGTGACGGGGCGTCTGCCCTTTGAGGGGGAGAATACGGTGGCGATCGCGCTGGCGCATCTTGAGGACGCTATGGTGCCGCCGAAGGTATACAATCCGGAGATTCCGGCAAGTCTGGAGCGGATTATATTAAAGTGCACGGAGAAGAAGCCGGAGCGCAGATATTCCTGTGCCAATGAGGTGATTGCAGCCCTGCGCAGGTCTCTTCTGAGTTCAGATGAGAATCTGTCAGCCGGTGAGGACCGGGGCAGAGGATATCAGGGAGAGGGCAGAAGCGCAGATCAGGATAGCCTGCAAAGTCCGGTTGACAGCTCAACCATCGTGATCAGCAGTCAGGATATTCAGGAGATTAAGGAGCGCAACAGCCAGCCGCTGGAGAAGGAGCTGACCAGAAATCTGGCGGTGGAGTTCGAGCGGGAGATGGCTGCCACAGACCGCCAGGATGGCGGAAGGAAGATGGGAGATCATCTGAAGGCGGAGCGCCAGCGGGAAGAGCATCTGAAGGCGGAACGCCAGCGGGATGAACGCCAGAAAGCGGATTACCAGCGGGAAGAGCATCTGAAGGCGGAACGCCAGTGGGATGATCGTCAGAAGGCAGATCGGCGGAAGATGGCTCGCAGACGTGACCGGGATGAGGATGACGTCAATCCGTATATTGAGCGGCTGCTGGCAGGAGCCGGTGTGCTGATGGCGGTGGTGATCGTGGCGGTTCTGATCATTGTGGTCTCGAAGCTTGGCGGGGCATTTCGCTTTGGCACATCGGGAACGGAGTCCAGCTCCGGAATCACGGTGGGCAGTGAGACGGAAAGCGCCCTGAGTGATACGGAAATCTACATGCCGGATCTGCGCAATCTGCCGGAGGACCTGGCGGAAAACCAGCTGAAGGAATCCTTCATCACCATGAAGCGGACTTATGCGTTTTTTGATGATGTGGAGAAGGGGCGGATCGCCAGTCAGGACCCGGCGCCGGAGACGGTGGTGCTGAAAGGCTCTTCGGTGAATGTGGTGATCAGCAACGGCTCTGACAAGCTGGATATTACCAGCTTCGGAATCGACAATCTGGACGGCACCACGGCGAAGAAGTTCCTGGAGAACCGGAATCTGGTGGTGGAGATCACAGAGGAAGAGAGCGCCGACGTGGAGAAGGGCAAGGTGCTTCGCTATGAGCCGGAGCAGGTGGCAGAAGGCGGCGTGGTGACGCTGTACGTCAGCAGCGGTCCCCATGTGGACAAGGTGGCAGTGCCGCAGCTTGCCGGAAAGTCGGAGGAGGAAGCCATTGCACTTCTGGCGGAAGCGGGACTTACCCCGGGCGAGACCTCCCAGGCATCCAGCGATACGGTTCCCAAAGGACATATTATCAGTCAGTCCGGCGGCGAGGAAGGACAGATTGAGGTCGGCGGACAGATTGGCTATGTGGTCAGCAGCGGTCCGGAGGTGAAGCATCAGCGCTACGTGGCTTCCATTGACGAGGTCTATGACGTGAGCAGCCTGATCGGTCCGGGAGCCGGCGGAACCAATGTAAGTGTCATGGTGCGTCTGCGCCAGGGATCGGATGACAATCCGGTCTACAAGGTACTGATGGAGGAGAAGCTGGTCAGCGGCGATGTGCTGCTTCCCATCAGCTTTACCAGTATTGAGAGCATAAACGGGACGGATCAGGGATCCGTGGAGGTCCTGGATGTGGCAACAGGAGCAATCCTGAAGAGCTATCCTCTGACCTTCTTCCCCATGGATTAGGTTGAAGAGATGACAGGAAAAATTATCAAAGGCATAGCAGGCTTTTACTACGTGCACGACAGGCACAGCAGGGTCTATGAATGTAAGGCAAAAGGCATTTTCCGCAACCGGGGCATCAAGCCGGTGGTGGGAGATGACGTGGAGTTTACCGTATTGGATGAGGAGACCGGGGAGGGCAATATCGATGAGATTCTGCCCCGGACCAATTCGCTGATCCGTCCGGCTTCCGCCAATGTGGATCAGGCGCTGGTGGTATTTTCCATCACCCAGCCGGAACCGAACTTAAATCTTCTGGACCGGTTTCTGATCATGATGATGGCGCAGGACATCCCGGTGACCATCTGCTTTAACAAGGCAGAGCTGGACGGGACGGAGAAGCGGGAAGCTTACCGGACCACCTATGAAAAGGCAGGATATCCGGTAATCTTCACCAGCACCTACGAGAAGGAAGGCATTGAGGAGGTCCGGAATCTGCTTCGGGGAAGGACCACGATTCTGGCAGGACCCTCCGGGGTGGGCAAGTCCTCCCTGACCAATCTGATTCAGCCGGAGGCCGCCATGGAGACCGGAAGCATCAGCGAGAAGATTCAGAGAGGCAAGCACACCACCCGCCATGCGGAGCTGTTCTGCGTGGAGAAGGATACCTATCTGATGGATACGCCGGGGTTCAGCTCCATGTATCTGGAGGATATGGAAGCCGGGGACTTAAAGTATTATTTCCCGGAATTTGAGCCATTTACGGACGGCTGCCGGTTCGCGGCGGACTGCGTCCACATCGGAGAGCCGGTCTGCGGCGTGAAGGACGCCCTTCTTCGGGGTGAAATCAGTCAGAGCCGGTATGACAATTATCAGCTTCTGTATCAGGAGCTGAAGGCGAAGAAGAAGTATTGAATAAGGAGACAGATGATATGTATATTTTAGCACCGTCAATTTTGGCAGCGGATTTTAAGAAGCTTGGTCAGGAAGTGGAGACCGTGGCGAGAGAGGGCGCGGAATACATCCACATTGATGTGATGGACGGCATGTTCGTGCCCAGCATTTCCTTCGGTATGCCGGTGATCAAGAGCCTGCGCTCCTGCACGGATAAGGTATTTGATGTTCACATGATGGTGGAGGAGCCGGGGCGCTACGTGGAGGACCTAAAGGCAGCGGGAGCAGATCTCATCTGTGTCCATCAGGAAGCATGCTGCCATCTGGACCGCACCATCAATCAGATTAAGGACCTTGGCATGAAGGTGGGCGTGGCGTTGAATCCGGCTACCCCGGTCAGCACCCTGGACTGTGTGCTGGATCAGGTGGATATGGTACTGATCATGTCGGTGAATCCGGGCTTCGGCGGACAGAAGTTCATTCCCTATACCTTAGAGAAGGTGCGGGAACTGCGCAGCCGTCTGAATGCACGGGGACTGAATGTGGACATTCAGGTAGACGGCGGCGTGGGCCTTGGCAATGTGGATCAGGTGCTGACAGCAGGAGCCAATATTATCGTGGCAGGTTCTGCGGTATTTGGCGGCGACGCGGCAGCCAATGTGCAGGCATTTCTGAAGAAGTTTGAGGAGCATGTGAAATGAGAAGCTGTCTGATCGTGACGGGCGGGAAGCTGGATCTGGCTTTCGCCCGTTCCTTTTTGGAAACAGAGAAATTTGACAAGGTCATCGCGGTGGATGCGGGGCTTGAGTCAGCGGAGGCCCTGGGACTGGTGCCGGACTATATTGTGGGTGACTTTGACACGGTAGCCGGACCGGTGGTGGAGCGGTTCAAGCAGATGCCGTTTATTGTGTGGGAGCAGCACAAGCCGGAGAAAAATGAGACGGACACGGAGCTTGCCAGAAGCCGTGCCCTGACCCTGGGATGCCAGAAAATCGTATTTCTGGGCGCCACCGGCGGGCGGATCGACCATATGCTTGGCAATCTTCACGCCCTGTATGCCTGCATGGAAAGCGGGATTCAGGCATATATTGTGGATGCCCAGAACCGGATCTGCCTGCTGGACGAGGGAAGAGATTTCTACCGGTCTGCGCTGTGGGGCAAGTATGTGTCATTTCTGCCCTATACGGAGGAGGTGAAGGGAATTACCCTGAAGGGATTTAAGTATCCCTTGTTAAATAAGGATATCCGGCGGGGGCAGGAAGTGGGACTCTGCATCAGCAATGAGCTGGCGGAGGATGCGGCATCAATTTCGTTTCAGGAGGGGATTCTGATCTGCATTGAGTCCCGGGATTGATGTGCTTTGCAAACTGGACTGGTTAAAAAGTTCAATACTGGATATTTCTATCACTCCACTTGCGTGGTAAGATGTGGTCAGCGTGGAGCTGGGATGGCTGCAGGGCAGTGTGATGGCTGTGGTGCAGTGAGATAACTGCAGAGCAGTGGAATAGCTGCCGGGCAGCAATCGGACAGCTTCCGGACAATCAAACAGCAAGGGAGAGAACATGATGAAAAACAGAAGTGATGACAAAGTTTACAGAATTACGCTGACGGCGCTGATGGCAGCGCTTTGCTACGTGGCATTTACCTTTTTGAAGATTCCGATTCCGACTCTGGGCGGGGACTATGTGGCTCTGCATATCGGTAATGCATTCTGCGTGCTGGCGGCGCTGCTGCTGGGCGGTGTGTACGGCGGAATTGCAGGTTCCCTGGGTATGACCATTGCGGACCTGTTGGATCCGGTCTATATCACCAGCGCACCGAAGACCTTTATCCTGAAGCTGTGCATCGGCCTGATTGCCGGATTTGTGGCACACCGGATCGCCCACATCACGGAAGACCATGACACGAAGTATATCTTCAAGTGGTCGCTGATTGCGTCGGTTGCAGGTCTTGGCTTCAATGTAATCATGGATCCGATCGTCGGCTATTTCTACAAGAATTACATCCTGGGAATCCAGTCCGATGCGGCAAAGATCATGTCCACCTGGGCAGCAGGAGTGACCTTCATCAATGCGGTTGCAGGTACCATCGTGGTGGTTGTGGTGTACCTGGCTGTGCGTCCGGTGCTGAAGAAAGCCGGGCTGTTTATTCGAATCTGACATGTGGGGGCAATTCACACAAGGCGAATCGTACTTTATTTCGGCGGCGATTGGACAATTACAGGCGAATATTCAAAAAAATTGTCCAATCGTATCTGAGAAACGGGAATCACGGGTTTACATAATGCATGTTTGGACAATTCCAACCTGAAAACCCCCAAAATTGTCCAAAAATCTTGAAAGTTTGGATAATAACAGCTGAATTTCAAGCATAATTATCCAAAATCAGCTTTATGTCAACTGATAATCGTTGTACCGGAGATAGATTTGGATAATTTATTTGATAATAGTCATTTATTGTCCAAAGAGTTTACCTGCCTTATATGATATTGCCATGATTTTTCCTCTATGTAAAAAGGCGGCAAAACGTCGGATGACGATTTTCGTCTGGACGGTAACCAGATAGGAGATTCCAGCGCAGAATCCGTAAAAGGGACTATCTTTTATAGAAAAAGTGTAGTATAATCTGGAATTGATGATAGGATACAGACAGGAGGAAGACATGTTAGACTTAAAGTTTGTCCGTGAGAATCCGGATATTGTAAAGAAGAATATCGAGAATAAGTTTCAGTTTGATAAGCTGCCGCTGGTAGATGAAGTGATTGAGCTGGATGCGAAGAACCGCGCAGCCAAGTCCGAGGCAGATGCTTTACGTGCATCCCGCAACAAGCTGTCCAAGGAAATCGGAAAGCTGATGGGACAGGGCAAGAGAGAAGAGGCAGAGGCAGTGAAGTCTCAGGTTGCAGCCAATGCAAGCCGTCTGGCAGAGCTGGAGGCGCAGGAGGCAGAGCTGGAGGAGAAGGTCACCAAGATTATGATGACCATTCCGAACATCATCGACCCCAGCGTACCGATCGGTAAGGATGACAGCGAGAACGTGGAGATTCAGAAGTACGGCGAGCCGGTAGTTCCGGATTTCGAGATTCCGTATCACACCGATATCATGAAGACCTTTGACGGCATCGATTTAGACGCAGCAGGCAAGGTGGCAGGCAATGGCTTCTACTACCTGATGGGCGATATTGCGAGACTGCACTCCGCAGTGATTTCCTACGCAAGAGATTTCATGATTGATCGTGGATTCACCTACTGCATTCCGCCGTTCATGATCCGCAGCAATGTGGTAACCGGCGTTATGTCCTTTGCAGAGATGGACGCTATGATGTACAAGATTGAGGGCGAGGACCTGTACCTGATCGGTACCAGTGAGCATTCCATGATCGGTAAGTTCATCGACACCATCACCCCGGAGGATCAGCTCCCGAAGACCCTGACCAGCTACTCTCCGTGCTTCCGTAAGGAGAAGGGCGCACACGGCATCGAGGAGCGCGGTGTATACCGTATCCATCAGTTCGAGAAGCAGGAGATGATCGTTGTCTGCAAGCCGGAAGAGTCCAAGATGTGGTATGATAAATTATGGCAGAATACTGTAGACCTGTTCCGCTCCATGGACATCCCGGTTCGTACTCTGGAGTGCTGCTCCGGTGACCTGGCAGATCTGAAGGTGAAGTCCTGCGACGTTGAGGCATGGTCCCCGCGTCAGAAGAAATACTTCGAGGTCGGCTCCTGTTCAAACCTGGGCGATGCACAGGCACGTCGTCTGAAGATTCGCGTAGACGGCGCAGACGGCAAGTATTTTGCGCATACCCTGAACAATACGGTAGTAGCTCCGCCGCGTATGCTGATCGCGTTCCTGGAGAACAACCTGCAGGCTGACGGAACCGTTCGGATTCCGGAGGTATTGAGACCGTATATGGGCGGTAAGGAAGCTTTGGTTCCGAAGAACTGAGGACAGGCAATAACGGAATAACATGATGAAGCATCTATCAGAAATGGTAGGTGCTTTTCTTATGTCCATTTTGTGGAAGAAGGTGCAGATAAGTGATAAAAAGCAATAGTATTAAACTTGTTAGGTTCAATACTATTGCTTTTTGGTGCGAATTTAAGTATAATATAAGTAACAAATAGTAGAGGAGGTGCTGGTATGGCACAGGCAACTTTCAGTGTTCGGATGGATGAAACTTTGAAGCGTCAGTTTGATGCACTCTGTGCTGAGTTTGGAATGAACGCAACGACAGCGTTTAATGTATTTGCGCGAGCTGTTGTCAGGGAAAGGAAAATACCTTTTGAGATTCAGGCTTCCGAAGATGTTAGCAGAGCATCTGGTATGCAGGCATTTCTTAGTTTGCGGGCTGAGGCAAAGGAAAATGGTGTGCAGGATCTAACATTAGATGAAATTAATGAAGAAATCCGGCAGGCGAGGTACGGAGGTAATAAATGATTTGTTATGCAGTAAGGTTCCATCGCCTACCGGGGAATTGCTGCCGGATATGAAAGATTTACCGTTTTATGAGGTGGTTGTAGAAAAGCAGGATGATGGTGCATATCTGGTAACCGGGAATATGAAACACTTTCCGGGCAGACCATTTATTGTTACGGCGAAGGAGTTCTTGGACATTTTGAGTAAAGCAAAATAATGTATAAATTATGAGAAGCATCTGTTTGCTGTGATATGACAGGTGCTTTTGCTTAGAAATATGTCGTTTGAATGAAAGGTTTAATTATCTTTATAGTATATGTTTATTATACGGAAATCCCCAGTCTGCGTGGATTGAAAAACAGAGAAAAAATGTGGTACAATAAGTTATCTGATAAGGAGGATAGTATGAATGGCTAACGAGTTACAACCCTTATCCCTATTGTTCCAGAACAGATTATTTAGAATACCAGACTATCAGAGAGGATATGCCTGGCAGCAATCACAGTTGGTGGACTTTTGGGATGATTTAACGAATCTACAGGAAGGAAGATATCACTATACAGGACTTTTATCATTAAAAGTGCTTAAGAGTACAGAAATAAAATGTTGGGGCAGCGATTTATGGATGGTGAACAAAGGATTTAACCCCTGCCATATTGTAGACGGACAACAGAGATTAACAACATTTATCATTTTGCTGAATGAGATTGTCGGGTTTACACGTTCGCTTGACTGTAATTCCGGCAAATCTGATGATGAGATCGTTCTCGGATATGATACATTGAAAGATGTGGTTGCAAAATACATATGCAAACACAGACCTCCAAATAACCAGATTACTACCTATCTGTTCGGTTATGAGGTGGATAATCCAAGTGCAGATTACCTTAGATATCGGATTTTTAATGAGCCATTTTCTGGAACTGTAAATGAAACATATTATACAAAGAATTTAAAGTATGCAAAATCCTTTTTCTCTGAAAATTTAGCAGCTTTATATAAGACCGAGGGGGCAGAAGTACTCAATAATCTGTACTTAAAATTAACACTGCGGTTCATGTTCAATATTCATGAAATAGCAGATGATTATGATGTGTTTGTGGCATTTGAAACGATGAACAACCGAGGTAAGAAGCTTACGAATTTGGAATTGCTGAAGAATCGACTGATTTATCTGACAACATTATATCCTGATGACAAGTTTGACGAGATGGATAAGAGCAACCTTAGAGACCAGATAAACGATGCGTGGAAAGAGGTGTATTATCAGCTTGGACGAAATGAAAAAACACCATTGTCGGATGATGAATTTTTGAGAGCACATTGGATTAGCTATTTCACTTATTCTCGTAAAAAAGGCGATGATTATATTCATTTCCTGTTAAACAAGTTTTCGGCAAAAAACATCTTTGAAAAGAAAACCTTCATAATAGGAGAAACCTTAGATGAAGATGTGGAAACTGTAGATTATGATATAGAAGATACCGCTGATGAATTAGCAGAGCCGGAAGTGTTTGCAGTATCAAAACTTGAACTTTCTGAGATATCTGCGTATGTCAACAGCCTAAAAGATACAGCAAAATACTGGTATGACACATTCTTCCCTATGCAGAGTGACAATTTATCCCAAGAGGAAAAACTGTGGGTGGACAGACTGAATCGTATCGGAATTGGATATTTCAGACCTTTGGTTATGGTAATAATCAGCCGTAGAGATTTGTCAGCAGAACAGCGGATTGACGTATTTAAAGCAATAGAGCGTTTTATTTTTATCTGTTTCAGGTTGGGATATTTTAATGCTACATTTCGAAGCAGTGAATATTATCGTGCCGCCAGAAGTATCTATTTGAAACAGATGAATATAAGTAATCTGGTTGAGGATATTACGGAAACGACAAATGCAAATATTGAATATGCGCTTCCGAACTTTATAACAAAAATAGAAAAACATTTTGATAATATGGGTGGTTTTTACTATTGGAATTCCATTAAATATTTTCTGTACGAATATGAACTTCATCTTGCACAGAAAAATAACCTTGATAAAGTTAGCTGGGAAATGTTTACTAAAACAGAAAAGGACAAAGTGTCCATCGAACATATTTTACCGCAGACACCTACAAAGTATTATTGGAGAAATCAGTTTAGACAATTTGACGATGAAGAGATAGAACTCCTTTCGTGTGCTTTGGGAAATTTACTGCCATTGTCGCAGAGTATTAACTCATCATTGCAAAATGATAGCTTTGAAGATAAAAAGACGTCGAAATCTTCCGGGAGAAGAGGGTACCAAAATGGCTCACATTCAGAAATTGAGGTATCGAAAGAAACAGACTGGTCGGCTGACAGAATCTATCAGCGAAGCAAATCGCTGTTGAAGTTTATGGAAAGTCGCTGGCAATTCAGTTATACCAGCGACCAGTTGGATAAACTGATATATGTAACCTTTGCAGTTGACGGTAGAGAGATTCCTGCTCCGATCGCTGAAAAAACAGAGAATGTGCCTGTTAAGCCTGAATCCCAAAACAGCCTGACAGATACGAACCAGGAACTGAGCAATCAGCAACTGATGTTTTGGACGAAATTTGTGAAATACTGTGAGAAGGAAAATCGTGCAGAAGATATGGCAAGCCGAAAGCCATGTGCACAGAATTGGTATGACATTCCTGTTACAGATGCTGACTTTCACCTCTCGTTTACTCTGACCAGAGGCAAGTATCTGTCGTTGGTCATTTATGCTTATAACGGAGAGGTGTTTTCCAGACTGGAGAGCAAAAAGGATATCATCGAGAATGTATTTGGGGATAAACTGGATTGGTATTCCAGTAAACGAAACAGCGTGGCAAAACGTATCCTTTATAAGAGAGAATGTGAAATATTCAATCCTGCAAAACAGCAGGAGTTGTTTTCATGGATGATTGCCAAATTCGATGAGTTGTGTAGTGCTCTTGTAATTGCCGGAGAACTGGATGAGTAACCGTCTCATGAGAATAAGTTCGATTAAGGAATATATCAAAGAGTCCTTCACAATCTCCTCCTGAACGAAAATCACCCGCTTCATAACCGGACATTGCACATCAGTGGTACGTTCAGGGAACCTGAAAAAGTGAACATTGAAGATCAAAAAGCGAACATTGGAAAAGAAAAAGCGAACATTGAAGATGGTTTTACGGTAAAGACGGCTGTACATATTCAGAAATTACAAGGAAAATACCGGTTCTGCCGACAGTCAGGCTGAACAAGCAAAATAATACGGATAATTCAACAAAAAATCAGCTGAATTATCCGTAAACACCCATATATCTTACCCCTGCACTTCCTTTAGCAGCAGCTTCGGTTCTGCCATCAGGGAGTAGTTGGTGTGGTAGATGACGAAGCCGGGGGCGCCGCCTGCGGCTTTTTTTACATGCTTGCGCTGGATGTAGTCGATCTCGACCTTCTCGTTGTCGCGACCCTTGGAGTAGTAGGCGGCGAGAGCGCCGGCTTCCTCGAAGGTGCGGTCGGGAAGCTCCTTGCCTTCGGTGCGGACCACCACGTGGGAGCCCGGGATGCCCTTGGCGTGGAACCACCAGTCACCACCGTTTGCAAGCTTGAAGGTGACCTCCTCGTTCTGGTAGTTGTTCTTTCCCACGTAGATGTGGAAACCGTCGGAGGAGAGGTAGTGGTAGGGGCGGCTGGTGATCTTCGGTTTCTTGCTGCCGTAGGGGCGCTTCTTGATGAAGCCGAATTCCATCAGCTCTTCCTTGATCTGTACCAGATCCTCTTCTTTTACTGCAATGTCAAGGGACGCGCTGATGGACTCTAAGTGGTCAATCTCCTGCTTTGTCTCCTGAGTCAGGTCGGAGAGGGCTTCGAAGGTTCGCTTCAGCTTGTTGTACTTGGCGAAGTATTTCTGGGAGTTCTCCTGGGCGTTCAGCTGAGGATCCAGCGAGATTTTCACATCCTGACCGGTGTAGTAGTTTAAGCACTTCAGCTCCTTTTCACCGCCGGTGAGCTCGTAGCCGTAGGCATTTAAAAGCTCGCCGTAGACCTTGTACTTGTCCCGCTTTTCGGTGTCTTTCAGCTGCTTGAGCTGCAGGTCGTACTTCTTGTAGTTTCGCTCCAGAGCGGTCTGGACGATTTTGCGAAGGTCCACGGATTTCTGGCGGATGCGGGTCAGGATGCTCTTTTCTGCATAGTAGGATTCCAGCAGAGTGCTGATGGTGGGGTATTCCCGGCTGACAAAGCCCTCTCCCTCAAAGCAGGTCAGGGGAACCGAGGCAAATTCTGTCGGCTCGCCGCCGCGGTAAATCACATTGGGCTTAAAATCCCCCCGGGTCACGTCCTCCATCATCAGGGAGAACATGCGGTACAGATGGGTCAGCTCCAGGTCAGACATCTCATTGGCAGACCGGTCTCCGTCTAAGGAAGCCAGGTGGCACAGCTCGGTACCGATGATCGGGCTGATACCGGTCAGCTTCAGATAGAGCGCCTTCTGAAGCGGTGCCGGAGTGCTGTGAATCAGTTCGATAAATTCCGCCTCCGTGACCGTCAGCGGGTCCAGCTTGTCGGTGGTGTGGGGGATGAAGTAAGGTCTTCCCGGCAGCACCTCCCGGACAGAGCTGACCTGAGCGGAAATATGCTTGATGCTGTCTAATATGGTGCCGTCTTCCTTGCAGAAAATAATGTTGCTGTGCTTACCCATCAGCTCGACGATCAGCTTCTTGCGGCACAGATCGCCCATCTCGTCCAGATGCTCAATCTCAAACATGATGATGCGCTCTAATCCCGGCTGACTGACCTTGATGATGCGTCCGGTTCCGATGTGCTTTCTCAGCAGCATACAGAAGTTGGGCGCAGTCAGGGGACTGGGCTTATTGGTCTCGGTAAAATAGATGAGGGGCAGGCTGGCGCTGGCTGAGATGGACAGGCGCAGAGTCTCCCGGTTGTTTTTTATGGTGAACAGAAGCTCGTCCTTCTCCGGCTGGGCAATCTTGTTGATCTTGCCGCCTTCTAACTTCTGTCTGATATCATGCGTCAGATTCGCAATAACAATTCCGTCAAATGCCATGTGATATAACTCCTTTTTATAGCAATGAAAAGCCGGGTGCAGCTCATTGCGGTGAAATTAGGCATGTTGTGCCTCAGATGATTATACAGGATTCCGGGGGGATTAGCAAGTTATGAAATATCTATTAATTAATCCGCAGACCGGTTGACGAACCGCAAAAATATGCCTATGCTGAAAGGAGAGAACCAGAGAGGAGAATCATGCCATGACAGAGACAATCAAACGTCAGGTAAAAGAGATAGAAGCAGAGATGATCGCCAACCGCCGATACATCCATCAGCATGCGGAAGCGGGAGACAGTCTTCCGGTCACCACAGCATTTGTGATGGAGAAGCTGCGGGAGTATGGATACGAGCCGCAGGAAATCTGTGAGAGCGGTGTGGTTGCGACCATTTCCGGAAATAAGCCGGGCAAGGTCCTGATGCTGCGGGCGGACATGGATGCGCTGCCGATCACTGAGGAGACGGAGCTGGAATTCAAGTCGGAGAACGGATGTATGCACGCCTGCGGACATGATATCCATGCGGCCATGCTGCTGGCAGCGGCGAGACTTCTGAAGGAGAATCAGGATCAGATCTGCGGCACCGTGAAGCTGGTGTTCCAGCCCAACGAGGAGGGATTTACCGGCGCCAAGCGGATGCTGAATGCGGGAGTTCTGGAACATCCGAAGGTAGATGCGGGAATGGCGCTGCACGTAGGTTCCGGGATGAAGACCGGAGTTGCCTTCTGCAAGAAGGGGGTTGCCATGGCGGGCTGCATTCAGTTTTGTATCCGCGTGACCGGAACCGGTTCCCATGGCGCCATGCCGGAGACCGGGGTGGACCCCATCAATATTGCGGCACACATTTATCTGTCACTGCAGGAGATTCTTGCCAGAGAGGTATCCTCTGCGGAGAATATTGTGCTGACCATCGGTAAGTTTCGGGCAGGAGAGCGGCCGAACATCATTCCGGGGGAGGCTGTGATGGAGGGAACCATCCGCAGCACCAGCCGGGAGCTGGGCGAGTATGCATTTCGCAGAATCGGGGAGATCGCAGAGTCGGTGGCAGCGGCATTTCGCGGTCATGCCGAGACGGAGGAGGATGTGTCGGTTCCGCCCCTTTACAATGACCCGGATATGATGGAGGAGATGAGCGGATATATGCGGGAGCTTCACGGGGACGGACTTGTCTATGCATTTGACCAGCCGGTGATGGCTTCGGAGGATTTTGCATCCTATACCTACGAGGTTCCCTGTGTCTACATGAACATCGGAGCTGGTTCGAAGGAGGATGATCCCAGATTCGGCAGGCCCATGCACAACTGCGGAGTCGTGTTTGATGAACAGGTAATGGCATTCGGCGCGGCGGATCTGGTGTACTGTGCCTTAAAGTGGCTGGAGAAGCGCAGCCTGTAACTTTTTCTGTTTCAAGTTGACTTGCTTTTCCAGATGTTTTATAATGTTAATTATCTATGGCAAAGGAGCGCTATAATAGATGATTAAAAGTATGACCGGATTTGGACGATGTGAGATCGTCACGACAGAATATAAATTATCCGTGGAGATGAAGGCTGTGAATCACCGGTATCTGGACTTGAGTATCAAGATGCCGAAGAAGTTCAACTACTTTGAGGCAGCCATCCGGAATCTGTTAAAGACCTATATTCAGCGGGGCAAGGTGGATGTGTTCATCAATTATGAGGACTACACCGATGAGAAGCTTTGCCTGAAGTACAACGGTTCCCTTGCAGCGGAGTATATGGATGCATTTCGGAAGATGCAGGAGCAGTTTGACCTGCCAGATGATGTGAGTGTGTCCATGCTGGCGCGGATGCCGGAGGTGCTGGTCATGGAGCAGCAGCCGGAGGATGAGGACCGGATCTGGAAGCAGCTTTCCGAGGCGGTTGAGGATGCCGCGAAGAAGTTCGTAGCTTCCCGCATTCAGGAAGGCGAGCAGCTTAAGAGCGACCTGCTTGG
The DNA here is from genome assembly GCA_030536555.1 of Eubacteriales bacterium. GTDB lineage: Bacteria > Bacillota > Clostridia > Lachnospirales > Lachnospiraceae > Brotaphodocola. The sequence continues at coordinate 57,357 of JAUNPU010000005.1, read as the reverse complement.
CAAGCTGGATTATATGGAGGAGCTGGTGACGTTCATTGAGGAGCGGTCGCCGGTGATTCTGCAGGAATATCGCCAGAAGTTAGAGGACAAGGTGAAGGAGCTTCTGGGGAACAATACCATCGACGAGGGACGGATCGCCACCGAGGTGACCATCTATGCAGACAAGATCTGTGTGGATGAGGAGACGGTGCGCCTGCGCAGCCACATTGAGGCGACTCGCAAGGAGTTAGAAGCCGGCGGCAGCGTGGGAAGGAAGCTGGACTTTATTGCCCAGGAGATGAACCGGGAGGCTAATACCACCCTTTCCAAGTCCACGGATCTGGAAATCTCTGACAGGGCGATTGCGCTGAAGACCGAGATCGAGAAGGTTCGCGAACAGATACAGAATATTGAATAACATTCAGGAGCAAACACCATGAGCCAAAAAGGAATTTTAGCCGTTGTATCCGGATTCTCCGGTGCAGGCAAGGGTACGCTGATGAAGGAGCTGCTTAAGCAGCATGCAGACCAGTATGCACTGTCCATTTCCGCCACCACCCGCAGTCCAAGGGTTGGAGAGGAGCATGGAAGGGAATACTTCTTTGTGTCGAAGGAAGAATTTGAAGAGATGATCGGGCAGGATGCCCTGATCGAGCATGCCTGCTATGTGGGCAACTATTACGGGACGCCGAAGAGCTATGTGCTGGAGCAGATGGAAGCCGGCAGAGATGTGATTCTGGAGATTGAGATCCAGGGCGCACTCAATGTGAAGAAGAAGTTCCCGGATACCCTGCTGCTGTTTGTGACTCCCCCCAGTGCCGGGGAGCTGGAGCGGCGTCTGAGAGGACGCGGAACCGAGACGGAGGATGTGATCCGCGACCGTCTGAAGCGGGCGGTGGAAGAGGCCGAGTACATGGATCAGTACGACTACATACTGGTCAATGACGACCTGGATGCCTGTGTGGCTTCCATGCATGAGCTGATTCAGAGCCAGCACGGGAAGACCAGCCAGAACCTGGAGTTCATAGCAGAGATGAAGCAGGAATTGAAGCAGCTGTAAGCAGTTATCCGACTGCCAGTAATATATGTTTGAAAGGAGATTTTTCTTATGTTACATCCATCCTATACGGATTTGATCAATGCAGTAAACAGTGAGGTTGAGCCGGGCGAGCAGCCGGTGGTGCAGAGCCGTTATTCTATCGTGCTGGCATCCGCCAAGAGAGCAAGACAGCTGATCGCAGGCGAGGACGCCATGGTTCCGGGAAGCAGAGGCAAGAAGCCGCTTTCTGTAGCAGTACAGGAACTGTATGAGGGAAAAGTTAAGATCGTCGGCGATGATGCAGATGAAGAGGATGAGAAGTATTCCGTAAAATAAATACAGCAAATTTAAGAAAGGGGAAAGCCGTCTCACACAGCATTTGGAGAGATGGCTTTTTCCATAAGAAAATGAGACGAAAGCGAGTTTGAAGGTTTTATGAAAATATTATGCATTTCACTTGGCTGTGACAAGAACCTGGTGGATACGGAGATGATGCTGGGGCTTCTGAACCGTGACGGCCACACCTTTACGGATGACGAGCAGGAGGCGGATATCATTGTGATCAACACCTGCTGCTTCATCAACGATGCAAAGGAGGAGAGCGTCAACACCATTCTGGAGATGGCGGAGCTTAAGAAGACCGGCAGCTGCAAGGCGCTGATCGTGACCGGATGTCTGGCGCAGCGCTACAAGCAGGAGATCATCGACGAGATTCCGGAGGTGGATGGAATCCTGGGCACCAGCACCTACGATGAGATTTCCAATGTGCTGAACCGGGTGCTGGGCGGTGAGAGCGTGTCCTGCTTCCATGACCTGAATGCCCTTCCCCAGGTGGAGACACCACGTATGGTGACCACCGGCGGACATTATGCATTCTTAAAGATTGCCGAGGGCTGTGACAAGCGCTGCACCTACTGCATTATCCCGGATCTGCGGGGAAGCTACCGCAGTGTGCCCATGGAGCGTCTGGTCAAAGAGGCAAAGGAGCTGGCGGCGCAGGGGGTGCGGGAACTGATTCTGGTGGCACAGGAGACCACTCTGTACGGGAAGGATCTGTATGGAAAGAAGTCTTTGCCGGAGCTGCTTCACAGGCTGGCGGCGATTCCGGGCATTTACTGGATCCGCATTCAGTACTGCTATCCGGAGGAGATCACCGATGAGCTGATCGAGACCATCAAAACAGAGGAGAAGGTCTGTCACTATCTGGATATTCCGATCCAGCATGCCAGCGACAGAATCTTAAAGCGCATGGCGCGCCGGACCAATCAGGCACAGCTTCGGGAGATGATCGGCAAGCTTCGCCGGGAAATCCCGGACATTGCTCTTCGCACCACCATGATTGCCGGATTCCCGGGAGAGACCCAGGAAGACCATGAGGAGACCATGGCATTTGTGGACGAGATGGAATTTGACCGTCTTGGGGTGTTCGCGTACTCTGCGGAGGAGGATACTCCGGCAGCCACTTTCCCGGATCAGGTTCCGGAGGAAGTGAAGGAGGAGCGCCGGGATGAGATCATGGAGCTGCAGCAGGAGATCGCATTTGAGAAGTCCGAGTCCATGGTGGGCCGGGTGCTGGATGTGATGATCGAGGGCAAGGTGGCGGACGAGCCGGCCTATGTGGGGAGAACCTACATGGATGCGCCCAATGTGGACGGATATATTTTCGTCAACAGCGGGGAGCTGTTCATGTCCGGCGACTTTGTGCGCGTTAAGGTAACCGGTTCCAATGACTATGATCTGATAGGGGAGGTATACAATGAATTTACCGAATAAACTGACTGTACTGCGGGTAATCCTGATTCCGTTCTTCGTGCTTTCGCTGCTGGCATTTGGCGGCAGTGTGCGGATGCTTCGCTATCTGGCTGCGGCAATCTTCATCGTTGCCAGCCTGACCGACATGCTGGACGGCAAGATTGCAAGAAAATATAACCTGGTGACCAACTTTGGCAAGTTTATGGATCCGCTGGCAGACAAGCTGCTGGTGTGTTCGGCGCTGATCTGTCTGATCGAGCTGGGGCAGTTGCCCTCCTGGATGGTCATTATCATTGTCAGCCGTGAGTTCATCATCAGCGGCTTCCGTCTGGTGGCGGCAGAGCAGGGCATCGTCATTGCAGCCAGCTACTGGGGCAAGTTCAAGACCACATTTCAGATGATTGCAGTGGTTCTGATGATCGTGGACCTGCCGGTGCTGCGGGTGGCTACGGTGGCATGTACCTGGATCGCGCTGATCCTGACGATAGTTTCACTGGTTGACTATATTATGAAGAATCATAAAGTACTTACGGAAGGAAAGATGTAAAATGGTAGTAGAACTGGTTTCGGTGGGAACGGAGCTGTTGCTGGGCAATATTGTGAATACCAATACCCAGTTTCTGGCAGAGAAATGTGCACTTTTGGGACTTTCCATGTACCATCAGGTGGTGGTGGGAGACAACCATGACCGGCTGGCGGAGGTGGTGGAGACGGCGCTTAAGCGGTCGGATATTGTGATTCTTACAGGCGGTCTGGGACCTACGGAGGATGACCTGACCAAGGAGGTCTGCGCCGAGGTGCTTGGCATGCCGCTTGTGGAGGACCCCCACACCAGAGAGCGGATCGAGGAATACTTCCGCAACAGCATTTACAAGGAGATTCCGGACAACAACTGGAAGCAGGCTGTGGTTCCGGAAGGCGCCATTGTGCTGGACAATGACAACGGCACGGCTCCGGGACTGATTCTGGAGAAGGACGGCAAGGCAGCCATCCTGCTTCCGGGACCGCCGGCAGAGCTGTATCCGCTGTTCATGAAGCAGGTATATCCGTATCTGCAGAATCTGCAGCCGGAGGTGATCCGCTCCCAGATGATCAAGGTCTGCGGCATGGGCGAGAGCCAGGTGGAGGATACCCTGCTGGATCTGATCGACAAACAGAGCAATCCCACCATTGCCACCTATGCCAAGACCGGAGAGGTGCATATCCGCGTGACGGCGAAGGCGGCAGACGAGGAAGCTGCCAGACAGCTGGTGAAGCCGGTGGTGAAGGAGATCAAGAGCCGTCTGGGCGACTGTGTCTATTCCACCAAGGAAAATGAGACTCTGGAGATGGCAGTGGTCCGTCTTCTGGACAAGTACGGTCTGACGGTGACCACGGCAGAGTCCTGCACCGGCGGTCTCTTATCCGGCAGAATCGTCAATGTGCCGGGGGCTTCCGATGTATTCCGCGAGGGATTTATCACCTATTCCAACAAGGCGAAACGCAAATATCTGGATGTGAGCAAGAGCACCCTGAAGAAGTACGGTGCGGTCAGCGAGCAGACTGCCAGAGAGATGGCTACAGGCGCTGTATTTGCCACAGACTCTGATACCAGTGTGGCAGTGACCGGCATAGCAGGTCCCGATGGCGGCACGGAGGAGAAGCCGGTAGGTCTGGTCTATATCGGCACCTACATGAAGGATACGGTCCGCGTGGAGCAGTACCAGTTCAAGGGCAACCGTGCCAAGGTGCGGGAGCAGGCTGTGGTGAAGGCGCTGGATCTTCTGCGCCGGTCGATTCTGGATAATTATCGTTAGGGACGGTGCCGGTGAAGGTGCCGGGAATGGCTGCGCCGGAGTATAGCGTCGTGGCGGTGCCGGGCACGAAAGATATAGATAAATGAAGTAAAATCAGGAGGCAACAGGGGTTATGGCAAGACAATGGAAGAAGCAGGCTTCCGTGGCATACGGATATGCGTTGACACGGCTTGCGCTGAACTGCTTTATGTATTTTGATGAACTGGCGGAAGAGAAGCAGGAGAAGGAGGATGGAAGCGACAACGCGGAAGCTTCCGGATTCCGTTCAAGACAGCTTCAGGCTGACGGGAAGTTCAGAGAGCTTTTGGAGGCGTGGCTGGAGGGACGGATTCAGCTTGCGGACGTGGCAGCATTTCGGGAGCAGATCCAGAAGGAGATGGAGGCGGTGGTTGCTTACACGGACTGCTTTCAGACCTATGAGTATGCACTGAACCGGATGGAGCGCCGGTTTGACGAGACACTTCCGGTGTCGGAGCTGTCGGACGAGGCATTTGTCCGCCAGATCATGGGATTTCTGACGGCAACGAAGGATGCGGCAACCATGAACCGCAGAATCCAGGAGGTGATCGGGCAGCTGCCGATCCGATTTACCAGACAGAAGTATTACGGCATGGTGCGGGAGGCACTGTCTGCCTACATCGGCGCTGACAGCGAGGCGCTGGAGAATATCATGTATCTGCTGCGCACCGGAGCCATGGTGGAGCTGAGTGAGGAGAAAAAGGATGCTTACCCGGAGCTGCAGGCTCTGGCTGAGCCGCTGACCCGGATTCGATTTAAGGAGCTGACCCCGGAAGATTACCGCAATGCGGTTCAGGCGGTGGCTCTTGCCAGCGAGAAGCTGTATGCTCTGTCAGAATACTGCCAGACCATGCAGGAGATGGCCAATGATCTGTACCTGATCGTCCTCACCGGGGAGGCAGCGGTGCGGGATGCCGGTCAGGAAGCCTGTGCATCCGGTATCATCAAGGGGCTCCTGGCTCTGGACGGCAAAGCCATTCCGGAGGAGCTTGAGGAGGCGCTTGGCGGTCTGGAAGGCGTGCAGGAGGAATACTACGAGAAGTATCAGCGCCTGGATCCGGCGCCGGAATATCAGGACGGAGAAGATGAGGAGGCATACCGGATGCGCTGTGTGGATCTTCTGATGTCCACCAGCACCTTTGTGACACTGAAGGAGAACCGTCAGCCGAAGACGGTGGAGGTCGGAGATATCGACCGGGCAGTGGATGAATTTGTGAATCTGACCGAGCCGGTATTTGCCGGACTCCAGAAGCCGGTGCTGCGCGCGGTCATGGCAGCAACTCTGTCAGCTCTGCCGGTGTGCTTCAATTCTCTGGATGAGATTCAGGCATATGTGACCAACAGCCTGGGAAGCTGCTCCGATATAGCTGAGAAGGAAACCTGTAAGGAATTGATTCTGCATTTGATGGAGATGGAGGATTATGAGGTGGTATGACCATCTGTACGTTGGAGAGAAAGCCAGGAAGCGGCGCTTTCAGATCCTGCAGGGACTTCGGGACGGAAAGCTCCAGCCGGAGGTCTATGTGATTACTCCGCCGCAGAATGGGAATAATATTCTTGACATTTATCCGTCCCCCATGCTTCTTCTGCCGCCGTACCGGGACCAGGACATGTTGATCCTGGGTGTCGCAGTTACATACTGGGAGGCACTGGAGGTGGTGCGGGATATGGTAGATGAGGCGTACCGGGAGACCGGAGAGGTTAAGCTGGCGGAGTGGAGGGATGGGAGCTTGCCTGGGTGAGCAGGTGTTCAACCTTTGAAGTCTTGGATTTTGGACAATTATGGCTGAAAATAGCCTGTAATTGTCCAAACACCCTTTAAGGCAGACTATAAATGAGTTGGAATGGGCGACTTTTGGACAATTATCAAGGAAATCAGTCTTAATTGTCCAAAAATCCCGGAACTTTGGACAATTATAGCAAGAAAAACGTATTTATTGTCCAAAACCATGGAAAATAGACCTTAAAAGGAAGCAAAACAACTGATTTTGGACAATTTTAATCGAAAATCGTGGTTTATTGTCCAAAAGAGAGTTCTGTCTTAAGGATGCCTGGCTGCCATTCCAGCTAATTATGAGTAACACAGCTGATTATGATTAATACTGCTATTTATGACTAACACAGCAGGGGAAGGATTATGCTGGCTATTATATTGAGTATATTGAAAATTGCAGGGCTTCTGCTTCTGGGAATCCTTGGGCTGATCTTGCTGGTACTCCTGCTGATTCTGCTGGTGCCCATTCGGTATCAGGCGGAGGCGGAGCGAAAGGAGCCGGAGACAGAGGAAGTTGAGGAAAGTTCTGCTGGATTTGCGGACAGTCTTCGTGCCAGGGCAACGGTCAGCTGGCTGCTTCATATTCTGGCACTTCGGGTTTCTTATGATAAGGAATTGGACATCTGTGTGAAGGTGTTTGGAATCCGGCTGGGGAAGCGGGATGAGACTTCCGGTACGGGGAAAAAGAAGAAGTCCAAAGATAGAAAAAAGCCGGGAAAACAGGATAGACCGGAAGCGCAGGAAAAACCGGAAGCGCAGGTGGAACTAGAAGCGCAGACAAAACTGGAAGCGCAGGCAGAACCGGGGCCTCAGACAAAACCTAGCGACGAAGCCGGGATTCAGCCTGAGTCGGAAGCAGCTTCAGACCACACTGCAAAGACTTCTACAAGGACCAGTCGCAATCGAACGCCGTTGCTTGAGAAGCTCAAGTCCAGGCTTCCGCATCCGATTCGAAAAATACGGGTTACATTTCAGAAGATCTGTGCTAAACTGAAAGAAATCAAGCTTAAGAAGGATCAGCTGCTTGAATTCATCAACAAGGAAGAGAACAGGCAGACATTTCGGCTGATCAGACGTCAGGTTATCCGTTTGCTGAAGCATATTCTGCCGCGGAAGCTGCAGGGAATGGTGCGGTTTGGATTTGATGATCCCTACACTACGGGACAGGTCCTTACTTACATCAGTCCGTTTTACGGCTTTTATGCCAGACACCTTCAGCTGATTCCGGTGTTTGAGGGGAAGGCACTGGAGGGAAGTGTGAAGCTGAAAGGGCGGATTCGGATTGGTACGATCCTGGTGATCGGAGTCCGGGTGCTGCTGGATAAGAATTTCAGAAGGATATTAAAACAGTTGCGGGAAAGATAAAGGAGGAGTTTATCATGGCAGAGAATCATTTTGCGACAACAGTAGAGGCTTTATTCAAGGGGATGGATCAGTTTGTCACCACGAAGACGGTGGTCGGCGAGGCTGTGAAGGTAGATGATGCCATTATCCTTCCGCTGGTGGACGTGACCTGCGGCATGGCGGCCGGTTCCTTTGCGGAAAATGCAAAGCAGAACGGCGGCGGAGGCATGAGTGCCAAGATGAGCCCAAGCGCAGTGCTGGTAATCCAGAACGGCATAACCAAGCTGGTTAATATCAAGCAGCAGGATGCGGTGACCAAGGTGCTGGATATGGTGCCGGATCTTGTCAACAAGTTTACCGGCGGCAAGAAGCAGGAGATCTCCACAGATGCGCTGAAGGCAGCGGAAGAGATGGCCGGAGCAGCGGAAGAGGAGAAAAGCTCCGCTTCAAAGTAGCAAAAGCCGCTGAGCTGCTGTCGGCGAGAGACAGACCAGCAGGAACAGACCAGCATCAACAAGCCATCAGCCCAGGACGCATAGAACATGGGACACCCGCATAGGATATAGCAGAACGACCTGACGGGAGGAAGCCATGAAACGTGTCTTTGGGCTGATGCTTTTTTGCTTTGGAGCCGGAATGGCGCTGCTTTTGTTCATCCCGGAGACGCTGCTGACGCTGATCTTTATCATCGGCTGTCTGGCGCTGGGATATCATCTGTTTTGCTGCTGAAAATTGAGAAATCTATGGAATGACGCGGGTGTGATATGCGTCATTCTTTTTTTTGAGCAGATTTCATTTTATAAGAGAAATCAGAATTGATTATAAATTAATTTAATGAATTTTCCTCTATAAACATCTTGAACCTATAGCTACTATAGGTGTTAGAATGAATCAGAAACAAAAGCCAGGCATCGATGAAGATGCCGACAACGATGGAGGGAAAAGCATGGCTTCGAAGATTCTGATTAAAAATGCGAAAGCAATTGTAACCTGTGATGCTGAGGACCGCGTATACAAGGACTGTGATATGTTGATTGATGGACCGGCAATCGCTGCAATAGGAAAGGATCTGGATGACGAAGATGCCACGATTCTGGATGCGAAGGGCAAGTTCGTGTATCCGGGACTGGTGAATACCCATCATCATTTCTTTCAGACATTTGTGAGAAATCTGACTACCATCGATTATCCGAGCCTGACGGTTATGGACTGGATCGATAAGATATACCGGATTTTCCAGATTATTGATAATGACGTGATCTACTACTCCACGCTGACGTCCTTTGCGGACCTGATCAAGCACGGCTGTACCTGTGCATTTGACCATCAGTATTGCTATACGTCCAGAACCGGCAAGGAGCCGGTGGATCGGCAGATGGAGGCGGCAAAGCTTCTGGGAATCCGCTACCATGCAGGAAGAGGCACCAATACCCTTCCGCGGGAGGAAGGAAGCTCCATCCCGGAGAATATGCGGGAGACCACGGAAGAGTTTCTGAAGGACTGTGACAGATTGATCGACACCTACCACGACAGCAGACCATTTTCCATGAGCCAGATCGTCATGTCACCCTGTCAGCCCATCAACTGCTATGCGGATACCTTCATTGAGACGGTGGCCATGGCGCGGGAGAAGGGCGTGCGGATGCACACGCATCTGGGCGAGGGTGAGACCGAGGGCATCCGGGCGCGTTACGGAAAGAGAACCCTGGAGTGGTGCCAGGAGATCGGCTTTATGGGAGAAGATGTCTGGTATGCTCATAACTGGGAAGTGCTTCCGGAAGAATATCAGATTCTGGCGCAGACGGGAACCGGTATTTCCCACTGTCCGACTCCGGCGGTGCTGGGTGGATTCCCGATTCTGGACATGAAGGCGATGAAGGATGCGGGAGTGCTGTTAAGCCTTGGCTGCGACGGCTCTGCCACCAATGACAGCTCCAATCTGCTGGATGCGCTCCGCATTGCATATATGATGCAGGCATACCATACGAAGGAGCGGGGCGGCAGCGTATCTGCCTACGATATGTTAAAGATTGCCACCATCAACGGAGCCAGAACTCTGGGCAGAACCGATATCGGTTCTCTGGAGACCGGCAAGGCGGCAGACCTGTTCATGATTGATACGGAGAAGCTGGAACTGGCAGGAGCCCTTCATGATCCGAAGAGTATTCTTCCGCGGGTGGGACTGACGGGTCCGGTATGGCTGACCATGATCAACGGTAAGATTGTATATCAGAATGGCATGCTGCAGGGAGTGGACGAGGAGAAGCTGGCAGCGGAGGGCGAAGCTGTGTGCAACAGAGTGATCCGACAGCCAAGCGAGGCATTTCACTGCTTCCTGTAAAAGGAGAAAACATTGAAAGAATATTTGTCGATTGGTGAGATCAGCGCGCTGTTTGGGCTGAATGTACAGACGCTGTACTACTATGACAGCATCGGGCTGTTCAAGCCGCGGGAGCGCAACGTCAAAAATGGCAGAAGAAGATATGAATTTGACCAGATCTACAGTCTGGCGACAATCTGCTATATGAGAAAGCTGGGATATTCTCTGGAGGAAATCATGCGGCAGCGCAGCGAGCCTCACGGAGGACGGACGCTGGAATCCTTAAAGCAGCGCTCGGAGGACCTGCACCGGCAGTGGCAGGAACTGTTCTCCATTGATGAGGCGATTCAGCGGAAGATTCATTTCATCGAAAAAGAGATGGATGGAATCAGGACGGATGAGATTGCGATTCGTCATTACGAAGCGCGGGAATACATCGAAATTGGCGCTGAGGAGCTGCTGTACAGCCATAATTCCTTTTATTTCTATCCCACGATTGCATTTTACAGAGGGGATGAGAAGTATTTTGGAGCTTATCTCTATCCGGGCAATCAGGAGCGGCCAAGCTTCATCACAGAGAGTCAGATTCGCAGAATCGATGAGGGCGACTACCTGTGCTGCTACCATCTGGGCGCTTATGAGACGGTGCCGGACACCATTGAGAGGCTGCGGGCCTCACATCCGGAGCTTCGTCTGGATGAACAAACCATTAACTTTAATATTCTGGATCAGTTTGTGGAGAACAACAGTGAGGATTATATCACCCACACGCAGATTCGGATTTTGAAGCAATAAACAAGAGGAGAAAAAAGATGAGAAAAATTACAAAAGCAATTGCGGCAATGATGGCGGTATCTATGACTGTATTATCTGTAGCAGGATGTGGAAGCAGCTCTGCAGAGGCAACCACAGCGGCAGAAGCGACCACAGCGGCAGCCGAGGCTGACACGAAGGCGGAGGCATCTGAGGCAGAAGCACCGGCAGCAGAAGCAGATAAGACCTACAAGGTGGCACTGTGCTTATCCGGAGCAGCCAATGACATGGGCTGGTGCCAGGTAGCATACGAGGGACTGAAGATTCTGGAGGACAAGTACGGCTGTGAGATTGCTTACACCGAGAATCTGACTCCGGATGACATTGAGGCAGCTTATGCAGATTATGCGGCAAATGGTTATGATGTGATCATTGGACATGGCTATGAGTTCGGCGATCCGGCAATCGAGGTTGCGGAGCAGTATCCGGATGCGAAGTTCATCGTAACCGAGGGCGAGGTGTCTGCGGATAACGTGGCTTCCTATGTTACCAAGTGTGAAGAGGGCGGTTACATCATGGGTATGCTGGCAGCAAGCATGAGCAAGACCGGCAAGGTTGGTTACGTAGGACCGATTCAGGGCGCTTCTCTGGTGAAAATCATGAACGGCTTTGAGGACGGCGCCAAAGAGGTAAACCCGGATATCGAAGTGCAGACTGCATGGACCGGCTCCTTCACCGATACGGCTCTGGGCAAGGAGGCTGCTCAGGCGATGATCGACAATGGCGCTGACGTGATCGGTCACTGTGCAAATGAGTCCGGTACCGGCTGCATCAATGCTGCAAAAGAGGCTGGCGTATTTGCAACCGGCGATTCCTATGATCAGAACGATCTGGCACCGGAAACGGTACTTTCCTCTTCCGTATATCACATTTCTCATGTAGTAGAGGTGGCATTCCAGAGCGTTCTGGACGGTACCTATGCAGGCGGCATCTACCAGCTGGGCATGAAGGAGGACGCTGTCAGCATCGCTCCGTATCATGGTCTGGAAGGACAGATCCCGGACGAGGTGAAGTCGCTGATCGACGAGCGTGTAGCTGAGATCAAGGCCGGCACCTTTGAGGTTCCGTGTGATACCAAGGTACGATAAGTCAGAGATGGGATGTACAAAGCAGTCAGAATAAGCCTTTGAACAGGGAAAGGAAAAGCGGTATGCCATTGTTGGAGATGAAACACATTACGAAAGCATTTTCCGGCGTATATGCCAATGAAGATGTGAATCTGTCCGTAGAGCAGGGAGAAATCCATGCGCTGCTGGGAGAAAACGGAGCCGGTAAGACCACACTCATGAACATCCTGTTTGGTATCTATCAGGCAGATGGAGGCGAGATTCTGTATCAGGGAGAACCGGTGCGATTCCGGTCTCCCAAGGATGCAATCGGTCATGGAATCGGCATGGTGCATCAGCATTTTTCACTGGTGAAGAAAATGACGGTTCTGGATAATATCATCCTGGGACTTGGCAGCAACCGGGCGGTGCTGGACCGGAAGGCGGCAGCGGAGCGCATCCGTCAGCTGGCGGCAAAGTACGGACTTTCCGTGGAGCCGGAGGCAAGGGTCTGCGATCTGTCTGTAGGTGAGCAGCAGCGGGTGGAGATTCTGAAGGCATTGTACCGGAATATTACCCTTCTGATCCTGGACGAGCCCACCGGTGTGCTGACTCCCCAGGAGACGGAGCACTTCTTCGAGGTTCTGAGAAAACTGAAGGGGGAGGGACACGGAATCATCATCATCACCCATCGTCTGGCGGAAATCATGGCAATCAGTGACCGTGTCACGATTCTGAGGGACGGAAAATCCGTGAAAAGTCTCTGCACTGCGGACACCAATCCGGAGGAGCTTTCCGCATACATGATCGGCAGACCGCTTTCCGAGAAGAAGCAGGAGCACCTGGGCTACAGTCAGGAGACGGCTCTTGCCCTGGAGCAGGTGTGCGTCGGAAAGAAGCACGGAGGAAAGCTGGCACTGGATCATGTATCCCTGACGGTTCACAGGGGAGAGATTCTGGGCGTTGCCGGTGTGGAAGGCAACGGACAGAAGGAGCTGGCGGAGGTGATCACCGGCATCCGAAAAGCGGCAGACGGAACGGTGGCATTTTACGGGGAGGATGCAGGGCGGTGGTCCGTAAAGGAGCGGTTCTGCAAGGGAATCTCCTATATTTCCGATGACCGTCACAATGACAGTCTGGTTATGGAAATGAGCGTTACGGACAATGTAATCCTCCGGGATTATGACCGTGCGCCCTACTCCGGAAATGGCATACTGCGTGACCGGGAGATCCGCAGGCGGGCCGGAAGCGCCCTTGAGGATTATCGGATCAAGACCTCCGGCACCAGCGGCATCGACACGCCGGTTCGGCTCATGAGCGGCGGAAATCAGCAGAAGGTTATTCTTGCGAGGGAGATTTTTGAGCAGGCAAAGCTGATCGTTGCCAGCCAGCCCACAAGAGGACTGGATATCGGAGCGACGGAGTTCGTTCATCAGATGCTTGTGGAAGAAAAGCGGCAGGGGAAAAGCGTGGTCCTGATCTCGGCAGACCTGGATGAGATTTTGACCTTAAGTGACCGGATTGCCGTGATGTATGAGGGACGGATCATCGGAATCCTGGACAGAAAGGATGCAGATATTGCCCATGTAGGACTTCTGATGGGTGGCATAACCGGAAGGGAGGAGCAAAAATGAACAGCAGCAGAGTACAGCGGGCTGTGGAGATGGCATGCATCGTGGTGATCTCCCTTGTGGTGGCTGCCGGTCTGGTGATGCTGGCAGGCGCCAGCCCGATCGGAGCGTTTCAGATGTTTCTGAAGGGAATCTTCGGCAATTTAAATGGATTCGGCGAGGTGTTCGTCAAGGCGACTCCGCTGATTCTGACCGGGCTTGGCTGCTCGGTGGCATTTCGAACCGGATTCTTCAACATTGGTGCGGAAGGCCAGTTCTATATGGGAGCGCTGGCGGCAGCCTGGGCGGCTCTGAATCTGACGGGAGTGCCGGGACCGGTCCGCATTGTGGTGGCAATCCTTGCCGGATTCCTCTTTGGCGGAATCTGGGCGCTGGCAGCAGCGCTGATGAAGGCGAAGCTTGGCATTTCGGAGATTATCGTGACCATTATGCTGAATTACATAGCAGTGAATATTCTGGGAATTGCCGTGAGAACCTTTCTGATGGATCCGGCAGGCAGCATTCCCCAGTCTGCCAAGCTGGACGCATCGGTGACCCTGACGCGCTTTTTGAAGCCGACCCGTATCCATACGGGAATCTTTCTTGCGCTGGCGGCGGTATTGCTCATATGGTTCATTATGGAGAAGACCTCCATCGGTTACGAGATCAAGGTGGTGGGATTTAATCAGCGGGCGGCGGTCTGCAATGGTATTTCCGTGGTGAAAAATATTATCATTTCCGCAGCTCTGAGCGGCGGTCTGGCTGGAATCGCCGGAGCCGTGGAGGTTCTGGGCGTGCAGAAGAAGCTGCTGGAGGGAATCTCCGGCGGCTGCGGATACACGGCAATCCTGATTACGCTGCTGGCATCCAATCACCCGGCAGGTGTCCTGGTGACAGCAATCCTGTTCGCAGCTTTGTCTGTGGGAGCCAATTCCATGCAGAGACAGATGGGAATTCCGTCTGCCATCGTGGATTTCCTGATCGGAATGGTGGTGTTGCTGATTCTGAGCCGTGAGCTGTTTCGAAGAAAAGCCGGAAGGAGGGAAGCAAAATGATGGAGCAGATTTTTTCTGTAACCTTTCTCACTGCATTTCTGGCAGCGGCGGTCCGCATGGCGGTGCCGCTGGCCTATGCGGGACTTGGGGAGACCATTGCTGAGAAAAGCGGTATCCTCAACATCGGAATGGAAGGCGTGATGCTGTCCGGTGCGTTCTTTTCCTTCGCAGGAGCATTTCTGTCGGGAAGTATGTCGGTGGGACTTCTGTGCGGAATCATGGGAGGCGTGGCGGTGAGCATGCTGCACGCACTGTTGTCTGTGAAGCTGGCAAAGGACCAGTCCGTAAGCGGTATTGCCATCAATATTTTCATTCTGGGCGTGACCAGCTTTCTGTATAAGCTTTTGAGCAGCGGTGATTCCTACAAGCAGATCGTTCCCATGGGAAAGCTGCGGATTCCGGTACTGGCGGACATTCCGCTGATCGGAAGTGCACTGTTTGAGCAGGATATCCTGGCGTATGTGCTGTATGTGCTGATCTTCGCTGTGACCTGGTTCTATGCCAGAACCAATCTGGGGCTTTCCGCTGCGGCAATCGGTGAGAATCCGAGAGCGGCAGATGCTGCGGGAATCCCGGTTCACCTGTACCAGTATCTGGCGATGGTGTGCAACGGAATCCTGGGCGGAGTCGGCGGCGCATATCTGGTATTGGTGCAGGTAGGCAACTTCTCTGACAATATGACCTCGGGACGCGGATATATTGCCCTGGCAGCGGTGATTCTGGGACGCTACACACCTCTGGGCATGCTGGGAGCAGCATTCCTGTTCGGTGCGGCCAATGCTCTTCAGATCCGTCTGCAGGCAATCGGAGTACCCCTGCCGCCCCAGGCGTTGGCGATGCTGCCGTACCTGATCACCCTTGTGGCGCTTCTCGGTTCGATTGGAAAGAATCATGGACCGGAGAGCCTGTCCAGACCTTATATCCGAGGCGCCAGATAAAAACAACACCCCTGAATTCGCTGAGCTTTGCTTTGGGCTCTGCTGAATCCGGGGGTGTTGTTTTTCTGATTTGTTTTGAAGTCTGCCAATAGAAACCTTTTACAACGCAAAAAGCTGTCACATCGCTGTGACAGCTTTTAAAATACACATTCCATTATGCTCTTTCAACTAAGCCGGAACGTAAGCAAGAAGTACATACGTACATCTTCTTAGCGCCGCCGTTAACTTTAACTTTAACGGATTTAACGTTTGCTTTCCAGATCGCGTTAGATCTTCTATGGGAGTGGCTCACGTTGTTACCGAAGTGAGCAGCCTTTTCACAGATTGCACATTTAGCCATGATTGCACCTCCTTAACCGGTACTTGGTTCCTCTCGGAAACCACAACATAAGAATCATAGCAGATATTTATGTATTTTGCAAGTGAAATTTTCAAAATTTTAAAAAATGTGAACAGGTAACGGGAACGCCTGCCTGTGCGGAACAGTCAGTTATAATTTTTTACTTCAATTTGCACTCCGTTTGGGAGTGCAAACCAGTGGGGCTTGCCCGGCACAGGTGAGCAGCCATTCTCGATGGCTTCTGCAACCAGTGCAAACACATCGTCAGAATGGAAACCGATGTGGTCAAGAGCAGCCCTGACCGGAAGCTCGGAAGACACTTCGTTAAGCTGGATTCCTTCTGTGAACCAGATCTTGCGGGCGGGGGCTGCACCGTCTTCCCTGTAACTGTGCATGGCACAGACATTTTCGAAAAAGTCTCTGTACCAGTCGAAATCTATGACATTGATTGCTGTGTGGTTGATGCATGCTTTCATGTTGAACCTCCATTTGTCCGGACTCTGTATTTTGTATATATAGTAACATGATTCAGAGCTAAATGCAATTTCTGTCAGTGCTTTTCACTGAAAAGTAACGGGATTGGTAATTGTTTGAAAGTTGGAATAGACACACTATGGGGTATATGGTATACTAAATTAGTTAGAAGCTGTTTATAATCATGTAAAAAGCATGCAAATCATAAAACGGAGGGGTTCTATATGAAAGGACGCATCAACAACAAGCTGGGCGAAATTCAGATTAATTCTGACGTGATCGCATTGTACGCTGGTATGACGGCCGTAGAGTGTTTTGGTATTGTCGGTATGGCTGCTGTCAGCATGAAGGACGGGCTGGTAAAGCTTTTGAAGCGGGAGAGTCTTACCCATGGAATCAATGTGGAAGTGGAGGACAATCACATTACGCTGGACTTCCACGTGATCGTGGCATACGGTGTCAGCATCTGCACTGTTGCAGACAATCTGATGGACAGTGTAAAGTACAAAGTGGAAGAATTCACCGGCATGGAGGTTGATAAGATCAACGTTTATGTAGAAGGTGTACGAGTGATAGATTAAGGAGGACCTACCGGTGAGTTTAAAGGCAATTGACGCCAGTCTGATGCAGAAGGCATTTCTGGCAGGCGCGAAGGGATTGGAATCAAAGAAAGAATGGATCAATGAACTGAATGTATTTCCGGTACCGGATGGAGATACGGGTACCAATATGACGATGACGATCATGGCAGCAGCCAGAGAGGTGGCAGCCATTGAGAAGCCGACCATGGAGAATCTGGCGAAGGCCATGTCTTCCGGCTCCCTGCGGGGTGCGCGAGGAAACTCCGGCGTAATCCTGTCTCAGCTGTTCCGCGGTTTTACCAAGGAGATCAAAGGCGCGGATACGGTAGATGTGAGAATCCTTGCCGATGCATTTGTGCGGGGCACGGAGACCGCTTACAAGGCGGTTATGAAGCCAAAGGAGGGCACGATTCTGACCGTTGCCAAGGGCATGGCGGATCGGGCTTTAGAGCTGGCTGAGGAGACTGATGACGTGATCGAATTTGCTCGTCAGGTCATCGAGCATGGTGACTATGTGCTGAGCCAGACGCCGGAGATGCTTCCGGTGCTGAAACAGGCAGGCGTGGTGGATTCCGGCGGTCAGGGACTGATGCAGGTGATGAAGGGTGCCTACGACGGTCTCTGCGGCAAGGAAATCGACTTAAGCGTGGACGGCAGTCAGGCGGCAGGCAGCGGACAGGCAGCATCCGGCGCAGCAGCCAGAACCGGCAGCGCGGCAGGTGCTTCCGATATTGATACGGCGGATATTAAGTTCGGTTACTGTACCGAGTTCATTATCAATCTGGAGAAGGAGTTCGGGGATGACAAGGAGCATTCCTTCAAGTCTTACCTGGAGTCCATCGGCGATTCCATCGTGGTGGTGGCGGACGATGAGATCGTGAAGGTTCATGTCCACACCAACGATCCGGGTCTGGCGATCCAGAGAGCCCTGACTTACGGTTCTCTGTCCCGCATGAAAATCGACAATATGCGCGAGGAGCATGAGGAGCGTCTGATTCAGAATGCAGAGAAGGCAGCCGAGGAGCAGAAGGCAGCGGAGCAGGCGAAGGCAGAGGCGGCGAAGGATGAGCCGAGAAAGCCTTACGGCTTTATAGCCGTTTCCGTAGGTGACGGACTGGGCGAGATCTTCCGCGGCATCGGTGCAGATTATCTGATCGAAGGCGGTCAGACCATGAACCCCAGCACCGAGGACATGGTCAATGCCATCGACCATGTCAATGCCGATACCATATACATTCTTCCGAACAACAAGAATATCATTCTGGCGGCAGAGCAGGCAAAGTATCTGGTGGAGGACAAGACCATCATCGTGGTTCCGTCCAAAACGGTTCCCCAGGGTATCACAGCGCTCATCAACTTTGTACCGGATCTGAGCCCGGAGGAGAATCTGGAGACCATGGTGGAGGAGATGGGCCGCGTGAAGACCGGTCAGATCACCTACGCCGTGCGCAATACCGTGATCGACGATATGGAGATTCACGAGGGCGATATCATGGGCATCGGAGACAGCGGCATGCTGGCGGTAGGCGCAAGCGTTGCCGGCACCACTCTCGACACCCTGAAGGCGATGGTGGATGATGAGTCTGAGCTTGTCAGCATTTATTACGGCAGCGACGTAAGTGCGGAGGATGCGGATGCCATGCTTGTGAAGGTACAGGAAGCATTCCCGGATCTGGAGATCGAGCTCAATGAGGGCGGACAGCCGATATACTATTATCTGATTTCTGTGGAATAAAGGTATGGAGCAGCCCGGACAGAATGGCAGAGATGCCAGGAACTGTTCCGGGCTGCTTTTGTATTTGAGTGGAGGATATTCTGTTTGGGTGGAGGATATTCTGTTTGGGTGCGGAAGCATGTTTGGGCGAGGACACATCTTGTCTGGAGGCACAGAAATTTTTTCCGGTGAAGATATCTGCTGGGAAAATAGTTTGCTTTTGTGGAAAAACATCTCTGTTGTCAGGCGGATGGACCGTGCATGACCGGGAAAGTACCTTGTTTGGACAATTTTTGCGGAAATAAGGCATAAATTATCCAATTTTGATGTGTGTACTGCCTACAGAACGATGAAAATGTCTGGTTTTGGACAATTAAGAGGTAAAAACGCCTTTAATTGTCCAAAAATCTTGGCTTTTTGGATAATTAAAGCGGATAATGCCCTATAATTGTCCAATCCGGGCGATAAAAAGCCGTTTTGCAAGGTTTTTTATCACCTGTGGAAGGTGCTTTGGACAATTTTTTTGAAATTTGCTAAAAATTGTCCAAAT
Organism: Eubacteriales bacterium; assembly: GCA_030536555.1. Classification (GTDB taxonomy): domain Bacteria; phylum Bacillota; class Clostridia; order Lachnospirales; family Lachnospiraceae; genus Brotaphodocola. Next base: position 38,214 of record JAUNPU010000005.1, on the reverse strand, counting down.
GCAGACATATAAATTTCAAAGAAAGTATTCCTGAACGAGTTTCTGAATCTTCCCGGAGTCAATCGGGAAACTTTTGGTTTCGTAGGTGGTGATCAGGTTCAGGGTGGGGATGATATTGTGGCGGTTGTAGAGCTTCAGCTTGCTGTAGGTCTGGTCACAGTAGACCGGCTGGTCCATCATGCCAAAGTGTTCCCAGTAGAAAATCTGGTGGGAGTCGGGATGCAGGATAGTGAAATCAGGGAAGAGTGTGATGTCCTCCAGCTCCAGGGCGCATTCGTAGCGATAGGGAATCCTGTTCAGAAACAGGCAGTTGGCAATCATGACCTCTGACTTCGAGCGCACAAAATGTCCGGATATAGTCTTGTGAATCCGATGCTCCGGATTCCTGGTGCTGCTCTGATATGGCTGGGTGAGCCAGGTGTGTATGCCAACGGAATCGGACTCTCCATCGGGGCTGGGGATGCCATTTGAGCCGGCTAAGTCATTTGTACAAGCCCTTCCATCAAAACAGGAAGTCAGGGCGTGCTGAATCAACGTCTGATAGGATGGCTGGTTCAGCAGGTCGTCGGAATTCTGCGGAATGTGATTCAGAGCTTCGATGTACTGCTCAGTCAGCGCAAGCTGGGAAGAGAGTTCTTCCTGCTTACGGGTGCAGTATTTTTGAAGGGCGAGAGCTTCGGCATAATGCTGATTTTTCTTGGGTATGTAGACTGGCGTGATGCCGTTGCTCTCATACCACTTGGTGTAAGGACCGTTCTGGATGCAGAGCAGTTCGCCGGAAGGAAGCTTGTCACGCTGCGCCTGAAGCTGCTCAATCTGTGCCTGAAGGCTGGACTGGTGTTGCGTTAACTGATTCATAAATGTCATAGGAAATCACCGCACTTTCTTTTGATTTTGAGAAAAATGATAGTAAGATAAATAAGATATATGCTTATGGTATGATACTCTGGCAGAAATGTCAAGGGTTTGGGAGGAATGAACATGAACCAACAGCCAATAACAAGTTTAAAAGGCATCGGCGAGAAGTCGGCGAAGCTGTTTTTGAAGCTGGGTGTGGAGACGGTGGAGGATTTGCTTCATGATTATCCGCGGGCCTATGACGCATACGAAGAGCCGGTGCCGATCGGACAGGTGAAGGAAGGGCAGATCCAGGCGGTGTCCGGGCAGCTTTTGAAGACGGCGGGAGTCCGCAGGTTCAAGAATATTCAGGTCATTGTCACGACCGTAAAGGATCTGACAGGCGGGCTGCAGCTGACCTGGTACAACATGCCTTATCTGCGCGCGACACTGCAGATGGGGACGATTCTGGTATTTCGCGGGCGGGTGGTGAAGAAGAACAATCGTCTGACCATGGAGCAGCCGGAAATCTTCACGCCGGAGGCATACAAAGAGGTGATGCACTCCATGCAGCCGATATATGGTCAGACTCGCGGGCTGGGCAATAAGGCGATTACCAAAGCGGTGGTGCAGGCTCTCTCCCAGCGTCAGATGGAGCGGGAGTATCTGCCAGCGGCGCTGCGTGAGAAATACCAGCTGGCGGAGTATAACTATGCCATCGAACATATTCACTTTCCGTCGGATCAGAAGGAGCTTCTGTTTGCCAGAAAGCGTCTGGTGTTTGATGAATTCCTGTTCTTTCTGCTGGCGGTCAGGCGGCTGAAGGAGAAGCGCCAGGATCAGCACAGCCGGTTCGTGATGAACCATGTGCCGGAGGTGGATGCGCTGTGTCAGTCCCTTCCCTACGCACTGACAGGGGCGCAGCAGAAGGTGCTGAGAGAGGTGCAGAAGGACCTGGAAGGCGGCCTGATCATGAACCGCCTGATTCAGGGAGACGTGGGCTCCGGTAAGACGATCGTGGCGGTGCTGGCTCTTTTGCAGGCGGCGTACAATGGATATCAGGGGGCGCTGATGGTGCCGACGGAGGTGCTGGCAAGGCAGCATTACGAGTCCATGACGGAGCTGTTTGAGCAGTATGGAATCAGCAAACAGGTGGTGCTGGTGACCGGCTCCATGACGGCGAAGGAGAAGCGGATCGCCTATGAAAAGATTGCCAGTCATGAGGCAGATATCATTGTGGGGACCCACGCACTGATTCAGGAGAAGGTGCATTATGACAGACTGGCACTGGTGATCACAGACGAGCAGCACCGGTTCGGCGTGGCACAGCGGGAGGCGCTGGGAAGTAAGGGAGCGGAGAGCGAGGTGCCGGGAGGCGGGAAAGCAGAGGGCGAGGTGTCGGGCGGTCAGAAAGCTGAGGATGAGGTAATAGGAGGCAGGAAAGCCGGGAGCGAGATGCCGGAAGGTCAGATGGTCGAGAGCGAGTCTGACGCATCCTCCGGCCCTCACGTTCTTGTCATGAGCGCCACCCCGATCCCCCGTACCCTTGCAATCATCCTCTACGGCGATCTGGACATATCCATCATTGACGAGATGCCTGCCAACCGCCTGCCGATCAAAAACTGCGTGGTGGACACCGGTTACCGGGACAGGGCGTACCAGTTTATCACCAGAGAGGTTGCTGCGGGGCGGCAGGCCTATGTAATCTGCCCGATGGTGGAAGAGAGCGAGATGATCGATGCGGAAAATGTGCTGGATTACACAAAGCTCCTGCGCCAGAAGCTTCCGGAAACTGTCTCGGTGGAGTACCTGCACGGCAAGATGAAGGGCAAAGAGAAGAATCAGATCATGGAACGGTTTGCAGCCGGGGAGATTCAGGTGCTGGTATCCACCACGGTGGTGGAGGTGGGAGTCAATGTGCCCAATGCCACGGTGATGATGATTGAGAATGCAGAGCGGTTCGGACTGGCACAGCTCCATCAGCTTCGCGGACGTGTGGGACGCGGGAAGCATCAGTCCTACTGCATCATGGTCAACTGCTCCGATCAGGACGGCACCCAGGAGCGGCTTGATATCTTAAACCGGTCCAACGATGGCTTTTACATTGCATCGGAGGACTTGAAGCTGCGGGGACCGGGGGATATTTTCGGTATGCGCCAGAGCGGGGATCTGGAGTTTAAGCTGGCGGATGTATTTACGGATGCGAACCTGCTGAAAACCGTCTCGGAGGAAGTGAATCAGATGCTGGATGCAGACCCGGAACTTAAGGGGGAAGAGTATCAGGAACTTAGGAAGCGGCTGGAGGGGTATCTGAGCAGAAGCTATGATAAGTTGAATCTGTAAACAAAATCAATGTACAGGAGGGGGAACAAATGAATCAGAATGAAGACAGGGTATTTGAAAAAGCGATGGAAAATCAGTCCTTCCGCGACCTGATGGCGCGGATCGAAAGCTCCAATGCGGGGCAGGAAAAGTATGCCAGAAAGCAGTACCGCATGTCCCAGATCACCGCGCTGGCCAGTGTGATCGTGTTGGCGGTGGTACTGTATACGGCTTCCGTGCTGATTCCCAGGGTCAATGTGACCTTTCAGAACATGGAGCTGATTATGGAGGATATGAAGGTAATCTCCTCAGAACTGGCGGAGGCAGACTTAAGCGGACTGATTCAGAACGTGGACCGTCTGGCGGTCAGCAGCCAGGAAAATATTGACACAGCCATGGAGAAGCTGAACACCATCGATATTGACGGGCTCAATGAAGCCATCCGGAATCTGTCTGAGGTGGTGGAGCCATTTGCGGAGTTTTTCGGGCGGTTTCGATGAGAGGCAGAAAATGGAGGGGCACGCATTGGACAATAAATGGAGATTTGCGAAAAATTGTCCAAACTTTTCCGGATGCAACGATTGACAGTTGACATAAAGCAAATTTTGGACAATTATGCCCGTATCGGAGCCATAATTATCCAAAAACTCAATATTTTTGGACAATTTTCAGGGCTTTCAGGTTGGAATTATCCAAAACGTGATTTATGTAAATCTAAAATGTAGACGAAACGCGCGGATTGGATAATTTTTAAAATATTTGCCTATAATTGTCCAAACGTATCTCGATTTACAAATAAAATGTCTTTGATATGTGGGACGGTTTGCGATGGAGCAGGATTCGCCATATACAAACAGCAACAAGGTAACAAAATATTGAAAAAAACCAGTTGACAAATCCGCGCAGCAGGATTATTATAGTCACAACATAAAGAAACCGTTGAGAAAGAGAAGTAAGCTTTGTCTCAGAAATCACAGAGAGCCGCAGGTGGTGGGATTGCGGTATGGATGAGTTAGCTGAATGGACTTTCGAGGGCAGTCTTGAACCGGTGAATCAGGAAGTAGGGACTGACGGAGACCACAACCGTTATCTGGTGGCGTATATGTTAGTATACGGGTTAAGAGGGCATAAGCCAATTTGAGTGGTACCGCGGATTGTAGATTCGTCTCAAATACAGGAAACTGTATTTGGGACTTTTTGTTTTTACAGAAAAAGCCTTGCTACATCATAATCTTACCGTATAACATCAATTTTATAACAATTCAGGAGGAGTAAGACAATGAGAAAAAGTATGAACATCATCATGGCAGCAGCAGTGGCAATGGCAATCACAGGGTGCGCATCCGGCAAGCCGGCAGAGAATGCAGCCAACCAGAACGCAGCGACTGAGGCAGCGGCTGACGCAAAGGCAGGAACCGGCGCAGAGGCAGCAGGGGCTGACAACAGCGCAGCAGGAACTGACGCAAAAGCAGGAACCGATGCAGAGGCAGCAGGGGCTGACAATAGCGCAGCAGATACAACTGACGGTGCCTCCTACACCATCGGCATCGGACAGTTTGCGGAGCATGGTTCTCTGGACAACTGCCGGGAAGGCTTCCTGCAGGGACTTGCAGAGGAGGGTATCGTAGAGGGAGAGAACCTGACTGTCCTGTATGAGAACTCCCAGGCGGACGGCGGCACCGCAAGCCAGATCATCGACAACTTCCTGGCGAAGGATACAGATCTGATCTGCGCCATTGCAACCCCGATGGCACAGAGTGCCTACAGCGCAGCGAAGAAGGAGGATGTTCCGGTTATCTACACGGCGGTGACGGACCCGGTTCTGGCAGAGCTTGCCAACGCAGACGGTACTCCGGTGGGGGAAATCACCGGCACCAGCGATAAGCTTCCGGTGGAGAAGCAGCTGGAAATGATCCGCACCCTGCTTCCGGATGCGAAGAAGATCGGCATCATGTACAGCACCAGCGAGATCAACTCCGTATCTGCCATTGAAGAGTACAAGGCGGCGGCTCCGAACTACGGATTTGAGATTGTGGAAAGTGGTATTTCCGCTACGGCAGATATTCCGCTGGCAGCTGACAGCCTGCTGGAGAAGGTGGACTGCATCAACAACCTGACGGATAACACAGTGGTAAGCTCTCTGCCGCTGATTCTTGACAAGGCAGCGAAGAAGGGCATTCCAGTGTTCGGAAGCGAGATCGAGCAGGTTCGAATCGGCTGTCTGGCAACGGTCGGACTGGATTATGTGAGCCTTGGAGCACAGACCGGCAAGATGGCAGCACAGGTCCTGAAGGGTGAGAAAAAGGCAAGCGAGATGAGTTTTGAGATCATCGATGAGGCTGCATTTTACGGCAACAACAAGGTGGCAGCGGATCTTGGCATCACCATTCCGGAGAGCTTAAGCAGCACCGCAGCGGAGATGTTTGACGAGATCGTCACAGAATAAAATAGAAACACAAAGAGAGAATCTGGAGGATTTGAACCATGTCGATTATACTTGGGGTTTTGGAGGAAGGTCTGATTTACGCAGTGATGGCCCTGGGCGTATATATTACCTATAAAATACTGGATTTTCCAGATCTGTCTGTTGACGGCACGTTCCCGATGGGGGCGGCCGTCACAGCCGCGCTGATCTTAAAGGGCGTGCATCCGGCGGCAACGCTGCTTCTGGCGTTCTTTACCGGCGCTCTGGCAGGCTGCGTTACGGGACTGATCCACGTAAAGCTTAAGGTGCGGGACCTGCTGGCGGGCATTATCGTCATGACCGGACTGTATTCCATCAACCTGCGAATCGCCGGAGGCAAGTCCAACCTGCCGATTTTCAGCAGGGAAAATATATTCGAGAACGCATTTCTGGAGCAGCATGTGCCAGAGGCATGGAGTCCGTATACGGCAGTGATCATCCTGTTTGCCATCACAGCGGTCTGCAAGATTCTGCTGGATCTGTACTTAAATACCCGGTCCGGCTACCTGCTCCGTGCCACCGGCGACAACGACGTGCTGGTCACCTCCCTGGCGAAGGACAAGGGCATGGTACGGATCCTGGGACTGGCGATTGCCAATGGATTCGTGGCGCTGTCCGGCAGCATTTACTGCCAGCACAAGGGATTTTTCGAGATCAGCACCGGCACGGGAACCATGGTCATGGGGCTGGCAAGCGTGATCATCGGCACCAAGCTGCTGAAGCGGTTCGGCGCGGTGAAGGCGACCACCGCCGTGATCCTGGGAACCATCGTCTACAAGGCGTGTGTGTCCCTGGCAATCGCGCTGGGCATGGAGGCGTCGGATCTGAAGCTGATCACCTCCGTACTGTTTTTGGGCATTCTGGTGGCAAGCGGCAACAAGGGAAGGAAGGTGAAGGCACATGCTTGAGCTGAATCACATTCATAAATATTACAATGCGGGTACGGTCAATGAAATGTGCCTGTTTCAGGACTTCTCCCTGACAATCCGGGACGGTGAGTTCGTGTCGGTGGTGGGAAGCAATGGCTCCGGCAAGACCTCCATGCTGAATATCATCTGCGGAAGCATTCCTTTGGATGATGGCATGATCAGGATCAACGGCAAGGATATCACCCATATGCCGGAGTATAAGCGGCAGCGGCGGATCGGTCGGGTCTACCAGAATCCCGCCATGGGAACCTGTCCGTCCATGACCATTCTGGAAAATATGGCGCTTGCGGACAACAAGGGAAAGTCCTTCAACCTGCGCCCGGGCACCAATAAGCAGCGCATCGAATTCTACCGGGAACAGCTTCACATGCTGGGACTGGGGCTGGAGGACAAGATGGACGTGAAGGTAGGCGTGCTGTCCGGCGGTCAGCGCCAGGCCATGGCGCTTCTCATGTCCACCATGACGCCCATTGAATTTCTGATTCTGGATGAGCACACGGCAGCGCTGGACCCGAAGACGGCAGACACCATTATGGAACTGACTGACAAGGTGGTGAAGGAAAAGAAGCTGACCACCATCATGGTCACCCACAATCTGCGGTTTGCGGTGGAGTACGGAGACCGGCTGCTGATGATGCATCAGGGGCAGGCGGTCATTGATAAGGCGGGAGCTGCAAAGCAGCAGGTCCGGATCGATGACATTCTGGAAAAATTCAATGAGATCAGCGTGGAGTGCGGCAACTGACACAGGCGGTATGAGTCCTGCGGGACAGGAATCTGTGGAGCCGGAATCTGCCGGAAGAATATCTGCCGAAAGAAAATTTAGAATACTTTTAGAAACGAAATGCACTGATTATGCTATAATAAGAAGAGGCAATATAAGCAGTGCGTGCATATGGGGAGAATGCCTGCTGTAACGAGACAGTGGTATTCTCCCTGTTTTCATGCACAGGAGTCGGTGAAGATTTCATTTTCACCGCAAGTGAATGAGATAGAAGGAGCGTGGATTAAGATGAAACTGAAGACACGTCTGTGTATCGTGTTCCTGTTCTTTACGATCCTTCCGGTGGTTCTGATCGGCATTGTCTTTTCCATGGGCAAGATGTTCGTGATGTACCGCTTCGATGACTTCGGACCGGAGGTCCGGACCATGGTGGTTCAGATTGTGATGACCGGCGTGTTCCTGCTGTTCTTTATCTGTGCAGCCATGACCATCTGGGTCTACCAGTCGATTCTGCGGCCCATCGGGAAGCTGCAGGAGGCAGCCCGCAAGATCCGGGACGGCAATCTGGACTTTACGCTGGAGGTGGAGGATGACGACGAGATCGGGCAGCTCTGCCAGGACTTTGAGGAGATGCGGATCCGGCTGAAGGAGAATGCGGCGGAGAAGGTTCAGTATGATATCGAGAACAAGGAGCTGATCAGCAACATTTCCCATGATCTGAAGACGCCGATTACAGCCATCAAGGGCTATGTGGAGGGCATTATGGACGGCGTGGCGTCCTCACCGGAGAAGCTGGACAAGTATATCCGGACCATTTACAACAAGGCCAATGACATGGACCGGCTGATCGACGAGCTGACATTTTACTCCAAGATCGACACCAACAAGATTCCCTATACCTTTTCCAAGATCAACGTGGACAGCTATTTCCGGGACTGCGCGGAAGAGGTGGGGCTGGATATGGAGTCGCGGAATATCGAGCTTGGCTACTTTAACTATGTCAATGAGGATGTGGTGGTCATCGCGGATGCGGAGCAGATGAAGCGGGTGATCAACAACATTGTCAGCAACTCGGTCAAGTATCTGGACAAGCCCAAGGGCATTATCAATATCCGCATCAAGGATGTGGGTGACTTTATTCAGGTGGAGATCGAGGATAACGGCCGGGGCATTGCGGCGAAGGATCTTCCCTATATCTTTGACCGGTTCTACCGGACGGATTCGTCGCGGAACTCTTCCAAGGGCGGAAGCGGCATCGGGCTGTCCATCGTCCGCAAGATCATCGAGGACCACGGCGGGCGGATCTGGGCTACCAGCAAAGAGGGAATCGGAACGGAGATGCATTTTGTATTGAGAAAATATCAGGAGGTAATACACGATGAGCAGAATACTGATCATTGAGGATGAGATCAGCATTGCAGAGCTGGAGAAGGACTATCTGGAGCTGAGCGGATTTGATGTGGAGTTAGAGGGCGACGGGACCATGGGACTGGAGCGGGCGCTGAATGAGGATTTCGACCTGCTGATCCTGGATCTGATGCTTCCGGGTACAGACGGATTTGAGATCTGCAAGCGGTTCCGCCAGGTGAAGAATACGCCGATCATCATGATCTCCGCCAAGAAGGAGGATATCGACAAGATCCGCGGTCTGGGTCTGGGTGCAGATGACTATATGACCAAGCCCTTCAGCCCCAGCGAGATGGTGGCCCGTGTGAAGGCACATCTGGCGCGGTACGAGCGGCTGATTGGCAGCGGCAGTCCGGAGAATGAGGTGATCGAGATCCGCGGACTGAAGATCGACAAGACTGCCAGAAGAGTCTGGGTCAACGGCGAAGAGCGCAACTTTACCACCAAGGAATTTGACCTCTTAACCTTTCTGGCGCAGAATCCCAACCATGTGTTCACCAAGGAGGAGCTGTTCAAGCGAATCTGGGATATGGAGTCCATCGGAGATATCGCCACGGTGACGGTGCATATCAAGAAAATCCGCGAGAAGATTGAGTTCAATACGGCGAAGCCGCAGTATATTGAGACAATCTGGGGCGTGGGGTATCGGTTTAAGGTGTAAGAAAAGCAAATAGTTCCTTTTCCGTGAGAAGCAGAGACTTCCTGGGGAAAGGAACTTTTTTTGGCTATCTGTTTATTGTTACCAAGCTTGTTTGCGAGGGCAGAAACAGGTCGAATGTTTCTTGACAAAATGCAATCATCAATCTATAATTATGATAGAATAATTTAAAAAACATATCATATTGAGACGAGATATTTCGTACGGTTGGAGTAGTTATTATGGGCCAGAGACATAAAATAGATTTTTGTAAAGAATGTGGTGAAGAGATTATAACGATAGAGGAAATTCGGAATCTTATGAAACTTTACCATATCGGGAAAGCTCCCCTGTCATTGGCATTGGGTTTTGGAGAAGTAACGGTTACCAGATATCTGGATGGACAGATACCATCGAAAAGATACTCGGATATTATGAGAACGGCATTGCATTTTCCAGAGTATATGCAGGCATTGCTGCAGCAAAATAGAGATAAGGTGGGGGAAATTGCATATCAGAAGACTCAGAAAGAAATCATGCATTTAAAACAACTATTTCAGATTTCAGATAAAATGTTGGTTGTAATTTCATATGTATTTGAGCAGATGCAGGAGGTTACTCCGCTTGCATTGCAGAAGATTTTGTATTTTGCGCAGGGAATCTATATGGCGCTTTATAAAGAAGAGTTGTATTTGGAGGATTGTGTGGCGTGGGAGCGAGGACCGGTATACGAGACAGTTTATAATTTATTCAGGGATTTTAAATATAACCCAATAGATGACTATCGTTTTGTCATTTTCAGTGGCAGGTCAAAGGAGCTCATGAATCAGGAAAGAATGGTGCTCAATCTGGTAGTAGAAACATTTGGAAGGTATAGTGGAAAAACACTAGAGATGATTACGCGGAATGAGACTCCGTGGCTTGAGACCAGAATAAAATATGAGAAAGATTGTGTATCTTCTGTCATAATAACGAAAGAAAGTATGAAAAAGTATTTTTCTGAGGCAGCTGAGGAGTATTCTCTGGGCTCATTGGATGGTTTGAATCGATATATAGATAGGAAATTGGGGTGTGAGGAGCGATGAACCATGAAAAGTTAATAAATCTGTTGCTATTTTTTAAAAGACTGGATATAATAAAATTAACAGTAATAGCTGGTGTATCTCAGCCATAAAGTGAGAAAGTTATCAGTGGGTTTCTCTTGACCCGGAATAAGAAAGTTAATAGTGAGTGTTTCGCTACTCTTAAACGCGAGTTTAACAGCAGGGGCAAATATTTGTCGCTGCTGTTTTTGATAGAGGGGGATTACATATGAGTGAAATAAAGATTTACGAGATTGAAAGTAATTATATTGATTATCTATTGCCGTTTGCACCACATCTTTTCCAGAATAAGAAAATCACTCAGAAAAATGAACGGAAATACATAGGAGTTGTGCTTATGATTGGAGAAATAGAGTATTTTGCTCCATTGTCATCCTATAAAAAGAAACATGAAGCAATGAAAGAAGGGCTGGATTTTATAAAAATTAAGGACTATGCTGTAATTAATCTCAATAATATGTTTCCGGTTCCGAAAGGTGTGTATACTTATGTGGAGATTCGGGAACAGAAAGACTTAAAGTACAGGATGCTGTTACAGGCAGAATATCGAGTGATAAAATCCAAACAGGGAAAGATTCAAAAGAATGCCATGCTATTATATAAGCATAAAACAAAAAATGGGAATGGTACGGCATTAGCAAAACGTTGTAATGATTTTGGACTGCTGGAAGCAGTGTGTGTTTCTTATGAGAAAAATAACATAAGACAGCCTGAGAACCGTTCATGATTTAGCTAATTTGCAAATTGACATAAAAACCATATTATGTTAGTATAGTTTACTGTGAAAGCAGGAGGGTTCAAGGCTCAACTTGATCCCTCTTATTTTTTCGCTAAGATTTGGTGATTGCGCAGCGTTGTGGATACCGGAATCCGGTATTTAGCGGTCTTTCAACGAAAAGACATGGGAAAGAATGAGGACAGATTATTTATGGAAACAATGAGATTTGAAGAGTTACAGTTGGATGAGAGAATTCTGCGTGCCGTGACGGACATGGGATTCGAGGAGGCTTCTCCGATTCAGGCGAAGGCGATCCCGGTTCAGATGGAAGGGCTGGACATTATCGGACAGGCGCAGACCGGTACCGGCAAGACAGCAGCATTTGGCATTCCGCTGTTACAGAAGATAGATCCGAAGAACAAGAAACTGCAGGCGATTGCCCTGTGCCCCACCAGAGAGCTGGCGATTCAGGTGGCTGAGGAGATCCGCAACCTGGCGAAGTATATGCACGGCATCAAGGTGCTGCCGATCTACGGTGGTCAGGATATTGTGCGTCAGATCCGGGGACTGAAGGACGGCACACAGATCATCATCGGCACGCCGGGACGTGTGATGGATCACATGCGCCGCAAGACGGTGAAGTTCGATCAGGTACACACGGTTATCATGGACGAGGCAGATGAGATGCTGAACATGGGCTTTTTGGAGGATATGGAGACCATTTTAAGCCAGCTGCCGGAGGAGCGTCAGACCATCATGTTCTCCGCTACCATGCCGGATGCCATCCAGAAGATCGCGAAGACCTTCCAGAAGGACCCGCAGATCGTCCGCGTGGTGAAGAAGGAGCTGACGGTTCCGAAGGTAACCCAGTATTACTATGAAGTAAAGCCGAAGACCAAGGTGGAGGTTATGTGCCGTCTGCTTGACATGTACGCACCGAAGCTGTCTGTGGCATTCTGCAACACCAAGAAGCAGGTGGATGAGCTGGTGACGGAGCTGCAGGGCCGCGGTTACTTTGCAGAGGGTCTGCACGGCGATCTGAAGCAGATTCAGCGTGACCGGGTTATGAACAGCTTCCGCAACGGTCGTACCGAGATTCTGGTGGCGACGGATGTGGCTGCCCGCGGTATCGACGTGGATGACGTGGAGGCGGTATTTAACTACGATATTCCTCAGGATGACGAGTATTATGTGCATCGTATCGGACGTACCGGACGTGCAGGCAGAGAGGGCATCGCGTTCAGCTTTGTGGTAGGAAAGGAGGTCTACAAGCTGCGCGATATCCAGCGCTACTGCAAGACCAAGATCATTCCGCAGGCGATTCCGTCTCTCAATGACATTACGGAGATCAAGGCGGAGAAGATTCTGGACCAGGCAGTGCAGCTCATGAACGAAATGGATTTGAGCCGCGTGCATCACATTGTGGAGAAGAAGCTTCTGGAGGAGGATTACACGTCTCTGGAGCTGGCAGCAGCGCTGCTTCGGATGAATATGGGCGAGGAGAATCAGGATATTATCGAGGACAGCCGTCCGGCACGTTCTCTGGATGATCTTGACTCCTATGGTCGCGGCGGTCGCGGTGGCCGTGGCGGACGCGATGGAAGAGGAGGACGCGAGTATGGCCGCGGTGGTCGTGATTATGGTCATGGCAGACAGAGCGGAAGAGATCGTGACAACGATATGGAACGCCTGTTCATCAACATCGGCAAGGATCAGAATGTGAAGCCGGGAGACGTTCTGGGCGCCATTGCAGGCGAGTCCGGAATCTCCGGACGCATGGTGGGAAGCATTGACATGTATGACAAGTACACCTTCGTGGAAGTTCCTCGGGACTGTGCGGACGAGGTGCTGGAGTGCATGAGAAATGTGAAGATTCGTGGTAAAAATGTGCATATGGAGAAGGCAAACCGGAAGTAAGAGGGCGGTTTGCGTGGTGAAAGGTCCCGCGGGTTTTTGCGGGGCCTTTTTGTGGCTTTTGAGACGCTTGTGGCTTTCGTGGATTTTTGGCTTGTGCTTTTTACGCTGCTGCGTGGAATCTATGGTTTTACGGATAATAATTGCAGAATTATGAGATTTGCAGGTAAAGGAGTGCAAAAAGTGGAGCGGGCAGGAATTTGACCATTTCTTGACACAAAACAGGGGGTGTGTTAAGATGGATTCAGTGAACAGAACAGATGTTTTACGACAGTTTTAAAATATAATTCAGGGGGTATTTATTATGATCATTCAGAGTACCAGGGTTTGGATCTGTGGGCAGTTCATGGCGGCGCAGCTGGAGGTAGAAGGGGAGAAGATCAGGCGGGTGTACGCCTATGGCGAACAGCCGGTGGACCAGGACTATGGCAGTAAGCGGATTCTGCCGGGATTTATTGATGTGCATACCCACGGCTGCTATGGCTTTGATACCAATGACGCGGAGCCGGAGGGGCTGCGCAACTGGATGGCGCACATTCCGGAGGAGGGTGTGACTTCTATTCTGCCGACTACGGTGACCCAGATGCCGGATGTGCTGACGAAGGCAGTTGCCAATGTGGCGAAGGTGGTGGACGAGGGTTATGAGGGAGCTGAGATCCTGGGTATCCACTTTGAGGGACCATATCTGGATATGGAGTACAAGGGAGCGCAGCCGCCGGAAGCCATTGCGAAGCCGACGGTGGAACAGTTTCAGATGTATCAGGAGGCGGCTCACGGGCTGATTCGGTATATCACCATGGCGCCGGAGCGGGATGAGGACTTTGCACTGACGAAATACTGCAAGGAGACCGGAGTGGTGGTCAGCATGGGACATTCAGCGGCTACCTATGAGCAGGCGATGCTGGGAATCGCCAACGGTGCCACTTCCATGACACATGTATACAATGGCATGACGCCTTATCATCACCGGAAGCCGGGACTGGTTGGCACGGCGCTTCGTGTGCGGGATATTTACGGGGAAGTGATCTGTGACGGGTGCCACAGCCATCTGGCAGCACTGAATAACTTTTTCACTGCCAAGGGTCGTGATTACGGTATTATGATCACAGATTCTCTGCGTGCAAAGCACTGCCCTCCGGGAGGAGAGTATGAGCTGGGCGGACATCCCATTGAGATCAGCGAGAGCGGTCTGGCTTATCTGAAGGGGACTAATACCATTGCCGGAAGTACCCTGTATATGAACCGTGGCTTACGAATCCTCATAGAAGAGGCGATGATTCCGGTGGATGTGGCAATCAATTCCTGCACGATCAACCCGGCTCGCTGTCTGGGCGTGGACGACCGGAAGGGCAAGCTGGTGGCTGGCTATGATGCGGATATTGTAGTGCTTGAGGATGATTATCAGGTTGCACAGACTTACTGCAGAGGTAAGGCAATGCTGTAAAATTTGAAGCGATATACAGGATTTGACAGAAGCGGCTGAAGATACAGTGCCGGACAAAGCTGGTATTGGAAACAGCAATATATGGAGGCAGAACAGAATGGCAGAATATCAGTATCAATATGGGTTTATCGGGATGGGCAATATGGGATATGCGATCATGAAGGGGCTTTTGAAGACGGTTTCCCCGGATCAGCTGACCTTTTCTGCCCGGAACCGGGAGAAGATGGAGGATGTGTCTGCAAGGACCGGCGTGGCATGTGCCGAGAACAACCGTGCCTGTGCCGGGGCGTCAAAGTATCTGGTGCTGGCGGTGAAGCCGCAGCAGTTTGACGGGGTCATCGGAGAGATCCGGGACGCCATGAAGCCGGATCAGATCGTCATTTCCATTGCGCCGGGATATTCCATTGCAGACCTGCAGGAGCGGTTTGGCGGCGTGTGCCGGATCGTCCGGGCGATGCCCAACACACCGGCGCTGGTGGGAGAAGGGATGACGGGCGTATGCTATGATCGGGAGCAGTTTTCCGGGGAAGAGCTGGAGACGATTCGCGGGATCTTCGAATCCTTTGGCAGGATGGTGCTGGTGGAGGAGAAGCTGATGAATGCGGTAGTCTGCGCCAGCGGCAGTTCACCGGCTTATGTGTACATGTTCATTGAGGCGCTGGCGGACAGTGTGGTGAAGTACGGGATGCCGCGGGCGGCTGCCTACGAGATGGTGGCACAGACCGTGCTGGGAAGCGCGAAGATGGTGCTTGAGACAGGGGAACATCCGGGACTTTTGAAGGACAAGGTCTGCTCCCCGGGCGGGACCACCATTCAGGGCGTGTCGGCGCTGGAGGAATACGGCATGCGCAGTGCTGTGATCAAGGCGACAGATGCCTGCTATGAGAAGTGCACGCGGATAAAATAGTGGTAAACGGAGGATGGAGACAGTGGAGAACAAGGAGAATAAAGTAAATCAGCAGGAAGCAGTTTCCGGGCAGGAGGCGCTGGCGGAGCAGGTGGTGATTCCGCCGGTGATTCTGAAAAACCGGGAGTTAAAGTACACGGGAACGATCCTGAAATTCTATGAGGATACGGTCATCGCCAATGGCCATGAGGAGCATTGGGACTTTATCCATCACGACGGTGCGGCGGCTGTGGTGGCTGTGGCGGATGACGGCAGACTTCTGATGGTGCGCCAGTACCGCAATGCCCTGAAGCGGGAGACGCTGGAGATTCCGGCAGGCAAGCTGGATGCGCCGGATGAGCCGAAGATTGAGTGTGCCTACCGGGAGCTGGAGGAGGAGACAGGATTTCGCTGTGAGAAGCTGGAGTACCTGATGAGCCTGAACACCACGGTGGCATTCTGTGATGAGGCAATCGACATTTTTGTGGCGAGGAATCTGATCCCGTCCAGACAGAATCTGGATGAGGATGAGGTCATCAACGTGGAAGCGTGGGAAGTGGAGGACTTGGAGGAGCTGATCTGGAGCGGCAAGATGACCGATGCCAAGACAGTGGCAGCTATCACCGCATACGCGAGAAAATACCGAAAGTAAATAAGAATAAGATCCTCACGGCAAGCGTAGCATGTAGCAACAGGGATATGGGGCGGCGGTTATGGTCAGAGTGCGTCGGGAGTTTGTGCCGGTATTCTGGGCGGGAGTCGGAATCCTCCTTGCGTCGGTGGCGGCGAACCGTCTGTTTGCATCGGAGCTGGTAAATTATCCGGTTCTGTATGGGTATCTGGAGCAGGGCTGGCAGCAGCGGGGAGACCGGGACGGTCTGGCTGTGGCGAAGGTGGTGGTGCTGCGCGCCATGCAGACGGTGGCCGTGGCACTGCTTTGCCGGGGGCGGTTTAAGAGGCTTGCCTGCAGGATGATTCCGGCGCTGATCGGCGGCGGGACTGGGCTTTCTATTGTGCTTTTGACCTGGAGCCGCGGGGCAGTGGGGATTCTTCTCTTTCTGGCACTGTGGTTCCCTCACGGGCTGTGTTATCTGGCGGTCTGGGGGCTTTTGCTCCTGCGCTGTGCCATGGACTGTGAGGTACAGCGCAGGAGCTTCTGGAGTGCGGTTCTTGCTGCACTGGCGGCGGGAATCCTGCTGGAGATGTTTACGGGAGCGCGGTTTTTAACATTTTTTTAAAAAAGTTTTTAAATTATTTTACAACATATTGGGAGCTTGAATTGAAGGCTTTCAATATGTTGTATTTTTTATGTAAAGTAGCAGAAAACAGGGGCAAAAGTGGGAAATTAGTGTTTGATTTTACGATAAAATGGGGCTATAATGTAAAGTAATCGGCATTTTTGACCGAAACTGTGACGATATTGGACAGGAACAATTTGGAAAGACTGAGGGATGTGGGAACCGATATGGGGACGGAGATACAGGCATTTATTGATTATCTGGAACATATTAAGCGGGCATCGAAGAATACGGTGATTTCATACCGGCGTGATCTGATACAGCTTGCGGCGTATCTGGAAGAGCAGGGAATCTATGAGGCTTCCAAGGTTACGAAGACCAGCTTGAATTCGTATATTTTATATTTGGAGCGCCAGGGGAAGGCAACCACGACCATTTCGCGGGTGCTTGCTTCCATTAAGGCATTTTTCCATTATGAGTATGGCGAGGGGCATATCCGGCGCGATCCGTCGGAGCTATTGAAGACGCCGAAGATCGAGAAGAGACCGCCGGTGATTCTGACGGTGAAGGAAGTGGATGCGTTTTTGCAGCAGCCGAGCGGGGACTCTCCCAAGGAGGTCCGTGACAAGGCGATGCTGGAGCTGCTTTACGCTACGGGCATCCGGGTGTCGGAGCTGATCGGGATGAAGGTGACGGATGTGAATCTGACAGTGGGATTTGTCACCTGCCGGGACGG
This sequence comes from Eubacteriales bacterium, assembly GCA_030536555.1. Taxonomy (GTDB): domain Bacteria; phylum Bacillota; class Clostridia; order Lachnospirales; family Lachnospiraceae; genus Brotaphodocola. Next base: position 20,855 of record JAUNPU010000005.1, on the reverse strand, counting down.
GCAGAAGGAGCGGATGATTCCCTTCGGGAAGACGGCGACCCAGTCCCTTCGCAGATACATGTCGGAGTCCAGGGAGAAGCTTTTGAGGGGGGCGGAGTCGGAGTGGCTGTTCACCAACTGCAGCGGCAAGCCCATGTCCCGACAGGGTTTCTGGAAGATTGTGAAGTATTACGGAGAGAAGGCGGAGATTCACAAGGACATTACACCTCACACGCTGCGCCACTCCTTTGCGGCTCACCTGATCAGCAGCGGGGCGGATATTCAGGCGGTGCAGACGATACTGGGACATGCAGATCTGGCGACGACGCAGATGTATATGCAGTATATGCGGGGATGAGCGGACCGGGATGGCAGAACGGATAAGCCAGATGAAGGCAGCACAGACAAGCCTTGCGTGAGCGGATTGCAGGGAATGTGCATATGGATTTGCAGACCGGAATAGAGATATTGGTAAGAAAGCAGGGATTCGGAATCGAAAGGGGATGACGGATCTCTGTTTTTTCCTTCTTTTTGGGCGGAAAGTGTGATATAATGAGCGATAGCGAGCCGGAGTGATGCAGGATGACCGAGAAGGATAAGGCACAGAGCACAGAGCAAGAGACGACACAGAGAGATTTGCAAAAGGGTACACAGAGAGATTTGCAAAAAGGCACACAGAGAGACATGGAAAAAGGTACACCAAGAGAAACAAGACAAAATACACAAAAATATATGCAGTGGAAGATGGCGCTGGTGATCGTGATTGATCTGCTGCTGGCGGCTGCCATACTGGTGACGGGGACGCTGGTGTTTGCCCGCTGGTATCATGAGAAGAACCGACCGGTGCTGTCGGAGCTTCGGGCACCGGACTGGTATACGCAGGATTTTCTGAAGGTCAATCCTTACTCTAGACCGGGGACCAAGCGGGAGGAAATCAATGATATTGTGATTCACTATGTGGCGAATCCGGGGACCACGGCGCAGCAGAACCTGAACTACTTCAACAGTCTTGCCGACCAGAAGGGGAAGGGAACGGCATCTGTCAGCAGCCATTACATTATCGGTATGGACGGGGAGATTCTGCAGGCGATTCCCTTAGATGAGATCGCCTATGCCAACTATCCGCGGAACAAGGATACGGTGTCCATCGAGCTGTGCCATCCGGATGCGACCGGGGCATTTACGGAGGAGACCAGAGAATCCCTGGTGAAGCTGGTGGCGTGGCTCTGCGATCAGCTGAATCTGACGGAGAAGAATGTGATCCGCCATTATGACGTGATCGGCAAGAACTGCCCCAAGTATTATGTGGAGCATGAGGATGCATGGGAGGAACTGTTAGCGGATATCAAGAAGAAACGAAAGGAATCCTGATTACATGGGAAAAGCATTATACATAGCCGAGAAGCCCAGTGTGGCGCAGGAATTTGCCAATGCACTGAAGATCAACGGCAGACGGTCGGACGGCTATATTGAGTCGGATACGGCGGTGGTGACCTGGTGTGTGGGACATCTGATCACCATGAGCTATCCGGAAGCCTACGATCCGGCACTGAGACGGTGGAGTTTACAGACGCTGCCGTTTCTGCCAAAGGAATTTAAGTATCAGGTGATAGAAGGGGTGTCGAAGCAGTTCGGCATTGTCAGTAAGCTTTTGAACCGGCAGGATGTGGATACCATCTACATCTGCACCGACTCCGGGCGGGAGGGAGAGTATATCTACCGGCTGGTGGACCAGATGGCAGGTGTCAAGGGCAAGGCGAGAAAGCGGGTCTGGATCGACTCCCAGACCGAGGAGGAGATCCTGCGCGGTATCCGGGAGGCGAAGGACTGGACGGAATATGACAATCTGGCTTCCTCCGCCTATCTCAGGGCAAAGGAAGACTACCTGATGGGAATCAATTTTTCCCGGCTGCTGACACTGAAATACGGACCGACCATCTCCGGTTATATGCGGACGGACCGCACGGTGTTGTCGGTAGGGCGCGTGATGACCTGCGTGCTGGGCATGGTGGTGCGGCGGGAGCGGGAGATCCGGGACTTTGTGAAGACACCCTTCTACCGGGTGATCGGAAACTTCGAGACCGGAGGGGGAAGCTTTGAAGCCGGGCAGCCACCTTCCGAAGCCGTTGGATTGAACTTTGACGGTGAGTGGAGGAGCGTGGAGGGGTCCCGGTATTTCCAGTCTCCGTATCTGTATAAGGAGAATGGATTTAAGGAGCGGGAGCGGGCACAGGAGCTGATTGACCTCTTAAGTGCAAATCCTCCCATGACTGCGACCCTTGCCAAGGTGGAGCGGAGGAAGGAGACGAAGAATCCGCCCCTTCTCTACAACCTGGCGGAGCTTCAGAATGACTGCTCGAAGATGTTCAAGATCAGCCCGGATGAGACCCTGCGGGTGGTGCAGGAGCTGTACGAGAAGAAGCTGGTGACCTATCCGCGAACCGACGCCCGTGTGCTGTCTACGGCGGTGGCGAAGGAAATCCACAAGAATATCGGCGGTCTGCGCAGCTTTCAGCCGGTGAAGGACTTTGCGGCGGAGGTGCTGGAGCAGGGAAGCTACAAGGGCATCGCAAAAACCCGCTATGTCAATGACAAGCAGATTACGGACCACTACGCGATCGTGCCTACGGGTCAGGGATTTGGCGCCATGCGGAGCCTGTCTCCTCTGGCGATGAAGGTCTACGAGGTGATTGCCAGACGGTTCTTAAGTATATTCTATCCGGCGGCGGTCTATCAGAAGTATGGATTGGAGCTGGTGATGGACGGGGAACACTTCTTTACCAGCTTCCGTGTGCTGGCGGAGCCGGGGTATCTGAAGGTGGCAGATGTGTCACAGCTTAAGAAGAAGTCCTCTGCCGGGAAGGGCGCTGCGGCGGGGAAGGATGGAGCAGATCCGGAGGCGGCGGACCGGGACGGCGGTGAGAAGGAGGATTCGGAGACCAATCAGAAGGATATGGAGAATCCGGCATTTATCGCCATGCTGGCAACTCTCAAAAAGGGCATGACCCTTCCGGTGAACAGCCTGACCATCAAGGAGGGAGAGACCTCGCCTCCCAAGCGGTATTCTTCCGGTTCCATGATCCTGGCTATGGAGAATGCCGGTCAGCTGATCGAGGACGAGGAGCTGCGCGCCCAGATCAAGGGCAGCGGCATCGGCACCAGTGCGACCCGGGCGGAGATTCTGAAAAAGCTGGTGAATATCAAGTATCTGGCGCTGAACGGGAAGACGCAGATTATCACGCCGACTCTTTTAGGTGAGCTGGTATTTGATGTGGTGGACGGATCCATCCGGCAGCTTCTGAATCCGGAGCTGACAGCCAGCTGGGAGAAGGGGCTTACCTATGTGGCGGAGGGAAGCATTACCTCCGACGAGTACATGGAGAAGCTGGAGCGGTTTGTGGCAGGACGCACCTACGGGGTGCTGAAGCTGAACAATCAGTACCAGCTGCGGGGAAGCTTCGAGCAGACCGGGAAGTATTATGACAGGCAGTAACAGCAATACCAAATATATCAAAATGACTTAAAGGAGACCACAGACATGAAACAGAATCAGATGAAGATCAAAGACTTATACACCCTGGAACATACCATGGCACAGTCCCTGTTAGAGCAGTTCGACTATCCATGGGAGGCTCTGCCCCACATCGGCGAATTTATCCGCAATCTGGGTGCGACGCTGCCGAAGAGCGAATACGCCAATCCTCACGAGGGCATCTGGATTCACAAGACCGCAAAGGTGGCTCCGACCGCAGGCATCATTGCTCCGGCTATCATCGGACCCTGTGCGGAGGTGCGCCACTGTGCATTTATCCGCGGCAAGGTCCTGATCGGTGCCAATGCAGTGGTGGGCAACTCCTCCGAGCTTAAGAATGTCATCCTGTTTGACAATGTGCAGGTGCCCCATTACAACTATGTGGGTGATTCCATTCTGGGCTTTAAGGCGCATATGGGAGCTGGCTCCATTACCTCCAACGTGAAGTCCGACAAGCAGCTGGTGAAGGTTCATGCAGAGGACGGGGATATTGAGACCGGCATGAAGAAGTTCGGCGCCATGATCGGCGACAACGTGGAGGTAGGCTGCGGTTCCGTGCTGAATCCGGGTACGGTGATCGGTAAAAACAGCAACATCTATCCGCTGTCCAGCGTGCGCGGCTGTGTGGATGCCAATTCTATCTACAAGAAGCAGGGCGAGGTTGCCGAGAAGGAAGAGCGGTAGAAGCCGGGAGAAAGATACGGGCTGGAGCTACGATAATAGAATCGTAATTCCAGCCCGTATTTGATAAAGTTATTTCGTACCGAAAATCCGGTCTCCCGCGTCGCCAAGACCCGGGCAGATATAGGCGTTCTCATTGAGGCAGCGGTCCAGATGGCCAACGTAGATCTGAACATCCGGGTGTGCCTTGTGAAGGCGCTCCAGGCCTTCCGGAGCAGCGATGATGGACATGAACTTGATGGTTCTGCCGCCGTGCTGCTTGATGAAATCAACGGCAGCCACTGCGGAACCGCCGGTTGCCAGCATCGGGTCGGTGACAACGATGGTTCTCTGGTCGATAGGGGTCGGGAGCTTGCAGTAATACTCGTGGGGCTCGTGAGTCACCTCATCTCGGTAGAGACCGATGTGACCGATCTTGGCAGAAGGAACCAGAGCCAGAATACCGTTCACCATGCCCAGTCCGGCACGCAGGATCGGGACAACAGCCAGCTTCTTGCCGGCGATCATCGGGGTCATGCAGGTCTCAATGGGAGTCTCGACCTCCACATCCTCCAGCGGCAGGTCGCGCAGTGCCTCGTAGCCCATCAGCATGGCAATCTCCTCCACCAGAGCACGGAACTCATTGGTTCCGGTCTTCTTGTCACGCAGGATGGAAATCTTATGCTGAATCAGCGGGTGATTAAATACTGTTACATTTTCCATAAGTCATTTGTCCTTTCTCACGAAACGTATCGCTTTTATGGTTCTGATTTTATCAAATTCACAGACAAAATTCAAGCACAATTACACTTTTTGTCGGACAACATTACTTGGTGTCCGGGGTGTACATGACGATGGCATAATCGCCGATGGCATGGGGCACCGGGATGGAGAAGTAGATGTTGCCCTCATGCTCGTAGCTGAAGGAGGACGGGAAGTCTCCTTCAAATGGGAAATCGGCGTTCTGGAACATCTTCGTGTACTCCTCTAAGGACGTGTCGTTCTTGATCTTCATCAGGTCAGCCTTCGAAGCGTCGTTTGCCTTCGGGAACTGGCAGTCGCCGGACAGCACATAGCCTGCCATGGTGTAGGGATCTGCGAACTTGTCAAAGCCCAGATTCTCTGCCTTCTGCACGTCGATGGTATTGGAGTAGAAAAAGTTTGTGGGATGCGCCGCACCCTCAGCCATGCCGGTGCCCTCGTAGGTGACGGTAATCCGGCTGCGTCCCGCGGACAGCACATGGCACTTGATGTCGAGAGAATCCTTCGTCTCGTCCATGTCGTAGGCCTTGATGATGGACAGAGCATTGTCCTTTAACATGGTGTCGATGGCGGCCGCCTTCTCCTTGTCGTCCAGATTCAGCACGGACGGATACTCGATGGATACCTTGCCGGAGGTGTAGGTGTTCTTCTTGGTGGTGATATTGGGAACCGCCGGTTTGGCTGCAGCGGTGGTCTCCTTCTCCTCAGCATCAATGGTGATCTCCGGGGCGGCCTTGGTGGTCTCCGGCTGGGCAGCCATGGTCTCGGCAGCGGTGGTGTGGATGCTGGAAGCGTCCAGCTTTTCCTTCTTCTTGCAGCCGGTCATCAGGCAGGTACCTGAGACAGCCAGCGTAAGGAGCAGAAGGGTGTGTCTGGAAGCGTGTTTGAAATCGCGTTTTATCATAAAAGTTGTCCCCCTTTTCTCGTTGGTATATTCAGTTTCATTATACTGGAAATGAGAGGAAAAGAATAGTTAAAAAGTCTTACAGAATGGTTAAGATAGAACAAAGAAGGCAGTTACAGCACCTGGTCTGCGCTGGAGGGAACGTACTCGGCGACATCTTCAATCCGGCATTCCAGAATACGGCAGAGATCGTTGAGGGTGGTGGTGGTCAGGGGTCTGTTCTTTCGAAGCTTGTCAATGGTGGAACTGGAAATGTGGTGTCTGTGGATGAGCGTGTAGGTCGTCTCGGAGGAGCGGGAGAGGGTCTCCCAGAAGGGTGTGTAGTTTATCAATGCATTCACCTGCCTGTGCTTATGTTAATTAAAGGATAGTATATGGTTTTCCTGTTGACTATAGTCGCTTAAAAGACTATAATTTTTACCATAGGCAGTAAGGGGGAATAATCTTTGAAGCAGGAGAAATGGAAACTTGCATTTTACGAGGCTATGCTTTCGGAAATGATTGCATATGCGGAGATAGATCTGGATACAGAAGACCTGCAGAGAGTGGGAGGCATCTGGGAACGGGACTGGCAGAGGAAGGGCTTGAAGGAGAGGACGGTTCTGCAGATGATTCGCAGTCATATCCGGGAGACCGTCCATTCGCCGGAGGCGGAGCTCTGGTGCAGCTACTTTGAGAAGGAGCAGATTCGCGGACAGTACCTGGCGGGCATGGCGGTGCAGAGACACAGCTTCAAGTGGATGATCGAGGGCGAGCTTCGCTGGGTGGACCTGGTGATATACGTGATTTGCGGGGAGCAGGGAGAGGGCATATATGCGCTGCTGTGCTTAAAGGACGTGGATAAGGTCCGCAGGCGCGAGATCGCGCAGGAGTCGGCAGCCAACACGGACCCGCTGACCTCCGTGTACAACCGGAGGATGTTCGAGCGGATGGTGAAGCGGTTCATCCGCCAGACGGAAGGTGCGGCAGAAGGAGCGCTTCTACTGCTGGACATCGATGACTTTAAGTCCATCAATGACCGGTTCGGACATATGGAGGGAGACGCGGCGCTTCTTGGCATGGCGAAGTCCCTGCGGGAGACCTTTCGCCATGATGACGTGATCGGACGGTTCGGCGGAGACGAATTCCTGGTGTTTGTGCGGAATGTGACCGACCGGGAGATTCTGAACTGTCGTCTGAATGAGCTGTTTCTGGTACTTCAGAAGCAGGAGCGGATGCCCCTTACCTGCAGCGTGGGAATCTCCTTTGTGAGGAGGGAGAACTTTTCCTATGAGCGCAGTCTGCGGGAGGCGGATCTGGCGCTGTATCAGGGGAAGCGTCTGGGAAAGAACCAGATGTGTTACTTTGAAGATATGTAAAAGGACCATCGCACGGCTCCTTGCCTGCGACAGTCCTGAAAACGGAATCATGAATCAGAGAGCAGTCTGTTTTTCATAGTCACGGGGAGAGATCCCTGTGACTTTTTTGAATACCTTGCTGAAGTAGTATGGAGTATTGAAGTTCGATACCTTTGCCGGTTGATTTTAATATACGATAAGCAGGTAAAAGAAGAAAAAAATAGTGTAACAATAAAATTAAAAACAGCAAATAAATACAAGTTGACGTAACCGTAGAAAAGATTTATTATTGAGTAAAGAGTATATGAAAATGACAAATAGTGTCATGATAAAATGATAGTATTGTAACAGAATAACCGAATATACATTTGCAAAATCGGGGAGTCAGTATATTTATGGGTAAACATGCAAAAATCAGTCGAACACTAGATATGTATGTCAGATTATGTGAAGGAAAAAGTATCAGTAAGGCAGAAGAAGCAGCAAGGTTCGGTGTTGACGAACGGTCAATTCAGAGAGACATTGATGACATACGTGCTTTTTTGGATGAGTATACGATGGGCAATTCTACGGAGCAAAGAAGTATCGTATATGACAGAGCGAAGAAAGGTTTTGTATTGGTTGGAGAAGAAAGGGCACTTATGACCAATGGTGAGATATTGGCTGTAAGTAAAATTCTGTTAGAAAGCAGAGCATTCAAGAAACGGGAGATCAACAGCATTTTAGATAAACTAATTGCAGGCTGTGTTCCTCAGAAAAATTGTAAAATAGTTTCTGACTTGATTGCGAATGAAAAATACCATTATGTTGAGCGTCATAACAAATCGTGTATCAAAGATAAGTTATGGGAATTGGGAAATGAAATTAAGCAATGTGAATTACTTGAGATTACATATGACAAACAATTGCCGCAGAATGAAACAGTGAAGCGAGTTGTGGAGCCGGTGGCGATTTTGTTTTCGGAATACTATTTCTATCTCAATGCTTACATTGTAGAAAAGGTCGGGGAGACATATGAGCAGGTTTATGATTATCCGACAATTTTCAGAATTGACCGTATCAGAAAATATAAAGAGATTGGAAAAAAATTTAAAATTGCATATGCGAATCGGTTTGAAGAGGGAGAGTTTCGAAAAAGAGTTCAATTTATGTATGCAGGAAAACTTTTGAAACTTCAATTCAAATACACGGGGATGAGTATAGAAGCGATTTTAGACAGACTGCCAACTGCAGAGATTATTCAACAGAATGATGAGGAATATATGATTGAGGCGGAGGTGTATGGGAAAGGAATTTTAATGTGGCTGTTGAGTCAGGGAAGCGCGATCGAAGTATTAAAACCACTATCAGTGCGGGAGGAAATGAAAAAAATCCTGTCAGATATGTTGTCAAATTATCAGTAACCGGGGGTACACAAATGGAAAAGATAAAAAATGCAATCGATGTGATAGGCAGATTAGAGAAGAAATATGATTTGCCGTCAGAAGAAATACAGGAAATAAAAAATCAGTTTCAGGATTTCAGGGTATTTATTCCGCTGATCGGAAGATTTTCGGCGGGGAAAAGTGCATTGATTAATAACCTGCTCAGATGGGATTTTGAAGTTTGTGCAGAAAATATCGGTGTGGCAACGGCGCTTCCAACGGAACTCTGCTGTGGCTCTAAAGATATTGTGTGTATCTACAGACCGGAGAAAGAGTTCATAACCATGGACGAGTATCTGAATATTCGCCATGATTTATCTACAGAAAATGCGGAAGTAGTTAATCTGCAGTTCAGTGACAATGAGGTACTGAGCAGTTTTCCGAATATTGCACTGGTTGATATGCCAGGTCTGGATTCCGGGTATGAAGTTCATGATATGGCGATTCGGAATTATATTTGTAAGAGTATGGCGTTTGTTCTCGTTTTTCCGGCAGATGAATTGACGATTCCTCAGAGTATGGAACCTATTCTGCATGATCTGAATACCTTTCATATGCCAATGTGTGCTGTAATTACAAAGGGAAATCGGATTGCCGGGGAGGAAGAGTCAAGAAAGGAAGATTTGAGAAACAGTCTGGCTAAATATTTTGATGATCCAAAGATTCCGGTATTTGTTACGGAAAAAGAGACAGAACGGATTCAGGAATTTGTAGATTTTCTTGTCTCTATGGAAGGACAGGCTGCTCAGCTTGGAAAGAACTATTACAAAAACAAGCTGAAACCCGAGTTTGCAAAAACGGTCAATTATCTTACAGGCTGTCTGAAAAGTATGGAACTGTCTTTATCAGAACTGGAGGAACAGCGTGACCAGCTGCAGGATGATATGGCAAAACTGGAAGAAAGTGTTACATCTGAACTGGAGGAGATGGCAGCCCAGATTCCGAAAATCGTGGATGAGATAGCGCTGGATGTGCAGGCTGCGTTATCACAACACATGGAAGAAGTGGTGTACGATCTGACTCACGATATGGATCCGACATCTGCGATTAAAGAAATTGCCAGAAATGCCTTAAATGCAAGTTACGAGAAGAGAGCTATGGCTTCTATCAGGAAACATCTGGAGAAGATTTCGGATACATTGACATTGGGAAGCGCTAATCATGCATCAGCGATGACCATTGATATGGATAAGGCTTGCGGCAAGGAATTGAGCGGAGCAAGCAGAACTGCTATTGATGTGCTGGCATTTATGTTTGGAGGTCCTCTGATTGGCGTTCTTGCCCATTTTCTGACGGGGGCTGTGAATAAGAACAGTGGTGAGCGGAGAAAAGAGGCAGAACTGAAAGCAAAACAGCAGCTTTCATCCAGCGTATTTCCTGCTGTAATCAAAGAAGTTCGGGATGAATTGGAAGTCAAATTGAAAGAGAGCGTTCAGGAAATACGGGGAACGGTTGAAAAAGATGCGGGTGAGCAGATGGCATCTATGAAGCAGGCGCTGGATGAGATCATTGCGAAAAAACAGACAGAAGATGAAAACAAAGCACAGAAAAAGCTGGAAATCGAAGGCGATATTAAAATACTGGAGGAAGCGGAGCATGGGTTGGAATGAACATGAGGTACAGCATATCATATGGAATTACAAGCAGTTAAGAAATATTGTACGTCCGGAATCTATGGTTGGAATGAATCTGAAGCAGAAGCTTGGTCATGTAGAAAATATGATTTACAGGGAACTTCCGGAGCTGCTGAAAAAGGTTGCGCCGCCGAATGTATATGAACTGACGGCTGATTTCAATGCAGAATACGAAAAATTCAAAGACTTTATTATCTATGAATCCTTGATTGGTAAAAATGTGGTAGGTCTGGGCGGTGGCTTTTCCAGCGGAAAATCCAGCTTTTTAAATACATTAATGGGTGCGGGCGAAATCCTTCCGGAGAACATCAATCCGTCAACTTCCGTTCCAGCATACCTTGTTCACGGCAAAGAAAATGTAGTAAAGGCGATCAATATTTTCGATGCCTGTATCGAGCTGGATTTAGAGGCAATCAACGAGATTGCTCACGGCTTTGGAGCAGTGGGGGAAGAAGAAGGGGCATCAACGGATTCCGTACAGCTTGGACATGTGTTAAAGAATCTGTTCCTCGAAACAGATCTGCAGAAATATGAGAATCTGGTGTTTTTAGATACCCCGGGATATTCAAAGCCGGATTCCGAGGATTACTCTGCAAAAACTGATGAAAAGATAGCGCGGCAGCAGTTAAATACAGTTGATTTTATTTTGTGGTTTCTGCCGGTAAGTGAGGCGGGATCGTTTACGGATTCTGATATTAATTTTATTAAATCCCTCGACCAAGAGATTCCAATCACTGTTATTTGCAGTAAAGCAAATCGAAGAACTGAGGCGCAGCGGACGGAAATCGAGGCAAAAATCCGGGAACAGATTCTGGTTGAGAATCTGAATGTGAAGGATGTCTTTTTCTTTGATACAGAGTCACCGGACGGACTGGACAGCGGAAAGATATACCACATGTTTGATGAGTGGAACCGGGCGAATTATGAGGAAGAAGTGTTTGCAAAGCATTTCAAACGGTTATTCTGGGAATGCCGTTCCTATTACAAAAAGAAAAAGGAAGAGGCCGGTACGGAAATTCGCAATCTGCAGAATGCCCTGTTGCTTTTGGAAAACACGGACGATATCGGTGTATATATAGAGCGTGTAAAAGCAAACAGTGAAACAGAACGGGAAGAGATGAATCGGGCAGAAAAAGAGATGATTCGCCTGCAGACGGAGTTCTTTAAGGAAATCAAAGTGGTTGCAGACGAGGTAGGAATCTATATGCCGGAGCCGAAGGATATTGATGTGCTGGCTGATAAGATCACTAACCCGCTTGAGGTGCTGCGAAACTACAACGTTCAGCACAAGAAACAGGTATCTCCGGAATTACGTGAAAAAGTGCTAGATACGTTCCGCGGTGTGAAACCTGTATTTGAGTGTGAGCCGGGCGGAAGCAGATATAAAGGAATTATTTCGGGCTTGCTGGAAGAGATTTCATTCCCACAGGAAGAAGAGATTCGTTTTGGCAATGATTTGAATTACCATGAACTGGTCGGCACGATTTTGCATGGAACCAAATTGAAGAACGATAAACTGGCGAAAAAGGGGAAATAAGTATGGCAGATTTACGGGAATTGACAACGGATGCAAAACGGTTATATGAAGCAATGGATACGTTGCTTGCCAAACAGGATGAGGCACATACAGAGAATATTAATTTTGGGGAAATATGGTTTTCAGCGAAGGCGAGACCGTTCAAGCAGCATATTCTGACCACAAAGGATAGTCTGATTGGCAGAAAGTATCTGACGATCTTAGCCAGTATGATCAGTCTGTCTGCGGGCAAGGAGAGACGGACGACCCAGATTCGTTTTATGGCAAGGATTCTGGCAGCTTGCAAAAATCCGGATGTTGATATTGAAAATCTGGTTACGGACGGGATGCTGCTGACAGAAAAGAGTATTGACGAGTTTCAGGAAATAAAGGATGAGGATTTACAGATTGCGTTGTTGATTGATCTGCTGCTTATGTGCTATCTGAATGGACAGCCGGAAGAAAAACAGCTTGATTTTGCGATTGGATTTATGGCTATGCTGGGACTGAAACAGGATACGGCAAAGGCGATTGGATGTATCGTGAAAGGGCTTTTGGAGCAGAACGATGGGGTGGTAATGGGGCAGAGACAGTATATGAAGATTGAACATGTATACTGTTATATGAAGAATCCGCCAGATGGGGTTCTGGTTCATGATTTGGAACAGGCGAAGCATGTGGCTGCGGATAAGATTATATTTATTAGCGAAGTATATCAGTCAGTATCCAGTATCAATTTTAATGATTATGAGGCAAAGGTTTTGGAGTTTAAAGGATGCAGCTTTGTGGGGGTACAGGAGATATACAATACGAAGAAACAACTTATATTTGATGGATGTACATTTGAGAAAAGTGAAGTGGAAAGTACATTAATGAAATTACGAAATGCAAGAATAAAGAATTGTAAATTTTTGAATTTGACAGCACGAAAACAGAAAGATTTAGAATATTTATTAGTGTTAGAAGACAGCATTGTGGAAAAATGTATTTTTAAAAATATAAACATCTATGCTGATTATAAATACTTAGGAGGGCTGAGTGTATCAAAAAATACAATAATATCAGGTTGTGATTTTGATACAATTTTAGTGAGAAGAGATTTTAATTACTCTAATAGATGTATGATTCGAATGCATGGAGGAAGCATATTCAAATGTAAAATGTCAAATTGCAAATTTCCATCTAGTAGTTATTTTTTCCTTTCATTGGAGTCGAAAGCAGCTTATAGTGATAATATTGCATCGGATTGTGAAGATTTGTTATACCCTTATTATATTGGTGATGGAACGTATTTGAACGATTTCTTTAAGGAGGAAAAGTAAAGTGAATATAATCCGTGAAGTTCAAAAACTGGATATGCAGATGATTGAAATGATGACTACACTAGACAACATCAAAGATAATCTGGAACAGCCGGAAGAAATCATAATTGATATTGACAAAATCGAAAAGTATGCAATTCAGTCAAAATTTTTAAAGCATATCATAGAAAATCTGGATGAAGAATTAGCATACAAATATTGTGTTGCACTGGCATCGGCGATTGATTTGGTTGAAGAAAAAGAGAAAAAGATAAAGCAGTTTTATTACATATTCAGAATTTACCATGTTCATTATTCCTCTCAGATATCAGAAAATCTGCTGCGGGATTCAAAAATCTTTTCGATGGATGACTGGGAATTATTGCTGAATGGCGTTTCAGCAGATGAAAAGAGAAATCTGCTGGTTGATTTCTTGTTGATGATTTCGCTGGACGGAATGCCGGACAGCAAACAGGCAGAATATCTGTGTGAAATATTTGCATATGCAGATTATAAAGAAAAAGATATAAGAGTAATATTGCAGTTGGTGAAAGCAATACTAGTGTGTGATAAAGAACAGATGTATGAATTGGTAGACAAAATAAATGTTAATTACTATATTCCATATCTGGGTTCAAAATTGGAGTTTTATGTATTGGGAGATATTTCGCAGATTGCATCCTGTGATAGCCCCAATATAATGATTGTAAATGGAAACATAAGAGACAAAAACCAGCAGATTGATTTGGATCAGTTCGGAAAGTCTAGTTTGATTTTCAAGAATTGCCAATTTGAGAATGTTGTTGGACTGGTTGCCAAGAAAACGAAGGTTTATTTGAAAGAGTGTTTTTTTAAAAATTGTAAACAGAACAATTTAAAATCTAATACGGCTAATTCAATCGGATTGATGCCATTTATGGGATCTTCGAGGTATAAATATAATAAGTCAGATAAAAAGAAATTTCTACTTGAACTGACCAATGCAAAACTAGAAAATACAACTTTCAAGAATTGTTTTGTGGAAGGTTTTGCAAATAATAGCAGCTTACTAAAACTGATTGATTCAGAAATTATATCCTGTAAATTTGACAATTGTCGGATAGGTGTACATGCTGATTCGAAAGCCAGCTGTGCAATCATTGATGCAGATAGAACAACAGTTGAAAACTGTATCTTTTCTGATTGTTCTTCATATGGGGAGGGGGAATATGGGCGATTTGATTATTTCTACATGTACATTGTAAAAGCAGGTGGCGGAAAGGTTATTGATAATATATTTACAAAATGTAAGTGCGATGGAGAAAATGTTAATGATAAGAATTTTAACAATTACATTTTAGCATACAGTAACAATACCTATGAAAAAAATAATACGTTTAGTGAATGTACCACTACACAGTGTAGGTTCGATGATTCTTTTACACATAATATGAAAGGGAAAATAGAGTAAACAGCAGCTGAATGGAGGAACAACATTTAATGAAAAACTACGAAGAAATCAATCAAAAAATCCAGCATATGATTCAGCAAATCGAACCATACGCCACGGAAGATACACTGTTCGATATCCAGCAGATCAATAAAAATTTTTCCATGAAAATAGAGGATTTTTACAGGGAAGGCAGAAAACTGAATATCGGTGTGATCGGCAGAGTGAAAGCGGGAAAATCTTCGTTTCTTAATACACTACTGTTTCATGGTGAAGAAGTTTTACCAAAAGCTGCGACACCTAAAACAGCTGCGCTGACGAAAATGGAGTATAGTGACCAGAACCGGGTCGTGATTGAATTCTATTCCATGGAAGAGTGGGATGGGATTGAGGAGGATGCAAAGCTCGGTGACAAAAATGAGGTGACAAAATCTGCCAGAGAATTAGTGGAAATGGCAAGGAGCAGAGCCATTGCGGTCAGTGAAATCCTGCAGCGGGGAAATCTGGATAAGACGTTTGAGGAATATACGGAACTGCTCCAGTTCCTTAACGATTATGTAGGTGAGAATGGGGCTTACACACCGTTGGTAAAGTCTGTTGTGATTTATATGAACAGGGAGGAATTCAAGGATATTTCTATCGTGGATACCCCGGGACTGAATGACCCGATTCCGTCCCGGACCCTGAGAACGAAAGAGTTTATCGAGGTCTGTGATGTGGTATTCTTTTTGAGCAGAGCAGGATCATTCCTGGATATGAATGACTGGGAACTTCTCTGCAAGCAGCTTCCGCAGAAAGGCGTCAAGAAAATGGTTCTTGTGGCAAGCCAGTATGACAGCGGATTACGGGATGTGTTGAAAAAAGAAGAGAAATCATCGATTTTTAAGAACAAACCGGGATGGATGAGTCAGGAAAAGAGTGCATCTAAGGCAGACAATCTTCCTGATGCGAAGAAAATCGTGGAGGAAAGCCTTGGCAGGCGTGTTAAGGAGAAAATTGCGTCATTTAAAGAACAGACCTATACTGCCGGTCACGAGATGATCCTGAAGATTTTGAAAGAATGTGAGAAACCGCTGCTTGTGTCTTCGAGAGCACAGGATATGGCGTTAAAAGAGTATGAGGACTATTCAACCGAGGAACGAGCGGATTACAAATACTGGAAGGGATTCCTTTCGCCAGAGCATATGAAAGAGGAATTTCTTGCAATCGGGAATTTCGATGAAGTGCAGGCGGTGTATGCAGCAATCAAGGAAGAAAAGCAGAGACTTCTGGAAGAGAAACAGAGAGAATTTATTCCCAAGGTATATGAAGAACTGAGAAATTATTTTTCTGATCTTCAGCGCCAGACGGAATTCTACATAGAATGTCTGCAGGCTAATGACAAGGACAGTCTGGAAGAAAAACAGAGATTTTTTGAAAGTAAGATCAATGCAATCAAGGCAGATGTCATGGAGGTGTTCGGAGATACCATTGAAAAGATCAAGCTGCAGAAGCTGGATGTCAACAGAACCTTACGGGATATGAGTATCGATGCGGCAAAGCTTGAAATGCATACAGGAACGGAGACGCATCATGGTTCGTCTACCACCTATAAATTTAATTTCGGACCGATTCATCTGGGAGCGCAGACGGAACACTACACCTACACCACAACCTATACCTATCTTGCTGCTTCTGATGCATTGGAACAGATTACGGCATACGGAAAAGGGGCTGCCAGTGCGATTGAAGAAGTATTCCGGCAGACCGTAGAACTGAAGGCTTACCGTAGAAAGCTGTTGGAGACGGTGATTCGGAATTTTGATGCGGCTGATCAGGATTTCGATGCAAACTATTTCCGGATCATTGTGCAGAATGCATTGAATGTCATTGAATTCCCGGAGGTACATATCAATGTGGACAGGGAATTGGAGGAAATAGGAAAACAGTTTTCAGGAGAGATCAAGAACAGTGCAGATCAGGACCGGTTCCGAAATCTGTTGTCGAATACAGTAGAGAAACTTTATGCTTCCATGATTACCAAAGTGGATGAGACGATTTCTGGTTTCCAGAGTGGGATGATGAGCGTGCAGGCAACGTTATGTGATGATATTCTGGAAAAAGTGTCAAAGGAGTTTGAAAGCATCAAGGCGGCTGTTGCGGATAAGAAGACAGAAATTGAGAAAAACAGCAAGTACCTGTCGGTGATTAAGAGTATCCAAAATGAACTGTAGCGATAAAGAGGCGGGGAGATTACGATGGAAGAAACAAAACAGTTGGAACAGTTAAATGTGGCGTTGGAATTGACGGACAGTATTATTAATAAAAAATACCTTTCGTTTCTGACCGATGAAAATACATACAAATTGCGGAATGTGAAAATGGGGGAACTGGCGCTTGACTTAAAAAAACACGCAAGAATCTATCATCTCAGGAAATTTGTATATGATACGAATGAGAATTTTTTAAATAAGCTGATTACGGTCGTGAATGTAGCCCATGCCTTAAACGGTACGATTATTACTTCAATCCATAGTTCGGGAGATTGCGTAGATTATTATATTGGAATTGTTGCAAAACAGGAAAAGGGAGTTTCAGGGCAGCAGGACAGGGAAGCATTGTTGAATGCGTTTGAAGGTACGATCCAGGGAAATTTCGGTGGATCGGAAATAGACAGCATAGAAGCGCAGGAATTGGATGGCTTTCAGGAAACAATTGCCGGAAATACAGTTTGTTCTGTGTCGGTCGTCCCGTCTTTGAGAAATGCGGAGCAGACCGGTATGGAAGCCTACGTCCAGGGAATGGAGAATCTGGTGGATTCACTGAAGGGCAGGAAATATACCATACTTACGATTGCAGATCCGGTCAGCCCGGCGAAGGTTATGGAAGTCCGTCATGGATATGAGAATATCTACAACTACTTGCTGCCGTTATACCGGGTGATAGAAACGAAAGGAAAGTCAGAATCAATCAGTATTTCACGAACTGATACGGAGAATTATGTAAAAGGTATCACAGAAGGAATCACAAGAACGCAGAGTAAGTCGGACAGTGTGAATTATTCCAATGGATTTAATCTGGGTGTGTCCTTTATTCTGTCAGCAGGATTTAATCATTCCAAAAGCCATGGAACTACGAACACGGACAGTCTGGGAACTTCGCGTCAGACATCAGAGCAGACAGGTAGCGGGCATTCTGAAATGAGAGGATTGGGACATACGGTGAGTGACAGCACACAGGTTACTGTTGAAAACCGGATGATCAAGTCCATGCTTGATAAGATAGAAAAGAATATTGAACGGATTGATGAATGTGAGGGATACGGGGCTTTTTATTCTGCAACTTATGTTCTTGCAGATGATAAGGAAACGGCGCTGAATGTGGCTGGGAACTTTGCATCCCTGATGAAGGGGGAGCGTTCCGCGGCACAGGTCTCGGCGATAAACTGCTGGGTGAAACCGGAGAACAATACCTCTGTTACATCATTTTCAAAAATCCTTAAATGCCTGAAACACGTTGCACATCCGACATTTGACGTAAATGAACAGGTGCAGGTATCAACGACTGCAATGGTAAGCGGACCGGAGCTGACAGTTCAGCTCGGATTTCCGAAAAAATCAGTCAATGGGCTGGCAGTGATTCCGATGCAGCCGTTTGGGCGCAATATTTTGGCTTACGGACAGGAGACAATCAAACTGGGACAGCTATATTTTATGGGGAAGGAGGAGAAGACGGAGGTGTGTCTGGAAGTTCCTTCTCTCGCTTCCCATACGTTTGTTACCGGATCCACGGGGACTGGAAAATCGAATGCGATTTATCAGATGATTGACAAACTGGAAAAAGAGCAGATTCCGTTTCTTGTTGTGGAACCGGCGAAAGGAGAGTATAAACATATTTTCGGAAACCGATGTAAAGTGATGGTTCTCGGAACGAACGATAAAAAGACGGAACTGTTAAAAGTCAACCCATTTTCGTTTCATGAAGATGTGCATATTCTGGAGCATATTGACCGGCTTATTGAGATTTTTAATGTCTGCTGGGCGATGTATGCCGCCATGCCGGCTGTTTTGAAAGAGGCGTTGGAGGAGGCTTACCTTTCCTGTGGATGGGATCTGAATCTGTCGGAAAACAGATATGGAAATGATCTTTTTCCGACATTTTCCGATTTGCAGAAAGCACTGCAGGTCGTGATTGACCGCTCAGCGTATGATGAGGAAGTAAAGAGTAATTACAAAGGATCGCTTTTGACCAGAGTACGTTCTCTTACAAACGGACTGAACGGAAGAATTTTTGCAGCCGATGAGATTAGCGGGGAAGCATTATTTGATAACAATGTAATTGTGGATCTCAGCCGGGTTGGATCAATGGAGACGAAATCGTTGATTATGGGAATTCTGGTAATGAAGCTTCAGGAATACAGGATGTCACAGGGAGGTTCCAATGCCGGATTGAAACACATTACAGTTCTGGAAGAGGCTCATAACCTGCTGAAACGCCCTGCATCTGAACAGAACCCGGAAAGCAGCAATGTCCTTGGAAAGTCTGTGGAGATGATTTCAAATGCAATTGCTGAGATGCGTACTTACGGGGAAGGATTCATTATCGCTGACCAGGCACCGGGACTGCTGGATATGTCGGTGATAAGAAATACAAATACCAAGATTATTTTGCGGACACCAGAATATCATGACAGGCTGCTTGCTGGTAGAGCTGCGGGATTAAATGACGGGCAGATTGAGGAAGTAGCCAGACTGCCGCTGGGAGTGGCTGCTGTGTATCAAAATAACTGGATGGAACCGGTACTGTGTAAATTTGATAAATTCCTGTATGATGAGACATTCCGATATAAAAAACGACCAGAAGTGCGTGACGGGGAAGACTGCAGGATTAAGGCAGAGTTGGTCAAATGGGTACTGATGAACCGGATATCCGAGACACTTGATCCGGATTTGGAATTGATAAAGAAAAAAATCGATTCGCTGCAGCTCTCTACACACAGCAGGATGATGATTCGTCAATATCTCTCTGGAGATGGAATAGCAGATCAAATGCGTGCATGGCGAGGATGCAAATTTGATGTGTTGGCAGAGATGGTGACAGAGGTTTTGGGATGCGGAAAAGAGATTGGATATGTCTGCGATTCAGCCAATTCGGTGGAAGAAATGCAGGATTCCCTGTTGCAGCTTCAGAATTATTATCTGGATGGAAGTGTATCAGAGCTGACCAGACTGGAAGTGAACCATTGTTTTCTTAAAGTTTACTCAAAGAAAGGAAGTAGAGAGCTTAAGCGGTATTATGAATGGGATTATCAGATTCGACATAAAATCATGTGAAAGAGGGGAGCCAGAATGTTTATTTTTGAAGCGTTAGAAGCTGGGGGGAGTGTGGAAAACACAGACTTGCCTCTGAAAGCGGATGATATTGA
Source organism: Eubacteriales bacterium (assembly GCA_030536555.1). Lineage (GTDB taxonomy): Bacteria > Bacillota > Clostridia > Lachnospirales > Lachnospiraceae > Brotaphodocola. Next base: position 973 of record JAUNPU010000005.1, on the reverse strand, counting down.
ACGTATGGATGAACCTTATCAAAAACTGGATAATACGGAAGAGCGCCAGTTGATTCCTGAAGAAAAACAGTTGATTCGGGAAGAAACAGAATGGTCTGATTCTATTATAGATGGTATCAGCTCGATGAAAGAATATCAGATCTATAAAGAGGCGGAGCTGGTGGAAGCAAAGGTGGGAGAGAAAACGTGCCTGCTCAGACCAGATATCGATATGGAGCAGAGAGACGGGTTTGGACATAGCAATTGTGAGAGAATGAAACAGGGGCTTGCCCCATTGACACCGGAAGGACGTCCTTACGAATTGCATCATATCGGACAGCATCAGGATTCTCCTCTGGCAGAGCTGACAATGCAGGAACATCGAGGTCAGGGGAATGATACGATTCTGCATGTAAAGACGATAGAAAGCGAAATTGACAGAGAAAAATTTGGACATGAAAGAGCAGAGCATTGGCAGAATAGAGCAGGGGTGATAAAAGATGAGTAAATTATTTGATTGCGTAACATCGAAAGTTTTTCATTTAAAAGGAGTGAGTGCGGAAACAGTCATTGCTGCGGAGCAGAAGCTGGGTGTCTGTTTCAGCGATGAATTCCGTAATTATCTGATGGAATATGGTGTTGTATCATTTGGAAGCCATGAATTCATGGGGCTTGGCGGGGATATGTATCTTGATGTAGTTGGCGAGACGTTGAATGAGAGAGCTAACAACAATATATTTCCAAAAAATTGTTACCTCATTGAAAATCTTGGGATTGATGGGATTTTAATATTGCAGAATGAAGAAGGGGAGATATACGAGTTAAATAATGCAGGTATAAAGAAAATATTTGATTCTTTTAAAAGTTATATTAATTCTCTGATCTAAAACGGAAAAACCAAAAGGGGCTGTCGGGAAATAGATAGCCTATAGCAGAGGAGGATGTGACCGTCACCGGTCGCATCCTCCTCTTAAAAATTACTCAAAAAAGAAAA
>JAUNPU010000023.1 GCA_030536555.1 Eubacteriales bacterium | reverse complement strand
ATCGGTTCTGCACAGCGTGTTCCGGTACCGACCGGTTCCACCACCATCTTAACCGCAGTTGTTAAGGGCGCAGACGTTACCAAGGAAGGCATCAATGCAGCTATGAAGGCAGCAGCTTCTGCATCCTTCGGCTACAACGAGGATCCGATCGTATCTTCCGACGTTATCGGCATGAGATTCGGTTCTCTGTTCGATGCAACTCAGACCATGGTAGCTCAGATCGCTGATGATCTGTACGAGGTACAGGTTGTTTCATGGTATGACAACGAGAACTCCTACACCAGCCAGATGGTTCGCACCATTAAATACTTCGCTGAGCTGGCATAAGGCATTGAGCACTTAATGAGTGCAAAGCACGAATTTAGTGCGAAAGCCGTTCTTTGAGGCGTAGCCGAAAAGAACTTCCATAGACTCATTAGGGGTCCGGTCTCGCAAATGGACCGGGCCCTTTTCTATGTATATAAAAATATTGTATACAAGAGTAACCGCAGAGGGACTGACAGGTTCTTTCTGTACAACAGGAAAGGGGATATCATACGATGTTAAACAAGAAGAGTGTTGATGATTTAAAAGATTTACAGGGCAAGAGAGTCCTGGTTCGCTGTGATTTCAATGTACCGTTAAAGGCTGGTGTGATCACCGACGAGACCCGTATCGTGGCTGCACTGCCGACCATCCAGAAGCTGACCGGCGCTGGTGCAAAAGTGATTCTGTGCTCTCACTTAGGCAAGGTTAAGAATGGCCCGAACGAGGGTGAGTCCCTGGCACCGGTTGCTGTACGTCTGTCTGAGAAGCTGGGCAAGGACGTTGTATTCGTAGCAGATTACAATGTAACCGGCGAGGCTGCTACCAAGGCTGTTGCCGAGATGAAGGACGGCGATGTGGTTCTTTTACAGAACACCCGTTTCCGCGGTGCAGAAGAGACCAAGAACGGCGAGGAGTTCAGCAAAGAGCTGGCTGACCTGGCTGATGACTATGTATGTGACGCATTTGGTTCCTCCCACAGAGCACATGCTTCTGTTGCAGGCGTAACCAAGTTCATTTCCGCAAAGGGCGGCACCAACGCAGTTGGCTACCTGATGCAGAAAGAGATCGACTTCCTGGGCAATGCAGTAGAGAATCCGGTAAGACCGTTCGTAGCAATCTTGGGCGGCGCAAAGGTTGCTGACAAGCTGAACGTTATCTCCAACCTGCTGGAGAAGTGCGATACCCTGATCATCGGCGGCGGTATGGCTTACACCTTCTTAAAGGCACAGGGCAAGGGCGTAGGCAAGTCTCTGGTTGACGAAACCAAGTTAGACTACTGCAAGGAGATGATGGAGAAGGCTGAGAAGCTGGGCAAGAAGCTTCTGCTTCCGGTTGATACCACCATCGCAGCAGCATTCCCGGATCCGATCGACGGACCGATCGAAGTACAGAACGTTGCAGCTGATGCAATCCCGGATGATATGATGGGACTGGATATCGGTACTGAGACCGCGAAGATGTACGCAGAGGCTGTAGCAACTGCCAAGACCGTAGTATGGAACGGACCGATGGGCGTATTTGAGAACCCGACTCTGGCAGCAGGTACCATCGCAGTGGCAAAAGCACTGGCTGAGACCGACGCTACCACCATCATCGGCGGCGGTGATTCCGCAGCAGCTGTTAACCAGTTAGGCTTCGCAGACAAGATGAGCCACATTTCCACCGGCGGCGGCGCTTCCCTGGAATTCTTAGAGGGCAAGGAGCTTCCGGGCGTAGCAGCAGCTGACGACAAGGAATAATCATCATAAAACTGAGGGGAGAACAGTAACATGGCAAGAAAGAAAATTATCGCAGGTAACTGGAAGATGAACATGACTCCTTCAGAGGCAGTTGCTCTGATCGAGACCTTAAAGCCGCTGGTAGTGAACGATGAAGTGGACGTAGTATTCTGCGTACCGGCTATCGACATCATTCCGGCTATGGAGGCAGCAAAGGGAACCAACATCAATATCGGTGCAGAGAACATGTACTTTGAGGAGAAGGGCGCTTACACCGGCGAGATCTCTCCGAACATGCTGGTTGATGCAGGCGTGAAGTATGTGATCATCGGTCACTCTGAGAGAAGAGAGTACTTCGCAGAGACCGACGAGACTGTCAACAAGAAAGTGCTGAAGGCATTTGAGCATGATCTGACCCCGATTATCTGCTGTGGCGAGTCTCTGACTCAGAGAGAGCAGGGCATCACCATCGACTGGATCCGTCAGCAGATCAAGATTGCTTTCCTGAACGTAACCGCAGATCAGGCGAAGACCGCAGTGATCGCTTACGAGCCGATTTGGGCTATCGGTACCGGCAAGGTGGCTACCACCGAGCAGGCACAGGAAGTATGTGCAGCTATCCGCGTATGCATCGGCGAGATCTATGACGAGGCAACTGCAGCAGCAATCCGCATTCAGTACGGCGGTTCTGTATCTGCATCCAGCGCTCCGGAGCTGTTCGCACAGGCAGACATCGACGGTGGTCTGGTAGGCGGCGCTTCCTTAAAGCCTGACTTCGGTGCTATCGTAAACTACAATAAGTAATCAGATTTCGGAATTGTAACAGAAACTTTATAGTCAAAGACGAAATTTTGATGTAAAATTAATGGGACAGAGACTGACTTGCGCTCTGTCCCATTTTGTATGTGACGGAAGAGAGGCGGGATGATGAAGAAACGAAGGCATGGAAGGACGGAGCAGATGTCCAGACGGACCCTGCTTCAGAATATTCTGGTTACGGGGGTTTTGCTGGGGGTGTCTACGGCGGTCGCCGTTGTATTTTTCCACTACAGCCGCAACTCTACCAGCGTGGCGATCATCTATGTGCTGACGGTGATGCTGATTGCGCGCTATACCACAGGCTATGTGCCGGGGATCATTGCCGCCCTGATCGGTGTGGCGTGTGTCAACTATGTATTTACCTATCCCTATATGAATCTGAACTTTACCATCGACGGGTATCCGGTGACGTTTCTGGGGATGATGGTGGTCTCGACTATCACCAGTACCATGACTACCAACTTCAAGAAGCAGAGTCAGCTCTTAAATGAGCGGGAGAAGCTTCTGATGGAGGCGGAGAAGGAGACTATGCGTGCCAATCTGCTGCGGGCGGTGTCCCACGATCTGCGGACGCCTCTGACCAGCATCATTGGTATGGCGCAGGCTTACGAGGAGAGCGGTGACCGGCTCACCAGTCAGGAAAAGACGCAAATGGTTGCCAATATCCGGGAGGATGCGGACTGGCTGCTGAATATGGTGGAGAATCTGCTGTCGGTGACCCGGATCCGGATGGAGGACGCCAGAGTGACCACCAGCCCGGAGCCGCTGGAGGAAGTGGTGGCGGGGGCGGTGCAGCGGTTTCGCAAGCGGTTACCGGATGCCAAAGTCCGCGTCCGTGTGCCCGATGAGTTCCTGATGGTGCCCATGGATCCGGTGCTGATCGGTCAGGTCATCATCAACCTGCTGGAGAATGCGGTGTACCACTCGGATTCGGAGGAGGACATTGACCTGTATGTGGAGAAGCTGCCGGATGAGGTGGTATTTCACGTAAGGGATTACGGCAAGGGTATCGCGCCGGAGCGGCTGAATACGATCTTCGACGGAGCCGGAGTGGACAGCAGCGGAAGCGGAGACTCCCATAAGGGCATGGGAATCGGGCTGACCATATGCAAGACCATTGTCATGGCGCACCAGGGAGAGATCTGGGCGCTGAACCGGTCCCAGGGGGCAGAGTTTGCATTTTCCCTGCCGCTGCAGTGGGAAGAGGCGGAGGCAGAGGACCGGGTGTGAGCAGGAAGCCTGGGGACCGGGTGAGGCGGATGCCTGGGAATCAGGTGAGGCGGGTGCCTGGAGACCGGGTGTGAGCAGGATGCCTGTGAATCAGGTATGAGCCAGGAAAGAGCATGGCAGGAAAAGGGGAGAATTTATGACGAACAGACAGACGATGCTGATTATTGAAGATGAGAAAAATATAGGGAATTATATTGAGACGATTCTGATATCCAATGGCTACAAGGCGCTTCGTGCCATGAACGGGATGTCAGGTCTTTCCATGTGTACGTCCCACCATCCGGATTTGATTCTTCTGGATCTGGGACTGCCGGATATTGACGGTATGGATGTGCTGGAGCGGATTCGGGGATTCTCCGGGGTGCCGGTGATCGTGATCTCCGCCCGGACTCAGGAGCGGGAGAAGGTGACGGCGCTTGACCGGGGGGCGGATGACTACATTACGAAGCCATTTGGTTCCGAGGAGCTGCTGGCGCGGATTCGTACTGCACTGCGCCACAGCAACCAGGCGGGAAGCCAGAAGACTCAGACGCAGACGTATACCTGCGATGAGCTGACCATTGACTTTGAGAAACGTCTGGTGACGCTGGAAGGGGAGGACATCCACCTGACTCAGATTGAGTACAAGCTGGTATCGCTGCTGGCGAAGAATGCGGGGAAGGTGCTGACTTATGACTTTATTCTGAAGGAAATCTGGGGACCCTATGCGGATACGGACAATCAGATTCTCAGAGTCAACATGGCGAATATCCGCAGGAAGCTGGAGAAGAATCCTGCGGAGCCCCATTATATCTACACGGAGATCGGTGTGGGGTATCGGATGAAGGAGGGGTGATCAGCAGGTAGCATCTCTGTGGCGGGTGCTGCGGGGACTCTGGTGAAACTCCGCCTTGTAGGCTCTGGAAAATGTGGAATAGTTCTGGAAGCCGCACCGGTAGCAGATCTCCGTGATCGGCAGCCCGGTTCCCAGCAGCTCTCTTGCCTCCTGCAGCCGCTTACTGGTGATGTAGTGTGCCAGAGTGCAGCCGGTCTGCTGCTTGAAGAGCCGCATCAGGTAATAGCGACTGAAGTGGAAGCGGTCGGCAAGCAGATCAATATCCAGAGGCTCGCTTAAGTGCGCCAGGATGTAGTCCATAATATCCAGAATCCGGCTGTCAGACTGGGGCGTATCCGGGTATTCCAGCTTGCGGCTGAGGGCGGTCCGGTTCAGCAGAATCAGAAATTCCAGGAAAAGTACCTGACAGTACAGGGTGTCGGCGTAGCCGCCTTCCCTGCTGGCAGCTTCCAGCTTCTTGATGGTCTGAAACAGGGAGCGGTGCTGGGGATTCTGCATGCGAAGTACATGGGAGCGGGTCTTTCTCGCATTTTCAAAGCAGTCAGACAGGTCGTAGTCTGCGGTCCGGTAGGAAGCAAGAAATCCGGGGGACAGGTAGACGATGATCCGCTCATAGGGAACCTCCCGGTCGATCAGTGGCCGGTGAATCTCATTGTGGTTGACCAGGACGATGTCGTAGGGCTTCAGCTCATAGGAGCGTCCCTCGATCAGATAGGTCACGGAGCCTGTCAGAAGGATGATGATCTTGTCAAAATCGTGGTAGTGGAATTCATATTCCTGCTTTCCGACGTCAGTCAGATGAAACAGACGGAAATCGTCGGTTAAGTAGCCGCGCTTTCCGGCGGACGGAGCTGCCGGGGTGTGGGGCAGTGGGGCTCCGGAAGGGGCTGCCTGGGCAGGGGACAGTGCAGATAGGGCTGAGAAAGCTGCTTCTGGGGTTTGGCTCATGAATGATTCTCCTTTTTTTGGAACTGGTTTTCTGCTTCTATCATACAGCACAATCTGCAATAAAGAAAGCACAAATGTGATATTAATTGCAGGAAAGTGATGGTTTAATAGAAGGAGACGTGGGAAGAGAGCGGGAGGTAGCTGGTATGAATATTACAGTTGAAAAATATCATGGACTTGGCAATGACTATCTGGTGTATAATCCGGAGCGGAATCCATTTCCGTTAAATGAGGAGCGGGTGCGGCTTTTGTGTAACCGGAACTTTGGTGTGGGAGCGGACGGTATCCTGGAGGGACCGCTGTTCGGTCAGGGCGGCGAGGATGTGCGCATCTGGAATCCGGATGGAAGTCTGGCGCAGCAGAGCGGAAATGGCATCCGCATCTATGCGAAATACTTAAAGGACAGCGGATACATTGAGAAGAAGCACGTGACGATTCAGACTGCAGGCGGACCGGTGAAGGTGGACTTCCTGACGGAGACCGGCGGCAAGCTGACAGTCTCCATGGGCAAGCTGTCATTCTGGAGCGACAAGATTCCGGTGACCGGCAGACGGCGGGAAGTAATCGATGAGACCATGGTATTCCATGAGATTCCTTACAAGGCATCCTGTGTTTCCATCGGCAATCCCCACTGTGTGATTTTCCTGAAGGAGATTTCCAAGGAGATTGTCTGCCGCATCGGGCGGTATTCGGAGATGGCGGAGTGCTTCCCGCAGCGGATCAACACCACCATTATGAATGTGATTGACCGCACGCATATTGAGATTGAGACCTACGAGCGGGGGGCAGGCTATACGCTGGCATCCGGCACCAGCTGCTGTGCGGCGGCAGGAGTGGCACACCGGCTGGGACTGGTGGACTCGAAGACCTACGTGCAGATGCCGGGCGGCGTGATGGAGATTGAGATAGAGGAAGACGGAACAGTGCTGATGACCGGTGATGTGCGGTATGTGGCACGGATGATGTTGGGTGAGGAGCTGAGCCAGCAGCTGAAGGCGCTGTGAGATAATATTAGAAAAATATTCGAAAAAGAACATTCGACAGGGATGGCATGATTGCACAATCATGTCATCCCTGTTATAATGATAAGGTTGATAAAATAAGATGTGATAGCGGTTCCATAAAAAATACGGATTTGATATGTCAAACGAAGAAGAAGAGCAAGGACTTTTTATATATTATTGTAAAAATGACTAAAAAATAACGAAAATATGGGCTTGACATATGAGAAATGCAATGATATTATAATGATACGAGATGAGGGAACGGTACCACATCGAGGAGGTGCAAGATGCTGACGATTAAGGAAGTGGCAGAGTTAGCTGGAGTTTCAAAATCTACGGTGTCACGTGTGTTGAATAACAACGGATATGTGAATGAGGAGACCAGAAGACGAATCGAGAAAGTGATTCAGGAATATGGATATCGACCATCTGCAGCAGCCGTTACGCTTTCGAAAAAAGAGGGAAGTACGATCGGTGTTATTATTCCTGAGATTGACAATACATTTTTCGGTGAAGTGCTGAAAGGAATCAATGAGGTTGCAGACAGGAATGATTTTTCCATTATCTGCTGTGATACGCAGAACAATGGGGAAAAGGAACTGAAAGCGCTGGCGGCATTGGAACAGCAGCGTGTACGTGGCGTGATTATTACGCCGGCTATGGGTTATGGGGACCGTGAGTCGGTGGAGAAGTTGAAGGAAGCGCTGGCAAGACTGGATGTTCCGGTGGTAGTGGTCGATCGTGACTTTGACTATTCTCAGTGGGACACGGTGTACTATCAAAACTACGAGAGTGGTTTTATTGCGACAGAGAGTCTGATTCGTGCGGGTAACAGAACTATTGGTATCATTCAGGGTGACATGCAGTTAAAGATTGCCCGCGAGCGTTATCGCGGATATGAGGATGCGATGATGGCCAATGGACTGGAGATTCCGACAGAGTTTGTTCTCAAGGGAGACTTTTCGCAGGAGAAGGCTTATGAGCTTACCTGTGCAATGGTAGAAGGCGGAGTTTTGCCGGATGCGATGGTCACCTGTAATAACCGAACAAGTCTTGGGTTTATTAAGGCGATGATTGAACATGGACTCGCTATTGGAAAAGATATTGCGGTGGTGGGAATCGACCATCTACCTGTGCTGGATGTGCTGGGCTTCCATTTCAGCTGCGTTTCCAGAGATACGATTGAGATGGGACGCATGGGTATGAAACTTTTGATGGAACGCATGAAGAGTGCAGAGAAGCAGAGAGCCATCTGGGTGGCACCCTGCAAGCTGGAACTGAAGGGTTCCGAAAAAACAGACAAATAACTTTGTTTGTTTTTTTTCACCAATGTGGGAGCGGTTCCACATTGGGATAAGATGATATTGACAGGAGAGACGTCCTCCTGAAAATATAAACAATTTAAAACTATAATTATGAAAGAGGGGCTTATTATTATGAAGAAACGAGTATTAGCACTGGCAATGGCAGCAATGATGGCAGCAGGTCTGACTGCATGTGGAGGAAATACACCGAAAGAAACCGAGGCAGCAAAGGCGGCAGCGACAGAAGCTGCAACTGCGGCAGCAGAAAACAAGACTGAGGCAGCTGGCTCAGAGGAGAAGACAGGTCCGTACAAAGTAACGGTAATCATCAAAGCAACCGACTCTTCTTACTGGCAGACGGTATTGCTGGGCGCACAGGCAGCGGCAGATGAGAGCAATGGAGAAATCGAAGTAAGTACCGCAGGACCTGCATCTGAGACGGACATTGATGAGCAGGTGACGATTCTGGAGAATGCGGTTTCCGCGAAGCCGGATGGTATCGTGATTGCTTCTATCAGCTCTGACGCAACCGTTCCGGCAACGGAAGAAGCAGTGGCAGCAGGAATTCCGGTTGTAACTGTGGATAATAAGCTGGCAACCGACGTATATACCCAGCATCTGGCAACCGACCACTATGCAGCAGCAGCAACCGCAGCAGAGGATATGCTTGCAAAGTGGGAGGCAGCAGGTATTGATGCAGCCGGAAAGAAGGTTGCAGTTATCAGTGCAGACTCTGGCTCTGCAGTAAATCAGGCACGTTGCGAGGGCTTCGCGGACAAGATTAAAGAGCTGGCTCCGGATGTTACCCTGATCGAAACCCAGTATTGTGACAACGATATTGCAAAGGCTCAGGATACCGTGGATAACCTGATTCTTGCAAATGAAGATTTAGTTGGTATTTTCGGTGACAACAACCATATGGGTGACGGTATTGCAAACTCTATCGCACAGAACGGAAAAGAAGGCAGCATTATCGCTTATGCATTTGACTCTGATGATACAGAAATTGAGGCAATCAAAAATGGCGCTCTGACCGGTATCGTAGTACAGGATCCGTATGGAATGGGTCATGATGGTGTGCTGGCTGCAATCGCGTCCTTAAAGGGCGAGACAGTAGAGCATGATGTAGTAGCTGCTACCACCCTGGTAACCAAAGAGAATCTGGAAGATGAAAATGTACAGAAATTACTGTATCCGGGTAAATAAGACCTGACTTGATTGTATTTAAGACGGAGGGACGGACTATGCAGGAACAGAAACAGCCCATAGTAGTCATGAAAGGTATTGTAAAAGAGTTTCCAGGTGTGCGCGCTCTCTCCGGCGTGGACCTGGAGCTCCTCCCGGGGGAAGTGCATGCGCTTGTAGGAGAAAATGGTGCAGGTAAATCTACACTGATCAAAATCCTGATGGGAGTGTATACCAGAACAGAAGGAGAGATTTTTATCAATGGAGAAAAGCGGGATGTAAAATCTCCATTGCATGCGCAGTCTTTGGGACTGGGCGCAGTGTATCAGGATGTAAACCTGGCACAGCATCTGTCAGTAGCTGAGAACTTCTTCATGGGGCAGCTGCCGAAGACCCGGTTTGGAACGGTCGATTATGCGAGAATGTATCAGGAGACGAAAGAGACGCTGGATTCTATTGAGGTGCATGTGGATCCTAAAGCGCTGGTCAGAACTCTTTCTGTTGCGCAGCAGGAGATGGTTGCAATCGGAAAGACCATGCATCAGAAGGCCAGAGCGGTCATTTTTGATGAGCCGACGGCGCTGCTGACATCCGATGAGACGGAGCAGCTGTTCCGCATTATTGATATGCTGAAAAAGAACGGGGTCGGCATCTTTTATATCTCTCACAGAATGGAAGAGATTTTCCGAATCTGTGACCGGGCAACGGTGCTTAAGGATGGCGGGCTGGTTGGAACCGTGGCGATTAAAGATACAGATGAGGATCGTCTGATTTCCATGATGGTAGGACGAAATGTGGACGACATGTATCGAATCGAACACAGAGAGCCGGGCGAGGTAGTTCTGAAAGCAGAGCATATTTCTAACGGAAAAGCATTTCAGGATGTCAGCTTTGAGGTGAGACGCGGAGAAATCTTCGGGATGTTTGGTCTGGTAGGTTCGGGGCGGACGGAGATTGTCAGAGCTATATTTGGAGCGGATGTTAAAACAGCAGGAAATGTGACATTTCTGGGCAGGGATGCGAACTTTACAAAGCCGGAACAGGGCATTCAGGCTGGAATCGCATTGCTTCCGGAGGACCGGCGGGCACAGGGACTGGCGCTTGGCATGTCGGTAGCTGACAATACCAACATGGTAGCAATCCGTAAGATTTCAAAAGGCGGCGTCATCAATACAGCGCAGGGCATTAGGATTGCAAAGGAGTACGTTGAAAAACTGAGAACGAAAACTCCGAATGTATTCCAGAAGGTGAAAAACCTGTCCGGAGGCAACCAGCAGAAGGTTGTCATCTCGAAATGGCTGGCGCAGGACAGTGAGCTGTTTATCTTTGACGAGCCGACGGTCGGTGTTGATGTCGGCGCAAAGCTGGAAATCTATAAAGTGTTTGAAGAATTGATAAAAGAAGGGAAAACCATCATTATCATTTCCTCCTATCTGCCGGAGGTTATGGGTCTTTCGGACAGAATGATGATTATGTACGAGGGACGGCAGATGGGAATTATTTCAAGAGACGAATTTACGGATGACCATATCATGCGTTATGCGTCCGGAAAGAATGGAAAGGAGTCATAGGCATGGCAGCGAATCAAAAGACAGAGAAGAAAAAACAGAATCTGTTGCTGTCTCGTTTTCAGACAGAACTGTTGCTGGTTGTAATTTTGCTGGTGTTATTTGCTTTTTTCGGCATGAAATCGCCGGTGTTTTTTAAAGTTGATACGTTAATGAAATTGTTGAAACAGGCATCCATCTATGGAATCATTGCGATTGGAATGACTTTTGTAATCACATCATCCGGAATTGACCTTTCGGTTGGCTCGGTGGTTGGTCTGTCCGGTATCGTGGTTTCCATGTGTATGGTCAATGGAATGCCGGTTCTGCTGGCTGTTGTGGTTGCGATAGCAGCGAGTATTCTGGTGGGAGTATTCAATGGTGTGCTGGTTCACGATGCAAAAGTGCCGCCGTTCATTGCAACGATGGCATCCATGACCATTGTCAGAAATGTTATTCTTCTGATGACGGGAGCAAAGACCATATCCAACCTTCCGAAGAGCTTTACTGCATTTGCAGCAGGTGATTTTCTTGGAATTCCGAATATGTTCCTGACCTGGTTTGGAATCATTGTTCTGGGAATCTTCATTACAGGCAGAACTGTATTTGGCCGGAATATCTATGCATATGGAAGTAACAAAGAGTCTGCTCGGTTAAGCGGTATCAATATCCGCACAACCGTATATGGAGTGTATGTATTTTCTGCAATCGTCTGTGGTATTGCCGGTATTCTGATGGCAGCCCGCCTTGGCAATGGTGTTCCGACCTCCGGCGATGGCTATGAGCTGGATGCAATCGCGGCATCCGTGGTAGGTGGTGCGAGTCTGGACGGCGGTGAGGGATCTGTAATCGGAACCGTTCTTGGTGCGATGATTATGGCTACGCTTCGTCAGGGCGGTACCTTGTTGGGGATTAATTCCTTTATTATGGAAATCATTATCGGCAGCCTGATTGCAGTTGCTGTTGTGATTGATAAAATGCGGAAACGCTGAGAAGCAGGAGGTAACAGGATATGATATACAAAAAAGTAGGGAAAATTAGTGAAGAAATATCCGCAGTTGGTATTGGATGCTGGAATTTCGGAGGAGACTGGGATGCTACGGATGATAACAAATCAGAAAGAATCATTCGTGCAGCGATTGATCTGGGAATCAACTTCTTTGACGTGGCACCGGTTTATGGATGGGGACATTCTGAGACAGTATTGGGAAAAGCGCTGAAAGAAAACGGACTCCGTAACAAAGTTCTGATTGCGTCCAAGGGCGGACTTCTCTGGAATGAGAAGCACGAGACTACGAATAATCTGTCCAAAAAGAGTCTTCTGGAGGAGATTGATGCTACGTTGACGAGACTTCAGACAGACCATGTGGACATCTATCAGATGCACTGGCCGGATCCGGCAGTTCCGTTGGAGGAAACTGCGGAAGCACTGGAGATTATGAAAAAGGCAGGAAAGATCCGCTACGTGGGTCTCAGCAACTTTGCTCAGGCAGATGTGGAGAAAATGATGACTTACACGGATGTACATTGCCAGCAGAGCCTTTACAATATGCTGGAGCGCAATACGGACAGCTATCATAATATTCCGCTTGATTATAAGACAGAGAAGGAAGTGCTGCCGAATGTGAAGAAATACGGGCAGGCGTTCCTGCCATACAGCCCGCTGTTCCAGGGACTTCTGGCAGGAAAGTTCCATTCCGGGGCAAACTTCTCAAAGGATGATATCCGCAATGCAAATCCGAAGCTGGTCGGACCTGCGTTTAAAACGTATTTTGACGGTGCGGAGCAGATCAAGAAGATCGCTGAGGAATATGGAAAACCGATGAACGAGGTGGCACTGAACTGGCTGCGTCAGAAGGAAGAAGTAACTTCCATTATTGGCGGAGCTTCTACAGTAGAACAGCTTGAGCAGAATATTCACTGCACCACCTGGGATATTGATGCAGAGATGATGACGAAGCTCAATAAGGTTCTGGAGCCGTTTGAAAATATCTGATTTTGTGAAGTTCATCCTGCACCTCCTCAAACCGCTTCACCGGCGGCTGGGTCTTAGAGTGTTCTCCGATGAATTTCTCCATCCATACCATGTGATACCAGCGGTCAAACTTGTATCCGCACTGGCGGAATTCGCCCACGAAGCGGTAGCCCATCTTATTATGGAAGGAAATGCTGTCACGGCTTAAGTATTCGTCGTGGTCTCCGTCGGGACAGGCGATGCAGGCGTAGAGATTCAGAATTCCCTGCGCCTTCAGTGCGGCTTCCAGGGCGTCATAAAGCTTTCTTCCGATGCCGGAGGTCTTATGGTCCATGGCGACGTAGATGGAGGTCTCCACGGACCAGTCGTAGGCGGGGCGGTCGTGGAAGGGACCTGCATAGGCGTAGCCCAGAATGGTTCCGTCGGATTCTGCCACCAGATAAGGGTATTGTTCCAGGGTATGGGCGATGCGGGCGGTAAATTCCCGGATCGTGGGCACGGTGTACTCGAAGGTGATGGCGGTCTGCTCCACATAGGGGGCATAGATGGCAAGAAGCGCCGGGGCATCCTTGGGGAATGCGGGGCGGATGTGGATTCTCTGCTGTGAGTTGTTCATAATAGGTATATTCTCCTTTGAAGGGATTGATTTCGATTGTGAACCGCAATCATTGTAGCACAGGGAGTAGGGGGATGCAAGAATTTCACAGGAATGAAGGCGGCTGCAAGAAGCTGGCGGGAAGGAAAATAACGCAGGAATTTCGCATTGACAGACGTGAAGGGAACTGCTATCATTAACACATGGAACAAGGGCGTTGCATTACTGACGCCCTCTTTTTCATTTTTGGGCGGAAGTGGCAGCGCCGGAAGATGAGAGAGAGAAAGGAAAAGTCGTGATGAGCAGATATAGCAAGAAGGATATCATCCGTATGGTGGAGGAAGAGGATGTGGAATTCATCCGCCTTCAGTTCACAGATATTTTTGGCATGTTGAAGAATGTGGCGATCACGTCCAGTCAGCTGAGCAAGGCGCTGGAGAACCGCTGCATGTTTGATGGCTCTGCAATCGAGGGATTTGTGCGGATCGAGGAGTCGGATATGTACCTGTATCCGGATCTGGATACCTTTGAGATATTTCCCTGGAGACCGCAGCAGGGGAAGGTGGCGCGTCTGATCTGTGATGTGCACCGCCCCAACGGGGAGCATTTTGAGGGGGACCCGCGGTATGTGCTGAAGAAGGTGTTAAAGCAGGCGGCGGAGATGGGCTATACCTTTCAGGTGGGACCGGAGTGTGAATTTTTCCTGTTCCACACGGATGAGGAGGGACGACCGACCACCAATACCCATGAGATGGCGGGGTATTTTGATGTGGGGCCCATTGACATGGCGGAGAATGTGCGCCGGGATATTGTGCTGAATCTGGAGGATATGGGATTTGAGATTGAGGCGTCCCACCACGAAATCGCACCGGGGCAGCATGAAATCGACTTCATGTACGGGGATGGTCTGACCACGGCGGACAATGTGATGACCTTCAAGATGGCGGTGAAGACCATTGCCAAGCGTCACGGGCTTCACGCTACCTTTATGCCGAAGCCGAAGGCGGGGGTCAATGGTTCCGGAATGCATATCAATATGTCTCTGGCGGATCAGAACGGCAAGAATGTGTTCGAGGATGAGAGCGACCGGCTGGGACTGAGCAGAGAGGCGTATCAGTTCATGGCGGGAATCCTGGCTCATATTCGGGAGATCACGATTCTGACCAATCCGCTGGTCAATTCTTACAAGCGGCTGGTGCCGGGGTATGACGCGCCGGTCTATATTGCCTGGTCCGGGTCCGCAAGCAGGAGCTCTATGATCCGCATTCCGTCATCGCGGGGGGAGAGCACCCGTATCGAGCTGCGCTGCCCGGATTCTGCGGTGAATCCGTATCTGGCAATCGCTGTCTGCCTGGCAGCCGGGCTGGACGGCATCCGGAATCAGATGGAGCCGCCGGAGAGCGTGGATGTGAATATTTTTGCCATGGGCGAGGATGAGATAAAGGCGCGGGGGATTGCGCAGCTTCCGGAGACCCTGGGCGAGGCGCTGGAGGCGTTCAAGGGAAGCCAGTTTGCAAGAGAAGTGCTTGGAGAGCATATTTATACCAAGTATCTGAAGGCTAAGGAGGCGGAATGGAAAAAGTTCCGCGCCGAAGTGACCGACTGGGAGGTTGAGGAGTATCTGTATAAGTATTGAGGATGATTCTGAACCTCGATAACCGGGAGGTGAGAGTTTGGCAAGCGTGGTCGTGGCATTTTCCAAGCCGGAGGATGCCAGAAGTATCAAAAATATACTGATGAAGAACGGTTTTGAGGTGACGGCTGTCTGTACATCCGGTGCACAGACGCTGGCGCAGGTGGAAAACTTAAGCAGCGGCATCATTGTCTGTGGATATCGTCTGACAGATATGCTGTTTGCCGAGCTCCATGACTGCCTGCCGCCGGAGTTTGAGATGCTGATGGTGTCGTCGCCTGCCAGATGGACGGCGCAGATGCCGCAGAATGTCGTGTGCCTGCCCATGCCCCTGAAGGTTCATGACCTGATCGGCACCCTGGAAATGATGATGCAGGCCCAGAGCAGGCGGAGGAAGAAGCTTCGCCAGGAGCCGAAGCAGAGAAACCGGCAGGAGCACGAGCTGATCCTTCAGGCGAAGAATCTTCTGATGGAGCGGAACAATATGACGGAGGAAGAGGCGCACCGCTATCTTCAGAAGTGCAGCATGGACAGCGGTACCAATATGACCGAGACGGCTCAGATGGTGATCAGTTTGATTAACAGATAAAGGAAAACACAGGAGACAGAACGATGAAATTTACCAAAATGCAGGGAATCGGCAACGATTATGTGTATGTGAATTGCTTTGAAGAGCAGGTGGCAGACCCGGAGGCGGTGGCAAGATTTGTCAGTGACCGTCACTTTGGAATCGGATCGGACGGTCTGATTCTGATCTGCCCGTCACAGGTGGCGGACTGCCGGATGCGGATGTTCAATGAGGACGGAAGCGAGGGCGCCATGTGCGGAAACGGCATTCGCTGTGTGGGCAAATACGCCTACGACCACGGCATTGTGACGGACACGAAGATCACGGTGGAGACCAGGGCGGGAATCAAGCAGCTGGATATGCAGGTGGAGAAGGGCAAGGTGGTCAGCGTGACGGTGGACATGGGCGTGCCGGAGCTGACCTCTGAGTTGCCGGAGAAGATTCTGGTGGACGGAGTGGAGACGGAATTTACAGGCATCAGCATGGGCAATCCTCATGCCGTATACTACCGGGAAGACATCGACGGGCTGGATCTGGAGAAGATCGGACCGGCATACGAGAACCATGAGCGGTTCCCGGACCGGGTGAATTCGGAGTTCATCACGGTGCTGGATCGGGGACATATCCGGATGCGCGTCTGGGAGCGGGGCAGCGGGGAGACCTGGGCCTGCGGAACCGGTGCAACCGCCTGCGCAGTGGCAAGCATGATGCTGGGACTGGTGGACAACACCGTGGAGGTGCAGTTAAAGGGCGGCAATCTTGAGATTACCTGGGACCGGGAGAGCGGACATGCCTTCATGACCGGACCGGCGACGGAAGTATTTCAGGGAGAGATTACGATTCCGGAGATCGGGTGACCGGACAGGCTCTTTTTCCATATTGTATTAGTATGCAGTATGGGAAAGGAGCCTTTTTATTTTGGAGGAAAGAAAGAAGATTATCATTGATGCCGGTCACGGCGGAGCAGAGCCCGGTGCTGTATTTCAGGGGCGGCAGGAGAAAAATGACACCCTGCGGCTGGCGCTGGCAGTGGGGCAGATTCTGACGGATCAGGGGGGGGATGTGGGTTATACGCGGGTGACGGACGTGTACCAGACGCCTTTTGAGAAGGCGCAGATGGCAAATGAGGCGGATGCGGACTACTTCCTGTCCATTCACCGGAATGCCATGCCGGTGGCGGGGACCGCTTCGGGAATCGAGAGTCTGGTGTATGAAAACAGCGGAGTCCCGGCGCTGCTGGCAGCCAATATCAATGAGGCGCTGGCGGAGACCGGATTTCGGAATCTGGGGACCATCGAGCGTCCGGGGCTGATCGTGCTGCGGCGGACCGAGATGCCGGCGGTGCTGGCAGAGGTGGGATTTATCGACAATGAGACGGATAATCTGTTCTTTGACACCCACTTCGATGCGATTGCACAGGCAGTCGCACAGGGTGTGCTGGAGACCATCGGACAGGAGGCGGAAGCGCCGGAATACTATCAGATTCAGGTGGGGGCATTTGCGGAGCGGGCACAGGCAGACCAGCTCTTACAGGAGCTGATCGCCCGCGACCTGCCGGCATTTACCGTATATCAGGA
The DNA here is from genome assembly GCA_030536555.1 of Eubacteriales bacterium. GTDB lineage: Bacteria > Bacillota > Clostridia > Lachnospirales > Lachnospiraceae > Brotaphodocola. The sequence goes on along the minus strand of JAUNPU010000023.1, from coordinate 42,269 downwards.
CGGACTTTACAAGGTGCGGGTGGGGGCCTTCCTCAACCTGGACAATGCCGCATGGATGGAGAAGAACCTGCGCAGCCTGGGATATCCGACCATGATCGTGCGGGAACGACCGGTATACTGACGCTTATAGTTACGGTACCGGGGGCTTTCGGTGTGCCGGATTCGGGACCGGAGACTGCCTGTACCGTGGAGTCACATTTCCGGCACCGGAGTCGGTCGGGCGGCGTCAAATACGTCCTCTGCCCGGAACAAATCGTCCAGCCGGCGGCTGGAGGGATCTTCGGCGGTGATATCCTTCCACATCCGGTAGCCGTCTAAGTTGCGGCGGCCCTGGCGAAGGTAGTCATCACCGATCTGAACCCAGCAGCGGCTGGAGTCCACATTGCAGAAATAGCGGAATCCGGCGTTGTATAAGTAGTTGAACCGCTCATTTTCGGTGGTGTAGGGATGCCAGTCGCTGATGTCGGCACCGAAGGGGTACAGGATGATGTCGGTGGGACCGATCAGAGAGTCAACCTCCTGCTCCCACTTGTCCGCATCAGTGCGGAAGCGGTCCATCTCGATGGTACCCATGTTGAGATGCCCCCAGCTGTGGGAGGCAAGCTCCCAGCCGTGATCCTTTAAGCACTGGGCTACTTTGGCAGCCTGCTCCCGGTCACTGGCATAGGTGGGCGAATCCGCGTAGGAGGCGGCAGTCCGGTAGCCAAGGATTCCTTCGTATCCGGTAAATGCCAGCACGGCGCGGGCTCCCTGGTAGGAAAAGTCCGGGTGCTCCTGAATAAAGTCCTCCAGCAGCGGAACCAGATCGTAGGAGCCGGTGACCACAGTGCCGTCGGGCTGCTTCATCTCGCAGGTGGGTCTGCCGTCCTCGCCGATGACAATGCGGGACGCAAATCCGTCGCCGTCCATATAGGGATAGTAGCACACATCATCCTGGGACATGACAAATGGAATCTTGCCTTCCGGAAGCATGATGGTGCCGGGCTTCATGACCGGTTTGCCGTTCTCGTCTGTGGTCTCATAGGCAAGATCGTGCATGCGAACCAGCACGTAGCCCTTGTCGTACATGGACTGCAGAATCTTGTGGAATTCGTCGGCTGTGGTCATTACCTGATTGTAGCCGTTCATGTCCGCATCCCCGTCAAATGCCTTCGCCGGGTCCATGACCAGAGAGTGGAAAAAGACATGGGTGACCTCGGACACCTTGACCTTCACCAGACTTTCCCGTATGGCCTCGTAGTCTGCAATGGCTGCGGTCACAGCCGGATCCGATGCAGGGGCGGCGTCGGACTGAAGCAGGGCGATGGCGCTGTCATAGTCGTAGCCGGTCGCCAGGGCAGCCGCCTGAGCGAGAAGGGAAGCAGCGGAGGAGTCCGGGGAGGGGGAGGGCTGGTTGGTGGCAGGGGTGGTGGTTCCGGTTGAATCGCCAGAACTGCTGGTGTTGGCTGTGCCGGAGCCTCCGGTGCCAGCCGGATCGCTCTGATCCTGAGTGACGACTACGGTGCCTCCGGAGGGAGCACCCGGGTTTGCAAGCAGCTTTTTGCCGAAGAATACGGCACCTGTTCCGCAGATGCCGATGAGTGCGATACAGCCGATCACGGCTGCAATCTGTGCCGCCCGACGGTTCCTGCGTCTGCGGCGATAACGTCTGCTGTATTCAAAACGATTCATAGTAAAACCTCATTTCTATCAAATCGATGGATTCGTAATATTAGCGGTCTGCGCAGAAAGTGCAAAGACTTTCTGAACAACTATATCATAACATAGAACCGTATAAATAACCATACATTGAATATGAGAGGAGAGAACTGAGGGAGAGTATGAGACAGATACTGTTAGCCCTGTGTGCCAGTCTGGTGATGACTTCAACCCCTGCGCCGGTGGAGACGATACCGGTTGCGGCGGAGACTATGCTGCCCGCGTCAACGGAAGCGACCGGTTCCGCAAGTGCGGTCGGTTCCGCAGGCGCGGTCTTGGCAGGTGCAAGTGCAGATGCCGTAACCATATCTGCGCCCAGTGCTGTGCTGATGGAGGCATCCACCGGGCAGGTGATCTATGAGAAGAATCCGGATGAGCAGAGAAGTCCCGCCAGCATCACGAAGATCATGACCCTGATTCTGATTTTTGATGCCATTGACGCGGGGAAGATCAAGATGACGGATTCGGTGGTGACCAGCGCCTATGCGAAATCCATGGGCGGGTCCCAGGTATTTCTGGAGGAAGGGGAGACGCAGACGGTGGAAACGCTGATCAAGTGCATCGTCATCGCCTCCGGCAATGACGCGTCGGTGGCGATGGCGGAGTACATAGCAGGTACGGAGAGCGAATTTGTCCGGATGATGAATGAGCGGGCGGCTGGACTTCAGATGACGGGGACGCACTTTGAGGACTGCTGCGGTCTGACGGAGTCCCCTACGCACCTGACCACGGCGCGGGATATTGCCATCATGTCCCGGGAGCTGATTACCCGATATCCGCAGATTCACAACTATTCGACAATCTGGATGGAAAATATTACCCATGTGACGAAGCAGGGGACGAAGGAGTTCGGTCTGTCCAACACCAACAAGCTGTTGAAAATGGCAACCAACTTCCGGGTGACGGGATTGAAAACAGGCTCCACCTCTCTGGCAAAATACTGTCTGTCAGCCACGGCGGAGAAGGATGGAGTGCGGCTGATCGCCTCGATTATGGCGGCACCGGATTACAAGGTGCGGTTCGCCGATGCCCAGACGCTGCTGAACTACGGCTATGCAAACTGCAGGCTCTATGAGGACACGGAGATGCCGGTACTGCCGCTACTTCCGGTTGCGGACGGTGTGACAGACACGGTTCCGGTAAAGTACAACGGCGGCTTTTCCTATCTGAGTCTGAACGGGGAGGACTTCCAGGCAGTGGAGAAGAAGCTGATGCTGCCGGAGCAGCTGGAAGCGCCGGTGGAACCGGGGGATAAGGCGGGGGTGCTTCGCTACGAGCTGAACGGCAAGGTGCTGGGGGAGGTGGAGATTCTGACAGACGGAGCGGTGAAGAAGGCGGGATATCGGGATTACTGGAACAGGCTGATTCGTGCGTGGGTGATGCAGGGACCAGAGAGGGAACATGCAGAAAATCAGCAAACATATAATAGACTGAAAAATAAAAGAAAAACAGAAGATTTTCTGCTAACATAGTGACAACGATGTGAAAAGTGTGATACAATAAAAGAAAAAGAGGTCAATCATGCACGTATGAGGAGAAAGGAGGTTTGAACTATGAGTAAGGTGATTACAATCAGCCGACAGTACGGCAGCGGCGGCAGAGAGCTGGGGGAAAAACTCGCCGCGAAACTGGGAATCCCGTTTTATGACAAGGAATTGATCAATATGATTGCCAGAAAGGAGAATATTGAGGTATCCCTTCTGGAAGCATGTGACGAATCGGAGCCGGATCTTGACAGCTACACAGCCCGTGACATTGCGCCGGACTATCAGATCGACATGGCGAAGAAGGTATTTGAAGCCTACAGCCGTGTGATCCGGGAGCTGGCAGAGAAGGGTTCGTGTGTGCTGGTGGGACGCTGTGCAGAGATGATCGTTCCGGAGTCCGTGAAGGTATTTGTCTATGCCGGACTGGATGCCAGAATCAGCCGCATCCGCCGGATCCACAGCGCGGAGGAGATGTCGGAGAGCCGTGCGGAGAAGGAGATTCGCCGGATGGACCGTCGCCGCCGCAACTATCACAAGTTCTATTGCAATAAGGAGTGGGGGCAGATGGAGGATTATGACATCTGTGTCAATACCACAGACATTGGCGTAGACGGGGCACTGGAGGCAGTGGCAGCTTATGTGGAGCAGAAGAAGTAAAATATGGGGGCAGTGCCAATGCACTGCCCCCATATTATCTTAAATCAATCCTTTTTTATTTGCCTTCGATACAGCTTCTTGCGGCAACACGGCCGAAGATTGCGGTATCCGGAACTGCCACGGAGCCAAGACGGTTGCCGCCGTGGATTCCTCCGGTTACCTCACCGGCTGCGTACAGACCCGGGATTGGGTTGCCTTCGGTATTGAGAACACGGGCTTCGGTGTCGATTTCCAGACCGCCCATGGTGTGATGAACGGATACAACGCTGGAGAACATGAAGTACGGGCCTTCACCGATCTTGTTGAAGTTGTCTGTACGACCGAAATCGGTATCTTCTCCGGACTCAACCAGGCTGTTGTAGTGTTCGATGGTTTCTTTTACAACATCGACAGGAACATCGAAGTGTGCGCAGACCTCATCTAAGGTACCGATTGCCAGTACACCGGTCTTCTGACACTGTTCGATCTCTGCTGCATAATCCTCATATAATTTCTGTTCTGCAACAACACCTGCATCGATGATCTCGTAAACCATGCTGTCAGTCTGCTTTAAGGTAGCATCAGAGATAACGTCGCGCGTGCCTTTCTCATTTACGAAACGTTTGCCTTCTTTGTTCACCAGCAGAGCGGTGGAGTTCAGACGAGCATAGTCGATATAGTAGTAGTTGCCTGTTGCAGGGTTGTTAACCGGGTATAACTGGATGTTTTCCATACCAACGGTGTTTGCGCCGGCTTCCAGTGCCATGCGGATACCGTCGCCGGTGATTGCAGGGCTGTTGGTGGATGGAATGGACTCATCCAGGGTCGGCCACATAGTATTGTATTTCTGACGCATTTCTACATTTCTTCCGAATCCGCCGGTGGTGATGATCACACCGTTCTTTGCGTTGAAGGTGAAGTTTGCGCCGTCCTTGCGGACTGCGGTTACACCGACAGCACGACCTGCGTTGTCCAGAATCAGGTCAGTTGCTTCTGTCTGTAAGTAAATGTCTGCGCCGAGTTCCCGTGCCTTTGCTTCCAGGGTATCCACATAAGCAGGACCATCGCCCTCCGGCCATAAGGTTCTTGCAACCTCGTGTCCGCCGTACCAGCTCTGATGATCGCGGAATTTGATGCCTACGAAATCTTTCAGCCATTCAGCGGTTGGAAGAGCGTTTTCTGCGATGATACGGACCAGATCCGGATTGCCCAGGTTGTAGCCGCCCTTTAAGATATCATTGTAGTATTTCTCAACGCTGTCATCGGTGATGCCTTCTTCTAACTGAACCCAGTTGCCCGGAGCTGCGAACTCGCCACCGGACATTCTGGTGTTGCCGCCGGTAATATCCATTTTCTCGATAACGGCTACGGTAATGTCTTCGGACTGAACCTTTGCTTCGATTGCAGCGGTAAGACCTGCGCCGCCTGCGCCGACGATTACGATGTCAGCGTCCACAACCTGATCTTCCCCTTTTTCAACAACTGGTTTCACACTGTATTTTGCCATATCTGCCCCTGCGGTTTCCAGAGCGTTGGTTACAGCAGCCAGAACTGCTTTGCTGGATGCAGTAGCGCCGGAAAGAGCGTCAACCGCAACGGACTGATGTTCGATGATTCTCTGCGGAACAGCGTCTAAGGCTTTGGTGCCGATACCAACTGTTTCCACGTTTTCCGTTACCTTGATCTCCGTGATTTTTTCATCTGCTACGGTAACCTCAAGCTTTAAAGGACCCTGGTAACCGGTAGCTTCTCCAGCGTAGGTACCGTCAGCCAGAACTGCGGTTTCTGTCTCTTCTGCAAAATCCTTCATTGCGTCTTTTACAGCTGCGATAATTGCTTTGGAGGTCATGGTTGCACCGCCTACGGCGTCTACATCCGCAGAGTTTTTCTCTGCGATCAGAGCCGGAAGAGCTTCGATTGCTTTGGTGCCGATACCATCTGTCTCGCTGTGGGAGACAACCTCTACGTTCTCGATTTTGTCAGCAGATAAGGTTACGGAAACGGTCAGGGTACCGCCGAAGCCTTCTGCGGAGCCTTCGTAGGTTCCCGGGGTGTAGAGTCCTTCTGCTTCCGTTTCCGCCGCAGTTGGAGCCGCAGTGGTTTCAGGCGCTGCCTTTGTACCGCAGGCGGTCAGCAGCAGGGCACTGGATAACATAAGTGCTGCAAATTTCTTCATTAATTTTATCCTCCTTAAATTGATTGATATAATTATAACAAATTGGAAAATGAAGAAAATGGACAAATGTTTCCGGCTTTTGTACTTTTTTAACACAGGATTGTAAATAACCGGGGGAATAGGTATAATAAATAAATAACAAACATGGCGGAGGTAGGGGTGAAACTGAATTTAAAGATTAAAACCAAGATATTATTGTTTTTTAATATCTGTCTTGTGATTGTTTTCTGCTCGCTTTGTCTATTTATTAATTATGTAATGAAGCCGCAGGCGATTAAGGACACAGCGTTTACCATAAGCCAGATCAATGAATCCAAGGCTAATGAGGTGGACGCATGGGTGAATAAAAAGGCACTGGAATTTCGTCTGATTTCGGCAATACCGGCATTCTCTTCCATGGATGTGCGGGAAATCACTCCACTGATCGACCGGTTTACCAATCTGTATATGAAAAACGGCGAGGTGATGGAGACATTTACCTACATTGGTAAAAATGGTTTCTGCTGGATCAACAGTGAGGCGACGGAGAATCTGATGGATGATGAGGATTATCGCCTTGCCTATGCGTCGGACCGGGAGTTTGTGATCGGGCTTCCGAAACTGAATCAGAACTTCCGGGAAGTGCTGCTGTTCTATTATCCGGTGCTGGGATATGGCAATGAGAAGGAGGCGCTGATCTGCTCTGCGGTTCCGGCTGTGGACCTGAAGGGGATTGTAAATACAGATCATATTTACAACGGAAAAACCTGGGTGATGAACCGGAAGCATGAGATCATCTCTACCAATAAGGACTACTTCTATCAGAAATATATGGATGAGGACAGTCTGAAGCAGGTGGATACCCGGTCGGTCATCAATTCGGTGATGGTGGATGCTGTGAATGCCGGAGGAGAAACCTGCATGCTGTTCATCTCTCCGGTATCACACTATGATGACTGGCTTGTCTGCAGTATGGTGAATTATCGTGAATTGTCCAGACAGACCGATGAACTGATTCAGGGATACCTGATACTGTTTCTGCTGCTTCTGGTTGTGACAGGTCTGCTGGGATTATGCTTGACCTATCTGGTGCTGAAACCGGTCAAGAATCTCCAGTCCTGCATGAATCAGGTGGAACGGGGGAATCTCAGGGCCTACTACGATACCAGGGAGAGCAGAGATGAGATTTATGAATTGGGCTTAAGCTACAATAAGATGCTTGACCGCATTGCGGAACTGATCGACCGTATCTATAAAGAGCAGGAGGCGAAGCGGAAAGCGGAGACTGCGGTGATGCAGGCGCAGATCAAGCCTCATTTCCTGTATAATACCCTTGATAATCTGAAGTGGATGGCGAAAGAGCAGGGAGCTGATGAGGTGGCAGGTGCGATTACGTCATTGTCCACATTTTTCCGTATCTTTTTAAGCAACGGAAAGGAAATGATTACCATTGCGGAGGAATTTAAGCACACGAAGGCGTATCTGGATATACAGGCACTTCGATATAAGAATAAACTGTCCTATGAGATGGAACTGGATGAATCGATCAGGCAGTGTCCGACGCTGAAAATCATGATTCAGCCGATGGTGGAAAATGCTATTTATCACGGGATTAAGCCGAAGGACGGAGCAGGGCATATCCGGATTGCTGGCAGAAGAAATGGGGAGTTTATCGAATTTATCATCTGTGATGATGGAATCGGAATGTCTGAAGAGGTTCTGGAAAAGCTGAATGAGCGGCTGAAAAATCTGGATGCTTCTGAGCATTTTGGAATGGTGAATACCCTTACCAGGCTGCGGGCGGTATATGGAGAGGATGCCAGCCTGACTGTTTCCAGTGCGATATCGGAGGGAACAACGGTTACGGTAAGATTTACAGCTTCGGAGGGATGAAATGTATAGAGCAATCGTAGTTGACGATGAAGAGAGGATACGGAATGGAATGGCCAGGCAGATCGAGACCATGGGACTTTCCATAAAGGTGGTGGCGAAGGCGCAGGACGGCGAGGAAGCTTTAGAGCTGTTTGGGCTGCACACACCGGATATTTTGCTGATGGATATCAATATTCCGAGAATCAGCGGGCTGGAATGTATCCGCAGGATTCGGGAGAAGAACAGGACCTGTGTGATCATCATCGTATCAGGATATGATGATTTTGAATATGCGAGACAGGCAATTCAGCACAATGTGGATTTCTATCTGCTGAAACCGGTTGAGGACGACGAGTTCCAGGAGGTGATGGAACAGGCAGTTGCCAGGTATAATGAGCGGATCGAGTACCACAACATTGTGTCCAGATTTCAGATACAGAAGCCAAAGCCCAAAGGTTCGGTGATTGAGTTTATCAATACCCACTACACGCGGAAGGAGCTTTCCTCTGAGATGGTGGAGCGGGAATTCAACTTAAGCCGTACAGCGCTGTTTAAGCTGATCAAGGAAGCGACGGGGATGAGTTTTGTGGAGTATGTGACGAAGCTGAGAATTGACTATTCCATCAGACTTCTGAGAGAAGATAAGACCATCGGGGAGATTGCGGTTCTGTGCGGCTATGCAGACCAGTATTATTTCAGCCGGGTATTCAAAAAGAAAACAGGGCTTTCGCCTTCTGAATATCGGGAGAATCTGGAGAGGACTAAAGAGTGAAAAGAAGAATTCTGACAGGATTTTTAGCGGCTGTTTCCCTGTGCTTTCTGACTGCCTGTCATGGCGCAGAAAGAATGCCGTCCGACAGAAAAGAGGAAAATGTGGTCTCGGGGGCATTTCAGGGGGAGGCGAAGGAAGGCGGGCTCCGTGTGCGGGTAGATGTGGTGGTAAAGGAAAACCAGATCACCCATATTGAGATTCTGGAACACAGTGAGACTCCGGGGTTTGAAAAGACGATGACCCAGCTGATTGATGATATCGTAGCCCGGAACTGTGTTCAGGTGGATGCGGTGTCAGGTGCGACGCAGACAAGCAGCCGTCTTTTGAAGGCGGTGGAGCAGGCTGTTCTAGCGGCAGGACTCAATCCGGAAGAGCTGGTTCCCCGGGAACAGATTGAGCAGAATCTGAACAAAGAATCAGGACAGGTGGACTGCGATATCCTTATCATCGGGTCAGGAGGCGCCGGTCTGTCTGCGGCTATTGAGGCACGCTCGAAAGGAAATGACCACATTATCGTACTGGAGAAGATGTCCTTTGGCGGCGGGAATACGCGAATGTCCGGCGGCGAGTATGCTGCTCCGGGGAACTGGGTGCAGGAGTCGCTGGGGATTGAAGACAGTGAAGAGTTGTTTTTCAGTGACATCTATGAAGGAGGACAGCGCGGAGGAAATCCGGAGCTGATACAGATTCTGGTGGAGAATGCGTTGCCTAACGCATACTGGCTTCGGGATTTTGTCGGTGTGAAATACAAGGATCAGCAGTCCTGGTACGGCGGACATACCGTTTCCAGAACCTTGTGGCCGGTGGGAGACGGGCCGAATTATGTGGATACGCTGATCGATAAGGCTGTGGAAATGGGGACAGAGATCCAATACAACACAAGAGCGGAAGAGCTGGTTATGGATGAAAGCGGAAGAGTCACCGGTGTACGTGCCAGGCGGAAGGGAATGGTTGTGGAGTACACGGCAGGAAAAGGTGTGATTCTGGCAACCGGCGGCTTCGGAGCCAATGTGGAAATGCGCATGAAGTACGACACACGGTGGAATGATCTGGATGAGAGCATTTCCACAACCAATTCACCGGCAATTGTGGGAGACGGACTGGTGATGGCGGAGAAAGCAGGGGCGAATCTGGTGGGGATGGAGGAAATCCAGCTTTATCCGATCAACAATCCGGCTACCGGAAATTATTATTTTATGGATTACGCAAGACTGAATTCCAACGCATTGCTGATCAATAAAGAGGGCAGACGCTTTGTGGATGAGAAGGATACCAGAGATCATCTTTCCGAGGCTATGCTGCGGCAACCGGATCTGAAGGTGTATGAGCTGATCGACAGTCGGGTCGTGCGGGAGATGAATCTGGAGCAGCTGTACGAAAGCGAAATCTCCAAATGTTACGACCAGGGAGTGCTGGTGCGGGGAAGTCTTCAGGAATGCTGTGAATACTTTGATTTGCCTGTGGAAGAAGTGCAGAAGACCATTGAGCGGTTTAATACATTTGTCGAGGCAGGAAAGGATGAGGATTTCGGACGAACCCAGAATCTGGAGAAGGTTGGAAGTGACAGTTACTATATGTTTTCCTGTATTGTTTCCGTACATCACACGATGGGCGGCGTGGAGATCGATCCCTGTGCCAGAGTGATCGGAACAGATGGTTTACCGATTCCGGGACTCTATGCGGCGGGTGAGGTGACCGGTGGTATCCATGGAAAAAACAGGCTTGGTTCCATGTCTATGCCGGACACGGTGACATTTGGCAGGATCGCGGCGCAGAGTGCGCGGGAGATGAAGTGAAGGGATAGCAGGAGGGGGGACGGGATATAAAAGGCAACAGATAAAAGGAAAGCAGTAAGAACCTCGAGAAAAAACGGGGTTCTTGCTGCTTTTTTTTCCTGGAGTGCTACTCCACTGCTCCTTTTGCATATTCCGTCGTAACCAGATTCTCATAGGGCACCCGCATGGGAAGCTCCCCTGCCTCTTCCAGAATATTCTGCAGCAGTTCAAAGCTGTCTTTCTCGAAAATCAGGTCCTTCTTCCAGGTATCCTGGGATTTATAACGGTCTACAATCACGGTAATATTTTTCAGCGGAGTCTCCTTGAATTGAGGCTGGATCACTTTGGCAATTTCCTCGGCGGAGTGGGAGTTGACGTAATCCATACCCCGCTGGATGGCGCGGGTGAAGCTCTGGATCACTTCCGGGTGGCTTTCCATGTAGCTCTTCTTCGCGCAGTAGGCGGTGTAGGGGACGTAGCCGGAGTCGGTGCCAAGGGAAGCGACCACGTATCCGCTGCCTTCCAGCTCCAGACCGGTGGCGAAGGGTTCAAACTCGACGGTGTAGTCCGAATCATCGCTGGTGAAGGCGGCGGCAGTGAGACCGAAGTTGATGCTCTGGTCGATGGACAGGTCGGTTTTGGGGTCAAGACCGTTCTTCTTTAAGATATACTCGAAGACCATCTGGGGCATACCGCCCGCGCGCCCACCCAGTACCTTCCTGCCCCGCAGCTTCTCCCAGCGAAATTCCGCATCCGGCTCCCGGCCTACCAGGAAGTTTCCGGCCCGCTGGGTCAGCTGGGCGAAGTTGACGGCATAGTCCTCTGCGCCCTGTGCATAGGTATAAATACTGGCTTCGGAGCCGCAGAAGCCGATGTCGGCGTCGCCGGAGATCAGGGCGGTCATGACCTTGTCGGCGCCGGCGCCATTGACCAGGGTTAAGTCCAGTCCTTCTTCTGCAAAGTATCCCAGCTCGATGGCGGCATACTGGGGGGCGTAGAAGATGGAGTGGGCGACCTCATTGAGGGTGACGGGAGTCAGACGGTCACCGGCTGGTCCCGGCTGACAGCCGGAGAGGGCAGCGGCTGTGCAGGTGACAAGCAGACCGGCAGCTCCCAGCCTGGGGATGAGAGTAGCAGAAAATCGTTTCATAAGAATCAAGTCCTCCTGAAGGGTGCATTTCTATTACAATGTATCTGGTTTTTGGGGAAAAGGTGCCTGGCAGGCAGGAAAACGGGAAAAAAATACGCAATCTTTATGAAAGGCAGTATTGAAATCTGTCGGAAAATGTGGTATCGTGTACAGTAATTACCACGCTGACGTGTGAAAGTGATGAAGCACAGAAGTGATGAAGCATTGAAGCACAGAGACAGGACAGCAGAGAGAAAGCAGCGGCAATACAGGAGTACGAGAAAATAAAGCAGCAGGGCAGAATTGAGGGAAGACCATGAAGCAGGCGGAGCCGATATTGGAAATCAAAGATTTGTGTGTGGAATTTAAGACTGTGGAAGGCACGGTGCAGGCGGTGAACCATCTGAACTATACCCTGCATCGGGGACAGAAGCTGGGAATCGTCGGCGAGAGCGGCAGCGGAAAGAGTGTATCCTCGCTGGGCATGATGCAGCTGATTCCGAATCCGCCGGGCAGGATCACCCAGGGGGAGATTCTTTACAAAGGGCAGGACCTGGTGAAGTTTACAGAGCGGGAGATGCAGAAGATCCGGGGCAATGAGATCTCCATGATCTTTCAGGAGCCCATGACCTCCCTGAATCCGATTATCAAGTGCGGGAAGCAGATTGCGGAGTCGCTGAGGCTGCACCGGGGGATGAAGAAGAAGGAGGCCATGGAGGAGGCTGTGCGCATGATGCGGGCGGTGGGAATCGCCAATCCGGAGGTGCGGGCACATGAGTATCCTCATCAGATGTCCGGCGGTATGCGCCAGCGTGTGATGATCGCCATGGCGTTAGCCTGCCAGCCGCATATTCTGATTGCCGATGAGCCTACCACGGCGCTGGATGTGACCATACAGGCGCAGATTCTGGATCTGATTCAGGAAATGAATGAGACCATGGGAACGTCGGTGGTATTTATCACCCACGATCTGGGTGTGGTCAGTGAGCTGTGCGACACGGTTATCGTCATGTATACCGGCCACATTGTGGAGCAGGCACCGGCGAAGGAGCTGTTCCAGAATCCGAAGCATCCGTATACGGTGGGACTGCTGAACGCGATTCCGCGGATCACGAAGGAGCGGAAGCCGCTGGAGACCATAGACGGCATGGTGCCGAACCCTACGGAGCGGTTCGAGGGCTGCAGCTTCGCACCCAGATGTCCCCATGCCACCGATCAGTGCCGGAAAGCGGACCCGCCGATGCGCCAGATTACGGAGAACCGCCAGGTGCGCTGCTGGCTGTATGCAGAAGACGCAGGCAGTCAGAACAAGGGCGGTCTGAACGAAGACAGACAGAACAAGGGCAGTCAGGACGAAGGCATGCTGAAGAAAGACGAGATGAACCAGGACAACAGTAAGGAGGCTTGACAGATGGCAGTGAAGGACAAAGAAGTGCTGATGGAAGCCGACCATGTGAAAGTATATTTTAAGGGCAAGACCCGGAAAGCCCCGCCGGTGAAGGCGGTGGACGATGTGAGCTTTTCCATTATGAAGGGAGAGACCTTTGGCGTGGTGGGAGAGAGCGGCTGCGGCAAGAGTACCCTGGGGCGTACCCTGATCCGGCTGCTGGATTCTACGGAAGGTCACATTTACCTGTCCGGCGAGGACATTGCCGGTATGCGGGGAAGCCAGTTAAAGCAGATGCGGAAGAAGGCGCAGATTATATTTCAGGATCCGTCAGCCTGTCTGAATCCCCGCAGAACGGTGAAGCAGATTCTGATGGAGCCTTTTGAGATTCACAATATGACAGGGCAGATGGATGTGGATGCCCGCATTATGGAGCTTCTGAATCTGGTGGGGCTGGATGCCTACCACTTAAGCCGGTACCCCCATGAGCTGTCCGGCGGACAGAAGCAGCGAATCGGCATCGCCCGGGCGCTGGCGCTGGAGCCGGAGCTGATCATCTGCGATGAGGCGGTGTCGGCGCTGGACGTATCGGTACAGGCGCAGGTGCTGAACCTGCTGCAGGAGCTGAAGGAGAAGCTGGGACTGACGTATTTCTTCATTTCCCACAATCTGAACGTGGTCTATCAGGTCAGTGACCGGGTAGGCGTCATGTATCTGGGGAAAATGGTGGAGATCGCGGACTGCGATCAGCTGTATGAGAAGCGCTATCACCCCTACACGGAGGCGCTGCTGTCAGCGATTCCCCAGGTGGGAGAGGAGCACAGGACGGAGCGAATCCGTCTGAAGGGCGAGGTGCCAAGCCCCTCGAACCCGCCGTCCGGCTGCCGGTTCCATACCCGGTGTCCGAAGGCATGTGAGAAGTGCAGCCAGCAGATGCCGGAGTTAAAAGAGGTGGAGCCGGGGCACTTTGTGGCATGTCATCTGTATTGACAGACTGACAGAGGAGAGTCACCGCCGGGAGACCGGCGTCTCAATATATCCAAGAGGAGGATGATTATGAAAAAAAGATTATTAGCGTTAGCGATGTGTATGGCGATGGCATTTACCACCGTCGGATGCGGCGGCGGTGCAGACAGCACCACGGCGGCAGGAAGTGAAGCCGGCAGCGAAGCGGTCAGTGAGGCTGGAAGCGAGGCAGCTCCGTCCGGCAGCAGCACCGTAGTGGTAGCCATGGGCGCAGGCTTTTCGACTTTGGACCCGGGCTATGTGTATGAGAAGAATCCGCCGGTGATCATTAACGCCTGCTATGAGAATCTGTTCAAGTTCTACAGCAACGAGGGTGCGCCGGAGCCGTGTCTGGCAGACACCTATGAATTCTCCGAGGATGGTCTGACCCTGACCGTGACGATGAAGGACGGTCTGGTATTTGCAAGCGGCAATCCGATGACCTCTGCGGATGTGGCATTCAGCATCAACCGCTGCAAGAACTTAAAGGGCAATCCTTCCTTTATCTGTGACACCATCGACAGCATTGAGACTCCGGATGACAAGACCGTGGTATTTCATCTGACACAGCCGGACAGCGCGATTCTGTCAAAGCTGACCTACAGCGCATTGGCGGTGCTGGACAGCGCGGTGGTGAAGGAGAACGGCGGCACCGACGCGGAGGACGCGTCTACCACAGATACCGCACAGAACTACCTGGATACTGCCAGCGCAGGTTCCGGTATGTATGTGATGACCAGCTACATTCCGGATCAGGAGGTGGTGCTGGAGAAGAATACCAACTACTGGGGCGAGGCTACCAATGTTGACAAGTACATCATCAAGATTCAGCCGGATTCCAACACCCAGATGATGACTCTGTCTGCAGGGGACATCGATGTGGCGATGAACATGACTGATGACACCATGTCTGAGCTGGCTGAGGCGGACAATGTGGCGCTGATCAATGCGGCAACCAAGACCGTTGGTTTTGTGATGATGAACATGAACGAGGAGTACGGCGGTCCCGTATCCAACCCGAAGGTACAGCAGGCGATCCGCAAGGCGCTGGACTACAGCGGCATTCAGATGATCTGCGGCGAAGGCACCATCACTCCTTACGACATTATCCAGAGTGGATTTATGGGCAGCAAAGGCGAGAGACCGGTGGACTACACCAATGTGGAAGAGGCGAAGGCTCTGCTGGCAGAGGCAGGCTACCCGGATGGCTTTGACATTGATCTGACTGTGACGGATCTGGATATGGAAGGCATTCTGCTGACTGATCTGGCTCAGAAGGTGAAGGATGACCTGTCTCAGATCGGCATCAATGCCAATATCGTGGCACAGCCGTGGGCAGCAGGCTACGGCGACGCATACCGTGACGGCACTCTGGGCTTCACCGTAATGTACTGGGGCACTGACTACAACGATCCTAACGTACAGCTGGAGTTCCTGCCGGGCGCAGTGGTCGGCATGAGAGCAGGATGGACCGAGGAGATGGCTCCGGAGCTGGCAGCTCTGTATGAGAAGACTCTGGAGGCAACGGACAATGAGGCCCGCACCGCAGTTCTGGAGGAGATCCAGGATGCCATGTATGAGGACGGTCCGTTTATCATGATTGCACAGGCACCGGCTCATATCGGCTACAACAACAGACTGGAAGGCGTGGCAATCTCAGATCCGTATGCACTGGATCTGACTCTGATCAACATCAAATAAGCAGGAAATAACAATCGGTTTTACTCCGGGAAACGAGGTATCATATGGATGGACTGAAATTTATAGGAAAGAAGCTGGTGTATCTCACCGTCATGCTGTTCGGTGTCGCGACACTGGTATTTCTGCTGACGAAAATGATACCGGGAGACCCGGTAGTGGCGAACTTAAGTCAGCGTGCGCTGAACGATCCGGAGATCGTGGCGGCGTACAAGGCAAAGTACGGACTGGACCGTTCCCTCATCGAGCAGTATGTGCTGTACATCAGGAATCTGCTTCAGCTGGATCTGGGAACCTCCATCCGCACCAACAAGCCGATTCTGGCTGAGCTGGCGCGGTGCTATCCGGCGACCATTGAACTGGCGCTGTTTGCCATTGTGATCGCATCGGTATTTGGCATTCTGTTCGGCGTGATCTCGGCGATCCGCAGAAACAGCATTATGGACCAGGCAGTCCGTGCGGTGTCCGTGACGGGTGTCAGTATCCCGAGCTTCTGGTTCGCACTGCTGATGTTATATTTCTTCTATTATAAGCTGAAATGGTTCCCGGGACCGGGGCGGTTGAGCAATTCCTTCTCCGCTCCGGCCACGGTGACAGGGCTGTACATCATGGATAGCCTGCTGGAGGGGGATGTGCCCAAGGCGCTGGATGCGGCGAGACACCTGATTCTGCCGGGAACGGTGCTGGCGGCATTTACCATGGGACTGATCACCAGAACCACCCGCTCCAATCTGCTGGACGTGATGTCCACAGACTATATCCGCACGGCGAAGGCGAAGGGGCTGGGACGTGCCGGGCTGATCGTAAAGCATGCTCTGGGCAATGCCCTGATTCCGGTGCTGACGGTCATCGGTCTGGGACTGGGGAACCTTCTGGGCGGTATGGTCCTGGTGGAGACCATTTTCAACTGGCCGGGAGTCGGTCAGTTCGCTTATGAATCCGTCCTGTCGGCGGATTATCCGGCAATCATCGGAGTTGCGCTTCTGATTGCTTTGAATTACATGGTCATCAACACCGTGGTGGACATCCTGTACGGTGTGATCGATCCGAGAGTGAGGTGCAGCTGATGATTCATTCCATTAAAAAACTGTTCAAATCCAACTACCTGTTCACTCTGGGCGTGATCATCTGCCTGGCGTGGATCGGGGCGGCGGTTCTGGCACCTGCCATCGCGCCCTTCGATCCGGTGACACAGGATTTAACCATGCGTCTGAAAGCGCCATCCGCCCGGCACTGGTTCGGCACCGACAACTTTGGCCGTGACATCTTCAGCCGTGTCATATACGGCGGGCGGTATTCCCTGCTTGCCGGATGTCTGACGGTGGTCATTGCCGGGTTCATCGGCACCTTTTACGGGGCTGTGGCAGGATATGTGGGCGGCCGGGTGGACAATGTGATGATGCGGATCTCGGAGATGATCCTGTCATTTCCGTCCCTGATCCTGGCGATGATCATCAATGCGGTGATGGGCTCAAACCTGTTCAACACCATGTTTGCCCTGATCATTGTGGCATGGCCCACCTACGCGCGCCTGATGCGAAGTGTGGTCTTAAGTGTCAAGGAAAATGAATATGTGACCGCATCGGAGGCTCTGGGAGCGTCGAAGCTGCGCATCCTGATCCGCGAGGTGATTCCCAACAGCATCAGCTCTGTGCTGATCATGGCGACCACGGACATCGGCAACCAGATCCTGATGTTCTCCACCTTAAGCTTTCTGGGGCTTGGCTCCGCACCGCCTACACCGGAGTGGGGCATGATGGTGTCCGACGGCGTGGATTACTTCAACAAGTTCTGGGTGGCAGGATTCCCGGGATTGGCGATCTTCACCATGGCGGTGGGGGCGAACTTTATCGGAGACGGTCTGCGGGATCTGCTGGACCCGAAGCTGAGAAAAGAATTTTAGTATGACAGTTCAGGAGAAAAACATGAATCCAATTGCAACGATTTATATGGAAAATGGCAGCAAGATTGTGATCGAGCTTCTGCCGGAGGCGGCACCCAATACGGTGAACAGCTTCCTTTACGCGGCTTTGCGCGGATACTTCGATCATCACGCGGTGGAGCGCATCGTGCCGGGCAACTGGGTGGATGTAAGCTTTACGGCATTTGGCAGACCGGAATGCCGGTACCTGATTCCCAATGAATTCAGGCTGAATCCCCAGGTGGAGCCGCTGGATTCCCATCCGGGCGTGGTAGCCATGGGCGGCTACGGCGAGGCGGGACTGGCAGGCTGTGAGTTCTTCTTCCCTCTGCGGGACTGCCCGGAGCATAAGGGAGTTTATCCGGTATTTGGACGGGTGCTGGAGGGAATGGAGGAGATCCGGCGGCTGGAACAGGTTCCGACGGTTCCCGTGGAGAACTTCCCCATTGAGGGCGTGGAGGTGAACCGCCCGGTGAAGCCGCAGATCATGGAGCGGGTGGAGGTGGAGCTGTTCGGCGAGACCTACCCGGAGCCGGTGCGGGTGGAGCATCCGGAGCTTCCGGTGTGCTGGAGCGATGACTGGAAATAAGACTGACAATCATGTCGGTCTTTTTTTTAACCTTATTTTAAACTGCAGACAAAGAAATAGTCCGGATTTTACATAGATTTAACATAAATTTATCATAGTACTGATAGATGTAAAAAATATTTTTGTTTATGATGGAAAGGTAGGTTTTTGCGTTACAAGAACTTTACAAAAGAGGTAACCACAAAATAATCTTTCAAAATTAAGAGGATTGGACATGAGTGAGACGACAAGAGTATTATTTGGACTGATTGGCGGTCTGGCACTGTTTCTGTTCGGCATGAACAGCATGAGTGATGCGCTGCAGAAGGCAGCCGGCGAGAAAATGAGAAAAATTCTGGAATTCCTGACGAAGAACCCGGTAATGGGCGCCCTGGCGGGCATGCTGGTGACGGCTGTGCTGCAGAGCAGCTCCGCAACCACGGTTATGGTGATCGGATTTGTCAGTGCGGGGCTGATGAGCCTGCCCCAGGCGATTTCCGTTATCTTTGGCGCAAATATTGGTACGACCATGACGGCGCAGCTGATGGCATTTAAGATCAGCGATTATATTTATCCGATTATCTTTATCGGTTTTCTGATGAACTTTGTTGGCAAGAAGGAGAGAATGAAGAATATCGGTATGGTAATCTTCTCCTTCGGTCTGCTGTTTGAGGGAATCGAGATCATGGGCAGTGTGATGAAGCCGCTGGCAGGCAGCCCGTTCTTCATCTCGCTGATCGAGAAGGTGTCCAGTGCGCCGATTCTGGGTGTGCTGGTAGGCGCAGGCATGACTCTGGTGGTGCAGAGCAGTTCTGCCACCATCGCCGTGCTGCAGAACTTTGCGTCCCAGGCGGGACCGGACGGGGTCAGCAGTGTCATCGGTCTGGCAGGTGCGATTCCGATTCTGCTGGGTGACAACATCGGTACCACCATCACCGCGCTGCTGGCGTCCATCGGACAGTCCAAGAATGCCAAGCGGACGGCACTGGCTCACAGTATTTTCAATATCAGCGGCAGCTTTGTATTTATCTGGTTCATTCCGCTGGTGGCGAAGTTTGTTCAGTTTATCTCTCCAAAGGGAAATGAGGTCGATGTGATCTCAAGACAGATTGCAAATGCGCACACCACCTTCAACATCGTGTGTACGCTGATCTGGCTGCCGCTGGTCCCGTTGATGGTGAAGATCGTCATGGCGATCATCCGCGGCAAGGACAAGGCTGAGAGCGAGATCTTCCAGCCGCAGTTTCTGGATGACAAGGTGCTGTCCCAGCCGATTCCGGCGCTGTATCTGGTGTCTCAGGAGCTGATGCGCTGCGCAGACTATGTGTCTGTGACGCTGGGACTGGCGCAGGAGGCATTGACCGGGGCGGAGCCGACGGCTGCCAATCAGAAATTTAAGGAGATGCATGAGTCGGTGGATCAGCTGCTTGACCAGGTCACTTCCTATATCATGCGGCTGTTTGCCGGCGGTAATCTGACCGAGTATCAGTCAGAGCAGACGGCGGGACTTCTGTCCGTGGCAAACAATATGGAACGTATCACGGAGCGCTGCGGGGAAATCTCCAAAGTGACCTCCGGCATGCTGGAGGCGGGCAAGTCCCTGTCTGCGGATGCGGCGGAGGAGATGCAGCACTGCTTTGAACTGCTGCACCGGCTGTTCGATCAGTCCATCGGGGCAATCCGCGATGGCAATGAGGATATCGTGATGCAGGTGGCAAAGGACAAGAACAAGATGCGCAAGGCGAAAAAGCAGTTCAACAAGGCGCATCTTGCCCGGGTCAAGGAGCAGATCTGTGATCCGTCCATGACGGTGGACTTCACCGGAATCCTTTACAATATGGATCGTATTGCCGATAACTGTGTAGGCATCGCAGAGGAAGCCATGGACCGGGTGAAGTTCATCAATCTGGAGGAAATGCAGATGGAACCTCAGCAGGAGAGCACCGCTCTCTGAATGGCCTCTGCCATAACCTCAGCTGCCAGCGTGCCCACCATGTTGATGTCAGCCGGAACAGTTCCCACGGAGGCGGCGTAGATGGAATCGCCGTCAGCCATGGTGCCCACCGGATTGATGCAGCGGGCGTAGGCGCAGCGGGTCATGGAAGCAATCTTGCTCATCTCCGCCTTGGAAAATGCCCCGTTGGTGATGACTGCCCCGATGGTGGTGTTGCCGGTGAAAAGATCCGTGCGCTGGCTGAGCTTGTAAAGCTCTTCACAGGTGTCAGCAAATCCGGTGCCGTCCTCGGTGCGGAGCCCGGCAATCTGCTGACCATTTTGCGGGTTGTAAATATCGCCAAGGGCATTTAAGACCACCACAGCAGCCACCTTCAGCTGACCGATGGAGACGGCATAGATGCCGAGACCGGTCTTGGTGGCGCGGGTCATGCCGTAGAGCTTGCCGACGCTGGCGCCGGTGCCGGCGCCGATGGAGCCGCAGCCGGGGAAGGGGGTGTGGTGGGCTGCGTTGTCGGCATCCGGGGAGCCGGTGTTGGCGTCGGCGTCCACGCAGGCCGCGTATCCCATGGCAGCATCCGGGCGGATGTCGGCACGTCCCAGTCCCAGATCGTAGATGCAGGACTGGCATACCAGCGGAACTCTGGCAAATCCGGTGGGATAGCCGATGTCGTGCTCTTCTAAGTAGCGCATGACCCCGTCACTGGCGGCGAGACCGTAGGCGGAGCCGCCGGACAGTACAATGGCGTTGATGGGGTTGTCTGCCGTGGTGGGATCAGTCAGATGGGTCTCGCGGGCAGCGGGACCGCCGCCGCTGATGTCAATGCCCACCTTTGCCCCCTGGTCGAACAGGAGGACGGTGACGCCGGTTTTCGCTTCCTCATCCTGTGCATTTCCGATGCGCAGCCCCGGAAGTTCTGTGATGGATATTTCTTTTAAAATCGATGCATGCTTCATGTGAAATTTCTCCTTTTTATAAAAACAGACAGCAGCCTGTGTGAAAAGGCTGCTGTCTGCAAAATTATCAGCGTCTCAGCGCCACAGCGGGTGAGTGGTTGTGTGTCAGTGACTCAGCGCGGCAGTGGATAATCGGCTGAGTGTCAGTGACTCGGCGCAGCAGCAAGGGTGATGGCTGGGTGTCAGCGTCTCAGCGCCACAGCAAGAGTGCGGGTCACGGCGCCGCCGATCAGGGTGCATACCACGGCCTCGATCAGACCCTGTACGCCCACGAACAGTATTACGAACACCAGCGGGTTGGCAGCTCCCAGAGAGGAGGCGATTCCCTGAATGTATTCGGTATTATAGAAAAATAAAACCAGAGACCCCATGAAGAACAGGGTGTTAAGCAGCGGACATGCCAGGCTTGCAATCAGGTAGGAGCCATTCTTAAAGCGCTTTCTGGCTGCCTGAAAGATCAGACCGCAGAGCCAGCCCTCCAGAATACGCGGAACCAGGCAGGTAAAAGCCAGTCCGAATGGATTGATGCCGAGAAGCACCATGCTGAAGGCACTGCCGCCGGTAAATGCCATGATCAGGCTGGTAGCGCCGAATGCCAGACCGCAGACAGCACCGGCTGTGGGTCCGAGAATGATGGCGCCTACGGCTACCGGAACGGTCAGGAAGGTGATGGTCAGTCCCGGAGTGCGCAGGTAGCCGAGAGGTGAAAATGCCATAACGAAGATAATTGCCACCATCAGCGCCAGCTGCACCATGAAGCTGGTCCGGGCATGGGTGTTCTGGTTTCTTGTTTTCAGTGATTGAATCGTTGCTGTTCTCATCTTTTTTCTCCTTTTTGGCTGATAAAACGGCGCATACAGCGTTCCCCTGTCTTTCAGCATATGAAATTGGTTATGGGGATGAAAGCGAACGAAAACCGGAATGCATCAGAAAGAGCGTGCAGACAAACCTGGCGAAGGCTGTCCCAACCGGATACAGCTGCGCCTGCACATAAGGTGAATAAGCCGGAACTGTAAAGTTGCAGCCCGAAGGTCCGCACCGCAATTTCCTGCCTGAAAGGATTGACTTGTACTGCTCTGTTTCGTGATACATTTTCCTGAGAATAACGTTCAGTTATAATATAACACAAAATGACGAAACGACAAGAGGGCACATTGTATTTTTTTCATGACAAACCGAAAAAATCATGTTATGATACCCGTAGACAACAAGTGCCGGGACGAAGCAGACCCGGCGCATAAACGAGGAGAGGAAACATGATGAATTACAAGATGATCGTACTGGATCTGGACGGAACCCTGACCAACCGGGACAAGGTGATTACGCCGCACACAAAGCAGGTGCTGCTGGAGGCACAGCAGAAGGGAAAGATCGTGGTGCTGGCTTCCGGTCGTTCCAGCTATGGAGTTCTGCCTCTGGCGAAGGAACTGGAGCTGGAGCGTTACGGCGGCTACATGCTGTCCTTTAACGGCGGCATTATTATAGACTGTAAGAGCGGTGAGGTGGTATTTCAGAAGGAGCTTCCTCTGGAGGTGAACCGGAAGATCGTGGAGCTTGCCGGGGAGCATCGGGTGAACCTGATGACCTATCAGAAGGACCTGCTGATCACCAACAATCAGGAATGCGAGTATGTACAGCTGGAGTCCCGAATCAACCATCTGACCATCAGGCAGGTAGATGATATGGCGTCCTATGTGGACTTTGTGGTGCCGAAGATGATCATGACCGATGATGGAGACTACCTGGCTACGGTGGAAGGCAAGGTGAAGGCGGCTCTTGGCAGGAACTTAAGCGTGTACCGGTCAGAACCGTTTTTCCTGGAGATTCTGCCCAAGGGCATCGACAAGGCTCAGTGCCTGGCGCAGCTTCTGGAGAAGCTTGGCATCCGGCGGGAGGAGATCATTGCCTGCGGCGACGGCTACAATGACCTGACCATGATCCAGTATGCCGGTCTGGGCGTTGCCATGGAGAACGCGGTGCTGCCGGTGAGAAATGCCGCTGATTTCGTGACCTACTCCAACAATGACGACGGCGTGGCACATGTGGTGGAGAAATTCCTGTTGTAGGAGGTGTTCCTGCTGTGGCAGGCGCTCCTTTTGTGGGAGACATTCTTGCAGGAGGAGCTGTTTCTACTGCTGGGAGTGTGCTTGCAGGATATAAGGAAGCTTAAATTGCTTATGGCGCTTACATGGCGGAGTTTGGACAATTATAGGCCAATATCTCATAAAATTGTCCAATCCTCGCTCGAATGACATGGTTTAGGTACATTTTAAACCGCAAAAGCAGGTGTTTTGGACAATTCTGACTTGGAATACCAGAAAATTATCCAAAAATCTCGAGATTTTGGATAATAACGGCTTGATTTCAAGCATAATTGTCCAAAATAGCTTTATGTAAATGGATTTTCACTGCATCCCGGATAAGATTGGACAATTTTTCGCAAAATAGCCATTTATTGTCCAAACTCCATGACTTATAAAATATGCTATAGGGAGCAGACAGAAAAACATTCGCTTGCTGCCTGAACAGTGACAAAGAGCGGTTTTGACGGAGAAAATCTTGCAGTAAGGTATGGACTTTATTTGTTTAGTGTGCTAAACTAACAGGGTGAACCAAAAAGCGAAATTTATCGTACAAAAAATCGTATTGGAAGAAGGGAAATCCTGTTTATGAATAAGAAGATTAAAACTGAAGCGGTGGACCATCTGTTCCAGGCTATTTTGACACTGAAGACTCCGGAGGAGTGCTATCTGTTCTTTGAAGACGTATGCACGGTGAATGAACTTTTGTCGCTGTCCCAGCGCTATGAGGTGGCGAAGATGCTTCGTGAGAAGAAGACCTATCTGGAGATCGCGGAGAAGACCGGGGCGTCCACAGCGACCATCAGCCGCGTGAATCGTTCCCTGAATTACGGCAATGACGGCTATGATATGGTGTTCGAACGGCTTGACAATGAGGCGGAGTAAAGAAGCTGGGCGGCAGGGTTGCCAGATGGCAGAGTTGTCAGGTGAAGGAGTTGCCAGGCGGGATCAGAGCCTGCAGGCAGGTATGGTATGAGAGTAAAATGAAGAAGGATAACATCTCACCATTGGGTGGGGACGTTATCCTTCTTTTTGTATATAAGCTTGTGAAACAAGAAGCTTTCTAATAGCAGAAAACAATGGTACAATAATGTGAAGTGGTGTAGAAAAATGACGGAAAAGGAGGTAGCTTTGTTGAAGAAAATTGCAATCATTAGCAATATTCCGATTACAGCGGATAACCATAAGGCCGCATTGAATAGTGTTTTCAGCGATGTATCGATAGAAGTAGTTCCGATTTGTGATTTGCATGGAGAACAGATAAAAGCAGATGTAGCACTTGTTACAGCAATGGATATTGTGCCGTATGCGAAAAAGCATTTAAGCCCAGGAACATCGATTGTTTTGGGAATGTATACACTTCTGAAAGAGCAGTTGGAGAAAATTAAACAATTAGCTCTTATTGGCGATATTACAGTTGTTCATGAAAATCGTCGTGCAGCATTAACCAGACTGAATCTACTTCAGAGATTGGGCATTGCACAGGAGCGACTTCATATCTGGTATCCGGGGTTGGGGGAAGAAATCTTGACGGGGCAGATTGTATCTTTTAGCAGTGAAGCCGTGCCGAAAGGGGTAATGCCAGAAGTGCAGATTCCAGGAAGAGTGCTAAGTATTACAACCTTGTTTGAAGTGGCTTTGGGGCTGGGGGTACAGGACATTCTTTCGAACGAAGGTTTTACAAGCTACTGCAATCGTGTGTGTACTCATTTTATTCCTTCGTTGGATGATCTTACAATTGGGGAATTAAATGCGATGGTGGGTAATGACCCGCCACAAAAAGGGTTGGTTGCGTTTACGCAGTCTATGATCATTTTTTATTGTGATGAATATGCATCGTCTCTTGTTGGAAGCACAGGCGATAATTTGATTGGAAGAGAGTTATTTGATGCGTTCCCTTTTCTGCGGTCCTGTAAGATTCATACAGGCGATTATGATCAGGAGCAAATTGTTGTATATGGAGGAAAAACCTATGTTGTAAAATTGAATTTGATTTTGCAGACAAAGAAGGAAACAGGGTATGTCTATATCTCAGATTATTGGGTAGAAGAGCAGCGGCAGGTGCAATTGCGTCGTAAGGTTTCAGGAAATAAATCTAAAGCAAAGTATTCATTTCATAATATAGTAGGCTCCAGTCCTGCACTAATAGAGTGTAAAAATATTGCATATAGAATGGCTTGTTCCAACTCTAATATATTGATAACAGGTGCAACGGGTGTTGGAAAGGAATTGTTTGCTCAATCTATTCACAATGCTTCAGAACGAAAGAATCAGCCATTTATTGCTGTCAATTGTGGTGCAATTGTTGAAAGCCTGCTAGAAAGTGAACTATTTGGTTATGAAAAAGGCGCATTTACTGGGGCAAATAAAAATGGTAAGCAGGGGTTATTTGAACTGGCACATAAGGGAACTCTGTTTTTAGATGAAATCGGTGAAATGCCGCTGCATCTTCAGGTGCGTTTGCTTCGTGTGTTGCAGGAAAAAGAAGTTGTTCGTGTGGGTGGAAATCAGGTGATTGTGGTGGATGTTCGAGTAATTGCGGCAACCAATAAAGATATCCCCAGCATGATTGAAAATCGTGAATTTAGAAGCGATTTGTTTTACAGATTAAATGTTTTACCGCTGTATATTCCCCCACTGTCATCCAGAAAAGAAGATATCATGCCATTGTGTGAGTATTTTCAGAGGGAATTAGGTGTTTCTTTCCGGTTCAGCCCAGAGGCAGAAAAGAAAATGCTGGAGTATCCTTTTACTGGCAACGTGAGAGAACTTCATAATTGCGTGGAATATTTGGCGAATCTGGCAATTCCGGAGGTAAAAGTGACGGATTTACCTTCTTATGTACGAGGTGCTGAATCAGTAAGTTTGAATGTGCAAAACAGAAATATGGAAAATAGTATGCCGTTGGTGCCAGGGGCGATGTCTTTGACAACAGAAAGTATGCAGGTACTTCATGCAGTATTTAAAATCAATATGACAGGAGTTGGAGCAGGACGACGAAGTATTCATATGTGTTTAAACAATTTGGGAGTATTTATTTCTGAGACATCTATTCGAAAGTATGTTATGGAACTGGAAGATTCCTTGCTTGTCACAGTTTCTCGCGGGAGAGGAGGTGTACGTGTAACAGAACAGGGAATCGAAATTATAAAGAAGAACTTCAAAAATAGTTGAATTGAGCAGGATAATGGTTAAAAATCCCGTTAATCCCATTTTTCATAACAATGGGATTAACGGGTATTTTGATAGGATATATAGTAGTGAGCACATACTGCGGATTGTCTGAAAAAATATAAATAGACACAGGTTAAGAAGGGGATTCTTTGCTTTATTACTGTGGTATTTATGATTTCTATGAAAAAATCATGTCAAATATTAAAATGTAAAAAAGAAACTGTCATTGGATGGTAAAAAATAAATTTGGCATGAAAATTGCTCTTTAATATAGGCAGAAAGAGATGTAACACATGAAATTTGCATGAGCTGCATCTCAAAAATAGATAGGAGGATTATAAAATGAAAAAACGAATTGGAAAAGTTATTGGTCTGACATTGGTTGCAGCCATGTCCATGTCCCTGTTGGCCGGTTGTGGTGGTCAGAAGGCACCAACAGAAGCCCCTGTTGCCGGTGAGAGCACTGCTGGTGAAAGTGCTCCTGCAGATGGTCAGTCAGGAGAGAAAAAAGATTCCGCGATTCTTGCTACCAGCGGAGAACCAACCCGTTTCTATCCGTGTGGTCCAGAGGGATCAAACGGTAATGACTATCTGGTATTGAATAACATTTATGATACATTGGTATTTCTGAATGCTGATGGTACGTTAAAACCATGTCTGGCAACAGAGTGGTCTGTTTCGGAAGATGGTCTGTGCTATACCTTTAAGATTCGTGAGGGTGTGAAATTCCATGATGGCAGTGAAATGACACCTGAGGATGTTGTATTCAGCTTTGACCAGTCTGTGCAAAATTCCACAGGTAAGGCGTTAATCATTAACTATGATCATGCAGAAGTCGGTGAGGACAATACGGTCAATATATATTTAACAGCTCCTTATGCGGCATTTCTGAATGGTTGTGCATCTCGCGCAGGTGGAATCATCAGCAAAGCATACTTTGAAAGTGCCGGCGCTGAAGGTTATCAGGAAGCTCCAATCGGAACCGGTCCATACAAGTTCGTTTCTGCTGTCAGTGGAGATACCGTTACGTTGGAGGCCTTCGAGGATTACTGGAATGGACCGGCAGCAATTAAAAACATTTATATTCGAATTATGACGGATGCTACCACCCAGATTATTTCCTTAGAGAATGGTGATATTGATGCAATCAATGCTCCGGCAATCAGCAACTGTCTGAATTTGAATGAACAATCAGGTGCTGTATGGGAGAGTGGAGATTCTGCAGGACGTGTGACTCTTCACCTCAGTTCCAACAAAGGGCAGCCTGCCGCAGATGATAATTTCCGTAAGGCTGTTCAGTATGCAATTAATAAGGAGGATGTTATTGCTGGCACTACAGAAGGCTATGCTTCTCGTATTGATATCGATATGTGTGCTTCTTATTCAGCTCATCCGGAAGGTTACAAGGTTATTGAGCGGGATGTAGAAAAGGCGAAGGAATATCTGGCTGCTTCTAATTACAATAATGAAGAATTCGAAATTATTGTTGTGGCTGGAAGCGAGTGTGACGCTGCTGCACAGATTATTCAGGCACAGTTGATGGAAATTGGTATCAATTGTGTTATCAATGCGGTTGATACACCTACTTTCAATGATATGTGGTACGGCGGTACTTATGGCGGAATGATTCGTAAGACCAGCAGTTCGCTGTTGGATGCCGATGGATTCCTGAACTTCTTCATGGCTACGGAGGCAAACTATGCGCAGACTCTGAATAATCAGCATCCCCGTACCAAGGAAATTTATGATCTGGGTATGGAGGCTCGTAAGGCGCAGGGAGAAGATCGTAAGGAACTGTATCGGCAGATGGTTGATATTTGTACCGATGAGGCATATGAAGTGCCATTGTTTGCAGACACGGCTACGATAGCTTATCGTGCAGATCTGCAGGGCATTAAAGTTTATCCTCTGGGTGTTGTCTATTTCTATGACTGGACTTGGTAGAACTGTTTAGTGTTTTGTAATGGTAAAATATGGAATATGTCAGGCTATGACGGGGAATGCTGATTTCAGCATTCCCTCTTAAAAGGAGGAATTAAGTTGTTCAAATACATTTGTAAGCGTTTGCTGCAGCTGATACCTGTTGTGCTTGGAATTACATTTATCATTTTTGTAGTTCTCAGTCTGGCTCCGGGAGATCCGGCGGTTACAATTCTTGGACCAGATGCTACAGAGGCAGCACTGCAGGCTAAAAGAGCTGAGATGGGGCTGGATCAGCCGATTATAATTCAATATATCCAATACATATGGAATGTACTGCACGGAGATTTCGGAACATCCTGGCTTAGTTCTTATGAGGTACTTCCGGAGTTTCTGCATCGCATTCCTTATACAATCCTTCTGGGATCTCTGGCAATGTCGATTGCTGTTATTGTTGGTATTCCGATGGGAATTATCGCAGCAATTCGGCAGAATCATGCAATTGACTATGCATCTTTAGCAATGGCTTTGATTCTGTTCTCGCTGCCATCTTTTTGGTTTGCAATGATGTGTCAGATTTTGTTCTGCCTGACATTGAACTGGCTTCCGGCATCCGGAGTGGGTTCCTTGCGGCATTTTATTTTACCGGCAATTACATTAAGTGCAAATATTCTGGCTTCTCAATTGCGTATGACTCGTACCAGTATGCTGGACGTGATCAAACAGGATTACATTCGTACTGCCCGTGCAAAGGGGGCAGACGAGAGACGTGTTGTGATGCATCATGTGCTTCGGAATGGTATGCTCCCGGTTGTTACTCAGGTTGGTATCTCCTTCGCATCCTGTATGGGGGGATCTGTTATTACGGAAGCTGTATTTTCCATTCCGGGAATTGGCTCCTTGCTGATTAATGCAGTGAAAGGCCGAGATATTCCGGTGGTTATGGGAACGCTTATTTTTGTTGCAGTCTTTGTTGGCATCATTAACCTTATTGTTGATATTATTTATGCATTAATTGATCCGAGAGTTAAGCTTGAAGGTTGAGAAAGGAGGGTTAGATGATGAATACAGCTAAGGAGAAAAAAGCTCCTGAAAGAATAAAAACTGGACGCAGCCTGTGGGGGATGGTTTGGTTCAGATTTCGTAAGAATAAACTGGCTATGGTTGGTTTGTTCATGCTTTTATTTATGATGCTTGCTATTTTAGCGGCGCCGTTATATGTTCCGTATGACAGTGTTGTTAAGATGAATATTGTAGATAAATTTACAAAACCTTGTCTGGAATATTGGTTTGGTACAGACCAGTTTGGACGTGATCTGTTTGCACGAGTTGTTTACGGAGGTCGAATTTCACTGTTTATGGGTCTTGCTGTTGTAGCGATTTCTTTTGTTGCAGGATGTATTCTTGGAGGAATTGCAGGTTACTTTGGTGGCAGAGTTGATAATGTGATTATGCGTATCGTGGATATGTTTATGGCGATTCCTGCAATGTTGTTGTCCATGGCAGTTGTTGCAGCACTGGGAACAGGAGTAGATAAATTACTGATAGCGTTGTCTATTTCACAGATTCCCCGTTTTACCCGAGTGGTACGTTCTTCGATTATGACTTTGCGTAATCAGGAATTTATTGAGGCAGCCAAGTGTTGTGGAACGAGCTCAGCTCGTATTATTATGAAACACCTTTTGCCGAATGGCATGGGGCCTGTTATTGTATCTGCGACATTGACACTGGGGCAGGTTATTTTGAGTATTGCGTCTCTTGGCTTCCTGGGAATTGGCGTTTCTTCACCTACGCCGGAATGGGGAACCATCCTGTCTGAAAATAAAGCTCATATCCGATATTACCCGTATTTAGGGCTGATTCCTGGTATTTGCATTGCATTAGCAGTTATGGCAGTTAATTTCATTGGCGACGGTCTTCGCGATGCACTGGATCCCAGAACTAAAAATTAATGGAGGTGTCATGATGGGAAAAGAATTGAATAGCAATTCAGACAATAAGACCGTACTGGAAATTAAAGATCTTCATGTTCAATATAACACAGATGAAGCTGTAGTTCATGCACTGAATGGTTTTTCACTTGAACTCAAACGAGGCGAAAAACTTGGCCTGGTTGGAGAGACAGGTGCAGGTAAAACGACAATGGCTTTATCCGTTTTACGCCTGCTGCCTTCTAAGGTGGGTGAGGTCACCAGAGGGAGCATTGTTTATGATGGTATCGATATTTTGAAGGCCTCTCACAAGGAGATGCTGAATCTTCGTGGACATCGTATTTCTATGATTTTTCAGGATCCGATGACCAGTTTGAATCCGGTTATCACCGTAGGTAATCAGATATTAGAGGTTCTGAAGCTTCATTTTCCTGAAATGTCAGCGAAGGAAATGGAACATCAGGTAGATGAGATTATGTTGATGGTTGGTATCCCACCTGCACGGAAACATGAGTATCCACATCAGTTTTCCGGTGGAATGAAACAAAGAATTGTGATTGCTATGGCTTTGGTTGCAGAGCCGGAGCTTCTTCTGGCTGATGAACCTACAACTGCGTTGGATGTAACTATTCAGGCGCAGATTCTGGAATTGATGAGCAGATTGAAAGAAAAATTTAATTCTGCTATGATTTTGGTCACACATGATCTTGGCGTTGTGGCGGAGTTCTGCGATACAGTTGCTATTGTGTATGCCGGTGAAGTTGTTGAACTTGGTACGGTTGAAGACATTTATGCAAGAAAAGAGAATCATCCGTATACGACCGGTTTGTTTCAATGTATTCCGGATCTGACAACAACGGTAGACAGGCTGGATCCAATTCCCGGTTTTGTGGCTGATCCGACTGATTTGCCTGAGGGCTGCAGCTTTGCACCCAGATGTCCACATTGTACGGAGCGGTGTCTGAAAGAAAATCCTGAGATGCATATGAATGGCAGTCACGGTATTAAGTGCCATCTGTTTGATGAGAAGGAGGGAAAGTGAAATGGGTGTTCCTCTGATTGAGGCGAGAAATGTAAAAAAATATTTTAAGACTCCGGCAGGTATTCTGCATGCAGTGGATGATGTCAGTTTTCAGATTCAGCCGGGAGAAACACTGGGGGTAGTCGGGGAGTCCGGCTGCGGTAAATCTACTTTGGGACGCACAATTCTCCGGTTGCTGGAAGCTACGGATGGTGAAGTATTGTATGATGGCGAGAATATACTGAATTATTCCAAACAGGATATGAAAAAAGTGCATCGAAACATGCAGATGATTTTCCAGGATCCGTTTACTTCTCTGAATCCCCGTCTGTCAATCAGCAGTATCATTGCAGAACCTATTAAGGTCTGCGGTCTGCTGAAATCTAACCGGGAAATTCAGGAACGGGTTGGTGAACTTATGGATATGTGCGGATTGCCGAACCGGTATGTTAACACATATCCACATGAACTGGATGGCGGGCGCCGACAACGAGTTGGATTGGCTCGCGCTCTGGCAGTTGATCCAAAGTTTATTGTCTGTGACGAGCCGGTATCTGCTCTTGACGTATCCATTCAGGCACAGATTCTGAATTTGCTGATGGACCTGCAGGATCAGAAAAAGTTATCTTATATGTTTATTACCCATGATCTTTGTGTTGTACGCCACATCAGTGACAAGATTATGGTTATGTATATGGGAACCGTAGTTGAATATGCGACCAAAGAAGAAATGTTTCGTTATCAGGCACATCCCTATACCAAAGCACTATTGTCTGCAATTCCCATTGCGGATCTTTCTCATAGAAACAGGGAGAGACATGTGCTTTCTGGTGAAGTAGCGAATCCGATTAATCCTGCGCCCGGTTGTCGTTTTGCGCCTCGTTGTCCCCATGCCTGTGAACGGTGTAAGGAACCCCAGAAGCTTCGTGAGATAGCTCCTGGTCACTATGTAGCCTGCGTTATGTGTTAAGTTTAGGAGGATAGAATATGGATGTTTATGAAAGATTGAAAGAACTTGATATTGAATTACCAGAAGCTCCGGCTCCGGTAGGAAAATTTC
Source organism: Eubacteriales bacterium (assembly GCA_030536555.1). GTDB lineage: Bacteria > Bacillota > Clostridia > Lachnospirales > Lachnospiraceae > Brotaphodocola. The sequence continues at coordinate 10,069 of JAUNPU010000023.1, read as the reverse complement.
TGCCGTTTCGGCAGGTTGGTAACGTACTGTTTGCCTCCGGACAGGGAAGTTTCTATAAGGATCATCGTATTGAAGGAAAAGTTGGAGCTGATGTAACATTGGAGGAAGCTCAGCTTGGAGCAAGATATTGTATAATTAATATGCTGGCCGCTCTGCATTCCAGTCTGGGTGATTTGAATCGTATACGCAAAGTAGTGAAACTGCTTGCCTTCGTGTCAAGCGATGACCAGTTCTTTGCACAACCTGCAGTAGTCAATGGCGCGTCTCAGCTTCTGATTGATATTTGGGGAGAGGATGGACGCCACGCCCGTTCTGCCATAGCAACCAATACTCTGCCGGCTAACTTGAGCGTGGAGATTGAAGCAATCTTTGAACTCAAATAATGCAGTAAAGAGACCTTTTGAAAAGGAGAGATAGTATGTCTGAAAAGAGAAGTGGAAACGCTGTCTGTTTCCGTTGCGACTCTTGTGGAGAAGAGGTGGACGTGCGCAGTCACGTGAATCTGTGTCCTCACTGTGGAGGGTTATTAGAGGTTCAATATGACCTGGATGGATTCAAGCAGTCTATTGATGTACTCAGAGACTATAAGAGGGATTCCATCTGGCGTTACAGGGACTTTATGCCGGGGGTTTCTGAGAAGAATATTGTTAGTCTTGGAGAAGGTGGTACTCCGCTGGTCAAATCCAAATATCTTGGACCATCTTTGGGAATCGATAATTTGTATTTTAAAAATGATACTTTAATGCCGACTGGCAGTTTTAAGGACAGAGGGTATTCATTGGCTATCAGTTACGCAATGGATATTGGAATTAAACGAGGTATTACCTATAGTTCGGGAAATGCAGGTGCGTCTTTTGCCGCTTATAGTGCCAGAGCTGGCTTTCCAAGTGTTATAATGGTAGAGTATCAGGCCAGCAATATGAAGAAAATGATGATTTCGCTTTACGGTGCAAATACGGCAGTACTTAATTTCGAGAATTTTACGCAGATTGAGAATATGCTGGACAAAGCGGTTACAGAATTAAACTGCTATTCATTTGTAAACTTTATCAATCCGATTCGCCACGAGGCTATGAAAACGTATGCTTATGAGATTTATGGAGAGTTAGGGAGAGTGCCTGAGTATTCATTTCATCCCATGGGAACCGGAGGGGGTGTCTGGGGAACGTGGAAAGGCTACAACGAGCTGGCGGCACTTGGAATTACGGATAAAGTTCCTAAAATGGTTCCGGTTCAACCGGAAGCGGTCTGCTGGTTGAAGCAGGCGATTGACAGCGGTGCAGATGAAGGAAGGATGTACGGTGACAGTACCAAAACGATTGCACAGAGTATTTCCGGAAACAGTCCCCTGCAGGGAGGGCATCGTCTGCTTCATGCAGTTCGTGATTCTCAAGGTATGGCGATGGCTGTCAGTGATAAAGAAATTCTGGAGGCTATGCTGGATCTGGGACGGGAGGGTATCGGTGCTGAACCATCCTCTGCTTCTTCTGTAGCAGCGTTTAAGCAGGCAGTGCGAGAGGGGAAAATCAATTCCGGAGATACGGTTGTCTGCGTAATTACAGGAACGGCATTCAAGCAGCCTAATGCTGTGGAACGCATCGCACCTATGCCAAAGTATTCTCTGAATGCTGATGTGGATGAAGTGAGGGAGTTGTTGGAACAATTGAATATGTTGTAATAAGTAGAGGTGAGCTTTCGTGATTAGAATTCCAGTTCATGCATATGATGCTGAAGTACGGGACTTTCGCCCGGCACTTATGATCATGCAGGAAAGAACGTGTCAGGGTATTGAGTATTGCAATGCAGTAGACAGTGATATTTACTGTGCGCCAGGTTTTATTGACAGTCACGCTCATATTTATCCAGGGGCAACTGATTTGGGAATCAGAGCTGACAGTATTGGTCTGTCAACGGGGGTTCATATGGTGATTGATGCGGGAAGCGCAGGCAGTACCAACTTTCCATGTTTTCGGGATTATATTGTTCCTACATATGAGGTGGAGGTAAGAGGTTTCCTGAATATCAGTCAGATCGGTCTTGTGAATAAACAGCCGTATTTTGACAGGCGCAATATCGATATTCAAAAGGCTGTTGAATGTATTCGGCAAGATGATAAAAAACTTCTGCTGGGAATAAAAGTTCTTTCCAGTGGTTTGATTGTAGAAGATGCCGGAATAGAACCAATCCGCGCTGCAGTTGCGGCTGCAGAGCGAATCGGGTGTCCCGTTATGGCTCATATGGTGGAGGGACCTCCTTCTAACGAGGAGAATATGGCATATCTGAGAAAAGGCGATATTATTACTCATATTTTCCATGGTGTTCCTAATATTATTGCAAATCAGAAAGCCAGTAATGGAAGAAATATGAATGCCTCATATTGCAGTCTGGCGAATGTTATGTGGAATGAGGATGGTACACCAAAAAAACCACTCGAGGATGCTATAGCCAGGGGCGTCTATCTTGATGTCGGACATGGTGCCGCCAGCCTGGATCAGAACGTGGCGCGTGCTGCGATTGGAGCAGGTGTGCGGCAGTTTTCAATCAGCACAGATGCCCATATTCGGAATGTAGATACTATTGTTTACAGTTTGGCACATACAATGAGTAAGTTTCTTGCATTCGGAATGTCTTTGGCAGATGTGGTTGCAAGCGTGACAGAGATACCCTCCAGACAGCTGGGGCTTCGAAATTGGTGTACACATATGGAACGACGAGCGACGTTGTTTCGTGTACGACCACGCAAGCTCGAAGATTTACCATTTCTGGATGCGTATAGGCAAGTTATTGATGTGGATAAGATTATCGAACCGATAGCAGTCAATGTAGGTGGGGAAATCAGGGATATTATTTCTGATTGGATACCGGATTTGGAGAAATATATCGGATAAAAGAATTTAATCTGTGTGCAGGGTCGCCTTCACTATAAAAATAGTGAAAGCGACTTTGGTATTTTTGCTGCATGGAACAGTATATATCTGTAACCGGGTGGAAGGCGGTTCAGCGCCGCTTCTTCCCCCCACACTCGGCATCCTCCTGGTGAAGCTGGTCGATCAGCATCTCAACCATCTGCTTCTTCATATAGATGTCGAAGGACAGCTCGCTGATAAAGGCAAACAGCTGCAGGTATTCCCGGTCCTCGCCCTCCGCGTCCTGGAAGGTGGTGCGGGACGCTTCAAACTTGGCCTGAATGTCCTCCTTCAGGCGGTCCATCTGGGAGTCCTCTAAGTCAAAGACTTCCTGATAGATTCTGCCCAGCGGCAGCTCTGCGCCAGCGCCGAAATGCTCCTCGGTGATCGGGCGGAGCAGCTGCTCGATGTCGTGGAAGGACAGCAGATTCTTATAATAATAAATGAACAGAAGCAGCAGGATATGCTCCTTCGTGTATTTCTTGCGGACCGGAGGCGGAAGCAGGTTGTTCTTGGCGTAGTTGTTGATCATGGTTTTTGTCAGTGCCTTGTCTTCCGGGCTTCGCTTTACCTTCTTTAAGTGCTCCTCCATAAAGGAAGTCACCTGATCCATATACAAATCAATCTCCGGTATTTTCTCCAGCTTAATATAGGAAATGGAGTCCAGCCATGTTAAAATATCGGATAATCTTTCGTCATTATTCTTCATGTCGTCACCTCTTACCCTATTATATAGTATTGAATACTATATGGCAAGTGAAAAGACTGAATTGAGAAGCAATTAAGAGCAATTTGCGGGACAGGATGTGGTTGAATCTGTAAGATTTGCTTGAAATTTGTCAAATGAACAGGTAAACTGAAAGAATATCAACCATGAGAAAGTGAGTTACTATGGACATTTTAAAATTGCTGCTGGTGTTCGCGGTTATCATAACGGTGATTGCGATGAAAAAGCCGTTATTGATTGCAACCACCATTGCCAGTGTGGTTATTGTAGTGTTGTATCAGCTTCCGATGGATACAGCCGGAGCTGCCATCTGGAAAGGGCTGACCAGTCAGACGACCATCGATTCCCTGCTGGTGCTTTACACCATTACGTTTCTGCAGCGCATGATGGAGAAACGGCATCAGCTGGCGGGCTGTCAGGAGGCTTTGAACGGCCTGTTCAATAACCGGCGGGTCAATGTATCCCTGGCGCCATTTCTGCTGGGATGCCTGCCGGCAGCCAGCACGGTGCTGGTATGCGGACCGATTGTCCGGGGAAGTGTGGGAGATGAGCTGGATACTACGGAAAAAGCCGCGATTACCTCGTATTTCCGTCATATTTCAGAAAGCTTTCTGCCTACCTATACTTCAATCTTTATTGCCATTGGACTGAGCGGCGGCGCTGTGTCTGTCAGTTCCTTTGTGCTGGCGATGCTGCCCATGGTGGCGGCACTGTTTCTGACCGGATATCTGGTGTATCTGCGAAGAATTCCCAGAGACACGGGCATGGTCCCGGATCGCTCCAAAGGGGAATATGCGCGGCTCTTTTTCCAGAGTACCTGGCCGATCTTTCTGGCAATCCTGCTGATCCTGTGCTTGAAACAGATGAAGGTATGGATGGTTGTGATTGTATGTACGGTCATCAACTTCTTTGTAAATAAGTTCAGCTTCCGGGAAATTGTACCATTTTTCCGGAGTGCCTTTGAGGGCAGACTGATGCTCAATACCTGGATGATCATGGTCTTCAAGGATCTGCTTGCGGCTACGGGTGTGATCACGCTGCTTCCGGAGGCATTTTCCCATCTGCCGATTCCGACCTTTGTGGTGTTTGCATTGATCTCGTTCTTCGGAGCGGTGGTTGCGGGAAGTCAGGCAATCATTGTGCTGGCAATGCCGATGGCGATGGCGGCGCTTGATGGCGCACCGGCGCTGTCCATGTTCATTCTGTTCATGAGCATGAACTATGTGGCGATGCAGATTTCACCGACCCATATCTGTCTGACGCTGTGTGCGGAGGACTACAGGGTGCCGCTGGGGTCCATGATCGCAAAGACGATGCCCATGGTACTTGTATTTACCGCGATTTCATTTGCCTATTACTTCTGCCTGCGGGCAATGGGACTGTAGGCGGGGGCCGGGTCAGAAACCGCACGGAATAACATGAAAATATTTTAGAAAGGACAACTAATATTATGAAGTACGATTTTGAAAATGTTAAATTTATCGAGGAGCGCGAGGGGAGCCATACCATTGCGGTAGACACCATCCCGATTCCGGGGGCTGAGATTCAGGAGGGCTTTTCCAGGATTCCCATGTGGGTGGCTGACATGAACTTTGCCACCTGTCCCGCCATTGTGGATGCAATCATCAAGAGGGCGAAGCAGCCTCATTTTGGTTATTTTGAGGCACCGGCGGAGTATTTTGATGCGATCATTGACTGGCAGAAGACCCGCCATGGGGTTACGGGACTGAAGGCTGAACATATCGGATATGAAAATGGCGTCCTGGGCGGCGTGGTCTCTGCGCTGAATATTTTCTGTCAGAGAGGGGACAAGGTGCTGCTTCACAAGCCGACCTATATCGGATTCACCAAGAGTATTGAAAATAATGGCTACAACATTGTTCACAGCTCTCTGTACCGGGACGAAGAGGGCGTATGGCGCATGGATTATGAGGACATGGAGAAGAAGATTGTGGAGAATCACATTCATGCAGCGGTGTTCTGCAACCCGCACAACCCGTCAGGCCGTGTCTGGACGAGGGAAGAGCTGGAGAAGGCTTACGAGATTTACAGAAAGCATGACGTTATGGTGGTGGCAGACGAGATCTGGTCCGATGTGATTCTGCGGGGACATGAATTTGTTCCGACTGCTTCGGTCAGTGAGGATGCACGGATGCGCACCATCACGATTTCCGCGCCGTCGAAGACCTTCAACCTGGCTGGTCTGGTAGGGGCTTACAGAATGGTCTACAACCCGAAGCTCATCGACCAGATGAACAAGGAGACGAGTCTGTCCCACTACGATTCCATGAATGTGCTGTGGATGGAAGCGCTGATGGGAGCCTACACTTCGGAAGGTCATCAGTGGGTGGATGAGCTGTGTGAGACCTTATCCAACAATGTAGACTATGCTTACGACTACATAACTCAGCATTTTGAAGGAGTTGAGCTGGCGAAGCCGGAAGGAACCTATCTGCTTTATTTGGATTGTACCAAATGGTGTGAGAAGCATGGCAAGACCATCGAGGAGCTGCAGCAGGCAGGCGTTGCGGTGGGCGTTGTATGGCAGGATGGTCGTCCGTTCCACACGCCCAATTCCATTCGTATCAATCTGGCAGTTCCGACCTCTGTTGTGAAGGAGGCAATGGAACGTCTGGATAAGTATGTATTTAACGCCTGAGATATCGGAAGAAATGGCAGAAAGTCCTGTATAATTTGTGCATTCCCGTCATATACTTCTACCAATGGAATAAGCTGTCAGATGGACCGGCAGCAGAAGTAGAAGGAGGAAATGCGGATTATGGCAAGACGGGCAAGAAGAACACCCCTTGAGAAATATCAGGATGAGCTGGCAGAGGTGCAGGCGACCATTGGGCAGTATCAGGATTGTCTGAAAACCATGGAGGAGAAGCGCCAGGAGCTGGAGGACCGGATTCTGATGGAAAAGTTCCGGGAGGTCAATACGCTGCTGGAGGGTCAGAACCTGTCCATGGATGACCTGAAGGAACTGCTGACTGGCGAAGGCGGAGAGGAGGGCACGCGGACGCAGATTGCGTGAGACTGTGCTTTTTCTCATACATCAAAAAAAGATTTTGAAAATCAGTTGAATAATACAAAATTATTCAGTATAATAAAGGCAGTTTAAATCTTATGAAACTTACAGAAGACAGGAGGATTTGATATCATGAAGAAAGTATTATCTACCAACAATGCACCGGCAGCAATCGGACCGTATTCTCAGGCTATTCGTGCGGACAAGTTCGCATTTGTATCCGGTCAGCTTCCGATCGACCCGGCTACCGGCGAGTTCGCAGGCGAGGACATCGCAGCACAGACCAGACAGTCCCTGACCAACATCAAGAACATTCTGGAGAGCGACGGCATGACCATGGCAAATGTGGTTAAGACCACCGTTCTGTTAAAGAACATCAGCGATTTCGGCGCAATGAACGAAGTGTACGCAACCTTCTTCGAGGGCGCATGCCCGGCAAGAGCAGCATTTGAGGTTGCAGCTCTGCCGAAGGGAGCACTGGTTGAGATCGAGGCGATTGCATACGCTGAGTAAGTAGAGAGAGACAAGAGGGACGCCGCAGACGGAAAGGTTTGCGGCGTCTCTTTTTTTGTGGTATACTGGGGGCACTGTGCGAGATGATTGAGTCCGGTGAACATGGGCATCGGGAATACTTGTGGAAAGGAATTTACATATATGGCAGCATACGATACATTGAATCCGAAGCAGCTGGAGGCGGTTCTTCACACGGAGGGACCGCTTCTGGTGCTGGCGGGGGCAGGGTCAGGCAAGACGCGGGTACTGACCCACCGGATTGCCTATCTGATTGAGGAAAAAGAGGTGAATCCGTGGAATATCATGGCAATCACATTTACCAACAAGGCGGCAGGGGAGATGCGGGAGCGTGTGGACCGGCTGGTGAGCTTTGGTGCGGAGAGTGTCTGGGTCAGCACCTTCCATTCCTCCTGTGTGAAGATCTTGCGCCGGTTCATTGACCGGCTGGGCTACAGCACGAATTTCACCATCTATGATTCGGATGATCAGAAGACGCTGATGAAGCAGGTCTTAAAGAAGCTGGATCTGGATCCGAAGCAGTTTCGTGACCGCGCCATGATGACGGCGGTGTCCAATGCGAAAAATGAGCTGGTGAGTCCGGAGGAGTTCCGGCTGAATGCCATGGGAGACTGGCGGATGCAGAAGGTGGCGGATGTGTACCAGTCCTATCAGGACGGGTTAAAGAGCAACAATGCGCTGGACTTTGATGACCTGATTTTCAAGACTGTGGATCTGCTGCGGGTGGATCGGGATGTGCGGGAGTATTATCAGGAGCGTTTTCAGTATATTATGGTGGACGAGTACCAGGACACCAATACGGCTCAGTTCCAGCTGATCTCCCTGCTGGCGGGCAAGTACAAGAATCTTTGTGTGGTGGGCGATGACGACCAGTCCATTTACAAGTTCCGCGGGGCGAATATCAGCAATATTCTGGACTTTGAGCAGGCATTTCCGGGGGCGAAGGTGGTGAAGCTGGAGCAGAACTACCGGTCTACCAGCCACATTCTGGATGCAGCCAATGCGGTGATCCGCAACAATCAGGGGCGGAAGGACAAGACTCTGTGGACAGCCAACGGCGAGGGCGCTCCGGTGCAGTTTCGCCAGTACGAGCAGGCTTACGAGGAGGCCCAGGGCATTGTAAATGATATTCTGGCGGACGGGCGGGAGTATCAGGACTATGCGGTGCTCTACCGGACCAATGCCCAGTCCCGGCTGATTGAGGAACAGTGTATCGCCAGCAATGTGCCTTACCGGCTGGTGGGCGGCGTAAACTTCTATCAGAGAAAAGAGATCAAGGATATCCTGTCCTACTTGAAGACCATTGCCAACGGGCAGGATGATCTGGCGGTGATGCGGATTATCAATGTGCCCAAGCGGGGCATCGGAACCACGTCGGTGGGGAAAATCACGGCATGGGCGTCCTCGGAGGGCATGAGCTTTTATGACGGCTGCGCCCGGGCGGCAGCGGTGCCGGGGCTTGGAAAGGCAGCCGGGAAGATATCCGTATTTGTAGGGCAGATCGCATCCTTCCGCGCACGGCTGGAGGATCAGGACTACAGCCTGCGGGAGCTGATTGAGGATGTTCTGGACGAGACCGGCTACCGGGAAGAGCTGGAAGCGGAAGGGGAGGTGGAGTCCCAGACCCGCCTGGAGAATATCGAGGAGCTGATCAACAAGGCGGTGGACTACAGCGAGGAGCACGAGCATCCGGACTTAAATGAATTCCTGGAGGAAGTGGCGCTGGTGGCGGATGTGGACCGGATGGATGATTCGGAGAACCGGGTGACGCTGATGACGCTGCACAGTGCCAAGGGACTGGAGTTCCCGGTGGTGTACTTAAGTGGACTGGAGGACGGTCTGTTCCCCAGCAGCATGTCTATCATGTCCGATGACAGGACGGAGATCGAGGAGGAACGGCGGCTCTGCTACGTGGGCATCACCCGTGCCAAGGAGCGGTTGGTGATTACCTCCGCCAGACTGCGGATGGTCAACGGCGAGACCCGCTATTCCAAGGTCAGCCGGTTCGTGGACGAGATTCCGCCGGAGCTTCTGGAGACCAAGCGGCTGGAGCCGAGACTGGGGCGCAGCGCGGCGAAGGATGAGATGAGCAGGCAGGATCTTCCCTGGAACCAGAATCAGAAGAAGCTGGGGGTCAGCCGGTTTGGCAGCGGGTCAGGGTATGGAGTGACGGGCGGATATGGAGCGGCAGGCGGTTTTGGCGTGGCAGGTGGAACTGGTGCTGGAGGAGCAGGCGGTTTTGGAGCAGCGGGCGGTGCTGGTACGGCGGGCGGTGCTGGAACAGCGGGCGGTTTTGGCTTGACAGGCGGCTTTGGAGCGGTCGGTGGTGCTGGCGCAGCGGGCGGCTCGGGCGGTAGACCGGGATTCGGCAAGGCATTTACGGTGGCGAAACCGGTATCGCTGGATTATGAAGAAGGAGACCGGGTCCGCCATATCAAGTTTGGAGAGGGGACGGTCCACAAGATCCAGGACGGCCCGAAGGACTTTGAGGTGACCGTGGAATTTGACCGGGTAGGCGTGAAGAAGATGTTTGCGTCCTTTGCGAAGCTGCAGAAGGTGTGATAAGTGACGGGCTGATATTTGTTTGCGGACCCAGCAGAAGATGCGTGAGGTGGGATGCCGGCGTTTTACAGGCTGCAGGCGTGCACGATTGGACAATTATCAGGTGAAATGGCATATAATTGTCCAAACCCATGCCGAAAGTGGGCTGATACTACCGTTTTACGTGGGATTTCAGGCGGTTTTGGACAATAAACAGGGGAAAATGGCTTTCCATGTCCAAAAATCCTGAAATTTTGGACAATAAATGGCAGAAAGTGGGTTCTTCCTTAACCTTATGTTTGATGGTTGCCTTTTTCAATCTCATGTATTAGA
>JAUNPU010000004.1 GCA_030536555.1 Eubacteriales bacterium | reverse complement strand
AGGATGATTATAAGCGCTGGCTTGCAGCGGATCTGGAAGATGCAGATTTAAAGCCGGAGCTGGCGAAGATTGAAGGCAATGAGGATGAGATCAAGGATCGTTTTGCAGTAGCATTAAAGTTCGGTACAGCAGGTCTGCGCGGGGTGCTGGGCGCAGGTACGAACCGTATGAATATTTATGTGGTACGTCAGGCAACTCAGGGTCTGGCAAACTGGGTGAAGACTCAGGGCGGCAATCAGACCGTGGCAATCAGCTACGACAGCCGCTTAAAGAGCGATGTATTTGCCAAGACCGCGGCAGGTGTACTGGCTGCCAATGGCATTAAGGTACGCATCTATGATGCACTGATGCCGGTACCGGCACTGTCCTTTGCTACCAGATATTACAACTGTAACGCAGGTATCATGGTGACCGCTTCCCACAACCCGGCGAAGTACAACGGCTACAAGGCATATGGCCCGGATGGCTGCCAGATGACCGATGATGCAGCTGCAATCGTATACGACGAGATTCAGAAGACTGACGTGCTGACCGGTGCGAAGTTCATTTCCTTCGCAGAGGGCGTGGAGAACGGCATGATTCGTTTCGTGGGCGATGACTGTAAGAAGGCTCTGTATGACGCCATCGAGTCCCGCCAGGTTCGTCCGGGTCTGTGCAAGACCGCAGGTCTGAAGCTGGTATACAGCCCGTTAAACGGTTCCGGTCTTGTTCCGGTTACCACCATTTTAAATGATATCGGTATCTCTGATATCACCATCGTTCCGGAGCAGGAGTACCCCAATGGCTACTTCACCACCTGCAGCTATCCGAACCCGGAGATCTTCGCTGCACTGGAGCTGGGACTGAATCTGGCAAAGGAGACCGGCGCAGATCTGATGCTGGCTACTGACCCGGATGCAGACCGTGTGGGTATCGCTATGAAGTGCCCGGATGGCAGCTACGAGCTGGTAAGCGGCAATGAGATGGGTGCTCTGCTGTTAGACTATATCTGTGCAGGCCGCATTGAGAAGGGCACCATGCCGGAGAAGCCGGTAGCGGTGAAGTCCATTGTATCCACTCCGCTGGCAGATGCAATCGCTGCCCACTACGGCGTAGAGATGCGTAACGTGCTGACCGGATTCAAGTGGATCGGCGATCAGATCGCAGGTCTGGAGGCAGCAGGCGAGGTTGACCGCTTTATCTTCGGTTTCGAGGAGAGCTACGGTTATCTGGCTGGCCCGTATGTACGTGATAAGGATGCTGTGATCGGTTCCATGCTGATCTGTGAGATGGCTGCTTACTACCGCAGCATCGGAAGCTCCTTAAAGCAGCGTATGGAAGAGATCTACGCAGAGTATGGCCGTTACCTGAACAAGGTGGACAGCTTCGAGTTCCCGGGCCTGACCGGTATGGACAAGATGGCCGGCATCATGCAGGGACTGCGCGACAATGTACCGACCGAGTTCGCCGGCTACAAGGTAGAGAAGGTTACCGACTACATGAAGTCTGAGGAGACCGGACTTCCGGCTGCCAACGTTCTGATCTATGGCCTGGAAGGCGGCGCTACGGTTGTGGTTCGTCCGTCCGGTACCGAGCCGAAGATCAAGGCATACTTTACCACTCTGGGCAAGGACCTGGCTGAGGCACAGGCGCAGAAGGATGAGCTGGCTGAGGCTCTGAAGCCGATTTTTGCATAAGACTGTAATTGAATCAATGAATTTCAGAAGCTGCTGCTTTTGCAGCCTGTGAGAACGGGCTGTGAGGCAGCGGCTTTTTGTATGAGGCGGCAGGCGGAGTATGTTTTGGAGGTCCGATTCTGGAAAATATCCGGAAAACATCTGGAAAACACGGTGGAAACAGGCTTGCACCGCCCTTTAAAGTGTGCTACAATCTACGAAAACCATACTTCACCAGATTAAAGTAAATAACAGAAAGGAATCCATACCTATGAATTTATCTTATCAGAGTACAAGAGGCGGGGAGAGTGGCCTGACTGCTTCCCAGGCGATTTTGAAGGGGCTGGCTGAGGACGGCGGTCTGTTTATGCCGAACATGATTCCGAAGCTGGATGTGACCATCGAGCAGCTGGCTGGTATGACCTACCAGGAGACTGCCTATGAGGTGATGAAGTTATTTCTGACAGATTTCACAGAGGAGGAGCTGAAGTACTGCATCAGCCATGCTTACGACAGTAAGTTCGATACGGAGGAGATCGCTCCCCTTGTGAAGGCAGACGGCGCATACTATTTGGAGCTGTTCCACGGCAGCACCATCGCATTCAAGGATATGGCACTTTCCATTCTGCCGTATTTTATGACTACCGCAGCGAAGAAGAACCATGTGGAAAATGAGATCGTGATCCTGACTGCCACCTCCGGCGACACGGGCAAGGCAGCCATGGCAGGATTTGCAGATGTGCCGGGTACCCGGATCATCGTGTTCTACCCGAAGGGCGGCGTCAGCAAGGTGCAGGAGCTGCAGATGGTGACCCAGAAGGGGGACAACACGGCTGTTGTGGCAATCCACGGCAACTTTGACGATGCCCAGACCGGCGTGAAGAAGATCTTCGGCGACCGGGCATTTGGCGAGAAGCTGGCTGCAAAGGGATTCCAGCTGTCCTCTGCCAACTCCATCAACATCGGTCGCCTGGTTCCGCAGATTGTGTACTATGTATACGCTTATGCGAAGCTGGTGGCGAACGGCGAGATCCAGAATGGCGATCCGATCAACATTACCGTGCCTACGGGCAACTTCGGCAACATTCTGGCAGCTTACTTTGCAAAGCAGATCGGGATTCCGGTGAAGACTCTGATCTGTGCATCCAACGACAACAAGGTGCTGTATGACTTCTTCCAGACCGGTACATACGATAAGAAGCGAGAGTTCATCCTGACCACCTCTCCGTCCATGGATATTCTGATCTCCAGCAACTTGGAGCGCCTGATCTACTTAAGCACCGGCTGCGACGCGGCAGCCAACCGGAAGCTGATGGAGGAGCTTGGAACCAGTGGCGCCTACACGGTAAATGAGGACATGAAGGCTGTGATGAAGGATTTCATCGGCGGCTACGCTACGGAGGCAGAGAATGCGGCGGAGATCAGGAAGGTGTACGAGGATACCGGATATGTCATTGATACCCACACCGGCGTGGCATCCAGCGTATACCGCAAATATGCGGCAGAGACCGGCGATACCACCCCGACAGTGATCGCTTCCACCGCAAGCCCCTACAAGTTCTCTCACAGCGTTATGGAGGCAATCTCCGGGGACCAGAGCGGCAAGGATGAGTTCGTGATTGTCGATGAGCTCTGCGCAGCATCCGGCGTGCCGGTTCCAGGTGCGGTGGAGGAGATCCGTCACGCAGAGATCCGTCACAGAAGAGAGTGCCAGGCAGAGACCATGGAGGCGACGGTGGCGGAGATTCTGGGACTGTAAGAGGGGAAAACGGGTGCAATTGCGGATAATTTTGCATTTGTTAAAAAGTAAACAAACTTTCTCTTCCCAAAATGGAAAAAATGTATTATAATAGATACAGTTGCCGTCAGGGGAACCTGGAACGGCAAAGGGCGTTACATCATAAACCATGAAATGGAGGCTTGTATTATGTTAGTATCTGCAACAGAAATGCTGAAAAAGGCAAAAGAGGGTCATTACGCAGTAGGTCAGTTCAACATCAACAACTTAGAGTGGACCAAGGCAATCCTGGCTACCGCTCAGGAGCTTCAGTCCCCGGTTATTCTGGGTGTGTCTGAGGGCGCAGGAAAGTACATGACCGGCTTCAAGACCGTTGCTGCTATGGTAGCTGCCATGATCGACGAGATGAACATTACCGTTCCGGTTGCTCTGCATCTGGATCACGGCTCCTACGAGGGCTGCTACAAGTGTATCAAGGCTGGCTTCTCTTCCATCATGTTCGACGGTTCTCACTATCCGATCGAGGAGAACATTGAGAAGACCAAAGAGCTGGTTAAGGTTGCTCATGCTATGGGACTGTCCATCGAGGCTGAGGTTGGTTCCATCGGCGGTGAGGAAGACGGCGTAGTTGGTATGGGTGAGTGCGCAGATCCGGACGAGTGTAAGGCAATCGCAGATCTGGGTATCGATTTCCTGGCAGCAGGTATCGGCAACATCCACGGCAAGTATCCGGCAAACTGGCAGGGCTTAAGCTTTGAGACTCTGGACAAGATCCAGGCTAAGACCGGCGTTATGCCGTTAGTTCTGCACGGTGGTACCGGTATTCCGGCTGACATGATCAAGAAAGCCATCGACTTAGGCGTAGCGAAGATCAACGTGAACACCGAGTGCCAGCTGTCCTTCGCAGCTGCTACCCGTGAGTACATCGAGGCTGGCAAGGATCAGCAGGGCAAGGGCTTTGACCCGCGTAAGCTGCTGGCTCCGGGCGCAGAGGCTATCAAGGCAACTGTAAAAGAGAAGATGGAGCTGTTCGGTTCTGTAGGCAAGGCATTCTAATCAGACCGCAGGAATGATGTAAGACTTGGAACGATGGTGTTCTTTCACAAATACGTGAGAGCACCATCGTTTTTGCATTTATAAGAAGAAATAATAAATCAGAACGAAATTAGTAGAAAAAGTTATTGACGAATGGCGAAAAACCTACCATAATAAGACGAGTAAGAAACTGTGTGCCGGAAAGCGAGAGAGCGGGGCACCAGTGGAATTTCGTAAAAATCGAGTGTGATCTGAGACCAACGAGAGGAAGAATAGTCATGAGTGAGACTGTGAATGTAGCTGAGATATTCGGCAAAAATGTCTTTAACGAGGCAGTTATGAAGGAACGTCTGCCGAAAAGTGTATTTAAAAAGTTAAAAAAGACCATCGAGGACGGGGCAGAGCTGGATCCGACCATCGCAGAGGTGGTTGCGCAGGCTATGAAGGAGTGGGCAATCGAGCATGGTGCGACCCATTATTCTCACTGGTTCCAGCCGCTGACCGGAGTGACGGCAGAGAAGCATGACTCCTTTATCTCGGTTCCGGATTCCGAGGGCAGAGTGCTGATGGAGTTCTCCGGCAAGGAACTGATCAAGGGTGAGTCGGATGCATCCTCCTTCCCGTCCGGCGGACTGCGGGCGACCTTTGAGGCCCGGGGTTATACGGCGTGGGACTGTACATCACCGGCATTTCTGCGTGAGGACGCCATCGGCGTGACCCTCTGCATCCCGACGGCATTCTGCTCCTATACGGGCGAGGCGCTGGATCAGAAGACCCCGCTGCTGCGGTCCATGCAGGTGATCAATGACCAGTCCCTGCGTATTCTGCGGCTGTTTGGCAATACCAGAGCAAAGCGGGTCTGTCCGTCTGTGGGACCGGAGCAGGAGTATTTCCTGGTGGACCGCGCAAAGTATCTCCAGAGAAAGGATCTGATCTATGCGGGACGCACCCTGTTCGGTGCCATGCCGCCGAAGGGGCAGGAGCTGGAGGATCACTACTTCGGTGCCATCCGTGAGCGGATCGGCTCTTATATGAAGGAAGTCAATGAGGTGCTGTGGACCCTGGGTGTGACGGCGAAGACCCAGCACAATGAGGCGGCTCCGGCTCAGCACGAGCTGGCACCCATCTACGACCAGGCGAACCTGGCGGTGGATCACAACCAGATGGTGATGGAGACCCTGAAGAAGGTGGCAGGACGTCACGGGCTGACCTGTCTGCTGCACGAGAAGCCATTTGCAGGGGTCAATGGTTCCGGCAAGCACAACAACTGGTCTCTGGTTTCCGATGACGGCGTGAATCTGTTAAGCCCCGGCGATACCCCTCATGAGAACATTCAGTTCCTGCTGGTACTGGCATGTATCCTGAAGGCCGTGGATGTTCATGCGGACCTGCTGCGGGAGTCTGCTGCGGATGTGGGCAATGATCACCGCCTGGGTGCCAATGAGGCGCCGCCGGCTATCATTTCCGTATTCCTGGGCGAGCAGTTGGAGGACGTGATCGATCAGCTGTGCAGCACCGGTGAGGCGACTCACTCCAAGCGGGGCGGCACCCTGCGGACCGGTGTGGCAACTCTGCCGGATCTGGATATTGACGCTACAGACCGGAACCGTACTTCACCGCTGGCATTTACCAACAACAAGTTCGAGTTCCGTATGGTAGGCTCCTCCGATTCCGTGGCATCTCCCAACGTGGTGCTGAATACCATCGTGGCGGAGGCGTTCAAGGAGGCGGCAGACGAACTGGAGCAGGCGGAGGACTTCGACACAGCGGTTCACGACCTGATCAAGCGGCTGCTGCAGGAGCATAAGCGGATTATATTCAACGGCAACGGCTACTCTCAGGCGTGGGTGGAGGAGGCGAAGAAGCGCGGTCTTCCCAACTTAAGCTGTATGGTGGAGGCGATTCCGGCACTGACCACGGACAAGGCGGTGAAGCTGTTCGAGGGCTTCGGCGTATTTACCCGGTCGGAGCTGCTGTCCCGTGCCGAGGTGGAGTACGAGGCTTACTCCAAGGTCATCAACATCGAGGCGCAGACCATGATCAACATGGCTGGCAAGCAGATCATCCCGGCGGTGATTCGCTACACCACCCAGCTTGCCAACTCTCTGTCATCGGTGAAGAATGCCTGCCCGGAGGCAGACACCAGCGTGCAGCAGGAGCTGCTGGTTGAGACCTCCGCATTGCTGTCCGACATGAAGGTGGCGCTGGCGGCGCTGACCGATCTGGCAGATGTCTGCGCCGGCATGAGCGACGGCAAGGAACGTGCGCATGCTTACCGCGAGAAGGTGGTTCCTGCCATGGAAGCACTCCGCAAGCCGGCAGATGCCCTGGAGATGATCGTGGACAAGGATATGTGGCCGTTCCCGAGTTATGGGGATTTGATGTTTGAGGTATAAGGATGGATGAGGAAGCACCGCACCTGGGGGCTGTAGAGGCGTGAGGGGGAGCGGTGCTTTTTTGTGTTTTAGGCTAGTGTACGCAGCGGGGCAGGGTGGGGGAGAGGGCGGCTCCTGGTCGCTGCGTTGGCAACTGCTAAGGGCTCATCCTGCCTGCGCAGGTGCCGTGGGACAACTCGAAAATGTACCTGATGTACATTTTCTCAAACAGGTCCCACTGAAATTCCCGTCCTGAAAACGGGAATTTCACACCTGCTCCGGCATGCTGACCCCTAACCAGTTGCGAAACTCGCTCTATGTCGCCCGCCCCCTCCCCCACCCTGCCCCACTGCTGCGTATTAGCTAGCTAAAGTATAAAAAGCACTCTGCTTCCTCTGTTATAAATTGTAGCAGCTACGGTTTTGGTTTTTCTTTGTTAAAGATGTTGCTGCTTCGGCAGGTTTTGCACATAATGATGCCAATGCACAGCCATGAAGCAGGCTGGTGGAAGCAAGGAACGACATGTGAGTGAATCGAGAAGTTGGTTGGCGTTCAGGCTGACGGAGTAGCTGTAAAAATCCCGTTTACAGGACGGGATTTTTAGCGGGTATCTGTCTGAGGGAATGTACATCAGGTACATTCCCGAGTTACCCGCGGCAGTTACGCAGGCAGAATGGACGCTTAGCAAC
The DNA here is from genome assembly GCA_030536555.1 of Eubacteriales bacterium. Taxonomy (GTDB): domain Bacteria; phylum Bacillota; class Clostridia; order Lachnospirales; family Lachnospiraceae; genus Brotaphodocola. Next base: position 165,595 of record JAUNPU010000004.1, on the reverse strand, counting down.
TTCCGATGAGCGAACCGGAGTGACGGCTTCCGCCAGTCTGCTTCATGGCGTCCCCCTCGCCATTATTTGCACTCCCTTCTCTATGAACAGCACCATCCCCACCCTCTTTTCATAATTGCGTAAGTTTACATTTGCCAGCAAGTATAGTATAGTAGTAGATAGTTTTACAAATAGAGACGATAGAAAATGATCGAGAAAAGGGCAGGATACTTGCATGAAAAAATATGATTATGTACTGGTGGGAAGCGGGCTTTACGCCGGTGTCTGGGCGCATGAGGCGAGAAAGGCGGGGAAAACCTGTCTGGTGGTGGAGAAGCGTGACCACATCGGCGGAAATGTCTACTGTGAGGATGTGGAGGGCATTCATGTGCATCGCTACGGGGCGCACATTTTCCACACCAGCGACCGGAAGGTGTGGGATTATGTCAATGGGCTGGCGGAGTTCAACCGCTACACCAACAGCCCGGTGGCCAACTATAAGGGCGAGATGTACAATATGCCGTTCAACATGAACACCTTCAGCAAGATGTGGGGAATCCGCACGCCGGCGGAGGCAAAGGCAATCATTGAGGAGCAGAGGAGTGTCATCACCGGCGAGCCGAAGAACTTGGAGGAGCAGGCCATCAGCCTGGTGGGAACGGATATTTACCAGAAGCTGGTGAAGGGCTACACCGAGAAGCAGTGGGGCCGCGACTGTACGGAGCTTCCTGCCTTCATCATCAAGCGTCTTCCGGTGCGCTTTACTTATGACAACAACTACTTCAATGACTTATATCAGGGCATCCCGATTGGCGGTTATAACGTGATCATTGACAAGCTGTTTGAGGGATGCGACATTGAGACCGGCGTGGATTATCTGGAAAACAGGGAACACTATGATGCACTTGGCGAGACGGTGGTCTACACCGGTGCAATCGACGCCTTCTACAGCTATAAGTTCGGCAAGCTGGAATACCGCAGTCTCAGATTCGAGACCGAGGTGCTGGAGGAGGAGAATCACCAGGGTGTAGCCGTAGTCAACTACACCGACCGTGAGACCCCGTACACCCGTATCATCGAGCACAAACACTTTGAATACGGCACTCAGCCCAAGACTGTCATCACCAGAGAGTACCCCGCGGACTGGCAGGAAGGTATGGAAGCCTACTACCCGGTGAACAATGAAAAGAATCAGACCCTGTACCAGCAGTACGCCGACCTTGCCGCAACCGAGTCCCATATCATATTCGGTGGACGCCTCGGCGAGTACAAGTATTACGACATGGACAAAGTGATTGCTTCTGCCCTTGCCCGCGTACAGCAGGAACTTGCATAACAACAATCATTATCCATCCAATATTTGAGTTTTAGAACGGAGATACAGATATGCCAAAATTTTACGATCCAGCCACTCTAAAGCGTCTGCAGCAGACTGAGCTGGATATCCTGAAAGATTTTATGGACCTGTGCGACCGCCACAGCCTGACCTACTTCGGTATCGCCGGCACCGGCATCGGCGCAAAGCGTCATGGAGGCTTCATTCCATGGGACGATGACATTGACGTGGCAATGCCGCGAAAGGACTTCAATCTGTTCCTGAAATATGCGAAGCTGGAGTTGTATGACCGCTATATTCCGCTGAATGCGGAGTATGACAGCCGGTTTCCCATGATGACCACCCGCCTGATGAAGAAGGGCACTGCTTTTATTGAGGAAGCTCTGAAGGACGCGCATTGTCCCTGCGGTATATTTCTGGATCTTTATGTTCTCGACAATGTGGCGGACAATAAGCTGGCTTACGAGCTTCAGTCCTGGGAGGCCTGGTTCTGGAGCAAGCTTCTGGTGCTGCGCTGCATGCCGAAGCCATTTTTGTTTCAGACAGGCTGGAAGGCGAGGCTGATCTGGGCGGTCTGCGGACTGGTCCATCATTCTATGCGGCTGCTTCATATTTCCCCGGCGTTCTTAAGAAAACGCTGCGAGAGGGTATGCCGCCGGTATGAGAGGAAGGACACCAGGCGGATGGCATTTCTGCCGGATACCAGTCCCTACTGGAATGTGATCGACAAGACGAAGCTGTGTCCTCTGCGGAAGCTGCCGTTTGAGGATCTGGAGCTGCCCTTTGCCAACAATATGGAAGAGCTTTTGACGAACCAGTACGGGGAGTATATGAAGCTGCCGCCGGTGGAGAAGCGCAAGACCCATTACCCGTACCGGCTGGAGTTCGGTGAAGGTACATCACAGCGCGAATAAGGAGTAAAACAATCATGTATATAAAACCATGTATCAAAGAGCTGGTGAGAATCGGCGGACAGCAGGGGCGTTATGACTATCTGCGTCTTGATATGAATGAGAACCCGGGCGGTCTGCCTGCAGAGTTTGTGGAGGCGGTGAAGAAGGAGCTGACTCCGGAATATCTTGCCATGTATCCGGAGGAGAGCCGGATGAAGAGGCTGCTGGCAGAGTATCTGAGCCGGGAAGCATCTGCTGGTGGGAATGCGGCAGGCGGCAGATTTACAGAAGACAATTTCTGCCTGACCAATGGATCGGATATGGCAATCCGCTACCTTTACGAGGTATTTGCGGAGCCGGGCAGTGCGGTGGTGACGGTAGCCCCCAGCTTTGAAATGTACCGGATCTATGCGGAGGTGTTCGGGCTTCGCCATCGTCCGGTGGGAATGGGAGAAGACTTTGAGATTCCGGTGGGGAAGATTCTGGATGCGATTCAGGAGGACACGGACCTTGTGGTGCTGTTAAATCCCAACAATCCCATCGGTCGCCCGTACACGGACGAGGAGTTTGAGCAGATTGCGGAGAAGGCGGCGCAGGTTGGCGCACTGGTGATTGTGGATGAGGCATATCACTATTTTTACCCCAATACCTTCCTGAATAAGGTGGCGGAGAAGGAGCATGTTGTGGTTCTCCGGACATTTTCCAAGCTGATGTCTCTGGCCGGCTGCCGGATGGGCTTTATGGTGGCTGCGCCGCAGATTATCGAGTATGTACGGCATGTGCGCCCAAGCTTTGAGGTGAATACGGTGGCGCTGAAGTTCGGGGAAAAGCTGCTGGAGCAGCCGGAGCTGATCGGACAGCTGCAGGCGGAGGCACGGGAAGGCAAGGACTATCTGCTTGCGGCACTGAAGGACCAGGGCTATGAGACCATGGTGCAGGAAGGCAATTTTCTGTTCGTGAAGCCGAAGACTGCACCGGCGCGGGAGATTGCCGGACGGCTGGAGCGGGAGAAGAAGGTGCTGGTGAAGTCCTATGGTGCACCGCTTCTGAAGGATTATCTGCGAATTTCCACCGGCGGGAAAATGTATATGGAACAGTTTATGGAGGCTTTTTTGGAGGTTGACGCATGAGGGCATTTTTACTGGCTGCCGGGAAGGGCAGCAGAATCAGCAAGAATATTCCCAATATTCCCAAATGTACCCTAGATGTAGGCGGCAGACCGTTGATTCGAAAGACCGTGGAGATGCTGCTGGAAAATGGCATCGAGGTGACGGTGATCGTCGGATACCGCTATAAGGAGATTATCCGGGTGCTGGAGGGCTGTCCGGTGCATATCGTACACAATCCGTTTTACGATGTGACCAACAGCATCGGCTCCCTGTGGATGGCGGAGAATCTGGGGCTGTTCGGAGAAGGGGAGACGCTGCAGGATACGATTATTGCCAACGGCGATGTATTCTGGTCCCAGGAAATCCTAGATTTTATGAAGCGGAAGGTGGCGGACGGCGATATTTATATGCTGGGCGACTCCAATCGGGTGCTGGACGGGGATTACTTCTTCGGCACGGAGCATGGAATCCTGAAGCGGTACGGCAAGGAACTGACGCTAGAGGAGCGCAACTGTGAGTATGTGGGAATCGCTTATCTGAGCGCGGCATTTCTGCCGAGATTTCTTGCACGGCTGAATGAGATGATTGATGAGCAGTGCCATGGAAAATGGTGGGAGGACGCCATTTACTCCCTCAGCGGCGAGCATGAGATTCCGGTCAAGGATATTGCGGGCATGTTCTGGGCGGAAGTGGACTTTATCGAAGATTATAGAAGAATTCTGGATTATATCCGGGAGCAGACAGGAATCGAGACACATGGAAGTATTACGACGTTTGATCATACATGATGATCCCAAGACGCTGGAAAAGCAAAATATGATCTGGAACATGGCAGGCAGCTTCCTCTACGCCTTTGCGTCCATGGTGCTGACCATGGCGGTGGTGCAGATCGTGGGGGACGAGCAGGGCGGTATTTTCACATTTGCGTTCACCACATTTGGACAGCAGATGTTTATGGTTGCCTACTTTGGCATGCGGCCGTTTCAGATTACGGACGTGGAGAACCGGTATACCTTCGGGGATTATCTGCGGCTGCGCACCCTGACTAGTGCCGGGGCGCTGGCAATCGGTGTCGGGTATGTGCTGTGGAACGGCTACACGCCACAGAAGGCGTGGGTGGTATTTCTGATGGTGTGCTACAAGGTCATCGACGGGTTTGCAGACACCTACGAGGCGGAATTCCAGCGAAGCGGCAGACTGTATCTGACCGGCAAGTCCAATGCATTCCGCACCATTTTGTCGGTGGGCTGCTTCATCACCTCGCTGCTTGTGACGAAGAATCTGGTGCTTGCCAGCGGCGTGGCGGTGGGGGCACAGGTGCTGGGCGTGCTGCTGTTTGATGTGGCAATCATCGGCGGGCTGGACAATGTGGACTGGTCCTGGAAGAAATCAGACTGTATCGACTTGAGCAGGAGCTGTATGTTGCTGTTTCTGTCCGTATTTATGGATTTTTATATCTTTTCTGCGGCAAAATATGCCATAGAAGGCAATATGAATGACGCCGCCATGGCGGTGTACGGCGCGATCTTCATGCCGACCTCCGTCATCAATCTGGTGGCGGGCTTTGTCATCCGTCCGTTTCTCACGAAGCTTTCCTACTTCTGGGAGCGGAAGGATTATCAGAGGTTTGCCGGTGTGATCGTCAGAATCTTTGCCGTGATTCTGGGACTGACGGTGCTGGCGGTGGGCGGCGCGGCGGTGCTTGGCATTCCGGTGTTGAGCCTGCTGTATTCCAATCTGCGGGAGGCACTTTCTCAGTGTCGGCTGGCACTGGTGATGATCATTCTGGGCGGCGGGTTCAATGCCTGGATGAATCTGTTCTACTATACATTGGTGATTATGAAGCGGCAGCGGCATATCTTTGGCGGATATGTGCTGGTGTGCATTACGGCGGCGGTGATCTCGCCGGCGGCAGTGCGGGCCGGCGGCATCTTGGGCGGTGCGGCGTCCTATCTGCTGCTGATGGTGCTGCTGGCGGTGTGCTTTGGAGTGATGACGGCGTGGGGATTCTGGAAGGCGAAGCGGGAGGAGATTTGAGCGGCTGGCGGAATAGTTTGAAGCTTGCGCTGGCGGGTGCTGGTGGAATACTTTGAAGCTTGCGCTGGCGGGTGGTGGCGGAATGCTTTGAAGCTTGCGCTGGCGGACGCTGGCGGGACTCCTGTGCCGCGTGTTTTGGACAATTATTGCAGAAATGCGGATTTATTGTCCAATTTCCTGCGGCAGCATGGTCAAAGCAGGGGTGTAATGGCTGGTTTTGGACAATTTTGAGGTGAAAGTCCTCTCTATTGTCCAAAGATCCAGAAATTTTGGACAATTATAGGCTTAAACGGGCTAAAATTGTCCAAAACAAGGTGTAAAATCAAGTTTCTGGTAGAAATGAGCTTGTGATTGGACAATTTTTCCCTGAAATGGCCGGTTCTTGTCCAAAATGAGATTGGAACCGGGCGGTGCCACCGGAAATTCAGGTTTTGTCCAATGGGCAGGGTGTAAAGTGTGAGGAGCGAAGAACATGGAACTGAGCGGGAAGACAGTGGCGGTGCTGATACCGACTTACCGGCCGGATAAGAAATTTTCCAGGCTGCTGCAGATGCTGCAGCGGCAGACGCATCCGGTGAGACAGATTATTGTGATGAATACAGAAAAATCTCTCTGGAACGAGGGTGGATATGAAGGGATTCCGGGGCTGGAGGTCCATCACGTGACCCGGGCGGAGTTCGACCACGGCGGAACCAGGAAACAGGGCATGAGGTATGTGCGGACAGATGTCTGCATCTGCATGACCCAGGACGCAGTTCCCGCAGACGAATATCTGGTGCAGCGACTGGTGGAGGCATTGTATCCGGAAGGCGGTGATGTGAAGGCGGCACCCGGAAGCCCAAAGCAAGGCGAGCTGAAGGCAGCACCCGGAAGCCAGAAACCGACGAATCCCATTGCTACCGCCTATGCCCGACAGCTTCCGGACAAGAACTGTCGCCTGATCGAGCGCTACACCCGCTCCTTCAACTATCCGGATCAGAGCTTTGTGAAGACAAAAGCAGATCTTCCGCGTCTTGGCATCAAGACGTATTTCTGTTCCAATGTCTGTGCGGCTTACAACATGGAAGTCTACAACCGGCTGGACGGATTTGTGGAAAGCGCGATCTTCAATGAAGATATGCTGTACGCGGCGGATGTGATTGACGCGGGATATGGAATTGCCTATGCAGCAGATGCGAGAGTGATTCATTCTCACAATTATAGCTGCATGCAGCAGCTGCACCGGAACTTTGATCTGGCAGTATCCCAGGCGGAGCACCCGGAGGTGTTTGCGGCGGTTTCGTCCGAGAGCGAGGGCATCCGCATGGTGAAGCAGACGGCAGCTTATCTGAAGCGTCAGAACAAATGGTACCTGCTGCCGGAGCTGGTATGTCAGAGCGGATTTAAGTATCTGGGGTATCAGCTTGGCAGGCATTATCGCCTGTTGCCGATGGCGGCAGTGCGGAAGCTGACCATGAACCAGGCATACTGGGACAGACAGGAGCAGTGACAGGACGGCGCAAGACCAGACATTGCAGGAGCAGTGACAGGACGGCGCAAGACCAGACGTTGCAGAAGCAGTGACAGTCGGCGGAGACAGGAAAGACAGAAAATACCGGAGAAGAAACATGTCAAATTTATTGATTGTAATACCAGCTTATAACGAGGAAAAGAATATTGAGCGGGTGGTCGGAGTGCTGACGGAGCAGTATCCGCAGTTTGATTATGTGGTGGTCAACGACGGATCGAAGGACGGCACGGCGGAGCTTTGCAGAAGAAAGGGATACCATATGGTGGACCTGCCGGTGAATCTGGGACTGGCGGGGGCATTTCAGACGGGACTTAAGTATGCCTATCAGCATGGCTACCAGTATGCAATCCAGTTCGACGGAGACGGACAGCACCGGCCGGAGTACATTCAGCCCATGCTGGACAAGATTCAGGAGGGCTACGATATTGTCATCGCGTCCCGGTTCCTGACGGAGAAGAAGCCGAAATCCATGCGGATGCTGGGCAGCAATCTGATTCAGATGGCATTGCGGATGACTACCGGGGTGCTGATTCATGACCCGACTTCCGGCATGCGGATGTTTGACCGGCAGATGATCCGGGAATTTGCGCAGGGGATGAACTACGGACCGGAGCCGGACACCCTGTCTTATCTGATCAAGAATGGGGCGAAGGTGGCGGAGGTACAGGTGACCATGGATGAGCGGCTGGCGGGCGTCAGCTACCTGACTCCGGTTAATGCCACAAAATATATGATACGGATGATGCTATCTATCCTGCTGATTCAGAATTTCCGAAGGAGGGACCGGTAAATGACTATCATGCTTAGATTCAGCCTGATCGCTGCCTCGGTTCTGACCACGGCGATGATCATGCACAAGATTCGAAAGTCCAAGGCACAGATCGAGGATTCCATATTCTGGGTGCTGTTTTCTCTGGTGCTGATTCTGTTCAGCGTGTTCCCAAAGGTGGCGTACTGGATGTCGGATCTGGTGGGAACCTACTCGCCGTCGAACTTTATCTTTACGCTGGTGATCTTCCTGCTGCTGGTGAAGGTGTTCTCCATGAGCGTGCGGATCTCCCAGCTGGAGGCAAAGCTGCGGGAGCTGGTACAGCGGATCGCGCTGGATGAGATGGAATCCGGGAAAGAAGTACAGCGGACCGCGTCAGATGAGATGGAATCCGGGGAGGTTAAATCGGATGATCGAGATAAAAACAAAGAACGCTAGACCGAAGCTGTGGCTTGCAATGACGGTCGTGCTGGCGGCACTGGCGGGGATGCACTTTCTGGATGCCCGCGCCGGGGTGCTGGAAAGCGGCGACACCTGGCTGCTGGGGCGGTATCTGGCGGTGGCAGCCATTGGAATTGGCGGATCGGTGCTGCTTGGCTGGATGCTGCTATGGGGACCGAAGTCCGGAAGACGGTGGGGGACTGCACCGGAAAAGACGGCTGCCGGCGAAGGCAAACGTGAGGAGCGGGTGCTGATTCGGCGGGGATGTCCGGTGGAGAAGGTATTTCTGGTATCTTCTCTGCTGTTTGGCATGCTCAGTCTGTATGTGCTGCCGGCACTTTCTGCGCCGGACGAGGTGAGACATTACATCAGTGCCTATCAGCTCTCCAACCGGATCATGGGGCTTCCGGCTGTCGGTGAGGACGGCAAGGTGCCGGTGCGGGAGGAGGACTGGTTCGCGGAGGACTCCTGCCGGGATTTTAAGCCCTATGTGACGGCGGACGGTGCGCTGGCTACGGATGCAGAGGGTGCGGAAGATGCGAAGGTGCTGGGACAGATGCTGACGGAGGAGACATACGGACTCCTCCACGAGAAGGGCCTTACCTGGGACGAGCCGCGGACCGGAACGGTAGGAACGACAGAAGAAGGAACGGCAGAAGCAACCGGAGTGGGCAACGGCATTGCCTACTCCAACCATCATCCGGTGGTGACCACACCGGTGGCCTATCTGGCACCGGCGCTGGGAATCACTCTGGCGCGGCTTCTGGACTTAAACAGTGTGGGGCTTCTCTTTCTGGGAAGATTTTTCAACCTGCTGCTGTTTGTGGGAATGACCTATCTGGCGCTTCGAAAGCTGCCTTTTGGCAAAGAGGTGCTGTACGGGGTGACGCTGCTGCCGATGGTGGTGCATCTGTCAGCTTCCTATTCCTACGATGTGCTGATTATGGCGGGAATCTTTTATTTTACCGCATATTGTCTGTATCTGGCATACGCTGCGGACCGGGTGCGACCGGTGGATATTCTGATACTGGCGGTGTTGATGGCTGCGGTTGGTCCCTGCAAGATGGTGTATACGGTATTCATGGGACTCTGCCTGCTGATTCCGGTGAAGAAGTTCGGAAACTGGGGCAAATGGGCGCTGGCTGCCGGCTGTGTGCTGGGTGCATGGGCGATTGTGATGGTGGTGATCAACGGACAGACGGTGGCTTCCTACGCCACGGAGACGGAGAACTTCATCGACTGGGCGCAGGAGCCGGGATTTTCCATGGCGCTGCTGATTCACCAGCCGGTGCGGACGCTGCAGATATTTTATAATACCCTGATCTGGCAGGCTGAGACTTACCACCTGACCATGCTGGGGGCATATCTGGGCAATGTGGATCTGGTGCTGGATGTGCCGTATATTGTTCTGCTGTTTTTTACCTTCGGACTCATCGGTCTGACCCTTCGCAAACCGGGGGAGAATCTGATGCTGACCGGAGGAAAGCGGTGGTGGATCTGGTTTCTGTGTCTGCTGTGCGCAGGCGCTACCTGTGCGTCCATGCTGCTTGCCTGGACACCGATCAGTTCCAGAACGATCAGCGGCGTGCAGGGGCGGTATTTTCTGCCGTTTCTGCCGGTTCTTTTGATGACATGGAAAAATGACCTGGTGGTGCTGACGAAGGATCCCAGCCGGACAATTCTGTACCTGATGTGCTGCGGGCAGAGTTTTGTGTGGTTCCGGTTATTTGCGATTGTGTGTATGCGGTTATAGAGTATGAGGGAATCCTGCTGCAAATGGGGTGGCGGGGTTCCCTTTTTCCGTGCAAAAACAAATTCCATCAACAGGACAATCGAGATATTCACGGTACTGCTTTTGTGTGTACTGATTGCTGCGGTGCTTTTGAGGAGGAAGAAGAACAGAAGGGACTGGCTGTTTTGTACGGTGCTGGTGCTTCATGGAGTAAATACCCTGGGGGATCTGATTGCGTGGATTGTTGCGGGAGAGCCGGGAAAGATGGCGCTGGTGTGGTCGATTCTGGGCAACTTTACCACGTATTTTGTCAGTGCGATTGCCTATCCGGGATTTATGATGGCGGTTTATCTGAGCGTGAACGGGAAGTCCCGGCTTACGGGAGTCAGCCGGGCAGCGGCTGTGGCCATTGGAGGTCTCAGTCTGTGCAATATCGGGCTTACCATTGGGAATATCTGGACCGGGGTTTTCTATACCATTGATCAGACGAATACATTTACCTGGGGACCCTGGAGGACGCTGCCGGATAATATTGTGCTGGTGCAGATGCTTCTGCTGCTTGTGCCGCTGCTGCTGAACCGGAAGGAGTCTATCACCAGGACGTTGTCCCTGTTTCTGATTTACACAGCCTGCCCGATTGTGGCGGTGATCACGGAGAACTGGTATCCGACGCTGATGCTTCTGTATCCGGCGGTGGCAATCTCGCTGCTGCGTCTCTACCTGCGGATTCAGTACGAGCAGGAGAAGGCGCTGATGGAAAAGGAGCTGGAGCTTTCCAACAGCCGTATCCGGCTTCTGACCGGACAGATTCAGCCGCATTTTATCTTCAATTCGCTGCTTGCCATTCAGGAACTCTGTCTGGAGAATCCGACGAAGGCGGAGGAGACGGTGCGGAGCTTTTCCAAATATCTCAGGGGGAATCTGGAGGCGATGAGCAGTGAGCATCTGATTCCCTTTCGTCAGGAGCTGGAGCATATCCGTCATTATGTTATGCTGGAGCAGGCAGACCCGGCAAGCAGTCTGAACATGGTGTATGAGCTGGAGGCGATGGATTTTTCCGTTCCGGCACTGAGTATCCAGCCGATTGTGGAAAATGCAGTGCGCCATGGAATCGGCACCCGGTCGGAGGGCGGCACGGTGACGCTGAGTACCAGAGAGACGCCGGAGGCATTTTTAGTGACGGTCCGGGATGACGGAAGGGGATTTGACAGTACCACGGCGCAGCAGGAGGACCGGAAGAATATTGGCATTCAGAATGTGCGGGCACGTGTGTCTGCCCAGTGCGGCGGCAGCCTGACGTTTCAGACAGGGGAGACAGGGACTGTTGCGGTCATAACGATTCCAAAGGAGGGGCTATCTTGTGAACATCATAGTGGCAGATGATAAACAGCTGGCGATCAATTCCCTGCTGAGGATACTGCGGGAGATTGACCCGTCAGGTACCCACACAGGCGTGCTGACGGCTCAGAAAGCAATCGAGCTGGTACAGGCAGGTTCCGTGGACGTGGCATTTCTGGATATTGAGATGCCGAAAATGAATGGTCTGGAGCTGGCAAAGTGCCTGAAGGATATTCAGGGGGATCTGAACATCGTGTTCGTCACGGGACACCCGGAATATGCCCTTGATGCGCACCGGCTGTATGTCAGCGGATTCCTGTGCAAGCCGGTGGAGCAGGAGGATGTGAAGCGGGCCCTTGAGAACCTGCGCCATCCCATTACCCTAAAAAGAAACCGGAAGCTTCAGATCCGGTGCTTTGGCAACTTTGAGGTGTACGCAGACGGGGAACCGCTCAAGTTCGCCAGAAGCCAGAGCAAGGAGCTGCTGGCGTATCTGGTGGACCGGAAAGGAGCAACCTGCACCATGGGAGAACTGGTTGCAGCCATCTGGGAGGATAAGCCGATTACGCTGTCTCAGAAGAATCAGCTTCGTAATCTGATCCATGACTTAAAGAAAACCCTGGAGGAAGCCGGTGCTGGGGATATCCTGATGCGCCGCAGCAATGAGCTGGCGATTCGTCCGGATCTGGTAGACTGCGACTATTTTGACTTCCTGCACTGTGAACCGGCGGCGGTGAATCAGTATCGCGGCGAATATATGAATCAGTATTCCTGGGCAGAGATGACCAATGCGGGATTTATCGGGAAGTTATGAGCGGCGGCAGGTACGTAAGACAAAATTGAATCATGGTACGCACCAAAAAGTCCAGACAGAGTGATTTTGGTCTGGACTTTTTGATGCGCTTTTGATACACTCTATTTGATAGAATAATATTAAAATTCAAGTTTGTAACCAAATGCATAAAAGAAGAAATGGACAAGAAGCAGCTGTACAGGGGGACAGTTATGGGGATTAAGATGCGAAAAGGCAGGATTGATATGGGGCGGCAGGAGCAGGAACTGTTTCGCACGCTGAGGACCAATATCGAACTGTCGGGAGATGAGAATCGGGTTATTATGGTATCAAGCTGTATGCCGGATGACGGGAAGACGACGGTAGCGTATTTTCTGGCGTGTACCTTTGCGGAGGCGGAGAAGAGCGTGCTGCTGGTCGATGCGGACATGCGCAAGTCTGTGCTGATGAAGCGTCTGGGAATGTCAGGCAGGGAGCGGGGCCTCAGTGAGGTATTGAGCGGGAAGGAGGAGCTGTCAGACATCATCTGTGCGATGGAGAAAAGAGGCGTCTATGTGCTGCCGCCGGGCAAGAACTGCAGCAATGCCACGGAGCTTTTGGGCAGCGAGAAGTTCCGTCGCCTGATTGAGGAGAGCAGAGCGAATTATGATTATGTGATTGTGGATACACCGCCTCTTGGAAGCGTAATCGATGCCGCGGTGGCAGCCAGATGCTGCGATGGTTCGGTGATGGTGGTGCGGTATGATTATACCTCTCGTGCCGATGCGCAGGCGATCATTGAGCAGCTTCGGGCTGCCAATGAGAATATTCTGGGAGTTGTTCTGAATCAGGTAAATATGAAGGAGCGCAAAAGCTACACCAGACGATATGGATATGGATATCGTAAATATGGCTACGGTTATGGATACGGCTACGGGGTGAATGAAAACAGGGATTTGGAACAGGTGGACAATCATGAATGAACCGTTTGATGATGAGATTGAGATTGATTTGCTTGCATTGCTTTACTTTCTGGAGAAAAAGTGGTGGATGATCGTGGGGCTGGGGGCAGCGCTGGCTGTGACGGCATTTCTGGTGTCAACCAGACTGATCACGCCAACATACAGGTCTACCACGCTGATTTATGTGCTGCCAAGCTCCACCAGTGTCACATCGCTGGCAGATATCCAGATCAGTGAGAAGCTGGCGGAGGATTATCTGATTATTGCCAAGAGCAATCCGGTACTGGACGGTACGATTGAGCGGATTCAGAAAGAGCGTGGAGGGCTGACCTATACCAGAAGCCAGATCAACGATAAGCTCTCGGTCAATGACCGGGCAACCAGAATACTGGAGGTCAATGTAGTCAGTGAAAATGCAGAGGAGGCGAGCATTATCGCCAATGTAGCGGGGGTGGAGATTGTGGAGCAGATGGCTGCAATCACGAAATCGGACCCGTCGACCATTGTGCAGAAGGCAGAGCCTGCACTGGTCCCATATGGGCCCGATATCCGGAAGAATACGCTGATTGGCGGAGCAGCCGGCGTTATGGCGGCGATGGCCATAGTGGTGATTCAGTTTATCCTGAACGGCAATATCAAGTCGGAGGAAGATATCATGAAATATCTGGGTCTTAAGACGCTGGTGGTGATACCGGAGGACAGAGAGCTTAAGAGGCATAGGGATGAATAAAGCGTACCTTCTTTTTGCGGCCGGATTTCTGTCGGCAGTGGCTGTGATGGCCGGATATCAATATCTGACGGCGAGAGACGGGAATCAGTATCAGGCTTTGGCAGACCGGGCATATGGGAAGCCCGAGGCGGTCGGGGATATCTTTGCGTTCTCTGCCATGCCGCCGGAGGCAGGAGCATCTGGCAGCGGACAGCCCGGGGATGGAATGTCAGGCGGCGGACAGCCTGGGAGTGGAGCATTTGGCAGCAGGCAGCCTGGGAATGGTGCACCCGGCAGCGAACAGCCGGAGATGGCTGAGATTCCGATTGATTTTTCCGTGCTGGAGCAGGAAAACCCGGATATTTATGCATGGATTCAGATACCGGGGACGGAGGTGGACTATCCGGTTCTGCAGCACGCAGCAGACGACGGGTATTATCTGAAGCACACCGCATTTCACAGAAGGAGCGCTGCCGGATCGATTTATACGGAGCGGGCAAATGCCAGGGATTTTTCAGATTACAATACCGTGCTCTACGGGCACAATATGGCGGATGGCTCCATGTTCGGAGGACTGAAAAAATATCTGGATGCAGATTATATGAAGGCGCATCGGGACATCACCCTGTATACCAGGGACAGAGTGCTCCGCTACCGGGTGTTTGCGGCGGTGACCTATGATAACCGCCATCTTCTGGAATCCTTTCAGTTTGATGACAGACTTCAGTATCAGGCATTTATGGATTCACTGGAAGACAGGCGGAGCCTCTTTTCCTATCTGGATGCATCGGTTCCGGTGACAGCGGAGGACAGGATTATCACCCTGTCAACCTGCAATGGCAATGACAATCAGCGCCTGCTGGTGGTGGCGGTGCTGATTCCGGAGGAACAGCAGTGGTCGGAATACCAGTATAATCCGTATCTTTGGAATATTTTGATTGCGGGAATTGACAAATCCGAGCGGGTTTCGATTCAGGAACTTCCGGGGTATGCGGGGCAGGCGGATTTTATCATGGTGCTTTCTTTGGACCGGAGAAAGAGGACCGGGCGGCTGCTTCAGATTCCGCGAAGTCTGATGACCGATGTGGAGCTATATGATGCTGCGGGGCAGTATTTCACGACGGTGACGGCTCCGGTTGCCACCCAGTATGCCTATGGCAGCGGGGAGAAGAGCAGCAGTCTGGCGATGACGGCCTGCGTGTCGAGAATCCTGTACGGAATCCCGGTGGACGACTATCTGTCAGTGAATATTGCGGGACTTCCGGCGCTCAATGATGAGGTTGGGGGTGTGACACTGGAGTTTTCACGGGATTATACGGGAATTGATGAAGCATTTGAGGAAGGGCAAAGGATATGTCTGGACGGAGAACAGGCGGAACGGTTTGTCCGCTATCGGGATACGACTGTGACGGGGAGCAGTCTGGAACGAATGGAGCGGCAGCGGCAATACCTTCCGGCGCTTTTTCGGTCGATTCAGAAGTATCTGCGGAGGGAGGACGGTTCCGTGCAGAAGCTGCTGGAGCGAATGGCGCCCTATACCGTGACGGATATGAAGCTGTCCCAGTTTGAGTCGCTGACAGAGTATCAGGTGGATTTCGAACAGATCCAGGTTGTGCCCGGAGCGGTGACGGCGGGTGAGGAGTACGATGAGTTCTATGCAGATGAGGAAGGGTTCAGACAGCTTTTGCTGCATATGTTTTATGAGAAAGAAGGGAATCAGCCATGAGCGGAAATGAAAAAAAGAGGTACAGATTCAGAAAGATCGCTGCGATTCTGGCAGCGGCAGGGATGGCTGCGGCACAGGCAGGTCCGGCATACGCCCTGCCGAGCCCGACTGTGTCAGGAATCGTGACAGGTGCGGAAAATGGAAAGGACAGTGCGGGAAAGGACGTGAATATTGTGACGATTCCGGTTTCCAGCGCAGAGCAGGAGGGAAGACTGGAAGAGAAGGAACTGGATGCCATCGATGAGATGCGGGATGAGCATGGGAAGGAAAATGTTTTCGGCGCTGAAAAAGGGAAAGAACTGCAGGTGCTGGATATTCTCTATGTGGCTGTGGACGGGGATGAGAGCCAGGTACAGTATCCGATTGACGTAACGCTGAAGGTTACGGGAGTCTCTTCCGATTCGGTGGTGTATGTGCTGCTGTATGAGGAAGAACGTGGAGAATGGACCATAATCGAGACGATCACCGGGGATGAAATTGCGCTTGCCAGCCTGCCTCATGCGGGACTGATTGCGGTTGTTTCTGACGGAAATACGGCGGCAGCACTCGAGCAGCGCTATGGAAGGCAGCAGGGAGTATCCCCGAAGACCGGGCAGCCGCTGCTGATATCCCTGACCCCAATTGCAGGTCTGATCTGCCTGGCAGGAATGGTGTGTGTCGGTTGCCGTGAGAAAACCCGCAGAAAAGAAAACTGGTGACTGGGAAGGTACGAACAGTTACAAAAACAGAATCAAAGAAGGTGTATACAGTGACAGGCGATTTTTTTTGCAAGGATGAAACAATATCTGATGTCTGCATGTCTGGGAGAATCCGAATATGCAGAATTAACGGAGCGGATTGAAACAGAAAACCGTAAGAATCTGCAGATTTTTACTGCAATTGCATTGTTTTTTCTGTGTGTGATGATTCTAATCAGCCCGGTGAATGCATTGTCCCGTGGGAATTTGGCTGCATATGCTACAGCTGCCGTTTTTGTGATTATCATCCGGGTCATCGCAAGAACCAGAAAGGGAACCGTACTGCCGCTTGTCTATTTATTTGAGGCTGCCCTGCTGGGCTTTGGAATTGCCCTTGGTGTTGTGACCAGTCCAACCAGCGCTGCCGGTACGTTCGTGGCACTGCTTCTGACAGTACCGCTGCTTTTTGTGGACCGGCCGCTGCGTGTGATACTGTTGATTCTTTGCGCAGATGCAATATTTATTCCATTTGTATTTTTGAACAAACCCCGCGATATCTGGTCGAACGATCTGATCAATGCCTGTATTTATGGAGCCATCAGTATGATTGTAAGCTCCTATATGATGCGGGTGAAGCTGGAGTCCTATCGAAATGAAGAGATTATTTCCAAAATGGCAAACATGGACACCATGACCGGCTTGAAAAATCGAAATTGCTTTGAAACTGACAGAGAGAAGCATATCGGTCTGCATGCAGCAGATGTATTTTGCGTTTACGTGGATGTAAACGGCCTGCACGAACTGAACAACAGGAAAGGTCATGCGGCGGGAGATGCCATGCTGGTTTTTATTGCACATGAGTTGAAAGCGGCGTTCTGTCAGGATGATGTATATCGCATGGGCGGGGATGAGTTCCTGGTTTGCGGGACGAATAAAAAAGAACAGGAGATTTTAATGCACCTGGATTTATTTAAGACAGCAGTCAGGCAGGCGGGTTATCATGTTGCTGTCGGAGTAGAGTATCGGTGTGAGCCTGTTTCCGATATGGAAGAAATGGTAAGGCAGTCGGAACAAAAAATGCTGGAGGATAAGAGTTCATTTTATAAAAATACAGAGTGGGATCGCCGGAAGCGATAAGGGAAGCAGTTCCGGGATCGGGGGGAATGCAACAGCCGATAATGCAATAAGGCTGTTGTATATTATAACAGTGTGTGCTATGATAAAACCATCTTTTTCACAGGGTATTCTGCCCCGTGGAATCTGATATTCATTTTTTTCACTATTGCCGAAAGGCATTCGGTTTCCAGTCATGTTCAGGGCATTTAAAGTCTGGACAGTAAGTCACTGGTAATCACAATCATTTTAATCTACATAAGGAGGAGTCTGCGTATGTACGAAAACGAGACCGGGATGCAGGAGTTTACAGAGGGGTTATTGACGGAAGAGAAAAGTGTGAGGAGCCAGCTGGCACAGCATTTTCCCATGATTCAGACGAGAAGGGCTGTCCGAAGTATGATTGCGGCCAGACCGGAGCTGGAAGCGCAGTTTCGGACGTGGGAGGAGAAGCGGCAGGAGGAGTTTCTTGATTTCTGTTCCGGCGTGCGAGGCGTCAAGGTGGTCTATGATGGCTTTTTCAAGGAGATTTTCAATCCGGAGACAACGCCGGAGCGATTGGAACAGCTGCTTTCGCTGCTTTTGAAAAAGAAGGTGAGAGTACAGACGGTGCTGCCCAATGATACGGTACGGCTGGGGGAGGAGTCGTCGCTTTTGTATACCGACATTCTGGTGGAACTGGAGGACGGAAGCCTTGCCAATGTGGAGATTCAGAAAATCGGATATAGATTTCCTGGTGAGCGCAGTGCCTGCTACAGTGCGGATCATCTGCTGCGGCAGTATAAGCGGGTCCGTGGACAGAAGGGAAAAGTATTCAACTATCGGTCTATCAAGAAGGTCTATACCATCGTGTTTTTCGAGAAATCTACGGAAGAATTTCAAGACTTTCCAGATATTTATATGCATTACTTCAAACAGAAATCAGACAGCGGTCTGGAGATCAATCTTCTTCAGGAATATTTGTTTATAGCCCTTGACATTTTCAAACAGAATATGGACAATAAAAGTATCAGTACAGAGCTGGAGGCATGGCTGTCATTCTTAAGCTTTGATGATCCGGAGCGGATTCTGGAGTTGGTAAAGTGGGATCCGAAGTTTGAAGCCATGTATTTTGATGTTTATGAGATGTGCATGAATATAGAGAGGGTGGTGGAGATGTATTCAAAGGAGTTGGCAGAGCTGGACCGGAATACGGTGCGGTATATGATGGACGAGATGCAGGATGAGATTAACCAGAAAGACGAGCTGCTTGAGCAGAAGGATGAACAGCTTAGCCAGAGCATGAAAAAAATTGCCATGTACGAGCAGCGGCTGCTTCAGATGGAACGTGAATTACAAGCTCAAAAGAAAGAGTAGAAGTAGAATCCGAAGTTTGAAGCCATGTATCTGGATGCTTACGAATTGTGCATGAATGCGGAGAGGGGGATAGAAATGTATTCAAAGATGTTAGCAGAGCTGGACCGGAATACAGAACTATATATGCTTGAAGAGATGCGCAAAAAACTTGAGTTTATGAAGAAACAAGGTGCCTGTCAGGACGCATTGTATGTTTGCTTTGAAGAAAAAGGTGCTTGCCAGGACGCATTAAATGCTTGTTATGATGAAGAAGATGCTTGCCTGGAGGCATTGCTTGTTTGTTATGAGAAAAGAAAACTTAGTCAGAAAGAAGCATCTTCCTGTCATGATGAAAAAGGCGTTTGCCTACAAGCGAGAGACGCATGGCAAGATTCAGAGATTGCTCGTTTGGAATCAGAACGGAGCTGTTTAGATACTGAAATCACTCGTTTGAAGTCAGAACTGAATCGCTTAGATACTGAAATCCCCCGTTTGAAAGCGGAGATTGTTCACTGGGAGGCAGAAGCCGCTCGCGTGCGTATATAACTTTCCCTTTTCATTTTGACAAATACCAGGAGCCGTAGTATCATGTATATGATTATGCCCTTTATCAAACCACAGGGCGAGAGAGAAAGGAACGAGAGCAATGGGAAAAATTAAAGTGACTCCTTGCGACATAGAAGGATTATATGTGATCGAGCCGACCGTATTCAAAGATGAGCGCGGCTACTTTGTGGAGACCTACAATCAGAACGACTTTAAGGAAGCCGGTCTTAATATGGTATTTGTGCAGGACAACCAGTCCATGTCTGTGAGAGGCGTGCTGCGTGGTCTGCACTTCCAGAAGCAGTTCCCGCAGGGCAAGCTGGTGCGTGCCATCCGCGGTTCTGTGTTCGATGTGGCGGTGGATCTGCGTGCCAATTCCAAAACCTACGGCAAGTGGTTCGGCGTGGAGCTGACGGCGGAGAACAAGAAGCAGTTCTACATTCCGGAGGGATTTGCCCATGGCTTCCTGGTGCTGTCTGACGAGGCGGAATTTGCCTACAAGTGCACGGACTTCTATCATCCGGGGGATGAGGGCGGACTGGCATGGAACGATCCGGAGATCGGTGTGGAGTGGCCGCTGCAGGAAGGCGTGAATCTGATCATTTCCGAGAAGGATCAGAAGTGGAGCGGACTGAAGGATACCTTCAAGTTCTGAACAGGAGAGGAATAAGAATATTATGACCTATTTGATTTCGCTGCTGAGGGAGATCGTCAGCAAACGAAAGCTGATCTGGGATCTGTCAAAGGCGGACTTTAAGAAGCGGTTCGTGGGCTCCTACTTCGGGATTGTGTGGATGTTCGTGCAGCCTATGGTGACGGTGCTGATCTACTTTTTCATCTTCCAGGTGGGATTTAAGAGTGTGCCGCCGGTGCCGGATGTGCCCTACGTGCTGTGGCTGATTCCGGGTATTGTGCCCTGGTTCTTCTACAGTGAGGCGCTTAACTGTGTGACCAACTGTCTGCAGGAGTACAGCTATCTGGTGAAGAAGGTGGTGTTTCAGGTGGAGATTCTGCCGATTATCAAGCTGATCTCCTGCCTGCTGGTACATGGCTTCTTCGTACTGATCATGCTGATTGCATTTCTGCTGTACGGGCGGATGCCGCTGGTGACCTGGGTGCAGATTCTGTACTACACCTTCGCCGCATCCATGCTGGCGCTGGGCTTTGGCTATCTGACAGCAGCTGTCAACGTATTTTTCAAGGATATGGCGCAGATCGTCAGCATCGTGCTGCAGTTCGGCATGTGGCTGACCCCAATCATGTACCACGAGAGCATGTTCGAGAGCCGGGCACCCTGGGCGATTCCGCTGCTGAAGCTGAATCCCTTCTACTATGTGGTTGCCGGATACCGGGACAGCATGCTGACCGGCAACTGGTTCTGGGAGAGACCGAAGCTGGGACTCTACTTCTGGGCGGTGACCGTGGTGATCGGGCTGCTGGGACTGAAGGCGTTCAAGCGGCTGCGACCACATTTTTCAGATGTGCTGTAAGAGGGATATGCTTGTAAGAGCGGTGCGCTGTAAGAGCGATATGCTGCAAGTAAGTAGTGTGGTGAATAAGACGGTCTGACTTGGCTGCCTTGACGCTCCCTGGCGCTGGGGCGGTATACGCTTTATGTAATGGTGAAGTTTGGACAATTATAGGAAAATTCTCACAAAATTGTCCAATCCACGCTTCAAGGGGGGCGTTTTAAACCGTAAAAGCATGTGTTTTGGACAATTTCAACCTGAAACACCTGAAAATTATCCAAAAATCCTGAGATTTTGGATAATAACGGCTTGGTTTCAAAGAAAATTGTCCAAAATAGCTTTATGTAAACTAAAAAACAAAAACGGGAAGCAGCGTGACACATTGCCGCGCTGCTTCCCGCTTCGTTTTTTTAGTTGTAGAAATTGTGCTGCCAGCCGCAAGCGCAGCCGTTTACAGTACCAGCACCAGGTACAGTCGCTTGCGGCATCACTGCAAACGCAACTGCTTACGGCACCATCGCCCACGGCACCACCGCTCACGCAGCTGCTCACGGTACCACCACCAGCTCCGTCCCCATACCGCGGATCTTCTGCTCCATGGCGGGGGAGATGCCGCGGTCGGTGACGATAGCGCTTACGTCACGGAGGGCGCAGATCTTTACCAGACTGGCTTTGCCGAACTTGCTGGAGTCGGCGAGCACTACGGTGCGGCTGGCATTCTCGCGCATCTGGTTCTGGATGCGGGCCTCGCTGAAGCGCAGGTCGGTGCAGCCGATGACCGGATCCACACCGGTGACGGTCATGAACAGCACGTCGATGTGCAGGTGGTCGAGAATCGGTGTAAAGTCATTGACCAGGGTGTATTCGTCCTTGTTCAGGATGCCGCCGGTGAGAATGATGGTGAAGTCCGGGCACTCTGCCAGAATCATGGCATTCTGAATGGAGTTGGTGATGACCGTAAGGCTCTTGAACTGTTTCTTTAATTCCATAGCCATCAGCTGGCTGGTGCTTCCGTAGTCCAGGGCAATGACCTGATGCTCCCGGACCATGGAGGCGGCAGCCTGAGTGATGGCTTCTTTTTGTTCCATATGCTGGGTGTTGCGGGTCTGGAAGGAGATGTACTCCGGTGCGGATTCTGCTTCCCGCTCTCCGTTTAAGGGCATGGCACCGCCGTGGACGCGGACCAGCCGTCCCTCCTGCTCTAAGTAGTCCAGGTCCTTGCGGATCGTCTCGGAGGAAACCTTCATCTGGCGAACCAGATCGGCAGTATGTACGGTTCCGTTTCTGTTTAACTGTTCTAATATCAGTGTATGGCGCTGTTGAGCCAGCATAGATGATTCTCCTTTCATATCCCAAAGACTGAGTCTGTATCTTAACCTGATCACCATGCAGAATCGATTGCAATACTGAATTTATCATTACACAGATTATATCATAACGCAGACTCTATTATAACGCAGATTCTGTATTTGTGGAAGTCAAATTCTGGTTAAAATTGTGAAAAGTAAAGATACAGTTTTCGTTACACTCATTATATCCCAACAAAACACAAAAATATATCGGCAAAACACACAAAAACGCAACTATAAAATTGGATAAGATGGCGAAAATCTGTGAAAAGTTGGATTTGTACTTGCAAACGCAAGAAAAACCAGATATACTGTTGCCATGAGATACAAACACAGTCACTTGCGGCTAAATCGCAGATGGCGTATAATGAGAGGAGAATAAAAGCATGAGTAGTGAAATGAAAGCAAAGGCAATGAAAGCGGCACCGAACCGCTGGCTGGTATTCTGCATCCTGACGTTTTCCGGAGGAATCGCATTTAAGCTTTCTTCCATGAAGGACATGTTCTATGTACCGATGCAGCAGTTCATGGGACTGACCAACACACAGATCGGCGGAGCACTGAGTGCTTACGGAATCGTACAGACCATCGGACTGATTCTGGGAATTTACATTTGTGATATGTTCAGTAAGAAGTATATGATCGGCGGTTCGCTGATCGGACTTGGCGCGGTGGGCGTGTACCTTTCCACCTTCCCGGGTTACTGGGGTTTCCTTGGAGCCTTTGGCGTGATGGCAATTCTGGGTGAGGTTACCTACTGGCCGGTACTGTTAAAGGCAATCCGGCTGCTGGGCGATGAGAAGACCCAGGGACGTATGTTCGGCTTCCTGGAGATGGGCCGTGGTATCGTAGACGTAATCATAGCATCCAGCGCACTGGCAGTGTTCCGTGCGATGGGCGAGGGTGCAGCAGCACTGAGGGGCGGTCTGTTATTCCTGTCTGCAGTGACCGCAGCAGCAGGCGTTCTGTGCCTGATCTTTGTACCGAATGATGAGAAGCGTGTAGATGAGAACGGCAAGGAAGTCAACAAAGCACAGGCAGCCTTCGGCGGCATGATGCAGGCAATCAAGAGTGTTGATATCTGGGCAGTATCCCTGAACGGCTTCGTTGTATACTGCATTTACTGTGGTCTGACCTACTTCATCCCGTTCCTGAATCAGATCTACCTGCTTCCGGCAACCGCAGTAGGTATGTATGGTATCATCAACCAGTATGGTCTGAAGATGGTAGGCGGACCGATCGGCGGATTCATGTCTGATAAAGTACATAAGTCCTCCGCAAAGCACATTCGTGTTGGATTTTTAGTATGTATCATTGCAATGGCAGCATTTCTGATGGTACCTCACGAGGCTCTGGGTCAGAGCGGCAACTGGGTACTGGGCGCAGCCTGCACCCTGGGATTTGGCGCAATCGTATTTACCATGCGTGCCGTATTCTTCGCACCTATGGATGAGGTAAAGGTACCGGCTGAGATCACCGGCGCGGCAATGAGCCTTGCATCTCTGATTATTTACCTGCCGAACGCATTTGCTTATGTGATGTACGGCAGCTTCCTGGATCGCTTCCCGGGCATGACCGGCTTCCGCATCGTATTCTGCGTGATGATTGGCTGGGCTGTGGTAGGACTGGGGGTATCCACCTTCCTGATTCACAGAATCAAAAAACATCAAAAGGACGCATGAGAATAGAGAATCAATCGTAACAGGATTTGCAGCAGAAACTGATATTGTGATGGATAGATTTTGGAGGAGAGAACTATGATTAAGATTGGACTTGATACGGAAAGCCTGCATCTGTGGTTTCAGAATAAGCGGATGGACATTTTCGGATTTATTGAGAAGGCACACGAGTTTGGGCTGGATGGAGTGATGATCAACCTGATCAAAGACTACAATCTGGACCCGGAGTGGGGTACCCTGGAGAGCAATGATCCGGAGCATCTGAAGAAGGTGCGGGCACTGCTTGACAAGTACAACATGTATGTGGAATTTGCAACCAAGGGGATCCAGTATGACCATCTGGTGAAGATCATCGAGACGGCAGAGGCTGTGGGGGCGGACATTATCCGCACCTACATCCCGATCACCCTGAATGCAAAGGAGGACCGCAAGACCGGCGGCGAGGGCAAATACGATCTGGGCAAGGTACGTCTTGACTTTGACCCGGCAGTCTTCGACGACGCGGTGGAGGAGCTGAAGAAAATCGTTCCGGTCCTCAAAAAGCACCGTATCAAACTGGGTCTGGAGAATCACGAGTATGAGACAGCAGAGGAGCTTGTGAATGTAGTGAAGGCTGTCGATTCTCCGTGGATCGGTCTGCACTATGACTTCGGCAACTCCATGATGGCATGGGAGGAGCCGGAGCAGGCAGCAGAGCTGATGGCGCCGTATACGGTAACCACCCATTTCAAGGATCATATTGTGATTCCGTGTCCGGATGACGAGTACGAGTATGTAGTCTGCGGAATTCCGGCAGGTCAGGGCAATATCGACTTAAAGCGCTGTCTGGATATTGTGCTGGACAAGTCCGAGCTGACCCGCATCAATGTGGAGATGTGCTATCCGTACTGTGCGCAGTTCAAGCGGACCCCGGGTGCCGGCGGCGTCAATGCCGTGGGCGAGGGCTGCTTTAAGGTGGAACCGCCGCTGTACGATGAGAGCGTCATGAAGCCGAACCAGTATTACTATCCCCAGGAGATTTCTGAGGAGCTGCTGGAGGAGCTGCTGAAAAAGCAGATGGACGGCGCAAGAGAGAGCGCAGAGTACACGAAGAAGCTTTGCAGGGAGTATGAAGGAAAGTAAGACTTAAACGGCGTGATGCCGGATGTAAATACAGGATAAAGGAACGGAGACAGAGAAGGAGAGAACGGGGATGGAACGACTACAGCAGATATTAACCACATTTGACAACTGGCTCTGGGGCAACTGGCTGCTGTATGTGCTGCTGGGAGTGGGCATACTGTATACGACGATCACGGGAGGGATTCAGATCCGGCATTTCGGGTATATTCTGAAAAAGACCCTGTGGGAGCCAATCCGCGCCCGGGGCGGTGACTCGAAGGAGTCCGGCACCATCTCCTCCTTCCAGGCTCTCTGTACCGCCGTTGCCTCCTGTGTGGGCAGCGGCAACATCGTGGGCGTGTCCACAGCGGTGCTGGCTGGCGGTCTGGGTGCGATCTTCTGGATGTGGGTGGCTGCCTTTGTGGGCATGGCGACCAAGTACGGCGAGATCATTCTGGGTATGCTGTACCGGGAGAAGGACGAGTCCGGCGCTTATGTGGGCGGTCCCATGTACTATATTAAGAAGGGGCTTCATGCACCCTGGCTGGCGGCGCTTTGTGCCTGCTTCATGGTGACCCAGATCATCGGCGGCAACTTTATCCAGTCCAACACCATCAGCGGCGTGATGAAGGAGAACTTCGGTGTGCCGGTGCTGGTGACGGGAGTGGCACTGGTGGTGCTGATCTTCGTCATCACGCTGGGCGGTCTGACCCGTCTGGCTCACGTGGCACAGCGGCTGGTTCCGGCGATGGCATGTGTCTATG
Source organism: Eubacteriales bacterium (assembly GCA_030536555.1). Lineage (GTDB taxonomy): Bacteria > Bacillota > Clostridia > Lachnospirales > Lachnospiraceae > Brotaphodocola. The sequence goes on along the minus strand of JAUNPU010000004.1, from coordinate 140,249 downwards.
TGATCGGCGGTCTGCTGATCATTCTGGTCAATATCGGCAAGGTGCCGGGAGTGCTGGCAGATATCTTCGCCGGAGCATTTGGACTTCGCGCCATGGCAGGCGGTGCGGCGGGAAGCATGATTATCGCCATGCAGCGTGGCGTAGCCCGTGGGCTCTACTCCAATGAGGCGGGAGAGGGCTCGGCACCGGTCATCCACTCGGCGGCATCGGTCAATCATCCGGTGGAGCAGGGCATTACCGGTGTGACGGAGGTATTTCTGGATACCTTTGTGCTGTGCACCATCACCGGTCTGGTGCTGGGAGTCACCGGCGTGCTGGATTCCGGTTTGCCGGGCAATGTGCTGATGATTCACGCATTTTCCACAGTGTGGGAGCCTCTTCGCTATGTGGTTGCCCTGAGCCTGCTGCTGTTTTCCACCACCACGCTGATGAGCCAGTGGTACTTCGGCTTCGTGGGACTGAACTATCTGTTCAACCGGTCGGCGGCGGAGAAGTTCAAATATGTATTTCCCTGTTTCTGCATCATCGGTGCGCTGGCGGAGATCGAGCTGGTGTGGACCATTCAGGATATTGCACTGGGACTTTTGACCATCCCGAACCTGATTGCCATGCTGGTGCTGTGGCCGAAGGTGCGAAAAGCCACCAGAGAATTTTTTGCGGTGGAACGAAAATAACCTGTTTTTAGATACTTGACAACCTGCCGATTGGTGATATACTGAAAAGCAGATGTGACATACAGCATATCGTCAACGCGAAGACAGGAAGAGTACGTTGCGGGACCCATCCAGAGAGAGACGCATACCGGTGCGAGCGCCTTGTGGGGAGAACTTCGGAAGACCACCCTGGAGCGGCTTTAATACAGCCCGGTCGACACCGTTATCGTCAGGAATGAAGTGGTATGAATGCGGGAGACCGCTGTGATACAAGAAGGGTGGAACCACGGTAAGAGCTTATCGTCCCTGAACAGTTTGAGAGAGATTCAGACTGTTCAGGGACTTTTTGATGCCATGCATATCAGAAAACGCGCCGGTGACGCGTTTCCTGATTGCGAAAGCGGATCGCCGTCCCCGGACAGTCGGCAAAGGAAGCGCAGCTGTGGACCATAAAGCGGCTGCAGCAGGAAAAGGAGGAAATCAACATGAAGATTACGTTGAAAGACGGCTCCGTGAAGGAGTATGCAGAGAGCAAATCTGTGATTGACATTGCATTTGACATCAGCGAAGGACTGGCAAGGGCAGCCTGCGCCGGTGAGGTGAACGGTGAGGTAGTGGACCTGCGCACCGTAGTGGACAGCGACTGCGAGCTGAACATTCTGACGGCTAAGGACGAGGCGGGCTTAAGAGTCCTTCGTCATACCTGCTCCCACGTGCTGGCAGAGGCAGTGAAGAACCTGTACCCGAATGCAAAGCTGACCATCGGACCGGCTATCGATACTGGCTACTACTATGATTTCGATGCGGAGCCATTTTCCAGAGAGGACCTGGACAACATCGAGAAAGAGATGAAGAAGATCATCAAGAAGGGTGAGAAGCTGGAGAAGTTCACCCTGCCGAGAGCAGAGGCAATCAAGTTCATGGAGGAGAAGGGCGAGCCGTTCAAGGTGGAGCTGATTGAAGACCTGCCGGAGGATGCAGAGATCTCCTTCTATAAGCAGGGCGAGTTCGTGGACCTGTGCGCAGGCCCGCACCTGATGAGCACCAAGGGCATCAAGGCATTTAAGCTGACTTCTTCCTCCGGCGCTTACTGGAGAGGTGATTCCAACAAGGCAATGCTGCAGAGAATCTACGGCAGCGCATTTGCAACCAAGGAAGAGTTAAATGATTACCTGCAGCATTTAGAGGACATCAAGAAGCGTGACCACAACAAGCTGGGACGTGAGATGGAGCTGTTTACCACCGTTGACGTGATCGGTCAGGGACTGCCGCTCTTAATGCCGAAGGGCACCAAGATCATCCAGACTCTGCAGAGATGGATCGAGGATGAGGAGGACAACAACTGGGGCTATGTCCGCACCAAGACTCCGCTGATGGCAAAGAGCGATCTGTACAAGATCTCCGGTCACTGGGATCACTACAAGGATGGCATGTTCGTGCTGGGCGACGAGGAGAAGGACAAAGAGGTATTTGCACTGCGTCCTATGACCTGCCCGTTCCAGTATTATGTATACAAAGCAAGTCAGAAGTCCTACCGGGATCTGCCGATCCGCTACGGCGAGACTTCCACCCTGTTCCGTAATGAGGATTCCGGCGAGATGCACGGTCTGACCCGTGTGCGTCAGTTCACCATTTCCGAGGGACACCTGATTGTCCGCCCGGACCAGATGGTAGAGGAGTTCAAGAACTGTCTGGCACTGGCGAAGAAGTGTCTGACCACCCTGGGTGTGCAGGATGATGTGACCTATCATCTGTCCAAGTGGGATCCGACCGACACCAAGAAGTACATCGGTGAGCCGGAGGTATGGAACCAGACCGAGCAGCACATCCGCGACGTGCTGACCGAGCTGGAGATTCCGTTTGTTGAGGATGTGGGCGAGGCTGCATTCTACGGTCCGAAGGTTGATATCAATGCGAAGAACGTGTACGGCAAGGAAGACACCATGATCACCATTCAGTGGGATGCCCTGCTGGCAGAGCAGTTCGATATGTACTACATTGACCAGAACGGTGACAAGGTTCGTCCGTACATCATCCACAGAACCTCCATCGGCTGCTACGAGAGAACCCTGGCATGGCTGATCGAGAAGTATGCCGGCATGTTCCCGACCTGGCTGTGTCCGGAGCAGGTTCGTGTACTGCCGATTTCCGACAAATACATGGACTACGCACGTCAGGTGGAGAAGGAGCTGAAGGCAAACGGTATCCTGTGCACCGTGGATGCAAGATCCGAGAAGATCGGCTACAAGATCCGTGAGACCAGACTGGCAAAGGTTCCGTACATGCTGGTTGTAGGTGAGAAGGAAGAGGCTGAGGGCAAGGTATCCGTGAGAAGCCGCTTCTTAGGCGACGAGGGTCAGAAGGATCTGAAGGACTTCATCGCAGCAATCTGTGAGGAGATCAGAACTAAGGAGATCCGCAAGATCGAGGTGCAGGAAGAGAAGAAATAAGGTTTGAAAGATGGGGGTGCTGTAAGGAACAGGTAAAATCAGAGAGTAATCATTTACAACCCTACAGAAATCAGGTAGAATAAAAGGCATAACGGTAACCGTAAACTGATTGTGCAAAGATAGGGGGAGCCAGATGAGCGAAGGAAGGGAAGCATCATTCCACAACAAGGTCATCTGGTTCTCTTTTGCGTTCAGCCTGCTGGTGATCTGGGTGCACTCCTACAATGCGGAGCTGTACCTGGGGCGGACGGAGGAGATGGCTCGCATCTACCGGCTGGAGCACTGGATCGGGGACCGGATTGCGCAGATCGCGGTGCCGGGCTTCTTCATGATATCCGGATATCTGTTCTATCGGGATTTCACCTGGGAGAAGCTGCGTGGCAAGTGGAACCGGCGGATCCGAAGCGTGCTGGTGCCTTATATTCTGTGGAATTTTCTGTATTATCTGGGGTATGTGATCGGAAGCCGGCTGCCGTGGGTGGATGAGGTGGTCGGAAAGGGCGTGATACCCTTCCATCTGAGTGCCATGGTGGACGCGGTGATCAACTACACCTACAACTATGTGTTCTGGTATCTGTTTCAGCTGATCCTGCTGATTCTGCTGGCACCGGTGCTGTATTCGGTGTTACGCTGTGTGTGGAGCAGAATCGTGTTTTTGCTGGTGCTGGGGGCGATTCTGATATGGGATGTGCGGCTGCCTCTTGTCAATGCTGATGCGCTGATGTACTACTCGGTGGCAGCCTCCTTCGGGCTTTCCGGGCGGGGGCGTGATCTGGTGGAGACGGGGCAATCTCTGGCAGCAGGCGCGGTGCTGCTGGTTCTGTCATCGGTCAGCTTTCAGCTGGGGATGTGGAAGGGGATTCCGGCGGCGCTGGTGCTGTGCCGTCTGCTGCTGGTGGCAGCGGTGTGGACGGCAGTGCCCGCGGCAAAGCTTCCCCCGGTCCGGGAGTTCATGAAGCACAATTTCTTCCTCTATGCCACCCACTTTGCACTGGTGCGGTTCATCAATAAAGCAGGCGTGGAGCTTCTGGCAGTCACGCCCGCGGTGCCGCTGGTGCTGTTCCTTGCCATGCCGGCGCTGGCGCTGGGGGCAAGTACGGTGGCGGGGAAGATTCTCCGCTGCGTGAGCCCGGCAGCGTGGATGTTGTTAAATGGCGGGCGGTGAGAACGCCTGCCCGGTGCGGCGGCTGTCCGGTGGATGGCGGTTGGTGCCCGGCAGAGTGACGGTTGCCCGGCGGACAGCGGTTGGTGCCCGGCAGAGTGACGGTTGCCCGGCGGATAGCGGTTGTGCCGCCCGGCAGCCACTCAGGATGCAGACAGCAGCCGCTCGGCGGTCCCCATGATCGCCTTGTCTGCCAGCTCTGCCAGCTTTTTTCTGGGAAGCTGCTGACCGGAATCGACCCACTGCTTCAGCATCCCGATCAGTCCGTAGGTTATGAACTCGAAGAAGCAGTTGGTGACCGGGGTGTCTGCGCCCGGGAACATGGCGCGGATGATCTCCAGACCGTTCTGATGGATCAGATGGTGGAAGCGGTCCAGAAAGTCCACGGAAGCATTGTTCTCGAAGAGGATGTGGCAGAGTGCGGCGTTCTCTCCGATGTAGTGGATGATCGGGTTCAGGATCGGCAGCAGAGAGTTGCCGTGGAAGGAGTGACTGTAGCTGTTGATCATCTCCTGAAAGCTGGTCAGCACTTCATCCTCAATGTCCTGCAGCAGATGGTAGGTATCGCTGTAGTGGAGATAGAAGGTGCCGCGGTTCAAGTCGGCCCGCTCGGTGATGTCCTTCACCGTAATATTCTTAAATTCTTTTTCCTGCATCAATTCAATAAGGCTGTCCTTGAGCAGCTTCTGGGTGCGGCGGCTGCGCCGGTCCTGCTTTTGTTCATTCATGATATCCCTCCTGACTTCATAATTCTGTACAAATATGTAAAATGATTACACAATCCAACACTAACCAGACAAAATGTCCAGTAATCGTCACTTGTGAAAATGATTGCTTATTGCTAGGTCTCAACATAAGTATTATAATGGACACGTGTTCAAAAGTCAATGTTATGTTCTCTAATAGATACTTTATTGAATAAAATATAAGTGTCAAGTAGTGGATAAAGTGTAGAATAGCAGGTGGTGTGTATATGAAAAACAGGGATAAAAGCTGGTTCGACCGGATTGTTCATCTGATTGTGACAAAGGAGGTTCACATTAAGCGGATTTTCTTTGTGCTGACGGTGGTCTGCGCAATCTGCTTTCCATTTGTGGGCGTCAACTATGATTTAAGCAAGTACCTGCCGGACTTTGCGCCGACCAAGCAGGCGCTGGATGTGATGGAGGAGGAGTTCGGATATCCGGGGACAGCCCGCATTATGGTGAAGGACGTGTCCATGCAGGAGGCGAAGTCCCTGAGAAAGCAGATATCCGAGGTGGACGGCGTGGACCTGGTGGTGGGCGCGGATCTGGCGACCAACGTATATATGGGAGACGGATTTCTGGACAATGATCTGACGGACGAGTTCTACAAGGATGGCAATGCGGTGTTCGAGGTCATCTTCGAGGACGGGGATTCGGATAAATCCACCCACAAAGCCATCAATCAGATATACAGGATCGTGGGCATGGACCGGGGGTGCTTCGCGGGAAGTGCCGTAGCCAGCAAGGAGCGGGAGGCGTCCATTACCAGAGAGATTGCCATGGCCATCGGTGTGGCGCTGGTGATCATCTGGCTGATCCTGACCCTGACCACCACTTCCTGGATGGAGCCGTTTCTGTTCATTTACGTTATGGTGGTGGCAATCATCCTGAATATGGGGTCCAACATCATGTTCGGGCGGATTTCCTTCTTTACCTTTTCCACGGCGGCGATCCTGCAGCTGGCGGTATCCATGGACTATTCCATATTCCTGCTGCACACCTTCAACGGGTACAAGAGTCAGGGAATGGAGCGGCATCTTGCCATGGAGGCAGCGCTTAAGGAAGCCTGCAGCTCGATTCTGGCAAGCGGCGCCACCACGATCGTGGGATTTCTGGTGATTGCATTTATGCGGTTCACCATCGGTAAGGATGTGGGCTTTGTGCTGACCAAGGGAATCATCTGCAGCCTGGCGGCGGTGCTGTTTCTGATGCCGGCGCTGATCCTGCAGTTTGACGACCGGATTGCCAGAACTGCCCATAAGCCGTTCCTTCCGTCCTTTGACAGGTTCGCGGTGCTGATGCACCGGATTCGCCATGTGGTGTTCATCGTCTCCATTCTGGTGGCGGTGCCCTGCTACTTCGGTCAGAGCATGAACCACTTTATGTACGGGGACAATGCCATCGGCGCTTCTCCGGGAACCCGGGTCTATGAGGATACAAAGGAGATTGACGCCGCATTTGGCAAGTCCAACCCGGTCATCGCCATGGTGCCCAATGGCTCGGTGGTGCAGGAGCGGGAGCTGACGGAGGCGCTGGAGGATCTGCCATTTGTGAACTACGCGTTGTCCATGGCGGGGACCCTGCCGGCGGGAATTCCGGAGAGCTTTCTGCCTCAGGCAGTCCGGGACCAGATGCGGACCGATGACTACGCGCGGATCATGATTTCCGTGGACACGGAGCAGGAGAGCGACTATGCATTTGCCTGCAGCAATGAGCTGGACCGGGTGATCAAGGAGTATTATCCGGAACATGCCTATATGATCGGCATGACGCCGACGACCATCGATATCCGGGATATTCTGACGGACGATTACAACAAAGTGTCGCTGTTGTCCCTGGCAGGTGTGGCGATTGTGGTGATGATCACCTTCCACTCGGTCTTTGTGCCGATTCTGGTCATCATCCCCATCGAGGTGGCAATCTACCTGAATATGACCCTTCCCTATATTATGGGGGAAAATATGATCTACATCGGATATATTATCGTAAGCTGCCTGCAGCTGGGGGCGACCATCGACTACTCGATTCTGATGACCAACAACTATCTGGGTTTCCGGAAGGAATACGACCGGCAGGAGGCGCAGATGCGCGCCATCTCCAAGAGCACCCTGTCGATCCTGACCTCCGGCGGTATCCTGACGGTGGTGGGATACCTGCTTTACTTTACCTCATCCATTCAGGCCATCTCCCAGGTGGGACGGCTGGTAGGACGAGGCGCGATCCTCAGCATGGTGCTGGTGCTGTCGCTGCTTCCGGCGCTCTTGAGCCTGTTTGACAAGCAGATTCAGAGGCAGCAGCAGAAGGCGGCGCTGCGGATGGAGAAGAAGAGAGAAAAGAAGCAAAAAGATAAGAAGCCGGAGGACGGGGAGCAGAAGGCGCAAGAGGGCACAGAACGAGAGGATGAAATACAGGAGGCTCTGATGCAGCAGAAGACAGAAGAGCAAGAAGGAGGCGAAACAGCATGAAATATATGAGACGAATGACAGCCGCTGCGCTGGCAGCGGTGCTGACCTGCATGAGCGGGGTTATGGCCTATGCCGCTGTACAGACTCCTGACTGCGACGAGACCTTATACATAACGCTGGATGAGCAGGGAGAGATTGCTGAGAGCAGCGTGGTGAAGCGCTATGAGGTGCGGGAGGATGGAGAAATCTGTGACTTCGGTACATACGAGAAGGTATCCAATCTGACGACGAAGGAAGCTCCTGTGACGGGGGAGGACGGCAGCGTCCGCTTCCCGGTGAAGGCGGCAGACGGGGCATTTTACTTTGAAGGCACCACGAAGACGACGCGGGAGGAGCTTCCCTGGGATATTCAGGTGAATTATCTGCTGAATGGTGTGAAGACGGAGCCGCAGCAGCTGGCAGGGCAGAAAGGGCTGGTGGAGATTCAAGTGGATCTGGTGCCAAACAAGAAGGTATCGGATTTCTACCAGACCAATATGGCGCTGACTCTGACGGCGATGGTGGACCGGGACAGTGTGCTGAGCCTGCGGGCGGAGGGCGCACAGATTCAGACCGTGGGTAATATGAGCGCGGTGGTATTTTTCGCCCTTCCGGGAGAGGAGTGCCACTACACCATTGCCATCGGCAGCGATGACTTCGAGTTCGGCGGGCTGATCTTCCTGATGGTGCCGCTGACGCTGGGGCAGCTGGATCATGTGGCGGACCTGCGGGATGCCAAGGAGACTCTGGAGGATTCCAAGGATGCCATCAGCGACAGCATGGATGTGCTGTGTGATACCCTGGACCAGATGCGGGGCGGCATTGCCGGGACAGCAGACGGTCTTCGGGGGCTGGATGATGCCCGGGAGATCGTCCATTCCGGCAAGGATGAGGTGTACGCCAGGGCAGATCAGGCAATCGAGGGGCTTGATCAGCTGGCGGCGTCCCTGACACCGTTTCAGGAGCACACCAGTCAGGCTCAGAACGCCCTCACCGCTATCCGCGGCGATGTCAATGAGATGGTTTCGGACGTCAATGAGCTGGAGCCGAAGCTCTGCGATCTGAAGGATACGGTCCGGTATCTGCGGGACGATGTGGAGATGCTGGGAGAGATGCTTCGCAGTCCGCAGATGGACTACGCGGATGCGGCATTCCAGCAGCTTTTAAAGAAGACGGAGGCGGATCTTGCCAGTGCCATGCAGAATCAAAGCGGGCTGAATGAGGCAGTCAACGGTCTGGCGGAGGCGCTGATGCGGATGCAGGCCAGCGGAGCCAGTCTGGAGGAACAGGCAGAGCTTCTGGCAGGGCTTGAGCTGGACGGGACCGATTACGATCCGGAGGAAGTGGAGGACCTGCTTCTGGCACTTCAGGATGATATTCCGCTGGTGGATGATCGGGAGGAAGATGATACAGACACAACTGATGCAGCAGATGCAGGAGAATTGCAGGTTCTGGGCGGCGGCAGCCGACTGACTGCCGGTGCAGCCAGATCAGCCTCAGCCCCCAACTGGTCCATCCCCAATGAGCTGAAGCCGGCTCTGGGCGGAATCCTTCAGTCAGCAGGAAGCATGAGCGGTGACAGCGGGCTGTTGCAGGATGCGGCAGGACTTTTGCAGCTGACGGAGGCAGTGCTTACAGCCATCAAGAGTCAGGAAGGAAACTTCCAGGCGGCGCTTTCAGAATCCATGGATCTGTTTGAAAATATCGCCCGGATCAGTGACGCGGCGGAGGATATCTGCGTGGATATCGATGATCTGAACCAGACGCTGGAGGAGTATCATCCGGAAGCCTTGCAGACACTGGGGGATCTTGGAACCATGACGGACCGGGCGGCAGCAGGCGTGTCATCCTTAAGTGAGTTCTTCGGCACGATGGAGCAGCAGATCAAGTCGGCGGGCGGTCCCTTGAATGACGGCATGAAAGCAACCCTGCAGGGGCTGGCAGACGTGCTGGATCAGGCGGATTCCGGGCTGGCGCAGACGGATGTGCTGCGCGGTGCCAAGAATACGATTTTCGACACCATCGATGATAAATGGGATGAATTCAGCGGGGAGCATATGACGATTCTGGATCTGGATACGGACACGAAGACCGTATCTCTGACTTCCGCGAAGAATCCGGCTCCGCGGAGCATGCAGATCGTGGTGCGGACCAAAGAGATTACCAAGGAGGATGCAGCGGAAGCAGCTGCGGTGGATGAGACTTTCCACCCGGAAGGCAATTTGTTCACCCGGATCGGGATGATCTTTAAGCGGATCTGGAATGCGATCTGCTCGATATTTCAATAAATGGTGTTATGGAGAGAAGGGGACTGTTGCAGATATCATTGCTGCGATGGTCCTCTGTTTTGCCGGAAACCTTGAAAACGTGACAATCTGGCGTTGAAGAAACCTTGAAAACGTGATAATATGGTATTAAAGAAACCTTGAAAACGTGATTTTCAGGCGGTATAAAAGTCTTGAAAACGTGATAAGATAAAATACCAGCGTGAAAGGAGGCAGATGTCATGGAACTCAGAAGATCCGCATATCAGAAGATGAAGCAGTGGAAGCAGGAAAGTGACGGCAGTACAGCGCTTTTGCTGGAGGGGGCAAGGCGTGTGGGAAAGAGCTATCTTGCCAGAAAGTTTGGAGAGAATGAGTACAGATCCTGTCTGTTGATTGATTTCTCTGATGTATCTGAGCAGGTTCTGGAGGTATTTGAGCATGACGGGACAGACCGGGATTTGTTTTTTAATAAGCTGTCAGTATTTTATGGAGTGAAGTTGTATCCGAGAGAATCTCTGATTATTTTTGATGAGGTGCAGATGTATCCGAAGGCACGCCAGATGGTGAAGCATCTGGTGGCAGACGGGCGATATGATTATCTGGAAACCGGATCACTGATTACCCTCAAGCAGAATGTGGAACATATCGTGATTCCATCAGAAGAAGAGAAGCTGACAATCTATCCTCTGACATTTGATGAGTTTCTGTATGCAATGGGGGAGGATGGAGCAGTTGATTATATCAAAGACTGTTTTGATCAGAAGCGCCCGATGGGTGAGGCGCTGCATCGCAAGGTCATGAATCTGTTTCGCCAGTACATGCTGGTTGGCGGTATGCCCCAGGCAGTGCTGGAGTATGTGGATACCAGGAACTTTGAACGGACAGACCGGGTGAAGAGAAGGATTCTTGCCCTGTATCGCAACGACGTAACAAAGTTTGCCAAAGGCTATGAAAGCAAGGTGCTGTCTGTATTTGACGGAATACCGTCTCAGCTTTCCAAACATGAGAAGCGGTATTCGCTGGCATCGATTCAGAAGGAGGCGCGGTTCCGGGAGTATGAGGATGCATTTATCTGGCTGGAGGAAGCAATGATGATTAATACCTGCTTTAACTCCACGGACCCGGAGATAGGTCTGGAGCTCAATACGGAACGTATGACATTAAAGTGCTATATGGCAGATACGGGGCTATTGTTCAGCCATGCATTTTCTGACCAGGAGCTGATGGAAGAGGAGGTCTATAAGGCAATTTTGTTTGACCGTCTGGGGCTGAATGAAGGAATGTTTCTTGAAAATATGGTTGCTCAGATGCTGAGAAGCAGAGGACACCGGCTGTTCTTCTATTCCAGAAGCGACCGGGAACATGCGGAGAACAGGATGGAGATTGATTTCCTGATCCGTAAGAAGCGAAAGATATGCCCCGTGGAGGTTAAGTCGTCTTCCTACCGGAATCACCGTTCCCTGGATAAATTTCAGGAGAAATTCAGGGGACGGCTGGGTGATTCCTACATTATCTATACCAGGGATCTGCATGTGGAAGACGGGATAATCTGTCTTCCGGTTTATATGACGATGTGTTTGTAACAACAGGCTTTACGTTACGACTCATACATGGCGATCCGTGCGAGTATCAGCGGTTGTATGAAAAGAACATATAAGACCTTCTAGGGCGATTGTAATGGTTCTTGCAGCAAGGGAATTGGACAATTATAGGCGAAAATCCGAAAAATTATCCAAAATCCTGACGGGAACACTTGATTTTAAGATGAAAATGGGGTGTTTGGACAATTCCGACCTGAAATCCATGAAAATTATCCAAAAATCTTGAAATTTTGGATAATAATGACCGGATTTCAAACATAATTGTCCAAAACGCACTTTATGTAAACTTGCATTCCTCGTATCGCGGGGAAATTGGATAATTTTTTCGATAATGTCCATTTATTGTCCAAAGCATGATCTGTCTTATGCGATATTACTCTGATCTCGCAAACAATTCCGACACAGGGAGTCTCTAGCCCATTCCTTTTTTGCGAAAAATATGGTACACTTTTATCAGCTAATGCATTCCTGCGAAAGCGAATTGTGATGATGCGAGGTTTTTTGACAGATGATTAAAAATATTGTATTTGATATGGGAAAGGTACTTGTAAATTATGATGGCATGAATGTGTGTCGCCATCATATTGCAGACGAGAAGGACCGGGAGCAGGTTTGCACGGCGGTGTTCATCTCGCCGGAGTGGGTGCTTCTGGATATGGGCGTGATTCCGGAAGACCAGGCGATGAAGCAGATCTGTGGACGGCTGCCGGAGCGGCTACATGAGGCGGCGCGGCTGTGTATGCGGGACTGGCACTTATACTGCATGAGTACGATGTGGGAGATGGAGCCGGTGGTGCGGGGATTGAAGGCGCATGGATATGGAATCTACCTGTGTTCCAATGCCAGCCTGCGGCTGCGGCAGTGCTATCGGCAGGTGATTCCGGCGGTGGACTGCTTTGACGGGATTTTGTTCTCGGCAGAGGAGAAAGTGATGAAGCCCCAGAAAGAGATCTATGAGCGGCTGTTTGAAAAGTACGGGCTGAGGCCGGAGGAGTGTCTGTTTATTGATGATCTGCAGTTGAATATCGACGGGGCGAAGGCCTGCGGTATGGACGGATACTGCTTTGCAGACCGGGATGTGGAGCGGCTGAAGGAAGAGCTTCGGAAGCGGCTGGCAGGCGGAGAATCAGAAGCGCAGGCAGGCAGAAAACCGGAAACGCTGGCAGGCAGAGAACCGGCAATCCAGGCAAGCGTAGAACCGGCGGCGCCGGCAGGAAAGTTGTCCGGAGCAGGCAGCACAGACGAGAGGATATCGGGACAGGTGGTGTGAGAATCATGTCGGAACTGATGGGGCAGCCAGAGACACCGGCAGACACACAGGCCGCACCACCGCCTGAGAACAAAACAATGAAGCAGACAGCGGCGCAGCCGGGCAGTCGTGCATATGTGCAGGAGGCATTTCAGATGGCGTGGCCGTCGGTGCTGGAGTCCTTTTTCGTGGCATTTGCCGGACTGGTGGACTCCCTGATGGTCAGTCGGCTCGGCGCGTATGCGGTGGCGGCGGTGGGACTGACCACTCAGCCGAAGTTCATCTCGCTGGCACTGTTTCTGGCAACCAATGTGGCGGTGTCAGCGATCGTGGCACGCCGACGGGGACAGAATGACCGGTACGGTGCCAACCAGACGCTGCTGCTGGCACTGGCGCTGGTGGCAATCGCCGGGGCGCTGATCAGCGGGGCGGCGGTGTGGCTTGCGGACCCGATTATCCGCCTGTGCGGCTCCAGTGCGGATACCCATGAGGCGGCAGTGGAATACTTCCGGATCATTGTGGGCGGTATGATGTTCAACATCATTTCTCTGGTGATCAATGCGGCACAGCGGGGCGCGGGACGGACCCGGATTGCCATGAAGACCAATGTGACAGCCAACCTGCTGAACATTATCTTCAACTATCTGTTGATCGGCGGCAACTTTGGATTTCCGGCGCTGGGAATCCGGGGAGCGGCGCTGGCAACGGTGCTGGGCACGGTGGTGGCATGCGGCATGAGCATTGCCTCCATTCTGAGGCGGGACAGCTTTGTCAGCGTTCCCTATATGCTGGAGAAGCGGGTGAAGCCGGTATTTGATACCTTCCGGTCTATTGTGCGGATCGGCAGCAATATTTTTGTGGAGCAGCTTCTGATGCGAATCGGATTCATGTCTACGGCGCTGATGGTGGCGAAGCTGGGAACGGATGCATTTGCGGCGCATCAGGTGGGGATGAATGTGATGAGCCTGTCCTTCTCCTTCGGAGACGGCATGCAGGCGGCAGCGGTGGCGCTGATCGGGCGAAGTCTGGGACAGAAGGATCCGGAGCTTGCCAAAACCTATGGGAAGATCTGTCAGCGGATGGGCAACTTCATATCCGTGGTGCTGGCGGTGATTTATATTGTGGGCGGAGAATGGCTGTACCGGCTGTTCTTCACGGAGGAGCATATTATTGCCATGGGCGTGGTGATCATGCGTCTGATCGTGGTGATCGTCATTTTGCAGATCGCTCAGGTCATCTATATGGGCTGCCTGCGGGGAGCGGGGGATGTGCTGTTTACCACACTGGCATCTACCTTCAGCGTTACGATTGTGCGGACCTCGGCGTCTTATCTGCTCTGCTATCCCCTGGGGCTGGGACTTGCCGGCATCTGGATCGGCATTATTGCAGACCAGTTCAGCCGGTTTGTGCTGACCAACTGGCGGTTCCGCTCCGGCGTGTGGACGAAGGTGGAAGTGTGACAACATGGTATCGGGACGAAGCATCCTTGCAGAAAGCAGGGATAAGGGAAACAGAGACACAGGAAACAAAGACATAGACAACAAAGAGACAGGAAAGGAACCAGGATGAATATACAGAAAATTGCATTTGAGGAGATCAACGGAAGACTGCTGGAGTTTTTGGACAGCAGCCCTACCAGCTTTCATGCGGTGGCGGGGATGAAGGAGCGGCTGGAGGCAGCGGGCTACCGCCGGCTTTATGAGGGACAGAGCTGGAAGCTGGAGGCAGGTTCCGGCTACTATGTGACCCGCAATGATTCCGCACTGATTGCATTTCGCATTCCGAAGGCGGATTTTAAGGGATTTCAGATCATGGCGAGTCACAGTGATTCCCCGACCTTCAAGGTGAAGTCCAATGCGGAGATTGAGGTGGACAGGCAATATCTGAAGCTGAATGTGGAGAAGTACGGCGGCATGCTGTGTGCGCCGTGGCTGGACCGTCCTCTCTCGGTGGCAGGACGTGTGGTGGTTCGCAGGGCAGACGGTGTGGAGACCAGACTGGTCAAAGTGGACCGGGATCTGCTGATCATCCCGAATCTGGCGATCCACATGAACCGCCAGGTCAATGAGGGCTATGCCTTCAACGCCCAGAAGGACATGCTTCCGCTGCTGGGTGACGGCACGGCGAAGGACGGATTTCTGAAGCTGATTGCCGGGGAGGCTGGCGTGGATGAGGCGGATATTCTGGATACGGATCTGTTTTTATACACCAGGGACAAGGGCACGGTGCTGGGACTGAACGGGGAGTTTCTGGCAGCGCCCCGTCTGGATGACCTGCAGTGTGCATTTGCATCGCTGGAGGGATTTCTGGGGGCGGAGCCGAAGGAGAGCGTTGCGGTTCACTGCGTCATGGACAATGAGGAAGTGGGAAGCGGGACCAAGCAGGGAGCGGCGTCCACCTTCCTGCGGGATGTGCTGCACCGGATCAACACGGGGCTGGGCCGGACGGAGGAGCAGTACCTGACGGCGCTGGCATCCAGCTTTATGGTGTCTGCGGACAATGCCCACGGTGTGCATCCCAATCAGCCGGACAAGGCGGATCCTACCAACCGCCCCTATCTGAATCAGGGAATCGTGATCAAGTACAGCGCCAACCAGAAGTACACCACCGATGCCATTTCCGGTGCAATCTTCAAGTCTATCTGTGAGAAGGCGGGGGTTCCTTATCAGACCTTCACCAACCGGTCTGACATGCTGGGCGGCTCCACGCTGGGCAATATTTCCAATGCGCAGGTGGCGCTCAATACGGTGGATATCGGTCTGCCGCAGCTGGCAATGCATTCCTGCTACGAGACGGCGGGGAGCAGGGATACCGGGTATCTGGCGGAGGCAGCAAGGGTGTTCTATTCTCTGACTGTGTCCGGGGACGGAGACGGGAACTATCAGCTGATCTGAGCGGCAGGCGGGGAAGCGATACCGGAGATTCAGATTCCGGCGGTAAAACAGCAGGTGAAAATGACGAAAGAGGAGGCTGCGATTGAAGGATCAGAGACAGACATATTTATGCAGGGAGAGTGAAGAAATCTTAAAAAACACCCACCTGGGACTCTGGGTGATTCATATAGATCCGGAAGGCGGTGCATCGGAACTGTATGCAGACAGCACGATGCTGCAGGTGATGGGGGTAAAAGAGAACCTTACACCGGCGGAATGTTTCCGCCACTGGTATGACCGAATCGATGAACGTTATTACTACTATGTGAACTGCGCGGTGCAGAGCATGCTGGATACGGGGCGGCTGATTCAGGTGGAGTATACCTGGAAGCATCCGGACGCCGGGGATGTGGTGGTGCGCTGCGTGGGAAGCCGCACGGAGGATCAGGACGGGAAGCTGTGTCTGGAAGGCTATCACCGGATCCTCAGCAATCTGGACAGACCAAAGTTCATGGAAAATGACGAGACGGACTTTATGCTGAAGTATCGGCGGAAAAGTGACTTCTATAAGGCACTGCTCTCAGAGACCGTTGCCTATGCGGAACTGAATCTGGATACGGGAGTACTGCTGGAGGCCGGTGGGCTCTGGGAAGCCTATGGAGAGGAAAACCGGACCAGCGGAGAGCCTTTCTTTGACATTATGAGCCGGAACATGGAAGAGACCATTGCGCCGGAGGACCGGGACAACTGCCGGGAACAGCTCAGCGCAGAGGAGATCCGCAGGCGGTTTAAAAATGGAAAACGCACGGAAAAGTTAAGTTTCCGGAGAATGTGCGGCGGAGAGCTGCGCTGGGTGCGGGTGACGGTACATGTGTTTCAGGAGGATTATACGGACACTCTCTATGCGCTTTTGTACATGAAGGATATTGATATTGCCAAGCGCCGGGAGATGACCATGGAGATTGCGGCAAATCTGGATCCGCTGACCAACATTGACAACCGGCGGAACTTCGAGGATAAGGTGCGGCGGTTCATGACGGAGGAAGAGGGGGTTCACGAGGGCGTGTTCCTGCTGTTTGATCTGGATGAGTTCAAGAGCATCAATGACCGATACGGACATCAGGGAGGCGATATGGCGCTGGTGCAGATGGCAAAGCTTCTGCAGACCACATTTCGCAGTGATGACATCATCGGCAGAATGGGCGGAGACGAGTTCATGGTATTTCTGCGAAATGTCAGTGACCGTGCGCTGGTGGAGAACCGGATGCAGCGGCTGTTTGGCAGGATGGATGGACTGCAGGCCATGCCGTTTACCTTCAGCGCGGGGATCACATTTGCCAGCAGTGAGGGATTTTCCTATGAGGAGTGCTTCAAGGAGGCGGATCGTGCCCTGTACAACAGCAAGCAGAAGGGCAGGCACCGGTACAGTTATTATGAAGGAAAGTGAGAAAAGCCCTTCCTTTTTGGGAAACGCTGGTATATAATAGTACCGGTCCGGCGGGAGAACCCGCCTGTTAGAGAAAATGAGATCATTTCAAAGGAGATTTATCATATGAGCAAGATCAGAACAAGATATGCACCGAGTCCGACCGGACGGATGCATGTGGGCAACCTGAGAACGGCACTGTACGCATACCTGATTGCAAAGCATGAGGGCGGCGATTTCCTGCTTCGTATCGAGGATACGGACCAGGAGCGCTACGTGGAAGGCGCTACGGAGATCATTTACCGGACACTGGCTGAGACCGGTCTGATCCACGATGAGGGACCGGACAAGGACGGCGGCTGCGGTCCTTACGTGCAGAGTGAGCGTCAGGCAGCCGGCATTTATCTGGAGTATGCGAAGAAGCTGATTGAGAAAGGCGAGGCATACTACTGCTTCTGTACCCAGGAGCGTCTGGATACCTTAAAGACTACCGTCAATGGTGAGGAGATCATGACCTACGACAAGCACTGTCTCCATCTGTCCAAGGAGGAGATCGAGGCGAATCTGGCAGCAGGCATGCCTTACGTGATCCGTCAGAACAACCCGACGGAGGGCACTACCACCTTTAGCGATGACATTTACGGCGATATCACTGTGGACAACTCCGAGCTGGACGACATGGTTCTGATCAAGTCTGACGGCTACCCCACCTACAACTTTGCCAACGTTGTGGACGACCATCTGATGGGCATTACCCACGTGGTCCGCGGAAATGAATATCTGTCCTCTTCACCGAAGTACAACCGTCTGTATGACGCATTCGGCTGGGAAGTTCCGATCTATGTACACTGCCCGCTGATCACCGACGAGAACCACAAGAAGCTGAGCAAGAGAAGCGGTCATTCCTCCTTTGAGGATCTGATCGAGCAGGGCTTCGTGGCTGAGGCAGTGGTGAACTATGTGGCACTGCTGGGCTGGTCTCCGGAGGACAACCAGGAGATCTTCTCTCTGGAGGATCTGGTGAAGAATTTCAATTACATGAACATCAGCAAGTCCCCGGCGGTATTTGATATGGTGAAACTGAAATGGATGAACGGCGAGTACATCAAGGCGATGGATTTTGATAAGTTCTATGAGATGGCAGAGCCGTATCTGAAGGCTGTGATTAAAAAGGATCTGGATCTTAAGAAGATTGCTAATATGGTAAAGACCCGTATCGAGGTATTTCCGGACATTGCGGATCATATCGACTTCTTTGAGGAGCTGCCGGAGTACGATGTGGCGATGTACACTCACAAGAAGATGAAGACCAACTCCGAGAATTCTCTGGAGGTGCTGAAGGACGTGCTGCCGCTTCTGGAGGCGCAGGAGGACTTTACCAACGATGCCCTGTATGCAACGCTGGCTGCCTATGTTTCCGAGAAAGGCTATAAGACCGGCTTTGTAATGTGGCCGATTCGTACCGCCGTGTCCGGCAAGCAGATGACCCCGGCCGGTGCTACGGAAATCATGGAGGTACTGGGCAAGGAAGAGTCTCTGGCGAGAATCCGCAAGGGTATCGAGCTGCTGGGCAGATAATCGGGGACCCGTATAATTTAGAAAGAAAAGGCTGTGACCAACTGGATAGTGGACTCCGGGTGGGTGCAGCCTTTTTAACACGATGGAAAGGAAAGAGGAGGACAGGATATGGAGATGAAAAAGCTTGGATTTGGAACCATGCGGCTGCCGCTTTGTGATGCGGAGGATGCGACCAGCGTGAACCTGGATGCGGTGTGCGAGATGGTGGATGCCTATCTGGAGCAGGGCTTCTGCTACTTTGACACGGCATATATGTACCACAAGTACGTCAGTGAGGTGATGGTGAGAAAGGCGTTGGTGGAGCGGTATCCCAGAGAGCGTTTTCTGCTGGCGGATAAGCTGCCTCTGAGCCACTTGAAGGAGAAGGAGGACATGCCGCGGATCTTTGATGAGCAGCTGGAGAAGTGCGGGGTGGAATACTTTGACTACTACCTGCTTCACAATATGTCCAGAGCCTACTATGAGGTGGCGGAGCGGCTGGATGCATTTTCCTTTGCAGCTCAGAAGAAGGCGGAGGGGAAGATTAAGCGGCTGGGATTTTCCTTCCATGCAGATGCAGAGCTTCTGGAGGTGATTCTTCAGAAGCATCCGGAGGTGGAATTTGTCCAGCTTCAGCTCAACTATCTGGACTGGGAGAGTCCCTACATCCAGTCGCGGAAGTGCTATGAGGTGTGCCGGAAGTATGGCAAGGAGGTCATCGTCATGGAGCCGGTGAAGGGCGGCACCCTTGCCAATGTGCCGGAGGAGGCCGAGAAGCTTCTGAAGGACTATGCGCCGGAGCAGTCGGTGGCTTCCTGGGCGATTCGCTATGCGGCAAGTCTGGACGGGGTGATCATGGTGCTGTCCGGCATGTCGGATCTGGCACAGATGAAGGACAATTTAAGCTATATGAAGGACTTTCAGCCTTTGAAGAAAGAGGAACTGGCGCTGATCGGAAAGGTGACGGAGATCCTGAATTCCAGCATTGCCGTAGGCTGTACCGGCTGCCGCTACTGCGTGGAGGGCTGCCCGAAGCAGATTGCCATTCCGGAGTATTTTGCACTGTACAATCAGTATAAGCAGTACGGCGGCAAGTCCAATGCCACCGGCTATTATCCCAACTATACGGCGAAGCACGGAAAGGCGGCTGACTGTATCGGATGTAAAAAATGTGAGAAGATCTGCCCGCAGCATCTGCCGATTGCGGAGCTGATGAAGGATGTGTCGGCGGTATTTGACGGACAGTAAGGAAGTTGGCTATGGCATTTCATGAAACACAGTTACAGGCGATTCATCACTTTGAGGGACCGATGATGGTGCTGGCGGGACCGGGATCCGGCAAGACCACGGTGATCACTCACCGGGTGAAATACCTGGTGGAGCACTATGGCGTGGATCCGGGCAGCATCCTGGTGATCACCTTCACCAAGGCGGCGGCAGAGGAGATGAAGGAGCGGTTCGGGAAGCTGATGGAGGGCAGGCGGCTGCCGGTCAGTTTCGGGACGTTCCATGCGGTGTTCTTCAGCATTTTGAAGCATGCCTATCGCTATGACGCCTCCAACATCGTGCGGGAGGAGCAGCGGGTCCGGATGATACGGGACATGATCGACCGGTATCACATCGACGTGGAGGATGAGGCGGAATTTACCGCCTCGATCCTGTCGGAAATCAGCATGGTAAAGGGAGAAATGATGAATCTGGACCATTACTATGCGAAGAACTGTTCGGAGGAAATATTTAAGAAGCTGTACCGGGGCTATGAGCAGGGGCTGATTGCTCAGGGATTGCTGGATTTTGATGACATGCTGGTGATGTGCTATGAGCTGTTTCGGGAGCGGAAGGACATTCTGGCGGCATGGCAGAGAAAGTACCGGTTTATCCTGATCGATGAATTTCAGGACATCAACCGGGTACAATATGAGATCATGCGGATGCTGGCGGCGCCGGAGGACAATCTGTTCATCGTGGGAGATGACGATCAGTCCATTTACCGGTTCCGGGGAGCGAGACCGGAGATCATGCTGGGCTTTGAGAAGGATTATCCCCAGGCAAAGCGGGCCCTTTTGGGGATAAACTACCGCTCCACGGCGACGATTGTGGATGCAGCCAGCCGGCTGATCGCCCACAACCGGACCCGGTATGAGAAGGAAATCCATGCAGCCAGGGGTGCCGGACGGCCGATTGCCACTACGGTGTGGGCGGACGCCCAGGCGGAGACCCGGGGCATCGTGGAGGAGATTCAGGATTATGTGCGGATGGGATATCATCTGTCGGACATTGCGGTGCTGTACCGGACCAACATGGAGCCAAGGCTTCTGATGGAGCGGCTGATGGAGTACAATATTCCGTTTCAGATGCGGGATGCTCTGCCCAATCTCTACGAGCACTGGATCACCCGGGACATTCTGGCGTACATCAGAATCGCCGGGGACGAGCTGGCGAAGCACCGGCAGGCGAAGCGGGCGGAGGTGGTCCGGATCATCAACCGGCCCAAGCGGTTCGTGAACCGGGAAGCCCTGGAGGGACAGGTGATCTCCTGGGACAGCGTGAAGTCCTGGTATCAGGACCGGGACTGGATGGTGGAGCGGATCGAGCAACTGGAGTATGACCTGAAAATGATCGGGAAGCTGGCTCCGGTGGCGGCGGTCAACTATATCCGCAAGGCAGTGGGGTACGATGATTACTTGAGAGAGTATGCCCAGTACCGGAGGATGAAGGCGGAGGAGCTTCTGGAGGTGGCGGACCAGCTGCAGGAGAGCGCCGCCGGGTATAAGACCATGGACGGCTGGTTCCAGCATATGGCGGAGTACGGGAAGCAGCTGAAGGAACAGGCAGCCCACCGGGACCGGCAGCTGGACTGTGTGACGCTGATGACCATGCACAGCTCCAAGGGGCTGGAGTTCCCGGTGGTGTACATTCTGGATGCCAATGAGCGGGTGACGCCCCACCACAAGGCCGTGCTGGAGGCGGACCTGGAGGAGGAGCGGCGGATGTTCTACGTGGCGATGACCCGGGCGAAGGACCGGCTGCATGTGTGCTATACGAAGGAACGGTATGGGAGAGCGCAGGAGAGGTCGCGGTTTGTGGAGGAGTATTTGAAGGGGGTGTAGAGTGGGCTGTGTGACGGACTGCACGGTGGGGCACCCAGGTCGCGCGGGGACGAGGAAGCTCTTGATATGGTTTTGGACAATAAATGGGAAAATATCAAAAAATTGTCCAAACTTTCCTTGAAGACAGGGATTTTGAGGTTTGAACGGTTGACATAAAGCATATTTTGGATAATTTTCTTCAAATCACGGTTTAATTGTCCAAAACTTCCGGATTTTTGGATAATTTTCTACGAAATCGGCTAAAATTGTCCAAACAGCCTCGCTTTCAGGTGTTTTTTGACCCGAAAGCAGGTTGTTCGTCATGGTTTTGGATAATTTTTAATGATTTTGCAAAAAATTGTCCAAACTCCACGTTTAAAAATGCACAAACCGGACGCAGGAAACGTTGGGGACACTTTAGGGCAGGTAACAGCAAAGAAAGGCAGGAAAGCAAGCGCATGAGAGGATGTGTCCATATATATTGTGGTGACGGGAAGGGGAAGACTTCGGCGGCGGTTGGGCTGGCGGTGCGGGCTGCGGGGCGCGGGTTGCGGGTGCTGATCGTGCGGTTTCTGAAGACGGAGGACTCGGGGGAGGTGTCGGTGCTGCGGCAGATTCCGGGAATCCGGGTGGTGCCCTGTGACCGGACCTTCGGGTTTGTGTTTCGGATGAATGAGGAGCAGAAGCGGGAGGCGGCTGCTTACTTTACGGAGCGGTTTCGAAATGCGGTCCGGGAGGCAGTGGAAGGTGGATATGATGTGCTGGTGCTGGACGAGCTGATGGCTTCCTGCAATTACGGGATGGTGCCGGAGACGGAAGTGGTGGAATTCTTAAAAGACAGACCGGAGTCGCTGGAGGTGGTGATGACGGGGCGGAATCCGTCGGAAACACTGGTATCTATGGCGGATTATGTGTCAGAGGTCTGCCTGAGAAAGCATCCGTTTGCGGAAGGGATTCCGGCGCGGGAAGGCATTGAATATTAGTCTTGATTTTGCAGGCGGATTCTGCTAAAGTGGTACTTGTAAGACAGCACACAGGCGGACGGGAATGAGCCGCTGTGACGCTGCAAACTATCACACAGACTGAATGTAGAAAGAGGTACTGATATGGCACAGAATCCGAACGTAGATGAAGCAATGGAACAGGAAGAGATGACCGTTACCCTGACCCTGGATGATGGCAGCGAGTTGGAGTGCGTTGTCCTGACGATCTTTGACGCTGGAGAGAGAGAGTACATTGCTCTGCTTCCGATGGAAGGCGAAGAGGCTGAGGAAGGCGAGGTATATCTGTACCGCTATTCCGAGGATGCTGAGGGCAATCCGAGCCTGGAGAACATCGAGGATGACGATGAGTATGAGATCGTTGCAGATGCATTTGACCAGCTGTTAGACGATCAGGAGTATGACGAGCTGATCGGCGAGGATGACGCTGAGTAAGCGCACACAACCGCAGGATACGACGAAGAAAGGGCTGTCTCCCTGGCTGAGAGCATATCACATTCTGATATGCCCAGCCGGGCGGCAGCCCTTTTGTGCGCCGGGCGAGGTACTGCAGGCGGTCTGATAAATGTCATTGGAAAGGGTAAATGCCCGACTGCCTGTTTCATCAGCTTTATCCACCAACTTCTGCCAGCTTTCCTGTTGACACGAGTAACTAAAGAAATTATACTAGATGCAAAGGTATCTTTGAAAAAGGAGAATGCGATTCTATGGAAGAGGCAAATACGTTGCAGGAGGGCAGTCAGGGAGGCAATTCCAGCTGGGAAAGCGAATGCTGCCTGAGTGCGATCCTGGATCTGGGAGAGCTGCTGCTGATGCACGGGGCAGAGGTGTGCCGGGTGGAGGATACGGTCACCAGGCTTTGCGCCGCCTATGGCTTTGTGCGCTCAGACGTGTTCAGCATCACCTCCAGCATCATTGTGACGGCTTTTCGTGCGGACGGAAGCGGATTGACACAGACCAGACGGATTAAGGAGCGGGGAACGGATCTCGGGAAGGTGGCGCAGATTAACGCCCTTTCCAGAAAGATCTGCGCAGAGCCGCTGCCTGTTCAGGAGCTGAATCGGGAGATTGCCTGCCTGCGGGAGAGGAAAAAGGCGCTGTCCGTTCTGGAACCCTGGATGTATCTTCTGATTTCTGCCTCTCTTTCCATTTTTTTTGGCGGGAACTGGCAGGATGGTCTGGCAGCGGCGCTGTCCGGGCTGGTGTTATACGGGATGATCTACTGGAGCTCTTTCTTGAAGCTGAACAGCATTGTGCAGAACATGATTTGCTGCGCTGTGACGGGTGTTGCAGTGCTGCTTCTGGTGCGGCTGGGGCTGGGAGTGCATGCGGATAAGATCATGATCGGCAATATTATGCTGGTGATTCCGGGTATTCAGCTGACGAACTCTCTGAGAGATATGATCAATGGAGATATGATCAGCGGTCTTCTGAATATGTGTGAAGCGCTTTTGAAGGCGGTGGCGGTGGCCATGGGCTTTGCAGCCGTGGTGATTTTGGGAGGTGCGTTATGATGCATGATCTGGTGCAGACCTTCATGGGAATGGTGGGCTCTGTATGCTTTGCGGTGTTGTTTGGTATTTCCGACCGCAAGATTCTGTGGATTGCCTTTGGCGGAGCTGCAGGCTGGGCAGTGTATCTGCTGAGCCGTCATGCCGGCTATGATCTTTTGATGGGGCTGTTTTTTTCCAGCCTGTTCGTGGCATCCTTAAGCGAGCTTTTGGCCCGCGTTCTGAAAACACCGGTGGTGCTTCTGCTTGTGCCGATGCTGATTCCGGAGATCCCGGGAGGAGATTTGTATTATACCATGTACTATCTGGTGCAGCGGCAGTTTACGGAGTTTGGAACCGCGTCCAATCAGGTGCTGGGGGAGGCAGGGGCAATTGCCCTTGGCATCATAGTGGCATCTTACCTTGCGCGGGCGGTGCTGCGAAGCTGCAAATGGCTGGCACCATTTGTGGAGATATGACTGCCTGGAAGAAGTAATACGAACGAAATGATATTGACCTGTGAGCAGAAACGATGCAAATGTAAGGCGAGCAGGGGAAGGAGAAGAAATGGGAGGGAAAGTAACAAGAAACGATGTAGCCAGGCTGGCAGGGGTGTCACCGGCGGTGGTTTCCTATGTGATTAATCAGACAAAGTATGTCAGTGAGGAGAAGACGCTGGCAGTCAGGCGCGCCATAGAGGAATTGCAGTACAGACCGAACCTGCATGCCAGAAGCCTGAAAACCAACCGGTCTATGCAGATCGCATTTGTATGCGACAACCTGCGCAACGACTGGCTGGAGGTGGCGGAGAAGAAGTTTTTTGACCGGGGATATTTTGTATCTCATTGCTACAGCCGGGATGGAGACGACTTTATCCAGATGCTGATTGAGGGGCGTTTTGACGGTATCTTCATGCTTTCAAATCGCTATAAGGCTGCACAGCTGAATCAGATTGCGGCCACTGGTATTCCGCTGGTGCTGTATCAGACCAGAAAGTATTCTCATCTGGAGAGCAATATTGTAACGGTGGCGCCGGATATTTACGGCAGTGTGATGAAGACGGTCAGCTATCTGAGCACACGGGGGCATAATCGAATTCTGCTGGTGCCGCCGCTGCGCTATCATGTAAGTCCGGAGAAGGGCTTTCGGGAGCTTGCGTTCCGGGAGGCGATGCAGACCTTCGGGTTGGAGTACGATGAAAGCAGCGTGCTTCGAAACACAGACACGCTGAGCAGCGTGATGGCGGAAATCTTTGACCGCATTTACAGTGGGGAGAAGAAGGCTCCTACAGCGATCATAGCGGGAGATGATTATCTGGCAGGGCATATCATGCAGTATGTACGAAAGCTCGGTCTGCGGATTCCCGAGGATATGGCGGTGGTTGGCATGGACAATACCTATCTGTCGGACATGCTGTCTCCGCAGCTGACCAGCGTGGATTTCTCCAAGGAGGACTTTTCCGAGCAGCTGGTAAATACCATGCTCCAGCTGATCAATGGCGGTCATCCTGAAAGCTGCTATATCAATGTCTCTCTGTCTATCCGGGAGAGTGCATAAGCGAACAGGGAGCGGTGAAAACCGCTCCTTTAAAAAAATTCAAATTTTTTTTAAAAAACTATTTACACGAGTAACCAACTGTGATATAGTTACATCATCAAAGCAAAGCAATTTGCACAAAAAACAAGCGGAACTGAAATGAATAATGTAAATTATGTGAGAATACCACATGAATCAGCAAGAAAATACAGCTGAATTTTTTTAACAGTCTCAGTTACACGAGTAGATGCAATGGCGTTGCTTAAAAAACAAACATGTCATAGAACAATGGAGGAGATGCAAAATGGCAGAAAAGAAAATTTATGAAGCGTGCAGAAGACTGCTGACAATCTGTGCAAACTGTCAGCCAGAGGAAAACATCCTGATTGTGACAGATACAGACAGCCTTGAGATCGGCATGGCTCTGTGGGATGCGGCAGAGGAGTTCCCGAACAAGTCCATGATTATGATGGAACCGAGAAAAATGCACGGGGAGGAGCCAACCGCACTTGTTGCAGCAGCAATGCTGAAAGCGGACGTAATATTTCGTGCCACAAAGTTTTCACTGTCGCATAGCCATGCCAGAAGAGACGCGTGTGCTGCAGGTGCCAGAGATTTAAACTGCTGTGACTACAGCCTGGAGATGCTGGAGCGCGGCGGTCTGTACACAGACTTTGAGGCAGACAGAAAGTATGTAGACCAGCTGTTAAAGAGCATGAAGGATGGCGACCAGGTACATATCACCTCCGATGCCGGAACCGATTACTACGCAAGCATAAAGGGACACAAGCTGTTCCCGCAGTATGGCATGGTCAGAAATCCTGGTGAGACCTGCTCTCCGCCTGATATCGAGATGGCATCCGGCGCGATCCCGGGAACCGCACATGGTAAGATCGTTGTGGACGGCAGCATTACTCATCCGGCAATGGGCGTACTGAAGGAACCAATCACCATCTATGTGGAGAACAGCTTTGTAACGAAGATTGAGGGCGGCGAAGAAGCGAAACGTTTTGCCGAGGAGCTGGCTAAGGTTTATGACCCGAGAATGTACAGAGTAGGCGAGATTGGAATCGGTCTGAACCCGGATGCATCTCTTTGCGGAAGAATGCTGGAGGACGAGGGCTGCAGCGGCTACGTTCATGTGGCACTTGGAAACAACGAGACCGACAATCAGGACTTTATCCTTCACATTGATATGATGTTCAAGGATCCGAGCATTGAGCTTGACGGCAAGCTGGTGTTTGACCACGGCCAGGTGGTATTTGACTGAGCAGAACAGACAAATTTCTTAGAGGAGAGAAAAAATGGACAAGAATTACCCAAACGGTTTAATGATGCCTGCAGAATTAACAGAGCAGATTCGTGATAAGTATTATTTTGTAGAAAAGGATCCATTTACAAACGAGAAACGGCTTTTCTTTGACAACTCCGGCGGTTCCTTCCGCCTGAAGGCTGCCAGCGAGGCATTCCAGAAGGTAGATGACCTTCCAAACTGCGGCGGACACGGCGGTGCAGCCTCCGATTATCTGGATACCCTGAGAACTCAGGCATGCGAGGACATCTCCACCATGTTCAATGCGGAGAATGGCTGCATTTCCACCTCCATGACTGCTTCCATCATCGTATTCGATGTTTCCGAGGCAATCATTGAGAACGTACCGGGCACAAACGTAGTTACCACTGCACTGGAGCATCCGTCAGCATTTGACGGCTGTGCAGTTCCTGCCGCAAAGTACGGCAAGGAGCTCAGAGTAGCACAGACTGATCCGAGAACCGGTACCATTCGTCCGGAAGACGTGGTGAAGCTGGTTGACAAGGATACCTGTCTCCTGAGCGTAATCATGACCTCCAATATTACCGGCGCAATTCTTGACATTGAGACGATTGCAAGAGAAGCAAGAAAGATCAAACCGGACCTGTTCATCGTCTGTGACTCCGTACAGCATACGCCGCACGGCCTGACCGATATGAAGAACTGGGGTCTTGACTGTGTGAACTTTGCACCATACAAGTTCGGCGGCGCAAGAGGTCTTGGTGTGGGCTGGCTGTCAGAGCGTGTGATGAACCTGCCGCACAGAAAGCTGATTCAGGAAAAACAGAGCAACTGGGAGATGGGTGGCTGCGCACCTGGCATGTATGCAATGCTTAGCGCAATCTTTGATTATGTTTGCTGGATCGGCAAGCAGTTTATTGATACAGACAACAGAAGAGACCTGTACGTGGAAGGTATGACACGCATTACGCTGCATGAGCGCGCACTGCTCTACAGACTGCTTCATGGTTCTGATGAAGTTAAGGGACTGCTGGACATCGAGGGCGTGAAGGTTGCAGTTGAGATGGACAATCTGGAGGAGAGAGATCTGATTGTTCCGATTGTCTTCGACAAGCTGACCTGTGAGCAGGCATCCAGAGCTTACGAGGCAAATGGCGTTGTGGTTCATGAGCGTACTGATGCAAGCCTTTACTCGGCTCGTCAGGTAAACTCCATTAATCAGCACGGCATTGTAAGAATTTCTCCGCTTCACTGCCACACCTACGCTGATATTGATGAATTCTTAAAGATTACTGCTGAGATTGCAAAATAAGTGAGTCCACACTCACATCCACGGGCTGCAGGCTGAGATTGTCTGTAGCCCGAATTCTACAATAATTCGTGAAATTACTGTCAGGGAAAATTCCAAAAGGAGGAGTAAGGTATGAGAAAACAGTTTACAGCAGCAATTGCGTTAATTATGGCGGCAGCACTGGGGGGCTGCAGTCCTTCAACCCCGGCGGGTGGTGAGACGAGTGCTGAGGCGGCATCAACAACAGCGGCGCCGGCAGCTTCCGGAGAACAGTTTACTTTGGGATTGATTTGTCCGCTGTCTGGTTCTTCAGCAGTTTCCGGACAGATTTTAAAGAATGCGACCGAGATGGCGATCGACGAGATTAATGCGGCAGGCGGTATCAATGGGGAGATTCCGATTGTCATGGCAGAGGTGGACGATGAGGGTGTGCCTGCCAACTCCGTGACAGCCATGCAGAAGCTGGTGGAGCAGGATAAGGTGAATGCGGTAATCGGTTCTCAGGCATCTTCCTGTACCCTTGCAAACATGGAGATCACCAAGGCAGCCAAGATCCCGCAGATTACGCCGGCATCTTCCAATCCGGCTGTGACAGAAAGCGGCAACCCGTTTATTTATCAGATGACCGCAACGGATAGCCTGCATATGCAGAATATTATGAAATATATGTCAGAGGAGAAGGGCGCAAAGAGCTTTGCAATCCTGTATGAATCTTCTGATTTTGGTACCGGTGGATTTAAGATTGCTTCCGCCATCTGCGCGGACTATGGTCTTACCATGGTGGACAGCGAGGTTTACAACGCCGGTGATACAGATTTCTCTGTGGTGCTGAGTAAGATGCAGAAGGCAGAGCCGGATTTCTTTATTTTCTGGGGCTACCACACAGAGGTTGCCATGATTTGTAAGCAGATGAAGCAGTACGGTATTGATTTTCCTGCAATCGGACAGGGTTACAATTCACCGGAGCTGACCAATCTGGGCGGAAGCGCAGTTGACGGGGTGATGATTGATACGGCCTTTGACGCGGCAAATCCGGATGAAAAGGTGCAGGAGTTTGACAAGAAGTACACCGAGCTCTTTGGCGCAGGCTATGACCAGAATGCTCCGCAGTCCTATGATGCAGTTTATGTCATCAAGGATGCAGTTGAGCGCTGCATCAAGGATGGCAAGGACTACCGGAACGGTGAGGTCCTGAACAGCTATATCAAATCGACCCAATGGGATGGTGTGACGGGCGTGACCACATTCGATGAGAACGGACGTATGAACAAAGAGCTTCTGATTATTCAGATTGAGAACGGAGAGCACAAGATTATTAAGGACTGAGCCACAGCTCAGTCCTCCCCCAAAAGGAGGTAGAAATCCATGCTGTTTCAGCAGATATTAAATGGTTTGACCAACGGAAGCCTTTATGCGCTGATGGCCGTTGGTGTCACGATGGTATACAAATCCCTGGGCATGCTGAACTTTGCTCACGGCGATATTATGATGATCGGTACCTTTATCACACTTGCCTTTGTACAGATGGGGATTCCGTATTATATTGCGGTAGTGCTTGGTATTCTGAGTGCTGCGGTGCTTGGCTTCCTGCTTGAGCGCATCATCCTCAGAAAGGTTAAGTTCTCATCCTTTGTCAATCTTCTGATTGCGACCGTTGGTGTGTCTTACGTGCTGAGAAATACCGGAATGGTTATCTGGGGAACCAGCCCGCAGCTGTTCCCAAGCGCATTCCCGGAGAACCTGATTCGGCTCGGCAGCTTTACCATTACGCCGCAGAGTATTGGTATCATTGTGATTTCTCTTGCAATTATTACAGGACTGCATCTGTTTTTTACCAGAGTAAAGGTGGGAAAGTGTATGCAGCTTGCCAGCTCTGACCCGGAAGGCGCAGCCATGATGGGTGTCAATGTCTCCTACATGCGTTTCCTGACCTTTGGTATCAGTGCGTCCCTGGCGGCAATCGCCGGAATCATGATTGCACCGCTGACCTACGCCAGAGTAGACATGAGTGCCAGCATCGGTATGAAGGCCTTTGCGGCAGCCATCCTTGGAGGTATCGGAAACCTGTGGGGAGCACTGTTAGGCGGAGTGATATTGGGTGTGGTAGAGGCAGTTGGCTCTGCTTACATTTCCACCGCGTACAGAGATGCTTTTTCATTTATCATTCTGTTCGTTGTTCTGTTTGTGAAGCCTACGGGACTTCTGAACAAGAAGATTGAGAACAAACTGTAAAGGAGGCAGGAACATGAATAACAGCAAAAAAGCACAGTTAATCAGGATTCTGCCTGCTGCAGCAGTCATATTCCTGATTCCGGTTCTGACACCGAATATGTATGTAATGCAGATTGTGAATATGATCGGAATCTACATCATCCTTGGAACCAGCATCAACGTGCTGACCGGTTTTACGGGACAGCTTTCTCTTGGACAGGCGGCTTTCTTTGGAGTAGGCGCTTACACCACCGCGCTTTTAAATACCAGAGCCGGATGGCAGTTTTTCCCGTGTCTGATCGGCGCGGTTCTGATGACAGCGCTGTTTGGCGTAGTGCTGGCGGTTCCTGCCCTGAAGGTGAAGGGCTCCTATCTTGCGCTTCTGACCATGGGCTTCGGTGAGGTGGTCAGGATTGTCATGATCAACTGGACACCGGTGACAAACGGTACTGCAGGTATCCTTGGAATTGACAGCCCGGTTATTTTCGGACTTTACATTGATAACCTGACCAGATACTACTTTCTGATCATGGTATTTGTAATCCTTGGACTTGTGTACCAGAACGTGATTGTAAAGACCCGTACAGGACGTGCCTTTATTGCCATCCGTGAGGACAATGAGGCAGCAGAGCTGACAGGTATCGATGTGACCAGCTATAAGATCAAGGCATTTGTGCTGAGCGCGATTTACTGTGGCGTTGCAGGCTGCCTGTATGCAATGATGATCAAGTACGTGAGTCCGGATACCTTCACAAACAACATCTCCAGCGTTATCCTGTGGACGGCTATCGTGGGTGGCTTCGGAACTGTTATGGGACCGATCCTTGGCGGCGTTGTCATGCAGGTACTGCCGGAGGCTCTGCGTTTCCTGGGAGACTGGCGTCTGGTAGTATACGGAGGCATCCTGCTGATCGTGATTCTGCGCTTCCCGGGTGGTCTGTATCCATACGTGGAGAAGCTCCTGCATTTACCGAAGGCAAAAAAAGCCGGAGCTGGAAAGGAGTAAACCATGGCGATTCTTGAACTGAAAGATGTAACAAAGAAGTTTGGCGGACTGACAGCTGTAAACGGTGTCTGCATGAAGGTGGAGCCAAACCAGATCTGCGCGCTGATCGGACCGAACGGCGCAGGCAAGACCACCGTGTTCAATATGATTACCGGGGCGTATCAGGTGACCAGCGGAGACGTGATTTTTGACGGGAAGAGCATCTGCGGTGTAAAGCCGCACAAGATTGTGGAGCGGGGCATTGCAAGAACCTTCCAGAATATTCGTCTGTTTAAGTCGGCAACGGTTCTGGAGAACGTGATGACAGGCTTTCACTGCAAGACGAAGACGGGTATGCTGAATGTGATTTTTAATCCGGGCAAGTGCAGACGGGAAGAGGCGGAGTCCAGACAGAAGGCGTTGGAAATTCTTCGATTCCTGAATCTGGAAGAACTGAAGGATCTGCCTGCAGGCAGCATTCCATATGGACATCAGAGACTGCTTGAGATTGGAAGAGCTCTTGCCAGCGGTCCGAAGCTGCTGCTTTTGGACGAGCCGGCGGCAGGCATGAACTCCCAGGAGAAGAACGAGCTGGTGGAGACCATCCGCAAGATCCGTGACAGGTACAACCTTGCGGTGCTTCTGGTAGAGCATGATATGGAACTTGTTATGGGTATTTCCGAGAACATTACCGTAATCAACTTCGGAAGCCGGATTGCGGATGGAACTGCGGAGGAGATTCAGCACAACAACGATGTAATTGAGGCTTACCTGGGAAGGAGCGATGACTGATATGGCAGAAAATATGTTACAGATTTCCGACCTGGTATCTTCCTATGGAAATATCAACGCGCTTAAGAATATCAGTATGGAAATCAACAAGGGCGAGATTGTTTCCCTGCTCGGTGCAAACGGTGCGGGAAAGTCCACTCTGATGAAGTCGATCCTTGGCATGGTGACCATCAACAGCGGCAGTATAAAATTCAAGGGCACCGAACTTGTGGGAAAAAAGAGCCACGAGATTGTGCCGATGGGTATCTCCCTGGTTCCGGAGGGCAGAAAGATCTTTGTGGATGTCTCCGTAGAAAAGAACCTGGAGATCGGAACCTTTTTCAGACAGAGAGGAAAGTCCCGGGACAAAGAGCTTTTGGACATGGTCTATGAGATCTTCCCGCGGCTTTATGAAAGACGCACGCAGCTGGGCGGAACGCTCTCCGGCGGCGAGCAGCAGATGCTGGCTGTAGGTCGTGCCATTATGTCTGACCCGCAGCTTTTGATGCTGGACGAACCTTCCATGGGACTGGCTCCGCTGGTTGTGGCAGAGGTGTTCAACGTTATCAAGAGAGTGAATGAGATGGGAATTACCATTCTTCTGGTGGAGCAGAACGCAAAGATGGCGCTGAAGATCAGTGACCGCGCCTACCTTTTGAATACCGGAAAGATTGTGGTCAGCGGCAGCGGCGAGGAGTTCTTAAAGAGCGATGTTCTGACCAGCGTATACCTTGGCGGCGCGCAGAAAGGATAAGCGATGAGACTGGAAAATATCAAATTAAATCTGGAGACAGAGCTGGTGCTGAATGTGGGCGACCCGATTGGCAAGACCAACGCACCGCGCTGTTACAACAAGCTGTTTGAGCTTTTGGACATGAACGCGATTATGCTGCCATGTGAGATAAAGAAGGGTCAGCTTCCACAGTTTCTGGATGCCTGCCATCTGCTGGGAATTCACTACCTGTGCCCGACGATGCCGCATAAGGGAGATTTCGTGGACCTTCTGGATGATGTTGACGAAACCTCAAGACTGTTCCACTCAGTCAACGCGATCCGCATTGATGAGAAGGGCAGTCATGGCGCAGGCATGGACGGCAAGGGTGCAATCCGCGCTATGCTGAAGGGCGGTGCAAAGCTGGACGGAATCAACGCATTGATGCAGGGCTCCGGCGGCATCAGCGGTGTGGTGGCCTACGAGCTTTCCAGACAGAATGTGAAAAAGCTCTACATTGCAAACCGTACACCGGAGAAGGCGGAGCAGATTGCCAGGGTGCTGAGGGAAAACAGCGCTACAGAGGTGGAGGTAATCGGTACAGATAAGGCGGCCATGGACCGTGCTGCGGAGAACTGTGAGCTGTTTGCAAACCTGACGCCCCTTGGCATGAACGGGTATCCGTACAGGCATGATTATCTGGGCTTCATTGACCGTATGCCGAAGACGGCGACCGTGTTTGACTGCGTGATCAATCCGCCAATGTCGGAAACCATCCTGGCAGCTCAGAATAACGGACTGAATACGGTGCCGGGCATGCAGATGCTGGTATCTCAGATGGATGTGATTTTTGACTTTATGTTCGGAAAGAAGATTACGGAGGCAGATCAGGAGGCATGTATTGAGGAGCTTTGCAATTATCTGCACGTAGAAAAACCGGTTAAGCGATAAATTTGTGTTCCAATTGCAGAAATGAGACAGCTATGATACGGAGACCGGCGGACAGACGCAGGTTTCGGGAAGAGAGGAAGCATTATGACAAGAGTTCCATATGACACACTTCTGGCAGAGTTTCAGAGAGTGCTTGAAAGCAGAGGATTTGGAGAAAAAGCTGCAAAGGATGCAGCTACCGTATTTGCGCAGAACAGCCTGGACGGCATTTACAGTCATGGTATCAATCGCTTTCCGCGTGTGGTATCTTACCTGGACAAGGGCGAGATCAAGCCGGAGCAGGTAGCGGAGTGCGTGGATGCGCAGGGAGCAATTGAACGCTGGGACGGTCACCGGGGATTTGGACCGCTGAACGCCAAAATCGCGATGGACAGAGCCTGCGTGCTGGCTAAGAAGTACGGTGTCGGCGTGGTGGCTCTGGGAAACAACAACCACTGGATGCGCGGCGGTACCTACGGCTGGCAGGCTGCCGATCAGGGCTGCGTGGGCATTTGCTGGTCCAATACACAGCCGAATATGCCGGCATGGGGCGGTAAGGACAAAAAAATCGGAAACAACCCGTTTATCTTTGCAGTGCCGAAGTCAAATGGAGAGCATGTGGTGGTGGACTGTGCCGTATCCCAGTTCTCCTACGGAAAGATTGAGGAGGCAAAGCTGAAGGGCAGACAGCTGCCTGTGCCTGGCGGCTATGATGAGGCGGGCAATCTGACCACAGATCCTGCAGCCATAGAGAAGAGCTGGCGTGTATTGCCAATGGGATACTGGAAGGGAAGCGGTATTTCTATTCTTCTGGATCTGATTTCCACAGTGCTGACCAATGCAAATTCCGTTGCAAAGATTGGTACCTTTGGAGATGAGGTCGGTCTGTCCCAGATTATGATTGCCATCGACCCTGGCAAGTTCCAGAGCGCAGAGGTGACAGATGCGATTGTGGACGCGTTGATTGCCGACATTCACAGCTCTGTTCCTGTGGAGGAGGGCGGCAGAGTGTTCTACCCCGGTGAGATTGAAATCGGCACCAGGAAGGACAATCTTGCAAATGGTATCCCGGTGATTGATGAGGTCTGGGCGCAGATCAGACAGTTTTAAGAGAGAAGGTAATGGACTATGAAGGCAGTAAAGATTGAGGAACCATGGAAGGTTTCCTGCGT
This sequence comes from Eubacteriales bacterium, assembly GCA_030536555.1. Classification (GTDB taxonomy): domain Bacteria; phylum Bacillota; class Clostridia; order Lachnospirales; family Lachnospiraceae; genus Brotaphodocola. Next base: position 105,360 of record JAUNPU010000004.1, on the reverse strand, counting down.
GAATGTAGAGAAGCCTGTACCAAAAGAAGGAGAGGCGCTGATCCGCATTGTGACGGCTGGCATCTGTGGAAGCGATATCGGTGCATTCAGAGGCACCAACGGGCTGGTGACCTATCCCAGAATCATCGGACATGAGCTTGCCGGAGTGGTGGAGTCTATTCCGCAGCCGAATAAAAACGGCATTCAGGCAGGCGACCGTGTGGTTGTGGACCCGTATATTTATTGCGGAAGCTGTTATCCGTGCAGTATTGGCAGAACCAACTGCTGTACAGATTTAAAGGTGCTGGGCGTGCATGTGAACGGCGGTATGGCAGAGTACTTCACACATCCGGCAGATCTTCTTGTGAAGATTCCGGATGGCATGACCTGGGAGGAGGCCGCCATGGCTGAACCTCTGACCATCTCTCTGCATGGCATTCACAGAGGTGGCTTCAAGAAGGGAGAGTACTGCGCTATCATCGGTGCAGGTCCGATTGGTCTTGTGGCAGGTATGATTGCCCAGGCATACGGCGGCCATGCTATTTTGCTGGATTTGGTGCAGGAGCGTCTGGATTTTGCAAAATCCATCGGAATTGAGTATGTAATCAACTCCGCACAGGAAGATCCGGCAAAGCGGATTGCGGAAATAACAGGCGGTCAGATGGCGCAGCAGGTAATGGAGTGTTCCGGCGCAAACGCTGCCATCAGAAGCACGCTGGAATATGTATCCAATGCAGGACGGATTACCCTGACCGGATGGCCCAAAAAGCAGACGGAGCTGCCGACCGATCTGATTACGAAGAAAGAGGTGGACATCCGGGGCGCAAGAACCAGCAGTGGTGAGTTTGAGGAGGCCCTTGAGCTGATTTTCAGCAAAAAGGTGGATATGAACAAGATTCTGACCAGGGTGGTTTCCATTGAGGAGGCTGCCGATACCATTGTGGACATTGAGAAGAATCCTGGCAACTATATGAAGGTGGTTGTGCGCGTTGCGGATGACCCGAATCCGGAAAGGTAAGGAAGACTATGACACTTGAGAATGTAACGAATTTAGCAGGTCTCTTTGAAGTGATCGATTCCTGCAAGGGACATGTGGAGCTTGTTTCCGCAGAGGGAGATCGAATCAATCTGAAGTCAAGGCTGGCACAGTACCTTGCCCTTGCGGGCGCTTTTTCAAGCGGCTATGTGCGCCGCATGGAACTTCAGATAGAAGATGAAGAAGATCGGGACAAAATCTTAGAGTTTGTAATGGATGGCAAATCTACTTTATAATGAAGTGAGCTGCAGCTCTGACGGGAAAACCGCATGGGCTGCAGCTTTGCTGTACAGAAAATTGAAAGAAAGTAACCGTTGACAAACCGCATGGTAAAAAGTATGATGGACTCAGATGATACTAGTTTGTGAAAAGGAGACGGGGACAATATGAAGAAACATATTTTTAAAGTGATGGCTCTGACGGCAGCTTTGTCAGTGCTGTCTTGCACAGCGGCATTTGCAGAAGGATGGGGCAAGGTTGGAAGCGACTGGTACTATTACAATCTGGATGGAACTGTGGCGAAGAATACCTGGATTACCACCGAGGGCGGCACATTCTGGGTGAACAATGACGGCTCCATGGCATCAAACCAGTGGGTGAATGCAGACGATGCCTGGTATTATATGGATGGCAACGGCTATTTTCTGACCAGCCAGCTCTTAAAGCTGGACAGCAGGACTTACTATCTGCAGGAAGACGGCACCATGGCGGCTAACCAGTGGGTTGAGGCTGAGGAAGGCAAGTGGTATTACTTCGATGAGCACGGTGCGGCTGTGAAGAACGGCTGGTGCATGATCGATGGTGATTATTATTATTTCTTAAAGAGCGGCGTGATGGCTGCGGATGCTCTGGTTCCGGGCGGATACCGGGTAGGACCAGATGGCAAGTGGGTACACTAGGAGGATATCAGGATGAAAAAGCAGATGAAAGCAATGGCAGTTCTTGGAGCAGCAGCAGTGATGACATTATCCAGCGCATTTGCAGGCTTTGCACAGACCGGATGGGTGCAGAACGGCAATGCATGGAACTATTACAACGGCAACGGCGCACAGGCGAAGAACCAGTGGGTGATCTCCAGCGGCGCCTGGTTCTGGATCGAGCCGGACGGCACCATGGCGACCAACAAGTGGATCAACAACGGTGACAACTGGTACTGGGTAGACGGAAGCGGCGCTACCGTAACCGGCTGGCTTGAGATCGGCGGCAAGTGGTATTTCTTCTATAAAGACTTTACCATGGCGAAGGATACGATGGTTGACAGCTACTATGTAGGTGAGGACGGAGCCTGGGTAGAGAAGTAGGTCATCAGGCAGATATTCGAACAGGATACAGATACAGGGAGGGAGCGGAAAGCTCCCTCTTTTTGTGTGGTGCGTGTCAGGACACGCTTTCTGATTGTCAGGTGCCCGGAGGCGCACGTCTCCATCACTGCTCCGGCACCACAAAGTGGAAGATTCCGGCGGGGATGTTCAGCCCCCGCTCCTGCATCTGGGTAAATGCCAGCAGTGTCCGGGAAAGCTCCTCCTGCTTCAGGGGCACCAGGCTGTTGTCCAGGGTGACGGTGAGAAACAGCAGGGTAATGTGGGCGTACTCCTCCGGATAATCGCACTGGATGACCTGTTCGCGGACGCCCTGACGGAGAATGTCGGTCAGGATCGGCTTCAGCTCGGTGATGATGATCCGGGAGAACTTCTGGTGGATCAGGGCGCTCTGCTGCTGCTCGGAGAAGGAGCCGATCATCTCCTGGCGGCGCAGCTCTCTGGCAGCATCCAGGCAGGCACGGTGAATGATCTCCAGCTTCTGAAATACGGAGATGTCCTCAGAGGCCGCCAGATTCCGCCCCGCCTCCAGCACGCGGGAGTAGGAGCGCTCGATCACGCCCTCGATGATGTCATTTTTCGACTGAAAATAATAATAAATGCTTCCTTTTCCAATCCCGGCCTTCTTCGCAATCTCACTTACGGTGACGGTATTGCCCTTCCCTTCCGCCATCAGCTCCTGCATGGCATCCAGAATCCGGGTCTTTTTTTCATTGTTATTCATGGTTTATCCTTATGTTCTCCATATGATACAATCGGGTTTCTGCGCTATATGTGCAAGTATAGCAGAACTATCGCAGAAAATACAACTACATTTCACAAAGCCTTGTATTTCGGGGCTTTTCGTAAAAAAACTTAAACCTTTCCAAGTATTGACGGGGGTGGGGAAACGTGATAATGTTAAGTTAATCCTGATTCGACCGCTGGTCGAAATCGGAGAAATATGAACAAAGCGGGAGTTATGAGATATGACTTATGAGGAAGTTTTTGCAAAGGCAAAAGAGCTTTTTATGAGAAATGATGTGAGCGGTGTCCAGGAGCATCTGGCATACCAGTTCAACATCACAGGAGAAGGCGAGGGTGCATTTTACGCGGAGGTGAAGGACGGCAGGCTGTATGTGGAGCCGTATGAATACTATGACCGCGATGCCACCTTTATCTGTTCAGCAGATACCCTTCTGAAGCTGGCAGCCGGAAAGATTGACCCGGTACTGGCATTTACCATTGGAAAACTGAGAGTAGAAGGCAGCATCGAGCAGGCACTGAAGCTGAACAACTTCTTAAAATAGCCTGCATACAAAGAAAGAAGGATAAGCATGAAAAAAAAGGCAAAATGGCTGGCGGGAGCAGCGGCAGCAGGTGCGGCAGGAGCCGTACTTGAATATCTGCTTGCAAGATACTTTACCCGGAGAACCCTGATTCGCGGCAACGCCAAGACGGAGCGGACCCAGAAGATGGCGGGAACGGACTGGAGTGTCTACATTCCCATGATTCAGGAGGCACGGGCGAAGATCGAGCAGAATCCCTGTGAGGACGTGTTTGTCACCGCTGAGGACGGTGTGAAGCTGCACGGCAGGTACTTCCCCTGCAAGGGTTCTGACCGGGTGGCGCTGTGCTTTCACGGCTACACCGGAGAGGGCTTAAGCGACTACGCCTGCATGGCGGAGCATTACTATGAGCAGGGATTCTCCCTGATGTGCGTGGATGAGCGTGCTCATGGCAAGAGCGAGGGAACCTACATCGGATTCGGCTGTCTGGACCGTCACGACGCAGAGCAGTGGATCAAGTATCTGATCGAGAGAAATGGTGAGAACTGCGAGATTCTGCTTCACGGCGTATCCATGGGCGGCGCGACAGTGCTGATGACCTCCGGTCTGGACCTTCCGAAGCAGGTGAAGGCAATCATCTCCGACTGTGCATTTACCTCCGCCTGGGATGTGTTCAGCTCCGTGTTGAAGACCACCTACCATTTGCCGGCATTTCCGCTGATGCACCTGTCCGATCAGATGGCACGCAGAAAAGCAGGCTACGGCCTGCGGGAGTGCAATGCGCTGGATGAGGTGAAGAAGTCCCACGTGCCCACGCTGTTTATCCACGGAGACAGGGATACCTTTGTTCCGTGCAGCATGGTGTATGAGCTTTACGAGGCATGCGCGGCACCCAAGGAGCTTCTGATCGTCGAGGGCGCAAGTCATGCGGAATCCTATTATAAAGATCCGGAGAAATACTGGACAGCAGTGAAGAGCTGGATCGACCGTTATTTTGAAACCAGACAGGACAAGGAAAGGAAAGAGGAACAAGAATGAAAACAAGAAAAGGCTACAAGGCGTACCCGTTGACCGCAGCTCAGAATCTGCATTTTTACTGTCTGGCTACCAACCCCAATGAGGAGGTGCTGAATATCGGCTCCAGCCTGACCATCCAGATCGATTTGGACTGGGATGTGATGCGCGAAGCCATCACAGAGGCGATTGCGCGCTGCGAGTCCATGCGGATTCGTTTTGCATTTGATAAGAAAGAAAATAAGGTATATCAGTATGTGGTGAAGGAAGAGACCGCGCCGATCGAGCACTTTGACTTCTCCCACTGGAAGCCGGAGGACGCGGTGGCGAAGATGACCGAGTGGACCAGCACTCCATTTGAGCGCTACGACTCCCCCATGCACCGGATCGTGATGATCAAGATGCCGGACGGCTACCAGGGAACCTACATCTGTGTCAACCATATGACCATGGATGCACAGTCCCTGATCATGTTCTTCCGGGATGTGATTGAGATCTATGCTCACAAGAAATACGATGCAGTGCCGTATCCGAAGGAGATGGCTTCCTATCTCAAGCAGCTGGACAAGGACCTGGCTTACGAGGCAGGTTCTAAGAGCAGCCAGAGAGACCGGGAGTTCTTCCATGAGCTGATCGGCTCCGGCGAGCCGATGTACACGGATGTGTACGGCAAGGGCAGACTGGAGGCAGAGCGGGAGAAGGAGGGCAACCCCAACTTCCGTGCAGCGACCGTGATTCCCAAGAGCATGGACGCACACTTAAAGAACTTCCATCTGGAAGGCGAGCCGTCTGCAAGACTGTTCAAGTTCTGTGAGGAGCAGCACATTTCCATGACCTGTCTGCTGATGATGGGACTGCGTACCTATTTACAGAAGGAAAATGACACCGATGACGTGTCCATCACCTCCACGATTGCGAGACGTGCGACTCTGACCGAGAAGCGCTGCGGCGGTACCCGCATTCACTGCTTCCCGTTCCGCACCATCGTGCCGAAAACCGACAGCTTCTTAGAGGGTCTGTGCAAGATCCGTGACGGCCAGAATATGCTGTTCCGTCATGCCAACTTCAGCTCACCGGAGTATTTCTACTACCGGACTCAGCGTTACGGACTGAAGCATGGCCAGACCTACGAGGGCATGGCGCTGACCTACCAGCCCATGGCGATGAAGCATGACGGTCCGGGTCTGGAGGATCTGGGCGACATCAAGTACAGAGCAGCACGCTACGGCAACGGACAGGCCGGTCAGCCGCTGTATCTGACGGTCAGCCACCATCCGGAGGACGACGGACTGGACTTCTGCTTTGAGTACCAGGATGGCATGGTGACGCCGGAGAAGTTAGAGGAAGTGTATTACTTTGTCTGCCGCATGATCTTCTACGGAGTAGAGGACTGCAGCCGCACCGTACAGGAAATCATTGACTGGGCATAGGTGTATTGCCTGCAAATTACCGATAAAAGCATAGAGAAAATGGAGGATAATCTGATGTTGGAAGAGTTAAAAAATGTAATCTGTGAGTATGTTGACGTGAATCCGGATGATATTCATGAGGATTCCCGCTTTGTAGAGGATCTGGGATTCAATTCCTACGACTTCATGAGCATGGTAGGCGAGCTGGAAGAGACCTACGACATCGAGGTTGAGGAGCGTGAGGTAGTAAACGTAAAGACTGTAGGAGACGCTGTAGCATACATTGAGTCTCTGAAAGACTGATCGTCTGGGAACCGATAACCACAGCAAGGAACGTCTGCAGCGAAAGGGCTGCAGCACAGGGAGGACGTTATGGCAGTAGAGACTTTAAAAGACATTATGAACTATGCAGCTGAGCATTACAGCGCCCAGGACGCATTTCGCTACAAGGTGGGCAAGGAGATCGAGGCACGCACCTATGCTGATCTGAAGCGGGATTCCATGGCAGTGAGCCGTATGGTGGAAGCATTCCGCATGAAGGGAAAGCATATCGCCCTGATCGGAACCACCAGCTATTCCTGGATCGCCAGCTACTTTGGCATCACCAACAGCGGCAGCGTGGCAGTGCCGATCGACGTGCAGCTTCCGGCTGCAGCTATCTGTGAGCAGCTGGACCGTGCAGACGTGGAAATGCTGATCTTCGATGAGATTCGCGCAGATGTGGCGCTGGCAGTGGAAAGCGCCTGCCCGAAGATCAAACACATCATTTCCATGCAGGGAACCATGGAGGGCGTGAGATCATTAGGCGTCCTGATGGAAGAGAATCTGGGCGAGTTTGATGCCGCAATCGAACCGGATCAGCTCTGCACGATCCTGTTCACCTCCGGTACCACCGGAAAGAGCAAGGGCGTTATGCTGAGCCACCGGAACCTGTCCGACAATGCGACCATGCTGGATCTGAAGATCCCGTCAGGCACCGTTACCCTGTCTCTGCTGCCGATCAACCATGTGTACTGCCTGACCATGGACATCATCAAGGGCCTGTACATCGGCGTGATCTCCTGCATCAACGATTCCATCATGCGTGTGGCACGGAACATGAAGCTGTTCCAGCCGGAGCTGGTGCTGATGGTGCCGCTGGTGATCGAGTCCATTTACAAGAAGCTGCGTGACGTGGACCCGGCTATCCCGAAGCCTCTGGTGGCAAAGGAAGTATTTGGCGGCAAGCTGCACACCATCTGCAGCGGCGGCGCTTACCTGGACCCGGACTACTACGACAAGTTCGCAGAGTACGGCATCACCATTTTACAGGGCTACGGTATGACCGAGTGCTCCCCGGTTATCAGCACGAACCTGCCCTGGGACAACCGCAAGGGCTCCGTGGGCAAGCTGATGCCCAACCTGGAGGCAAAGGTTGTGGACGACGAGCTGTGGGTTAAGGGCAGCAGTGTCATGATGGGTTACTACAAGATGCCGAAGGAGACAGCCGAGACCCTGCAGGACGGCTGGTTAAAGACCGGTGACCTGGCTTATCTGGACGCAGACAACTATGTATACATCACCGGAAGACGGAAGAATCTGATCATCCTGGCAAACGGCGAGAACGTATCTCCGGAGGAACTGGAGAATGAGCTGAGCCGCTCCGACCTGGTGAAAGAGATCCTGGTCCGCGAGAAAGACAAGGTGATCGAGGCAGAAATCTTCCCGGATATGGAATATGCAGAGAAGCAGGGCATCCAGGATGTCCGCGCAGCCCTGCAGAACCTGATTGATGAATTCAATAAGGACATGCCGGTGTATAAGCGGATTTACAGCCTGATCGTGAGAGAGACGGAGTTCGAGAAGACTTCGGCTAAGAAGATTAAGAGGTTTTAAGAAGAGACGGGAAGTGCCCTGAAAAGAGTGCTGGCTTCGGGGCGCCCGGAGAGAATAGGCAGAATAACGGTGTTGGCTTCGAGCCGCCCGGACATATCGGCAACACAGACCACGCTTGCGCTCCTTTCCGCACGTAGCGGTGCGTAGGGCTGCAAAATACGCAGCCCAAACACCGACGTGCTCCACATGGGTCTGCTTTTGCCGATATGTCCGGGCTTGCTTTTTTGGCGGAACTCCGGGGTTGGTGTGGACCTGGCTTCCTTGTTTTGCCTGGCAAAAGGGAATTTTTGGCGGAAACTTCGGATTTGCCAGGCGTTTAACGTTCCCATTGGACAATAAATCAAGATTTCCTTAAAAATTGTCCAATCCATCCCGAAAAACAGGTCTTATGCACCTGAAATAGTTGACATAACACACATTTTGGACAATTTTCCTTCAAATCGCCCCTCAATTATCCAAAATCCCCAGATTTTTGGATAATTTTCATGGAATCTGGGCAATAATTGTCCAAACAGCCTCATTTTCAGCTTAAAATCAAGTGTTCCCCCAGGATTTTGGATAATTTTTCCGATTTTCGCCATTAATTGTCCAAATTCCCGCCATGAATTCTCAAATTTCCCCCCGCGTAGAATGCACTAGCATGTATCCATTAAAAGGTACCCTGCAACCCGTACACAAAACATTGCCCCCCCGACCAGCTGTTCTTAGGCTCCCGAGCCAGAGGGGGAAAACCAGCCACCCGCAGGGCTTGTCCTTGACAGGGTTCTCAGGCAATGCTAAGCTGCCAGCACCCGACGGAAAGGAAAGCAGCTGTTCTTGAGTTCTTCGCCGTCGGGAAGACATCCCCCGGCATTGCCTGAGAACCCTGTCAGGGATGGCGGACGCAGCCCAACACTTGACGCTCCCGCAAAGAGAATCCCCTCGCCTCCAAAACATCCCCACACCTTCATATCCCCCCCTCGTCTCCAGATCTCCATCTCCCCACACTCCATAATCCCCTTCCCTCCCCCACAAAAAAACAATTTGTTTAAAATGCTCGAAAAAAACAAAATTTTCCACAAACTATGCAAAATAACCGCTGGTTATAGATTGGATTCCATTCTCGTATAGTTTTTCTAAATAAATTTCCCTGTGCCGGTTGAAAAAAAATGTCAAATGCGCTAAGATGGTATGAAATACACTTCTGCTGTGTGGTAACGTGCTAAACAGTGGGTTGACATAAGGAGAGCTGACGATGGATTGTAAGATTGTTACCATTCCGGGCGACGGAATTGGTCCGGAGATCGTGCGGGAAGCATGCAAGGTTCTGGACCAGGTTGGAAAAGTATATGGACATACCTTTGATTACAAAGAGATTCTGATGGGGGGCTGCTCCATCGATGCATATGGGGTTCCGCTGACGGATGAGGCGCTGGAGACGGCGAAGAACAGTGACGCAGTTCTGCTTGGCGCAGTTGGTGGTAATGTGGGCAATTCAAGATGGTACGACGTGGCACCGAATCTGAGACCTGAGGCGGGGCTGCTGGCAATCCGCAAGGGTCTTAATTTATTTGCAAACATCCGCCCGGCTTACCTTTATAAGGAGCTGGCAGATGCGTGTCCGCTGAAGAAGGAGATCATCGGCGACGGATTTGATATGGTCATCATGAGAGAGCTGACCGGCGGACTGTACTTTGGCGAGCGGCACACGGAAGAGGTGGACGGTGTGATGCAGGCCACCGACACCCTTACATACAATGAGAACGAGATCCGCAGAATTGCGGTGAAGGCATTTGACATCGCCATGAAGAGAAAGAAGCACGTGATCAGCGTGGACAAGGCGAATGTGCTGGACTCCTCCAGACTGTGGAGAAAGGTCGTGGAAGAGGTTGCGAAGGACTACCCGGAGGTGAAGCTGGAGCACATGCTGGTTGACAACTGTGCGATGCAGCTGGTGATGAACCCGGGACAGTTCGATGTGGTGCTGACGGAGAACATGTTCGGTGATATTCTTTCTGACGAGGCAAGCATGATCACCGGTTCCATCGGAATGCTGTCTTCCGCAAGCTTAAATGAGACAAAGTTCGGCATGTACGAGCCGAGCCACGGTTCCGCACCGGATATTGCAGGCAAGGGCATTGCGAACCCGATTGCAACCATCCTGTCCGCAGCCATGATGCTTCGCTATTCCTTCGATTTAGACAAAGAGGCGGACGCCATCGAGGCAGCCGTGCAGAGTGTTCTGACTGAAGGCTACCGCACCGTGGATATTATGGCAGAAGGATGCACGAAGGTGGGCACTACCGAGATGGGTGATCTGATTGTGAAGCATATTCAGTAAGACAGACATGAGACCGCAGCTGCAGGCAAGCATGCAGAGCGGCAGGAAAATAGTCAGAACAATAGAGGAGGAGACAGAGTATGAGAAGTGATAATGCAAAAGCAGGCATGCAGCAGGCACCGGCCCGCTCCCTGTTCCGGGCACTGGGACTGACAGATGAAGAGATGGAGCGCCCGCTGATCGGTATCGTAAGCTCCTACAATGAGATCGTACCGGGTCATATGCACCTGGACAAGATCGTAGACGCAGTAAAGCAGGGCGTTGCCATGGCAGGCGGCACCCCGATCGTGTTCCCGGCTATTGCAGTCTGTGACGGCATTGCCATGGGACATGTAGGCATGAAGTATTCCCTGGTGACCAGAGACTTGATCGCGGACTCTACCGAGTGTATGGCGCTGGCTCATCAGTTTGACGGACTGGTTATGGTTCCCAACTGTGACAAGAACGTGCCGGGACTTCTGATGGCAGCAGCCAGACTGAATATTCCGACCGTATTTGTCAGCGGCGGTCCGATGCTGGCAGGACATGTGAAGGGACAGAAGAGAAGCCTTTCCAGCATGTTTGAGGCAGTTGGCTCCTACGCGGCAGGCACCATGACCGAGGAGGATGTGAAGGAGTTCGAGTGTAAGGTCTGCCCGACCTGCGGTTCCTGCTCCGGTATGTATACCGCCAACAGCATGAACTGCCTGACCGAGGTTCTTGGTATGGGTCTTAAGGGCAACGGTACCATTCCGGCTGTCTACTCCGAGAGAATCGTGCTGGCAAAGCATGCGGGCATGGCAGTGATGGATATGCTTAAGAAGAATATCTGCCCTAAGGACATTATGACCGAGGCAGCGTTCCGCAACGCTCTGACCATGGATATGGCGCTTGGCTGCAGCACCAACAGCATGCTGCATCTGCCGGCCATCGCTCATGAGGCAGGCGTGGAGTTAAATGTAGATATTGCCAATGAGATCAGCGCAAAGACCCCGAACCTGTGCCACTTAGCACCGGCGGGTCCCACTTATATGGAAGATCTGAATGAGGCAGGCGGCATTTACGCAGTCATGAACGAGATCAGCAAGCTGGGACTTCTGAATCTGGACTGCATGACCGTAAGCGGCAAGACCGTCGGCGAGAACATCAAGGGCTGTGTCAACAAGAATCCGGAGGTTATCCGCACCGTGGAGAATCCGTATTCTGCCACCGGCGGCATCGCAATCCTGCGAGGCAACCTGGCACCGGATTCCTGCGTGGTGAAGCGCTCCGCAGTGGTTCCGGAGATGTTACAGCATGAGGGACCTGCGAGAGTCTTCGACTGTGAAGAAGATGCCATTGCAGCCATCAAGGGCGGCAAGATCGTGGCAGGGGATGTGGTTGTCATCCGCTACGAGGGACCGAAGGGCGGTCCGGGCATGAGAGAGATGCTGAACCCGACCTCCGCAATCGCAGGCATGGGACTGGGCGCATCTGTGGCACTGATTACCGACGGACGATTCAGCGGTGCATCCCGCGGCGCTTCCATCGGACATGTATGTCCGGAGGCAGCAGCAGGCGGTCCGATCGGTCTGGTAGAAGAGGGCGATATCATTTCCATCGATATCGACAACCATTCCATCAATATGAAGGTGTCTGACGAGGAGCTGGCAAGACGCCGTGAGAACTGGACTCCGAAGACCAAAGAGGTGACCGGTTATCTGAAGCGCTACGCACAGCTGGTGACCAGCGCAGACAAGGGCGCGGTGCTGGCAGGCAACTGACAGTGACAGACCACATCAATAAGACACAGAGAAGGAGTTAGAAACATGGCAGAGATGAATACGCCAGTAGTGCAGAATGAGAAAACTGCAGAGACAAGAGTGCTGAACGGTTCCGAGATCGTGATCGAGTGCCTGAAGGAACAGGGTGTAAAAACCGTGTTCGGTTACCCGGGCGGCGCCATTTTGAATATATACGATGCTCTTTACAAGCATCAGGACGAGATTACCCATATCCTGACTTCTCATGAGCAGGGGGCGTCCCATGCGGCAGACGGTTACGCCAGAGCCACCGGCAAGGTGGGCGTGTGTCTGGCAACCTCCGGTCCGGGCGCTACCAACCTGGTAACGGGCATTGCGACCGCCATGATGGATTCCATTCCGGTGGTGGCGATCACCTGTAACGTAGGTGTCAACCTGCTGGGACGGGACAGCTTCCAGGAGATTGATATTACCGGTGTAACCATGCCGATTACCAAGTATAACTTTATCGTAAAAGACATCAACAAGCTGGCACGGACCATCCGCAGAGCCTTTGTGATCGCACAGAGCGGCAGACCGGGTCCGGTGCTCATCGATATTACCAAGGATGTGACAGCTGCCGAGTGTGAATTTACCCCGATGGAGCCAGAGAAGATCAAGCGTCAGACCGACACCATCCGCGACGAGGACATTGAGACTGCGCTGGAGCTGATCCGCAAGTCCCAGAAGCCGTTTATTTTCGTGGGCGGCGGCGCGGTGCTGGCAGATGCATCCGAGGAGCTTCGCACCCTGGCCCACCGGATTCAGGCACCGGTGGCAGACTCCCTGATGGGTAAGGGCGCATTTGACGGCACAGACGAGCTGTATACCGGTATGGTGGGCATGCACGGAACCAAGCCGTCCAACTTCGGCATTACCGAGTGCGATCTGCTGATCGTGGCAGGAGCCCGCTTCAGCGACCGTGTGACCGGCAATGCATCCAAGTTCGCAAAGAATGCCAAAATTTTACAGATTGACGTGGATTCCGCGGAGATCAACAAGAATATCAAAACAGACGCCAGCGTGGTGGGAGATCTGAAGATGGTGCTTCGCAGACTGAATGCCCGTCTGGATCCCATGAATCACGATGAGTGGGTAGCCCATGTGGAGCGCCTGAAGGATATGTATCCGCTGCGCTATGACAAGAATGCCCTGACCGGTCCGTTTATCATGGAGACCATCAACGATCTGACCGGCGGCGACGCTGTGATCTGCACCGAGGTGGGACAGCATCAGATGTGGGCAGCTCAGTATTACAAGTATAAGAAGCCGAGAACCTTCTTAACCTCCGGTGGTCTGGGTACCATGGGCTACGGCCTGGGCGCTTCCATCGGCGCCAAGATGGGATGTGGCGACGAGGGACACCCGGACACCCCGGTATTCAACATCGCAGGTGACGGCTGCTTCCGCATGAATATGAACGAGATCGCAACAGCGACCAGGTACAACATTCCGATCATTCAGGTGGTGGTCAACAACCACGTGCTGGGCATGGTTCGCCAGTGGCAGAACCTGTTCTACGGCAAGCGCTACTCTCATACGGTGTTAAATGACAGCGTGGACTTTGTGAAGCTGGCAGAGGCCATGGGAGCTACCGCGTTCCGCGTGGAGACCAAGGAGGAACTGCGTCCGGTTCTGGAGAAGGCCATGGCACTGGGCAAGCCGGTAGTCATTGACTGTCAGATCAACTGCGACGACAAGGTATACCCGATGGTATCCCCGGGCGCTCCAATCCAGGATGTATTCGATGATACAGATTTGAAGATCAACTGATCTTTAGATAAATAAAAATATGCTATGTAACATAGTAAGAAGGAGGAAGCAACAATGGGAAGAGTCTTTAACTTTTCGGCAGGACCGGCCGTATTACCGGAAGAAGTTCTGAAAGAAGCAGCAGATGAGATGCTGGATTACAGAGGCACTGGCATGTCAGTGATGGAGATGAGCCATCGATCTAAAGCGTATGAGACGATTATCCAGGAAGCAGAGCAGGATCTTCGTGACCTGATGAACATTCCGGATAACTACAAAGTTCTGTTCCTGCAGGGCGGCGCCCATTTACAGTTCTCCATGATTCCGCAGAACCTGATGAAAAATGGTGTGGCAGATTATATTATTACCGGTCAGTGGGCGAAGAAGGCATTCAAGGAGGCACAGAAATACGGAAAGGCAGTAGCTGTGGCATCCAGTGATGACAAGACCTTCAGCTACATTCCGGATTGTTCCGATCTGCCGATCGACGATGATGCGGACTATGTATATATTTGTGAAAATAATACGATTTACGGTACCAAGTTCAAACAGCTGCCGAATACCAAGGGCAAGACTCTGGTGGCAGACGTGTCCTCCTGCTTCTTATCCGAGCCGGTGGATGTGACCAAATACGGCATCATTTACGGCGGCGTTCAGAAGAATATCGGACCGGCTGGCGTGGTGATCGTGATCATCCGCGAGGACCTGATTACCGAGGACGTACTTCCGGGTACCCCGACCATGTGCCAGTACAAGATTCACGCAGATGCGAAGTCCCTGTACAATACTCCGCCTGCATACGGCATCTACATCTGCGGTAAGGTCTTCAAGTGGCTGAAGAAGCGCGGCGGTCTGGAAGCTATGAAGGAGTACAATGAGAAGAAGGCGAAAATCCTTTACGATTTCCTGGATGAGAGCAAGCTCTTCAAGGGCACCGTTGTGAAGGAAGACCGTTCTCTGATGAACGTACCGTTCGTGACCGGCGATCCGGATCTGGATGCAGAGTTCATCAAGGAAGCAACTGCAGCAGGCTTTGTGAACCTGAAGGGTCACAGAACCGTAGGCGGTATGCGTGCCAGCATCTACAATGCAATGCCGATGGAAGGCGTTGAAAAGCTGGTTGAGTTCATGAAAAAGTTCGAGGAGGCGCATCAGGCATGAAAAATATCCATTGCTTAAATGCCATTTCCAAATATGGCACCAATTTACTGACAGCAGACTATGCGCTGACCGATGATGTAAATACCGCAGACGGTATCCTGGTGCGGAGTGCTTCTCTGCACGAGATGGAATTTCCGGAGTCCTTAAAGGCAATCGCACGTGCCGGCGCCGGCGTCAACAACATTCCGCTGGATGCCTGCGCTGAGAAGGGCATCGTGGTATTCAATACTCCGGGTGCCAATGCCAACGCGGTGAAGGAGCTGGTGGTAGCCGGTCTTATGCTGGCATCCCGCGACGTAATCGGCGGCATTGCATGGTGCAAGGAGAACAAGAGCGATGAGAATATCGCAAAAGCCGCAGAGAAGAGCAAGAAAGCATTTGCAGGCAACGAGGTAAAGGGCAAGAAGCTGGGCGTGATCGGTCTGGGCGCTATCGGCGCTGAGGTTGCCAACGCAGCAGTCAGCCTTGGCATGGATGTGTACGGCTACGATCCGTTCATTTCCGTCAATGCGGCATGGATGCTGTCCCGCGCTGTAAAGCATGTGACCAGTCTGGACACCGTATTTGAGGAGTGTGATTACATTACCGTGCATGTACCGGCTCTGGACAGCACCAAGGGCATGATCAACAAGGCTGCATTTGACAAGATGAAAGACGGCGTGGTTGTGATGAACTTTGCCCGTGACACCCTGGTAAATGACGACGATATGGCAGCAGCGCTGGCATCCGGCAGAGTGAAGACCTATGTGACCGACTTCCCGAATCCGAAATCCGCCAACATGGACCACACCATTGTGATTCCTCATCTGGGCGCTTCCACAGCAGAGGCTGAGGACAACTGTGCAGTGATGGCTGTGAAAGAGATGATGGATTATCTGGAGAACGGCAACATCAAAAATTCCGTGAACTATCCGGCATGCGACATGGGCGTCTGCAAGACAGTCTGCCGTGTAGCGGTATTACATAAGAATGTTCCGAACATGATCGGTCAGATCACCGGTATTCTGGCAGCTGACGGAATCAACATTTCCGACATGACCAACAAGAGCCGTGACAAGTATGCATACACCCTGATGGATATGGACCGCTGCCCGAACGGAGCGTCCATTGCAAAGCTGAATGCCATTGAGGGCATACTGCGTGTGAGAGTGATCTAAAGGAGAAAGAATATATGGCGAATATCAGACCATTTCGGTGTATTCGTCCCAATAAGGAAGTGGCGTCAAAGGTGGCGGCACTTCCTTATGACGTTTATGACCGAAAAGAAGCAAAACTGGAGGTAGAGAAGAATCCTCAGTCCTTCCTTGCCATCGACCGGGCGGAGACCTGGTTCGCGGATGAGGTGGAGATCAGCGATCCGCGGGTGTACCAGAAGGCGAAGGAGCTGCTCTCATCCTGGCAGGATCAGGGCATTCTGGTGCAGGATGAGAGCGAGTGCTACTATATCTACGAGCTGACCATGAACGGCAGAGCCCAGACGGGAATCGTGGCGTGTGCGTCGGTGGACGACTACCTGGACGGCGTCATCGCCAAGCATGAGAACACCCGTGCCGACAAGGAACTGGACCGGATCTGCCACGTGGATGTGACCGATGCGCATACAGGTCCGATTTTCCTGGCATACCGTGCCAATGAGGAGATTCTACAGATCGTGGAGGCGGTGAAGAAGACAGAACCCCTCTATGATTTTGTGGCAGAGGACGGCGTGGGACACCGGGTGTGGCGCGTGGGGGAGGAGACTGTCTGCGGTGAGGCTCCTGCTGAGTCGACCCGGGCTGGAGAGCTTCCGGTGAGGGGAAATGCCATCGCCCGCCTGTCTGCCTGCTTTGCCAAGACCCCGCGGCTTTACATCGCTGACGGTCACCACCGGGCGGCGTCTGCGGTGAAGGTGGGACTAAAGCGCAGAAAAGAGCACCCGGACTATACGGGAGAAGAACCCTTCAACTATTTCCTGTCCGTGCTGTTCCCCGATGACGAGCTGATGATCATGCCCTATAACCGGGTGGTGAAGGATCTGAACGGGCTTTCCAAGGAAGAATTTCTGAAGGTGGTCGGAGAGCGGTTTGAGATAGTGAAGTGCGGTAAGGGAGGTGCGGGCGACCGTGCGCCCGGGCAGGCGCGGAAGACCGGGCAGGTACCGGGATCTGAGCGTGCGCAGGAGACTGGACAGGCGGCGGGAACCGGGCAGTCGCAGACAGCGGCCTCCGGTCCGTCGTGCCGCCATCATATGGGAATGTATCTGGACGGCTGCTGGTATGAACTGACCGTGCGCCCGGAATATCTCTCCAATGACCCGGTGAAGGGGCTTGATGTGTCGCTGCTTCAGGATACGCTGCTGGGACCGGTGCTGGGTATCCAGGACCCGCGTACCGACAGCCGGATTCGCTTCGTAGGCGGTATCCGCGGGCTGGGAGAGCTGGAGCGGCTGGTAGAGCAGTACAGTGCTGCTGCCCGGTCCGGCGCTGGGAATGAGACTGGGCAAACCGGTGAATCCGGCGCATCGGAAGCGCCGCATCTGGCGGTGGCATTTGCCATGTACCCCACATCCATCCAGGAGCTGTTTGACGTGGCGGATGCCGGGCTTCTGATGCCGCCAAAGTCCACCTGGTTCGAGCCGAAGCTGCGGAGCGGGCTGTTCATCCATAAGCTGTCTTAATCCAATTCAGCTACCCGTCCAGCAGCTTTGCTACATCCAGAATCCCCCACCCCTGCTGATTCTTTGGCAGCCCGATGTCCGTGCAGCGCTCCCGAAGGAGCAGTTTTACATCCCGGTTCGTTAGCTTCGGGTGCTTTTCTAAAAGCAGCGCCAGCGCGCCGGAGACCAGCGGGGTCGCCATGCTGGTGCCGCTCTTACTGGTGTACCTGCCCGGCTGGTTGGAGCAGCTGGTGATGGAGGCGCCGGGGGCAACTAAGTCCGGCTTGCAGATGCAGGAGCCGGTGGGTCCCCGCCCGGAGTAGTCGATCATCCGGCTTCCCATGACATTGACTTCCCGGTGGTCGTCGGAGCAGCCTACGGTGATGACCTTGCGGCTGATGCCGGGGGTGGTGATGGTGCCGCGGCGGGGGCCCATGTTGCCGGCAGCCACCACCACGATCAGCCCGTCATCCCAGGCTTCGTTGACACCGCGGACCAGGGCGGAATTCTCCCCCATGTTTCTGCGGGAGAAGGAGCCTACGGAGATGTTGACAATCCGGATTCCGTAGGTCTCCCGGTACTGGCGGATCCAGCGCAGCCCGGCGAGAACGTCCGAGGCGTAGCCATTTCCGCGGCGGTCCAGGACCTTGACCGGAATCAGATGACAGTCCGGCGCGATGCCCTGATAGAGCCGCCCTGAGGCAGCTCCGGTTCCGCCGATGATGCCGCAGACGTGGGTGCCGTGCCCGTTGTCGTCATAGGGTCGGGTCTGCTTTTGTACCATGTCGCTGAAGGCGGCAATATGAGGAACAAGGTCTTCATGGGGGAAGCAGCCCGTATCCAGCACCGCCACGCCGACCCCCTTGCCGGTGCAGCCGGAGATCTCCGCCCCATGAATCCCGATTCTGGCCTGTTTCACAGCAGATTTCCATGACTTTCTGTTCTTTACTAACAGGATATTCAGACGAAAAAATGGATTGCTTCATATTAAGAATTTCTTCATAATCTATTTAAACATTATACATACATTTTCCGGGGGCATGTGCTATACTAAAACCATAATAAATGCAAGAGAAATAAATCCTTTATCCTTTTTGAAATCCGAAATCCTAAAGAAAAATCCACCCTGCGTCCCATCACAACGCAGGGATTTTTCTTTGCATAAATTTGCTGCGCAGGTGTGTATATGTATGGGGGGGGGTACGCCATGAAGCAGGCTGACAGAAGCCGTCACTCCGGTTCTCTCATCGGAAGTTGCTAAGGCTTCATTCTGCCTGCGTGGCTGCCGCGGGCAACTCGGGAATGTACCTGATGTACATTCCCTCAGACATGGCCCGCTACAAATCCCGTCCTGTAAACGAGATTTGTACAGCCCCTCCGGCAGCCTGAACCCTAACCAACTTCTCGATTCGTTCACATGTCGTTCCTCACTTCTGCCAGCCTGCTTCATGGCTGTGCACTGGCACCACATGGATATAGAAACCTGCACAGTAACCGCAATTTAAGCAGTAGCTTCAAAAAACAGCAATCCTAAGAGATAGAGATTCTGAGCCACAGTGACGATTCTTCCACCCGAGAAATGTTTTTAATACCAGGCCAGCCAGGAAACAGCAGTGGGGGAGGGGGAGGGAGTTTATGGGCGACATAGAGCGAGTTGAGCAACTGGTTAGGGTACAGCATGCCGGAGCAGGTGTGAAATTCCCGTTTTCAGGACGGGAATTTCAGTGGGACCTGTTTGAGAAAATGTACATCAGGTACATTTTCGAGTTGTCCCACGGCACCTGCGCAGGCAGGATGGACCCTTACCAGTTGCCAGCGCAGCGACCAGGAGCCCAAAACTCCCTCCCCCTCCCCCGCTGCGTGCGGGACCCCAAATAATAATTAAAAAATTTCCCCAAAACCTATTTGCTCATTCGGTAAAGTATGCTACAATAATCTTACATTCCAGCAGGACCTCTCTCTCCTGCGGTTTTCGGATTATCCGCCTGAATTCAGGCCATTATCCAAAGTATTATGAATTTAACAGGCGCAGACTATTGTCTGGAGGAACAATTACTTCTATAATGGTGACAGGCGCCGGAAAGGAGAGCCTATGGGCGTTATGAGCTATAGCGGAAAGCAGGCGTGATTCCTGGAAAAACAGGTTGACAATTGCCCCTGAGTATACTATGATTAGAACACAGTCAGAACATTTGTTCGCATGGAGGATGAGATGAATAAAGAAGAGAAGTTAAAAGCACTGGATGCTGCGATTACACAGATAGAGAAGTCTTATGGTAAGGGATCCATCATGAAGTTAGGCGATTCCGGCACCAATATGAACATTGAGACCGTTCCCACCGGTTCCATCAGCCTGGATATTGCGCTGGGACTGGGCGGCGTGCCCAAGGGACGTGTGGTTGAGATCTACGGCCCGGAGTCCAGCGGTAAGACCACCGTGGCACTTCACATGGTAGCGGAGGTGCAGAAGCGGGGCGGTATCGCAGGCTTTATTGACGCGGAGCATGCCCTGGATCCGGTCTACGCGAAGAACATCGGCGTGGACATTGACAACCTGTACATCTCCCAGCCGGACAACGGCGAGCAGGCATTGGAGATCACCGAGACCATGGTGCGCTCCGGTGCGGTGGATATTGTGATTGTGGACTCGGTAGCGGCTCTGGTGCCGAAGGCGGAGATCGACGGCGAGATGGGCGATTCCCATGTGGGTCTGCAGGCACGTCTGATGTCCCAGGCGTTGAGAAAGCTGACCGGTATCATCAGCAAGTCCAACTGCTGCGTGATCTTCATTAACCAGCTGCGTGAGAAGGTGGGCGTGATGTTCGGTAACCCGGAGACCACCACCGGCGGCCGTGCGCTGAAGTTCTATGCGTCTGTCCGCATGGATGTGCGCCGGATCGAGTCCTTGAAGCAGGGCGGCGAGGTGATCGGCAACCGTGTCCGCGTGAAGGTCGTGAAGAACAAGATTGCTCCGCCGTTCAAGGAGGCAGAGTTCGATATTATGTTTGGTCAGGGTATCTCCAAGGAGGGCGATATTCTGGATCTGGCAGTGAAGGACAACATTGTGGAGAAGAGCGGCGCATGGTATGCTTACGGCGGCTCCAAGATCGGTCAGGGCCGTGAGAATGCGAAGATCTATCTGCGGGAGCATCCGGAGGTCTGTGCGGAGGTTGAGGCGAAGGTGCGTGCCAACCACGCTCTGGGCGGCGAGACGGCAGAGCAGGAGACTGTACAGCCGGCAGGGGCTGCAGAGACCACAGAGCAGGACGCTGAGGTATAAGCAGCATGAGAAGCGTAAGGAGCGGGGAAAGCGCAGCAGCCAGAAAGCCTGCCCGTGAGTGCGCCCTGTCCCTTCTGGAGCGGTCAGACCGCACGGAGCGGGAGATGCGGCAGAAGCTAAAGGACAGGGAGTACAGTCCGGAGGAGATCGACGGGACTCTGGACTTTCTGAAGGAGTACCGCTATATAGATGACGGAGAGTATGCCAGAAAGTATGTCCGCATCTATTCGTCCAGGAAGAGCATCCGGCAGATCCGCTGCGGACTGGAGCAGAAGGGCGTCGCCAGAGAGCTGATTGACGGAGCTCTTGGCGAGACTGCCGTGGATGAGGAGACACAGATTCGTGCATATCTTCTGAAGAAGGGATACCGGCCGGGGGAACGGATGGAATCAGCCGCCTTCCGGAAGCTGACCGGTGCCCTGAGCAGAAGGGGATTCAGCTTTGATGCTATTCGCAGAGTGACGAACCAGATGTGTGAAGAGATGGATTTGAGTGAATTTGTCTGAAAACTTGTCTAACAAAACAGGAATCCACACCTTAAATACTTGACATAATGCATAAAACAGTTTAGAATTGAAGTGTTGTATTGGTGTACAATGAAAACTAAATAAGGAGGTGCTCCTGTGTCAACGATAATAGCAGTTGTGATTACACTGATCGTTGTAGCGCCTATTACCTGGGGACTTGCGATTACCAATCGAAAGAAGAACTATGAGGCCAAGATTGGGACCGCGGAAGAGAAAGCCAGGAACATAATAGATGAAGCGTTAAAGACGGCAGAGACAAAGAAGCGTGAAGCTCTCCTGGAGGCGAAGGAAGAGTCCTTGAAGACTAAGAATGAGCTGGACAAAGAGACCAAGGAAAGAAGAGCTGAGCTTCAGCGCTATGAGCGGCGTGTACTGAGCAAGGAAGAGAATTTAGACAAGAAAGCAGAAACAATGGAACGACGGGAAGCCGGTATTGCATCCCGGGAGGAAGCCCTGAACAGAAAGAATGCCGAGGTAGAGGCATTGTATGAGAAAGGGATACAGGAACTGGAGAGAATCTCCGGACTGACCTCCGAACAGGCAAAAGAATATCTTCTCAAATCTGTCGAGGCAGAGGTCAAGCATGACACTGCCAAGATGATCAAGGAACTGGAAAACAAGGCAAAGGAAGAAGCTGACAAGAAGGCGAAGGACTATGTGGTTACCGCGATTCAGAGATGTGCAGCGGACCACGTGGCAGAGACTACGGTTTCTGTGGTACAGCTTCCCAACGATGAGATGAAGGGCCGTATCATCGGCCGTGAAGGACGCAATATCCGCACATTGGAGACGATGACGGGTGTTGAGTTGATTATCGACGATACTCCGGAGGCAGTGGTATTATCCGGATTCGATCCGATTCGACGTGAAGTCGCAAGGATTGCTTTGGAACGTCTGATTGTGGACGGACGGATTCATCCGGCCAGAATCGAAGAGATGGTAGAGAAAGCACAGAAGGAAGTGGAAGCTAATATGCGGGAGGATGGTGAAGCTGTTACCCTTGAGGTCGGTATTCATGGTATCCATCCGGAGTTAGTGAAGCTACTGGGCAAGATGAAGTTCAGAACCAGTTATGGACAGAATGCACTGAAACACTCCATGGAGGTAGCGCAGCTGGCAGGACTGCTGGCCGCCGAGGTTGGAGCAGATGTCCGTATGGCAAAACGTGCCGGTTTATTACATGACATTGGTAAGTCCATTGACCATGAGATGGAAGGTTCCCACGTACAGCTGGGTGCAGATCTCTGCAGAAAGTACAAGGAGTCTGCAGTTGTGATCAACGCGGTGGAATCCCATCATGGTGATGTTGAGCCGCAGAGCCTGATCGCATGTCTGGTACAGGCTGCTGATACCATATCCGCAGCAAGACCGGGCGCAAGACGAGAGACTCTGGAGACATATACGAACAGATTGAAGCAACTGGAAGATATCACCAACTCTTTCAAGGGAGTTGACAAGTCCTTTGCCATTCAGGCAGGACGAGAGGTGCGGATCATGGTGGTGCCGGAACAGGTTACCGATGATGACATGGTGCTGATGGCTCGCGAGATTTCCAAGCGCATCGAGGATGAGCTGGAGTATCCGGGACAGATCAAGGTCAATGTGATTCGTGAGTCCCGCGTGACAGATTACGCGAAGTAATTGTTCGGAGCGATGATAAGTTAAGATAAAAGGCTGATTTTATACTTGAAAGTTCAGGTATAAGGTCGGTCTTTTTGCATTTATCTGCGGTCAGAGAGACATCTGCGGGAATGACGTATTCATATAAAATCTTACGATTTCCAAGAGAAGCTTACAAAATGAGAAATAAGCTTGACACTGGAGACACCTTGTAATACAGTGAAGATAACAAAAAGACCTCAGGAGAAATTCGGAAAGAAGTCTGAAAAGAAGAAATTTGAAAGAAAAAGTTCGAAAAAAAGTTCGATTAGAATGGGGGAACAGATATATGAAGTGCAGTGAGAAAGCATACCGTGAAAGCGGAAGAAGCGTATCAGGGATAAGCAGCAGATGCAGGATGAGCGGCAGCCGGATAGCGGCTGTTCTGCTGGCAGCCGGACTGGCGGCAGGTATGATGCCGATGACGTCTCTGGCGGCATCCAGGAAGAAGATCAGCTCCGTGTCGGTCAACGTGGAGTCCAACATCCAGCCGGAGACCCGCTTTGGAGACGAGTTTATTGAGGTGGAAGTAAAGAGCGGAAAGTGCTCCTTCGGTGAATATGAGATTGAGAATTTCGGCTTTGAGTGGGAAGAAGATGATGTGCCGGAGATCACCATCTATCTGTATGCAGATGAGGGATATTACTTTTCTCTGACCAAGGCCAGTGCAGTGAAGCTGAATGGTGCCAAGTATGTGAAGGCCAGCAAGCAGGATTCCTCTGAGACCCTGAAGCTGACGGTTAAGCTGCCGTCTCTGGCAGAGACCATCGGAGAGCAGACGGAGGTGACCCTGACAGATGGCGGCTATGCATTCTGGGAGCCGGTACGGGGTGCGGGAAGCTACGAGGTTCGCCTGTATCGGAACGGCGAGGGAATCGGCGCCAGCATCCTGACCACAGAGCAGCCTCAGTATGACCTGACAGACCAGATGTCCAGACCGGGAAACTACCAGTGCAAGGTACGTGCGGTGAACAAGATCAATACGAAGAACAAGAGCGAGTGGGTGGAATCCGCCGGAATCAATCTGTCAGACAGTCAGGCGGAAGCAATCCGCAATGGCACAGCAGTCAAGATGCCGGTTCGGGGCGACTGGAGACTGACCGGGGAGAAGTGGTGGTATGAGCACAGCGACGGCTCCTACACCAGGAACAACTGGGAAGAGATCAAGGGCAAGTGGTACTTTTTCGACGAGGAAGGCTACATGAAGACCGGCTGGATCCAGTGGAATGACAAGTGGTATTACTGCAAGGAGTCATCCGGAGAGATGTTAAGGGATACCACGACTCCGGACGGCTATATTCTTGACAGTGACGGCAGCATTAAGAACGATACGCATTAAGCTGTAACGGTAGCACTGCGAACGGCACACATAAAAGTGAATACAGACAGCTTACGGAGCAGAATCGATGTTCTGCTCTCTGGCCCCGCCGGGAATGGCGGGGTCTTTCATTTGATAGACCCGGTAGTATTCCTTTGTCTCCTGATTTTTGACAGTTTCAGAGCGGTTCATGGACAGGAATTTGACCAGCTCATAGCAGCTGATCCAGATTTCATTGTTTCCCTCTTTCTGTGATTCGTCGAAGATCAGCTGCAGACCGAAGTGAAGATGGGGTTCATCGATATTGTTGGTGTTTTCCGTGCGGCTGTAGCCGGTACGGCCCATGTAGCCGATGACGTCGCCGGCCTGGACGATGCTGCCGACCTGCAGGGACTTGTGATAGGGATAGTTCTTACGCATGTGAGCATAGTAATAATAGCGTTTGCGGTCGAAGCTGCGGATTCCCATCCGCCATCCGCCGTACTGATTCCAGCCCAGAGCCTCCACGTAGCCGGATTCGACACAGATTAGAGGAGTTCCGGTCTGTCCCATCAGGTCATGTCCCAGGTGCTGCCGCCGGAATCCGTAGCTGCGGGACACGCCGAAGTCGTCAAAATCGCTGTAGGGATAGCGTCTGGCGATGGGGGAGAAGGCCTTCAGCCCATACTTGCGGACCCAGACAGGCTCTCCGGTGGTCTCATCCGGAATCTGGATCTCATAGGTGCCGACCATGCCGCCCAGCACGGCGCTGTAGGCTTCCAGATAATAGGGATAGTACTTCATATCCCGGGTCAGTTCCTGCATGGAAGCACCGTCCTGGAGCTTCTTCACCAGGGCATCCATGTCGCCTGCTTTGTAGCGGGAGAAGTCTCCGCCGTACCGGGCACCCAGAAAGGCCAGCAGCTCAATCCAGTGAAGATGAAGCTCCTGCCGGCAGCTGTCTACATCGTAGCGGAGTGCCTGCCCCATGGCATCGGCAGTTACGTCAAAATCCACCCATTTGATATAGTTTCCGGCATTGGAGGAGCTGGCTTTGGAGATCCGGGAAGAGGCAGGCTGTTCCGGAGGGTGGAGCAGAATGCCGGACAGCAGGACCACCATGAGCAGAATCACGAGAAGCTCCGCGCCAATCAGGATGGCAGGACCTTTCGAGCCGGATTTCAGGATACGTGTCAGATATTTCAGATGCAACAAAAAACCTCCTCTCCGCAGATGTGCTTCTGTTCAGAGAAGCATATGCGGACGGGGAGGAATATATGAAGCAATTGTGCTGCAGTGGGGAGTACCAAAAGTCAGGCAATGCTCCTGTATCGATTACAGATCCAGGATCTCCCGGTCATCCGGGATGTACAGATTGCCGTGGTAGCAGGCTCTGCCTTCTGCCAGATACAGTTCCTTGCGGTGTCCCACAGACTTGTCCTCGGTGTGCCACAGGATCAGATTGGGGATGTTCAGCTGGCTGGCGAGTTCGCAGGCATCCTTGACGGTGCTGTGGTGCTTCTCGTAGGGCTTGAACTTCTCCCGCTCCGCATAGAGACAGAATGCCTCGTGAAGCAGCCAGTCGCTGCCTTCCACGTAAGGTGCGCAGAGGCTGTTGTACGGCTCGTCTCCGGCGCAGGTTAACTTTCTGCCGCCTTTCAGAGTGGTGGTGAAGCCGTACTGCTTCGCCTTGGTAGAGTGGATGTCGAAGAAGGTCACATCGTAGTCCATGATGTGAACGGTCTCGCCGTCGTGTACCGGGATCAGGTGGATGCGGTCCCCGATCATTTTGTAGAACTTGCCCTGCAGGGTGAGACGGCAGATGGTGTCTATGGTGGGAACCAGGTCCTCATGGCAGTAGATATTCAGGTCTCCCTGGTAGGTGCCGTTCAGCATGCGGGTGGAGATGAAGCGTACCATCCAGACAATGCCCAGCAGGTGGTCGGTGTGCTCATGAGTAATAAAGATATCATGAATCTGCGGGAAGCGGATATTCATGTCCTCCAGAATGCGCAGGATGCCGTTGCCGCCGCCGGCATCGACCATGAAGAAGCGCTCCTCGTCGCGGATTGCAAAACAGGTGTTGTAGTAGTGGGTGGCAGCCGCGTTGCCGGTGCCGAAAACATATAATTGTTCCATACGAATCTCCTTGTATACCGTCGTTGTACGGGTGATAGAACTTTCCATTTGACAGAAATTATGGTACTATATTTTTAATAGAAAAGCAACCGGGGAGGGGAAACTTATGAGGGACCTGGCATATTTAAAGTTACTTGCAAAAGAATATCCCAGCGTGAAGGCAGCATCCAGCGAGATCATCAACCAGACGGCGATCTGCGGACTGCCGAAGGGAACAGAATATTTTTTCAGTGATCTTCATGGAGAGTACGAGGCGTTTATCTATCTGCTGCGAAGTGCATCCGGTATTATCCGGGAGAAGATCAAGGAGACATTCGGTCATATCATACCGGAGGATGAGCAGATCGAGCTGGCGAATCTGATCTACTATCCCAATCGGAACCTGACAAGGATGATTCAGGCAGGACGGTTCACGGAGGACTGGCAGCGGATCACCATCTATCGGCTGGTGCAGATCTGCAAGGAGGCATCTTCCAAGTATACAAGATCCAAGGTCCGCAAGAAGATGCCGCCGGAATTTGCTTATGTGATCGACGAGCTGATTCATGTGGACTACAATGATGAGAATAAGCGGGTGTATTATGGGGAGATCATCCATTCTATCATCGACACGCAGATTGCGGACAAGTTCATTATCGCCCTCTGTGAGCTGATTCAGAACCTGACCATTGACAATCTCCATATTATCGGTGATATCTTCGACCGTGGACCGCGTGCGGACATCATCATGAATGAGCTGATGCAGTTCCACGATGTGGACATTCAGTGGGGCAACCATGATATTTCCTGGATGGGAGCCGCTACCGGCAATCCGGCCTGTGTCTGCAATGTGCTGCGCATCGCCATCAGCTATAACAGCTTTGATGTGCTGGAGGACGGGTATGGAATCAACTTAAGGCCGCTGTCCATGTTTGCGGCGAAGGTGTACCGGGACGATCCCTGCACTCAGTTTGCGCCGAAGATTCTGGATCAGAACATCTACGATGCGGTTGATCCGGGACTGGCAGCGAAGATGCACAAGGCGATCACCATCATTCAGTTCAAGGTGGAGGGACAGATCATCAGGCGTCATCCGGGCTATCGGATGGACAACCGCCTGTTGTTAGAAGCCATCGATTATAAGACGGGGACGGTGAAGATCGAGGATAAGGAGTATCCGCTTCTGGACACCAGCTTCCCGACGGTGGATCCGCGCCATCCGCTGCGCCTGACGAAAGAGGAGGAGGAGCTGCTGCACACGCTGGTGCTGTCGTTCCGTCACAGCACGCTGCTTCATCGCCATATCCGCTTCCTGTATTCCCACGGTGCCCTGTACAAGTGCTGCAACGGCAACCTGCTCTATCACGGATGCATTCCGATGCTGGAGGACGGAAGCTTTGAGGAGATGAGCTGTGATGGCGAGCTGCTGTCTGGCAAGGCATTGATGGACTATATCAGTGAGCAGATTCAGAAAGCCTATTTTCTGGGAGATGATGCACCGGAGAAGGATAATGCCAGAGATTTCATGTGGTATCTCTGGTGTGGCGCCAAGTCCCCGGTATTCGGCAAGGACAAGATGACCACCTTTGAGCATTATTTTGTCGAGGACAAGGCAGCAGGAAAGGAACAGATGAATCCATACTACCAGCTGAGTCAGAAGGTGGAGGTATGCGAGCGCATTCTGGAGGAGTTTGGGCTGCCTGGAGAGAGTTCGCATATCATCAACGGTCACGTGCCGGTGAAAATCAAGGACGGAGAGACACCGGTCAAGGCAAACGGAAAGCTGTTTGTCATTGACGGAGGACTGTCCAAGGCGTACCAGAAGCGGACCGGCATTGCAGGTTATACGCTGATCTACAATTCTCGTCATCTGGCGCTGGCAGAGCACAAGCCCTTTGACCCGAACCGGGAAAGCACACCGAAGGTTTCCATCGTTGAGAAGATGAAGAACCGGGTCATGGTGGCGGATACGGATAAGGGACATGAGCTGAGTGAGAGCATCGATGATCTGCGGGAGCTGGTGGCGGCGTTCCGGCGCGGTGATATCAAGGAGACTGCGGACTGATTGGAAGGAACGGTTTGAAAGTCATGGAAATGTTACATGAGGAGATGTGAATGAACAGAGAAGAATTTCTTCAAGGGCTGCAGAGTGCCCTTTCCGGTGCGGTGCCCCCGGCGGTGCTGCGGGAGAATCTGCGATATTATGACGATTATATCAGGACTGAGGTGCAGAACGGGCGCAGTGAGAGCCAGGTGATGGAAGAGCTTGGCGATCCCCGTCTGATTGCGCGGACGATTCTGGATACGACTCCCGGGGCGGAGGAGGGCAGCTATGAGGAATATCGTCCTTACGGCTCCTATGTCTCCGACGGCTCTCAGCGGAGCGGAAGCAGTGAGGCGGACGGTTCCACCTCCGACAGCTTCCGGGGCGGCATCCATTACTATGACTTAAACAAATGGTACTGGAAGCTTCTGGGAATCGTGCTGGTGATCGGCGTGGTGATGCTGTTTGTGATGGTGGTGAGCGGAATCCTGAGCATTGTGATCCCGCTGCTTCCGCTGTTTATTATTGTAATGTTCGTTATGTGGTTCGTGCGCGGTCCGCACCGATGAAGACCAGATCCTGCATTTTTACAAAATTAACTGAAAATGGCGATGATTCTACCAAAGAGTCGTCGCTTTTTTCTGCCCTGACCACTGCCAGATGTTACCAAATATTAACGAATTGTAAAATATGTACGAGGGTACTTGACGAAAATATGATTTATATGTATAATCTGTTTGTAACAAAGTTAACATTTGCGTAACAATTACGAATTACAAATTTAACGATTGGGGTATTTATATCATGAAGAGATCCGGTTTACACATGGCGGCTGTGGCCGTGGCAGCAGTAACGATGATGTTTGCGACTCCGCTGGTTTCCTGGGCAGATGAGGCTGAGGAAGCGGTGGCAGTAGAGATTATCTCTCCATTGCTTCTGGCAGAGGATGAGGAAGGCGAGATCATGGAAGCCGTGGCGGCACATGCGGCAGGCGCGATCACAGAAGTAGTCGAGGAGACCGGAGCTGCAGCAGACAGCCAGAGCGCACGTCAGGAGCTGGTGGATTATGCACTGCAGTTTGTGGGCAATCCCTACCGCACAGCAGGCAACGATCCGCACACCGGCGCAGACTGTTCCGGATTTGTAAAATATGTGATGGAGCACGGTGCAGGAATCTCCATGAACCGTTCTTCCGTAGCGCAGGCGACGCAGGGACAGCAGATCAGTTCTGACCAGATGCAGCCGGGAGACCTGATCTTCTACGGAAACGGCTCCAGAATCAACCATGTGGCAATGTACATCGGTGATGGTCAGATTGTTCACGCATCCACCCACAAGACCGGAATCAAGATTTCCAACTGGAATTACCGTTCCCCGGTCAAAATCGTCAACATGATGGGCTGATCACAGACAGGATTTCATACATAGAATCGTTCAATCGGATAAGATACAGGGGCGCACGGGAAGTGCGTCCCTTTTTACGCTGCCGGGAAAGTCCGAGAAGCCTTTTGTCCCGGCAGAAAAATCCATACATGGAAAAAGCCGGGCAGGGGAGCTGCCGGGCTTTTTCTGAGGGGAGTATAAATAATTAATAAGGTTGAAGAAAACGATTTAAGGGAAATCAATCTTCTTCAAGTCTATTATACTGGATGCCATATGAAAATGCAAACAAAAAAAGAATATTGCGGAGAAATTCGGTCATACTATTCCTGTAGCAAATCAAATTCATTCCACCAGGAGGTAATGACACATGAGAGACAATTACAACGATATGGATAACAACAGAAACTGCCGCAACAGCAGCCAGGATTCCAACAGAAACAATAATCAGAACAACAATCAGAATAACAGCGGTCGCAACAGTAACCAGAACAACACCAGCCGCAACAACAACCAGAACAATACCAGCCGCAATGACAGCCAGCGCTGAGAACTGAGCGCCGGAAAGAGCCGCCCCTGGGACAAGGGACGGCTTTTTTACATATCATAGAGTAAGAATGTGGATCAGGCGGTAATGGAATGTGGTATATGATCAGTGCAGCAGAGCTGGAGCAGTATCTGGAACAGGAAAAGGACATTTATCTGGTGGATATGCGGGATCGGGAGTCCTATCTGCGGGGGCATATCCGGGGAGCGGTGAATATTCCGGGAAATGAGCTGCCGGACTGCGTCTGTCAGCTGCCGTCGGACCGGCTGATCGTGCTTTACTGCTATCGTGGACCTCAGAGCATGCGGGCAGCCAGAGAGCTTTCCAGGCGGGGATTTCGGGTGGCGGACGTGTGCGGCGGAATTCAGGCATATCAGGCATACAAAGGAACCTTGACAAGCGGACGGGAAAGGCTATAAAATAGTATATTGAGAAAGTTTAGTTTAAGAAGAGAATAAGGAGATGCCTGATGATGAAATATATGTTTGCTTCTGATATCCACGGCTCTGCGTATTACTGCCGGAAGCTTTTGGAGGAATACAGAAAGTCCGGCGCAGAGCGCCTGATCCTGCTTGGCGACCTGCTGTACCACGGTCCGCGCAATGACCTGCCCAGGGAGTACGCTCCCAAGGAAGTGATTGCCATGCTGAACGAACTGAAGGATGAGATCTACACGGTTCGCGGCAACTGTGAGGCGGAGGTGGATCAGATGGTGCTGGATTTCCCGGTACTGGCAGATTATGCGGTGCTGGTACTGAACGGACTGACATTTTTTGCCACCCACGGACACCATTTCAATCAGGAGCAGCTTCCTCCGATGAAGAAGGGGGATATTCTGGTACACGGACACACCCATCTGCTGAAGGCGGAGGCTTACGGTGATTACTATATCCTGAATCCGGGTTCCACATCCATTCCCAAGGGCGGCAATCCGGCGACCTATGCGGTGCTGGAGGATACCACATTTACGATTCTGGACTTTGACGGCAATGTGGTCAGGGAAATCAGCCTGGGATCAGACAGATAGGACGGGAGGTCAGATATGGCGAGAAAAGTATATGAGCTTATTGCACCCTGCCACTTTGGTCTGGAGTCGGTGCTGAAAAAGGAGATTCTGGATCTGGGATACGAGATCTCTCAGGTGGAGGACGGAAAGGTGACATTTCTGGGAGACGCGGAGGCAATCTGCCGGGCGAATATTTTCCTGCGGACTACGGAGCGAATCCTGCTGAAGGTGGGAAGCTTCCGGGCGGTGACATTTGAGGAACTGTTCCAGGGGACCAAGGCGCTGCCCTGGGAGGAGTATATTCCACAGGACGGCAAGTTCTGGGTGAAGAAGGCGGGTTCTATCAAAAGTAAGCTGTTCAGCCCGTCCGATATCCAGTCGATCATGAAGAAAGCCATGGTAGACCGGATGAAGCAGGCCTATGACACGGCGGTGATTCCGGAGACGGGAGTCAGCTATCCGGTGCGTGTGTCCCTGTACAAGGACGTGGTGACGGTGGCGCTGGACACTACAGGCGAGTCCCTTCACAAGCGCGGTTACCGCAAGCTTACCAGCAAGGCACCCATCGAGGAGACGCTGGCGGCAGCTCTGATTCTGCTGACACCGTGGAACAAGGACAGAATCCTGGTGGACCCGTTCTGTGGAAGCGGTACATTTCCCATTGAGGCGGCTATGATCGCAGCCAATATGGCTCCGGGTATGAACCGTTCCTTCCTGTCGGAGGACTGGAAGAACCTGATTCCGCGCAAATGCTGGTATGACGCCATGGATGAGGCGGCAGAGATGGTGGACGATACCGTCGCTGTGGACATCCAGGGCTATGATATCGATCCGGAGGTCATCAAGGCTGCCAGAGCCAATGCGGAGATGGCGGGAGTGGCGCATATGATTCATTTTCAGCAGCGTCCGGTGAGCGAGCTGAGTCATCCGAAGAAGTATGGATTTATTATCACGAATCCGCCTTATGGCGAGCGGATTGAGGACAAGAAGAACCTGCCGGCTCTGTACACACAGATCGGTGACCGTTTCCGGGCACTGGATTCCTGGTCGGCATACATGATCACGTCCTACGAGGATGTGGAGACGTATATGGGGCGGAAGGCGGACAGGAACCGGAAGATCTACAACGGTATGATGAAGACCTATTTCTACCAGTTCATGGGGCCAAAACCGCCGAAGCGAAAGGCGGAACATGCGCAATAGAAAGAGCGTTCTTGCGGCGCTGTCGCTGGCGGCAGGAGTGATGATCCTGTGCGGCTGCGGCGGTGCCGGACAGGAGAGGGAGGACAAAGCACTCCAGGAGCCGCTTCCGGTACGCTACGACGGACGGGAGCATGGCAGGACCGCACAGGCGGAGGACCAGAGTGATCTGGGAACCTGCTGGGCATTTGCGTCGCTGCTGGCTCTGGAGAATTCCCTGCTTCCGGAAGAATATTATGACTTCTCCGAGGATCACATGTCCAACAACCCTGATTTTGTGCTGGGGCAGGCGGATGGCGGAGACTATACGATGGCCATGGCGTATCTGCTGTCCTGGCAGGGACCGGTGCTGGAGCAGGATGATCCCTATGGGGACGGCGTGTCGCCGGAGGGACTGCTGCCGGTGAAGCACGTGCAGGAGATTCAGATCCTGCCGCCAGGAGAGTCTGAGGCAATCAAGCGGGCTGTGCTGGAACATGGCGGTGTTCAGAGTTCTTTGTACACAACGCTTTTGAATGGCGGAGAGACATCGGAATACTACAACCGGGAGACCAATGCATACTGTTACCCGGAGGAGATCGAGCCGAATCACGATGTGGTGATCGTGGGATGGGACGATGGGTTTCCGAAGGAGGCATTTTCCGTGGAGGTGCCGGGAGACGGTGCATTTTTGTGCGAGAACAGCTGGGGGCAGCAGTTTGGCGAGGATGGCTTTTTCTATGTATCCTATTATGATGGAAATCTGGGAAAGGTCAATGTCTGCTATTCCTCTGTGGAGGATACGGACAACTATGACCATATTTATCAGAGTGACCGGTGCGGCTGGATCGGTCAGCTGGGGTATGGTAAGGAGACGGCCTGGGCAGCCGGCGTATATACGGCCGGACAGCGGGAACGGCTGGAAGCGGTGGGATTCTATGCCATAGACCGGGATACGGACTATGAGGTGTACGTGGTGCCGCTGGAGGGCGACGGAGCCGGGCTGGCAGGTGGAGAACCGGAAGCATCCGGCGGACAGCCGGATTTAGGCAGGCTGGACCGGCGCAGACCGGCGGCATCCGGGCATCTGGAGTACTCCGGGTATTACACGATTCCGCTGAAGAGGGCTGTGAAGCTGGCGGCGGGGGAGCGGTTTGCGGTGGTGGTGAAGATTACCACGCCGGGGGCGGTCCATCCGATTGCCATCGAGTATGACGCCGGTGACGGAAAGTGCAGCATTGATCTGGGGGATGGAGAAGGTTATATCAGTCCGGACGGAACCAGCTGGGAACGTCTGGAGACAGGATACAGCTGTAATGTATGCCTGAAGGCGTACAGCAGTGACCGATAGATGAAGGAGAGAGCATGAAACACAGAATCGTATTTGCAACCGGCAATGCCGGAAAGATGAAAGAAATCCGCCTGATTTTAGGTGATCTGGGCTGTGAGGTGGTTTCCATGAAGGAAGCCGGTGCGGACCCGGAGATTGTGGAGAACGGAACAAGTTTTGCGGAAAATGCGGAGATCAAGGCACGTGCGGTGTGGGCGTGTACCGGAGATATTGTGCTGGCAGATGATTCCGGCCTGGTGGTGGACTACATTGGCGGCGAACCGGGCATCTATTCTGCCAGATATATGGGGGAGGACACCTCCTACGAGATCAAGAACCGCAATATCATCGAGCGTCTGGCGGAGGCAAAGGGAGAAGAGCGTTCTGCCCGCTTTTTGTGCAATATCGCAGCTGTGCTGCCGGATGGAAGGGTCGTACATACGGAGGCAGCCATGGAAGGGCTGATTGCACAGGAACCGTCCGGAAACGGCGGATTTGGGTATGATCCGATTCTGTATATCCCGGAGTTCGGCAAGACCTCTGCAGAACTGACCATCGAGCAGAAGAATCAGATCAGCCATCGAGGAAAAGCGCTGGAAGCCATGAAGGAGGCGCTGAAACAGGTACTGAAGGAGGAAGTCTGATGAAGATCTTAATTGTAAGCGATACCCATCGCATGGACGATAATCTGCAGAAAGTCATCCGGGCAGAAGCGCCCTTTGATATGCTCATCCACCTGGGAGATGCGGAAGGAAGCGAATATCTGATCGAAGAGTGGGTGGGGGAGGACTGTCAGCTGGAGATGGTCATGGGCAACAATGACTTTTTCTCTTCTCTGGAGCGGGAAATCGAGCTGGAGCTGGGACCGCACCGGATTCTGCTGACCCACGGACACTATTACAATGTATCTCTGGGCGTGGAGGGGCTTCTGGAGGAAGCCATCGAGCGCAACTGTGATATTGCCATGTATGGACACACACACCGCCCGTTCCTGGAGGAGCATATGGGCGTGACCGTGCTGAACCCGGGCAGTCTGTCCTATCCCCGTCAGGAGGGTCGTAAGCCGTCCTATATGATCATGGAGATGGGGGAGGACTGGGTACCGCATTTTCATACTTATTTTCTCGGGCGAAATTGAAAAACCCGGGAAATGATGGTTGACAAATGATGGGCATTATTGTATAATAACATTCGCGTTGCTCAATGAATGCGAACGGGGTGTGGCTCAGCTTGGCTAGAGCGCCTGGTTTGGGACCAGGAAGTCGCAGGTTCGAATCCTGTCACCCCGATGAATCAATGTCATATTGATGCATGCGGGTGTAGTTCAATGGTAGAACACCAGCCTTCCAAGCTGGATACGTGGGTTCGATTCCCATCACCCGCTTCCATAGAAATTTCAAAATTCAGCAAAAAGTGCTTGCTTTTTTGAAAAAGATATGGTACTATATAATGCGTCGCTGACAAAGCGGCGTCGGAAGAACAGAACGTTCAACCGTGAGTCTGTAGCTCAGTTGGATAGAGCAACGGCCTTCTAAGCCGTGGGTCGGGGGTTCGAATCCCTTCAGGCTCATTGCATATCGCAGGTATTGTGATATGACAATTGAAGAAGTATGGTGGGTATAGCGCAGCTGGTTAGCGCGCCAGATTGTGGCTCTGGAGGCCGAGGGTTCGAATCCCTCTATCCACCCTTGAAAAATTCCCTGACGGGATTTTTTTTTACCCTGAGTCATGCAGAGGCAGGGGTATGCGGGCGTGGCGGAATGGCAGACGCACCAGCCTTAGGAGCTGGCGGGTAACCGTGCAGGTTCAAGTCCTGTCGCCCGCAGTCATCAGTCATAATTGAATATAGGGCTATCGCCAAGCGGTAAGGCACAGGACTTTGACTCCTGCATTCGTTGGTTCGAATCCAACTAGCCCTGGTTATAAGGAAGAGCTTGAATCTTTTGTTTTACAGGAGATCAGGCTCTTTCTTTTTGTATTTGGGAGAGGTGCCGGAGTGTATATGAAATAAAAAAAGAAGCTGTAGAAAATCTACAGCTTCCATGACCTCACCGGGAATCGAACCCGGGTTTACGCCGTGAGAGGGCGTCGTCTTGACCGCTTGACCATGAGGCCTGAATCGAGGCGACAAGATTCGAACTTGCGACCTCTGCGTCCCGAACGCAGCGCTCTACCAAACTGAGCCACGCCTCGAAGCGAACTACTATATATTACCACGCGATTCGACAAATGTCAATAGAAAATCGCAAAAAAATCAGAAAAATACCAAGAGCCACAAAATCCCAAAAACAAAAAAGAAGCTGTAGAAAATCTACAGCTCCCATGACCTCACCGGGAATCGAACCCGGGTTTACGCCGTGAGAGGGCGTCGTCTTGACCGCTTGACCATGAGGCCTGAATCGAGGCGACAAGATTCGAACTTGCGACCTCTGCGTCCCGAACGCAGCGCTCTACCAAACTGAGCCACGCCTCGAAGCGAACTCCTATATACTATCACGGAGTTCGACGAAAGTCAAGGGAAAAATCAAAAAAGTTTTAAAAATTCGTACAATTAAAATAATCGCAGCAGTTCTCCGCCGAGCAGGACCACATCTTCCTCCTGATGGGTCGAGATCAGCAGCAGCTTTCCGGCGGTCTTTTCCTTTATATAGGAAATGACCAGCTTCTTGGTGTCCTCGTCCAGCCCGGTGAAGGGCTCATCCATGAGAATGCCCCGGGTCGGTGTCAGGACGGCGCGGGCGATGGAGACGCGCCGCTTCATACCGCCGCTCAGGGTGCTGACCGGGCGGGTGACGGACTCTTCCGGCAGCAGGCGGCACAGCTCGCGGTATATCTGGCTGCGGCTGCAGGATCTGCCGGTGGTCAGCAGCACATTGTCAAGAGGCGAGAAGGACTCGCAGAGCCGGTTTTCCTGAAACACAGCCACCAGATCTCTGGCAGGGGCAGAGGAATCAGGAAACACGGAGATATTTCCCGCATCTGCCTGCTCCAGTCCAAGCAGGATGCGAAACAGTGTGGTCTTGCCGCTTCCGGAGGTTCCCATCAGACAGTAGATGCGGCCGGACATAAAGTCTGCGTCCAGATTCTGCCAGATGTGCAGGCTGCCGTAAGACTTGGCAAGATCACGGAGAACCAGTCGGAAGGGGGCGGCAGACGCCGGTGCCATCGGTTCGCCGGGCATGGGTGCTGTCAGTTTGCCGGGCATGGATGCTGTCGGTTCGCCGAGTGCCGGTACCGTTGATGAGGACACCGGGAAGCCGTGCTGTACCCGTCCGGCAAGCCGGACGATCAGTTCCAGAAACAGCTTTTCAAACAGGGCGCTGACGAGAATGATCACGATGGTCCAGGCGAACAGATCCGATGTCGCCAGATAGATCTTGGACATATACAGGTTCTCGCCGATGGTATGGGCGGGAACGCCGATGACCTCCGCCGCGATGCCGGACTTCCAGCTCATGCCCAACGCCACTTTGCAACCGCTGGTCAGATAGGGCAGCAGCGCAGGCAGGTAGATATGGCGGATCCGCCCCGGCAGTCCCACGGAAAATACGGAAGCCATCTCGAGCAGCTTCCTGTCCGTACTCTGCAGCCCGGAGATGGTATTGACGTAGAGAATCGGGAATACCACCAGAAATGAGATGAATACGGCAAGATTGTCTGAGCCGATCCAGATCAGCGCC
Source organism: Eubacteriales bacterium (assembly GCA_030536555.1). Taxonomy (GTDB): domain Bacteria; phylum Bacillota; class Clostridia; order Lachnospirales; family Lachnospiraceae; genus Brotaphodocola. The sequence continues at coordinate 67,785 of JAUNPU010000004.1, read as the reverse complement.
AGAATGACAAAGGACGCCACCGGAATGGATTTGATGAGCATCATGACCGGGTCCAGCAATTCACCCAGCAGCCGGAAGCGGAAAGCCAGACTGCCTGCGAGAATGCCGCAGGCAAATGCGCAGGCGAATCCGATGCTGATCCGGGCAAAGGACCGCCCGATGGACAGCCAGAATTCCGGGGACGGCAGGAGCAGAAAGAAGGAGCGGACTACGTCCGCCGGTCCCACGAAAATGATATCGTTCTGAATGATCATCGAGACGGTCTGCCAGACGGCAATCCAGAACAGGATGATCAGAAGTCTGCGTGTTGGAATCCGGTGTTTCATAGTCAGCTCCTTTTGCTGTGAAAATATGGTTATGCGCGAAACTCATTAAGGCATGTAGTAGAAGCCGTCCTCCGGCAGTCTGCCGCCTACAGAGGCAGGATTCTGGTCAAACAGAACCTGTAAATAGCCGCTTAAGGCAGCTTTCATGTCCTCGCCGGTCAGACAGGTAATGTTGCAGTAGGGCAGTGCTTTCTTGGCAATCGGTGCCTTTGCCACGATCTCTTTGGCAGCGATCAGCTCTGCGGTCTCGTCCGGGTTGGTCTCGGTGTATTCTGCGGATGCGGCATGCTCCTGTAAAAACAGCTTCACGGCGTCCGGACTGCTCTTAAGGAACTCATTGCGGGCAACGGTGACGCCGGTTACCATCTGGCTTCCGCTCTCTCCCTGAACCGCCTGCCACTCATTGGTTAAGTCCAGCACGATCTTCAGCGCCTCATTCTGAGCGCAGGCAGCGGTGACAAATGGCTGCGGCAGCAGTCCGATGGCATCCGGCTGTTCCTTCAGCACAGCGGCAACCTCGGTCGGCTCGGACTTGAACTCGATGGTTACGTCATTTTCGGTGAGACCGTTGGCAGTCAGCAGGTAGTGGAACACATAATCCGGGGTGGTGCCCTTGCCGGTCATGTATACGGTTTTGCCCTTCAGATCGGCAATGGAAGTAATGGAATCATCCGATGCGACGATATCCAGCACGCCCAGGGTGTTGATATCGATGACGGAAATGCCGCCCTTGGTCTTGTTGTACAGAACGCTGGCTACGTTGGCAGGAACCAGTGCGATATCCAGATCCCCGGATACAACCTTGCCAAGCAGCTCGTCCGCAGCTGTCACCATGGTGAACTCATAGGCATTGGCAGCATTGCCTGCGGAAGCCTCATCCATCAGATGAACCAGTCCCATGGAGGTCGGTCCCTTTAAGGAGCCAACGCGCACAGATGTCTGGTCCGCAGCCTGTCCGTCAGCGGCAGCTTCGGTTTCGCCATCAGCCTTGGATTCGGCAGCTTCGGTTTCGCCATCAGCCTTGGATTCAGCAGCTTCGGCGTCGCCTTCCGTCTTGGTGTCGGCGTCCGCAGCTTTATCAGCGCTCTCAGCGGCAGCGGTTATGGTTTCAGCGGCTGCAGCGGTGGTGGTGTCGGCAGATTTGCTGCCGGAGCATCCGGTCAGCGCGGCGGTCATCGCCAGTGCCAGCAGAAATGGAATGGTTTTCTTCATAATAATGTCCTCGCTTTCTGTTCGTGTGGAGACTCCAGGCAGGAGGGAGAATATAGATTGTAATTCAACGTCTTTACCATCAGGGGTCATCATGGGGATGACCGGGTCTTCCGGTTTAGCACGAACAGCCTTATTATACCATAGGAAATCCAACTGTGGCAATGAAAATGAAAATTGTAGAGATTTGTCGGTTGTATCCGGTAAAAAACATGAAAATTTACAAAAAAAAGAATTGATAAAAATATGTCAATATGAGATAATTAAAGCAAGTAAGCCTTGAAAACAAGCAACGCAGATATTCATATATAATGGAGGGAAATTCTATGAGAGTTACGATTTGTATCGGAAGTGCATGTCATCTGAAAGGATCCAGAGAGATCATCCAGCAGATGCAGGAGCTGGTGAAGGAGCATCATGTTGAGGACAAGGTTGATTTGAACGGTGCATTCTGCAGCGGCAACTGTGTAAACGGAGTATGTGTAACTGTTGACGGAACTTTGCATTCACTGAAACCGGAAGACACCAGAGAGTTCTTTGATAAGGAGATCCTTGGGAGATTATAAGTATGGCGATTATCGACTTTAAGGCAACCAAGTGCCGCCACTGCTATAAGTGTGTGCGGTATTGCGAGGTTAAAGCGATTATGGTAAAGGACGGCCGGGCGGAGATTATGCCGGACAACTGTATTCTGTGCGGGCGCTGCCTGCAGATCTGTCCCCAGTCGGCGAAGACCCTGGTCAGCGATTTGAGCATTGTGAAGCATATGATAGCGGCGGGGGAGCGGGTGATCCTGTCGATTGCTCCGTCCTATATGGGACTGTTGAAGTATCACACCATCGGACAGGTTCGGGCTGCACTTTTGCAGCTGGGCTTTGAGGATGTGCGGGAGACTGCGGAAGGTGCAGCTCTGGTGACGGTTGAGTATACGAAGCTGCTGGAGGAGGGCACCATGGAGAATATCATCACCACCTGCTGTCCCAGTGCCAGCGACCTGATTGAGAAGTATTATCCGCAGCTGGTTCCCTATCTGGCGCCGGTGGTATCTCCCATGATTGCCCACGGCATGATGATCAAGCAGCAGCTGGGTACGGATGTCAAGGTCGTATTTCTGGGACCGTGTATCGCGAAGAAGAAGGAGGCACAGGATGTCCGCCATTCCGGTTACATCGATGCGGTGCTGAATTTCAACGATATCAACCGGTGGCTGACGGAGGAGGATATTGCTATCGAGGACTGTGAGGACCAGCCCTTTAAGCGGATGGACCCGAAGGTCAACCGGCTGTATCCGGTGACCAACGGTGTGGTCAATTCTGTGCTGGCTACAGAGAAGAAGGTGGATTCCTACCGGAAGTTCTATGTGCATGGCGAGACTAACTGCATAGACCTGTGCGAGAGTATGGTCCGCGGCGAGATCAGCGGCTGCTTTATCGAGATGAATATGTGTTCCGGCGGCTGCATCAAGGGACCGACCGTAAGTGACAGATCCATTTCCCGCTTTAAGGTGAAGCTGGATATGGAGGAGACCATCGAGCGGGAGCCGGTGGCGGAGGAAGAGACAGCTCCGGTGTTAGAAGCAGTATCCCTGCGGAAGGTATTTATGGATCGTTCCCCGAAGGACCCGGTTCCGACGGAGGAGGAGATTCAGCATATTCTGGCCATGACCGGCAAGAACAAGCCGGAGGACGAGCTGAACTGCGGTGCCTGCGGATATCCGACCTGCCGGGAGAAGGCCATTGCCGTATACCAGAAGAAGGCGGAGCTTAACATGTGTATTCCGTTCATGTATGAGAAGTCCCAGTCCTTTGCCAACCTGGTGATGGAGACCTCACCCAATGTGGTGCTGATCGTGGATGAGAACATGAAGATCATGGAGTATTCCGCTGTGGGCGAGAAGTATTTCGGCAAGACCAGAGCCGAAGCGCTTCAGATGTATCTGTATGAATTTATCGATCCGGTGGATTTCCAGTGGGTATTCGATACCCATCAGAATATTCACGGCAAGAAGGTGACTTATCCGGAGTTCAAGCTGGATACACTTCAGAATATTGTATACATAGAGCGGGAGAATGTGGTCCTGGCTACATTCATCGACATTACGAAAGAGGAAGAACAGGCACGTCTGGACTACGAGAAGAAGCTGGATACGATCGATCTGGCGCAGAAAGTCATCCATAAGCAGATGATGGTTGCACAGGAGATCGCGGGATTGCTCGGCGAGACGACTGCGGAGACCAAGACTACCCTGACCACCCTTTGCAAGACCCTGTTGGAAGATGGCAGCGAAAACGGAGGGAAGTAAATGGGAGTTACCGTAGATGTTGCATATAAAAGCCTGAATAAATTTAGTGAGATTCTCTGCGGAGACAAGGTGGAGCTTCTTCAGACGCAGGACTCCAACATCATGATCCTGGCAGACGGTATGGGAAGCGGAGTCAAGGCGAACATTCTGGCGACCCTGACCTCCAAGATCCTGGGTACCATGTTCTTAAATGGTGCCACGCTGGAGGAGTGTGTGGAGACGATCGTGCAGACGCTGCCCATCTGCCAGGTGCGGCAGGTGGCCTATGCGACCTTCAGTATCCTGCAGGTATTTCACAACGGAGATGCCTACCTGGTGGAGTTTGACAATCCGAGCTGTATTTTCATCCGGGGCGGACGGCTGGTGCCGATTCCGCAGAATATCCGGGAAGTAGAAGGCAAGAAGATCAATGAGTACCGGTTTAAGGTACAGAAGGGCGATGCGCTGATCCTGATGAGCGACGGTACCATCCATGCCGGAGTGGGACAGCTTCTGAACTTCGGCTGGCTCTGGGATGACATTGCCAGATATGCGGTGAAGCAGTACGGGCTGACCGTGTCAGCCATGCGCCTTGCGGCGTCCATCTGTCAGGCATGCGATGAGCTTTACCAGTATCGGCCCGGTGATGACACTACCGTGGCGTGCATGCGCATTATCAACGCGAAGCCGGTTCACCTGATGACAGGGCCTGCACAGGATGCCACCAGAGATGATGAGATGGTACGGAGCTTTATGTCCGGTGAAGACACCACCAAGCGGATTGTCTGCGGCGGAACCAGCGCTACCATCGTGTCCCGCGTGCTGGACCGCAGGCTGGATGTCTCCATGGATTATGTGGACCCGGATATCCCGCCGATTGCCTATATGGACGGCATCGAGCTGGTGACGGAGGGCGTGCTGACCCTGAACCGGGTGGTACAGCTTCTGCGGCGCTATGTGAAGAATGAGACGGTTTCCGAGGATTTCTTCCTGGAACTGGACAAGCCCAACGGCGCGTCCATGGTGGCAAAGATGCTGATTGAGGACTGTACAGAGCTGCATCTGTATGTGGGCAAGGCGATCAACAGCGCCTATCAGAACCCTGGTCTGCCATTTGACCTTGGTATCCGTCAGAATCTGGTGGAGCAGCTGAAGCATGTGGTGGAGGATATGGGAAAACCGGTGACAGTCACCTACTATTAGACTGTCGGCGGTATGGAGATTGGTAGAAGAATATTTTACATACAACTGGTTTGAAAAATGAGGAGGAAAAATCATGGTAACAAATGACGCAACAATCTTACGCATTAAGCATGATGTGCTGTATGAAGTAGCAAAGCTGGCATGGGAAGGCAAGTTGGAGGAGATGGAAGACAACATTCCATACCAGATGATCCCGGGACCGCAGGCACAGTTCCGCTGCTGTATTTACAAGGAGCGCGAGATCATCAAGCAGCGTGTCCGCCTGGCAGAGGGGAAGTGCCCCAGCGGCAAGGATACCCGCAACGTGGTACACGTAATCAGCGCAGCCTGCGAGGAGTGTCCGATCGCTTCCTACATTGTAACCGACAACTGCCGGAAGTGTATGGGAAAGGCATGTCAGAACTCCTGTAATTTCGGCGCCATCACCATGGGAACCGATCACGCATACATTGATCCCAACAAGTGTAAGGAGTGCGGCAAGTGTGCACAGGCATGTCCGTACAATGCAATCGCTCACTTAGAGCGTCCCTGTAAGAAGGTCTGCCCGGTGGATGCCATTACCTACGACGAGTACGGCATCTGTGAGATCGATGAGTCCAAGTGTATCCAGTGCGGTGCCTGCATCCACAGCTGCCCGTTCGGTGCAATCGGCTCCAAGACCTTCATGGTAGATATTATCAACCTGATCAATGCAGGCAAGAAGGTCGTGGCAATGGTTGCTCCGGCTACAGAGGGTCAGTTCGGCAAGGACATCACCATGGCAAGCTGGAAGACCGCTCTGAAGAAGATTGGCTTTGCTGATATGATCGAGGTTGCTCTGGGCGGTGATATGACCGCAGCAGCTGAGGCTGCCGAGTGGGCAGAGGCTTACAAGGAAGGCAAGAAGATGACCACCTCCTGCTGTCCGGCATTTGTCAACATGATCAAGCAGCATTTCCCGATGCTGTTAGACAATATGTCCACCACCGTTTCCCCGATGGTTGCAGTTTCCAGAATGCTGAAGGAGCAGGATCCTGAGACCATCACCGTGTTCATCGGACCGTGTATCGCCAAGAAGAGCGAGACCCTGGATCTGAACATCGAGGGTAATGCAGACTACGCTATGACCTTCGGTGAGATCCGTGCCATGATGCGTGCAAAGGACGTGGAGTTAGAGCCGGAGGAGAACAGCTTACAGGAAGGTTCCGTATTTGGCAAGCGCTTCGGCAACGCAGGCGGCGTTACCAAGGCTGTGGTTCAGTGCTTCAAGGAGATGAACGAGGATATCGAGCCGAAGGTAATGGAGTGCAACGGCGCTGCAGAGTGTAAGAAGGCTCTGCTGCTGATGAAGGTCGGCAAGCTTCCGGCTGACTTCGTGGAAGGTATGGTCTGCATGGGCGGCTGTGTAGGCGGCCCGAGTAAGCACAAGACTGAGATGGAAGCCAAGAAGGATCGTGACTTCCTGATTGGACAGGCTGATGGACGAGAAGTGCATCAGAATGTGAAAGAGATGGGTGTGCAGGATGTGGCGATGCATCGGCACTAAAAAGTAGATGAGAGTGGCCCTGCTGGAGAATATCTGGCAGGGCTGTTTTTTATTATGATTTTTCTGCTCCGGATTGCATTAGGAATATAGGTATGTTACAATATATGTGGATAAAATAATGTGATGTGAAAGGAGAAGATAAATGACGGATGATATGAAAGCAATGATGGAGAAACTGGATTCTGTATCCAATGAACTTGTTTCTTTGAAGGAAATGGTTGGCGAGTTACAGGTGGATATGAGGAAGTGTAGTCGAGAAGTGGTGGAATTAAGTGAACAGATGCATAATTACGAGAGAAAACTTAATCAAATGGAGATTGTTGTAGTTGATGCTATCTGCCCTATGCTAGATTTTATTTCAAGGAAACAGATTTCTTTATCGGGAGATGTCAATCAGATTTTTAGTAAGTTGATGAGGAATGATCGAACATATATGGAGTTGATTGATTTGCGGTCTGATATGCGTCAGGTGAAATCTGCGCTTGGCAGTTCATAGTGTAAATTGAATCTGAATCATTTACGACAACGTTTGCATAAATTTTCATTGACCAGTTTGCATAGTTGTGATACCATAAGCGTAACGATTGACAGAAGTTAATCAACCACTACTATTATATTACATAAAGTCCAAATCGAATCAAGCATAATCGGGTACCAGAAGGACCAGGCATTCTCAAGGGATGCAGTGTTTTTCTGGTACCTTTTTGTGCTGGAATTACCTGGGGAAAGTTCCGGATTGTGGGTGTGCTGATTTGGCGGAAGGGAATTGATATGGCGACAACAGGTGCAATGAAAGTGAATGAGGCAGTTTATGGAGAGCGGAGCGCAGTGTCCAACATGGTGCTGGCGGCGATGTTTCTGGCATTGGGGATTGTGATGCCGTTTCTGACAGGGCAGATTCCGGGGATTGGAAGCAGGCTTTTGCCGATGCATATTCCGGTGCTGATCTGTGGTTATGTGTGTGGATGGAAGTACGGACTTCTGGTGGGACTGATCGTTCCGCTGCTGCGCAGTGTGATGTTTGGTATGCCGCCGCTGATGCCTACCGGCGCTGCGATGGCGTTTGAACTGGCTGCTTACGGCGCAGTGACCGGAATTCTGTATGAGAAGCTTCCGAAGACCAATGGAACTTTGTATATCAGCCTGCTGGGAGCAATGCTGGTGGGTCGCCTGGTATGGGGCGTGGTCAGCATTCCGCTGTACGGCGTAGCCGGAAAAGCATTTTCTGTGCAGATGTTTATTGCAGGTGGATTTGTGAATGCAATTCCGGGAATTATCTTGCAGATTGTCCTGATTCCTGTTATGATTATGGCATTACGACAGGCAAAGGTGATGAGATAACCATGAAAGAACTATTGATGAAGCAGTTTGCCCGTTATCCGCAGATGCAGCTTGAGGATGCAGTCAAGCTGCTTTTTCAAAGTGAATTTGGCGGCGGGCATATGGTGGCGAATCCGGCGAAGAGTCTGGAGCGGATCCGGCAGGAGTGGGAGACGGAGCGGCTGACATGGAAAGTGGCAGGAGAGAAAAATTCCGGGGACGATGAATGGGAACTTCCATATGAGGACATTGGCGACGGTATGTGCCGGCTGCATCTCTCTGCTCTGGATGCAGGGCTGCTTCCGGAGACGTTGAACCAGATGTTCGTTCGCACTGCAGATCAGAAGATCGGGAAGAAGGAGCGGTTTGAGAAGAAGCTGGAGCTGCTGCTGGCATGCTGCGAGAGCGGGGAACTGCCCTGGAAGGTGGAAGATGCGCAGGTGTACCTTGCCGCTTATCGGGCGCAGGGGTATCCGCCGGTGAGCCACAGTGACTGGTATCGCAGCCATTATCATCCCTCCTACCGGGTGGTGGCAGAGTGCTATACCCATTATTATCCGGTCTTTCTGGCAATCGACCGGGCTCTGACACAGGCGGGGAACGGACAGGTGACGGTTGCCATTGACGGGATGTGCGGAAGCGGCAAGAGTACCCTGGGGCGGATTCTGAACGAGATCTATGACTGTAACCTGTTCCATATGGATGATTTCTTTCTGCGGCCGGAGCAGAGATGTGAGGAGCGGCTGGCAGAGATTGGCGGCAATGTGGACTATGAGCGGTTTGCCGATGAGGTGCTGGCGCATCTGGCAGACCCGAACGGCTTCCGGTATCAGGTATTTGACTGCGGAACCAGAAGCCTTGCAGAGATGGTGCAGGTGCCGTACAGGAGACTGAATATCATCGAGGGGGCTTACAGCCAGCATCCGTACTTTAAAGGGGCATATGACCTGCGGTTCTTCTACGGGATTGAGCCAGAGGAGCAGAAGAACCGGATCCTGAAGCGCAACGGCGAGGCGATGCTGGAGCGGTTCGTGAAGGAGTGGATTCCCATGGAGATGCGGTATCTGGAAGCATTTGAGATTCGGGAGCACAGTATTTCGATTTGAAATAAGATAGCTGACGGTATATGTGGAAGCAGCCGGAAGGACAGCAGCACTGGTTTGTTATGGACTGGTGAAACTTCTTTCCGTGCTGCTTTTCTTTCTTACAGATATGTCTAATATAATTGATAAAAGTGCCTGATGGATGTAAAATATAATTGACATAATCGTAATGAAAGATGAGACTGCCATTTAAGATTGCTATAAGGGAATAGTGTAATCTGTGCAGATACTATGAGATATTGAATTTTAAGGAAAGCAGGAACTACACATGGAGCGGAATCTGAGGATGAAGGAGGCACGGCTTGCAAAAGGGTTATCCCAGGAGGAGCTGGCAAGGAGAGCCGGGGTGTCCAGACAGACGGTGAATATGATCGAGCGGGGGGATTTTAATCCTTCCATTGCGCTGGCGCTGAGTATCTGCTGGATTCTGGATAAGACACTGGATGATTTGTTCTGGAAGGAGAAGGAGGGGCAGTGATGAAGAAATCAGGAGGCGTAAATGGGTTCTTTCGTCTGGCGGAGGTCCTGATTCGGGGAGACGGAGACCAGAGGGACGAGTACAACAGCAGGCAGATGGAAAAGGGCGCTTACGCTATGATGCTGGTGATTGTGGCGCTGGGAGCGTTGATGCTGGTGTTTTATTTGAGTGTGCCGGATGTCAACCGGACGCAGTTCAGCAGTATGGCATTTGCACTCTTTACCCTTGCTATAGCGGGCAGAGCCTATGTGGGCTGTATGCAGGGAACGCTGACGGTGTCGGACCGTTTTGGTGGTCGAACTGTATTCGGGTTCGGGCTGATTGCAGTATTTGTTCACGGGTCTATGGTGGTCCCAACACGGTATCAGTTTGGCGGAAATCTGTTCTTCTGGGATATGGGGCTGATCGGCGTACTGCTTTATTATCTGGCATGCAACGGAGCGTGGAGAAGCTGGGAAGCTTATCAGGAGGCGCTGGATGCGGCTTCGGACGTGGTTTCGGATGCGGCCTCGGATGTGGAAGGGGATGTGACTGAAACTGGTATGTCGGAAGCCGGGATGGAATCAGACAGGAAGAAGGGGAAGCAGACGGCACAGCATGCCAGGAGAATCTGGATCATAAGGAATGCGGCAGCCGGGGGTCTGTTGGGAGGCATGATTCTGGTTCCTGCGGCACTGGGATTTGCAGTGTATGACAGTGATACCATGGTGCAGGCAGAAGCGATTGTGAAGGCAGAGGAGGAAGCACGCAAGACGCCGGAGTATCTGGAATATGAAGCATTTCAGGAGCAGTGGCAGCAGCCGGAGGAGTATGTGATGGTGTACCAGATACCGCTGAAAGCCCAGTATACCGGAGAACAGGCAGGTGCTTCCTATGACCGGGCCGGTGCTCTTTACATTCGCACGGGGGATAAGGATATGACGATTCTGTTCCATCCGGAAGAAGACGGTGTGAAGGTGCTCCAGAGCAATTACCGGGATTACACGGAGGAAAATATCATGCGTTCAGAACATGTCTTTGCGGGCGGAGCCTGGTACAGACAGGAAGACTGGATGCAGAAGCAGCACGAGCCGGGATTTGCCGTATCGGACGTGGAAAATTATCATTTTACAGGCGGTCACATCAGCTTCCCGGGGGTGAAGGGGCTGGGAAGTATCACAGAAACCATGGAAGACGGCAGGCGGTGCCTGACCTTCCACTTTTCGGAAGCGTATCTGGATGACACGGAACAATGGGAGAAAAGTATTGGATTCTATTCCGGCGAGTATCTCTCCAGACAGCAGAGCCTGCTGATTGACAGCGATGGCAATGTCATAGAGCAGCGACAACGCAGTGTGCAGATGAAGGAGGAGACTGTGAATCTGATTGTGCACAAGGAGGAGGTTACTGACTGGCAGATCAGCCGCTATCTGACCCGTGACGTCGCAGAAGCGAATGCGTTGTTTCAGAAGTTCGTGGAGCAGGGACCGGAGATAACGGAAGATATTCTGGATATTTATGGACAGATGAAGCTGGAATAAGAGTTTGGATAAATTTAACGAAAATAAAAAACAGCCCCCGCGGTCACCGGAAACTCCGGCAGCCGCGGGGGTTATTGTTATGTTCTAATTAGTTGTGGTTAATACTTCTCTTCACGTAAGTGGTATGTAACAGGTGGTGAGCCTTCGGGCTTCCCGGTTCGCCAAGGTAGGTTGCGTACAGCTCCTTGATGGCCGGGTTCTCGTGAGACTTCCGGATCGGGTTGTTCTTGTCGGACTCATACAGCACGTTGGCACGCAGAGCGCGGATATCCACGGTGTTGCGAACGTAGCCAGGCTGCTGAGGCTGACCGCCGCCGTTGATACATCCGCCCGGGCAGCCCATGATCTCGATAAAGTGGTAGTTGGCTTCGCCGGACTTCACTTTCTCAAGCAGCTTCTTGGCGTTGTTCAGACCGGAAGCAACGGCAACCTTGACTTCCAGACCTGCTACCGGATAGGTAGCTTCCTTGATGCCTTCCATACCGCGGACATCGGTGAAGTCCAGGTTAGCCAGCTCTTCGCCGGTCAGGGTCTCCACTGCGGTACGCAGGGCTGCTTCCATAACGCCGCCGGTGGTACCGAAGATCACAGCTGCGCCGGTGCCCAGTCCCAGAGGAGCGTCGAAGCCCTCGTCCGGAAGGTTGGTGAAGCGCAGACCTACCTTCTTGATCATGCGGGCAAGCTCTCTGGTGGTCAGGGAGTAGTCCACATCCGGTACGCCGTTGGCTGCCTCATCCGGGCGCTGAACCTCGAACTTCTTCGCGGTACACGGCATAATGGATACGGATACGATATCCTTCGGATCCAGTCCCATCTTCTCAGCATAGTAGGACTTGGCAATCGCGCCAAACATCTGCTGCGGAGACTTACAGCTGGATAAGTTCTCGGTCATATCCGGGAAATAATGCTCACAGTATTTGATCCAGCCCGGGGAACAGGAGGTGATCAGCGGAAGTACGCCGCCGTTCTGTACTCGGTCAAGGAACTCGTGAGCCTCCTCCATGATGGTAAGGTCTGCACTGAAGTTGGTGTCAAATACTTTATCAAAGCCGATTCTGCGCAGGGCAGCTGCCATCTTGCCTTCCACGTTGGTACCGATCGGGTAGCCAAACTCCTCGCCCAGTGCTGCACGGACTGCCGGAGCGGTCTGTACAATCACGTGTTTGGACGGATCTGCGATAGCTGCCAGAACCTCGTCCACTTGGGACTTCTCCTGGAGAGCGCCGGTCGGGCAGACTGCGATACACTGACCACAGGATACGCAGGAGGTTTCGCCCAGACCCATGTCAAATGCAGAGCCGATAAAGGTAGCGAAGCCACGGTTGTTCGGTCCGATGACACCGACACCCTGTACCTTCTCGCAGACTGCAGAGCAGCGGCGACACAGGATACACTTGCTGTTGTCGCGGATCATATGTACGGCACTGTCGTCGATGCAGGACGGAGTGCGCTCGCCATCGTAGTAGCCTTCATCCTCTACACCCAGCTCCTTGGCCAGCTGCTGCAGCTCACAGTTGCCGCTGCGGACACAGGATAAGCACTTGCGGTCATGGTTGGATAACAGAAGCTGCAAGGTCTTTCTGCGGGACTCCAGTACCTTCGGGGTGTTGGTCCATACTTCCATGTTCGGGTTAATCGGATATACACAGGAAGCCACCAGACTTCTTGCGCCCTTCACTTCCACCACACACATACGGCAGGCTGCGATCTCATTGAGGTCCTTTAAGAAACACAGGGTCGGGATCTCGATATGAGCCAGTCTGGCTGCTTCCAGAATGGTGGAACCTGCTGGAGCGCTTACTTCTAAGCCGTTAATTTTAATTGTAATATTCTCCATATCAATTCTCCTCCATTACTGTTTGTAGATTGCGCCGAATTTACACTTCTCCATGCAGACGCCGCACTTCAGACACTTGTCAGTGTCGATCACATGCGGATTCTTCACGCTGCCCATGATTGCGCCAGCCGGACAGTTCCGTGCGCACAGGGTACAGCCTTTACATTTATCCGGATCAATATGGTAGGAGAGCAGTGCCTTACATACGCCAGCCGGGCAGCGTTTCTCTTTGATATGAGCCTCGTACTCATCCCGGAAGTAGCGCAGGGTGGACAGTACCGGGTTCGGTGCAGTCTGACCCAGTGCACATGCAGAGTTGTCCTTCACGTAGTAGCAGAGTTCTTCCAGCTTGTCCAAGTCTTCCATGGTAGCCTTGCCCTTGGTGATCTTCTCCAGAATCTCAACCATGCGCTTGGTTCCGATACGGCAGGCTGTACACTTACCACAGGACTCCTCAACGGTGAACTCCAGGAAGAACTTGGCGATATCAACCATACAATCGTCTTCGTCCATGACGATCAGACCGCCGGAACCCATCATGGAACCGATGGAGATCAGGTTGTCATAGTCGATCGGGATATCAAAATGCTCAGCCGGGATACATCCGCCGGACGGACCGCCTGTCTGTGCAGCTTTGAACTTCTTGCCGTTGGGGATGCCGCCGCCGATCTCCTCGATTACCTCGCGGAGGGTGGTACCCATGGGAATCTCAACCAGACCGGTGTTGTGAATCTTGCCGCCTAATGCGAATACCTTGGTTCCTTTGGACTTCTCGGTACCCATGGATGCGAACCATTCCGGACCATTCAGGATGATCTGCGGGATGTTGGCATAGGTCTCTACGTTATTTAAAATGGTCGGTTTGCCGAACAGACCCTTCTGTGCCGGGAACGGCGGTCTCGGACGCGGCTCACCACGGTTGCCCTCGATGGAGGTCATCAGCGCGGTCTCCTCACCACATACGAATGCACCTGCGCCCAGACGCAGATCAATATCAAAGTCAAATCCGGTTCCGAAAATGTCTTTGCCAAGCAACTCCTGCTCGTGAGCCTGCTGAATCGCAATCTTTAAACGCTGTACCGCAATCGGGTACTCTGCACGAACGTAGATGTAACCCTGATTGGCGCCGATTGCGTAACCGGCAATCGCCATAGCCTCCAATACGGCATGAGGATCACCTTCCAGAATGGAACGGTCCATGAATGCACCCGGGTCACCCTCGTCGGCGTTACAGCAGACATACTTCTGGTCAGCGGCATTGCCCTTGGCAAGCTTCCACTTTAAGCCGGTGGGGAATCCGCCGCCGCCTCTGCCGCGCAGACCGGAGTCCAGGAGACACTGGATAACCTCATCCGGGGTCATCTCGGTCAGGACCTTACCAAGTGCCTGATAGCCGCCGGTACCGATGTACTCCTCGATCACTTCCGGGTTGATGATACCGCAGTTTCTCAGTGCGATACGGTGCTGCTTCTTGTAGAAATCGGTGTCGATCAGAGCCTTGACACCGGCCGGGGTTACGGTCTCCTGATACAGAAGGCGGGTAACAACACGGCCTTTCAGTAAGTGCTCCTGAACGATCTCAGGAATATCTTCTACCTTCACCATGGAGTAGAAGGTTGCATCCGGGTAAATGATCATGATCGGACCCAGTGCACAGAGACCATGACAACCGGTCTGGACTACGGATACTTCCTGGTCAAGTCCGGCCTTGGCAATCTCTTCTTTCAGGGCTTCCATTATCTTCTGGCTTCCGGAGGAGGTACATCCTGTTCCGCCGCAAACCAATACATGTGAACGATACATTTGCAGTTCCTCCTTATTTGATGTCAGCTGAATTCAGGGTGTAAGCCTCGACGATGTGTCCGCCGATCAGATGACGCTCAACCACCTCTGCGGCCTTCTCTGCGTTCATCTTGATGTAGGTTACCTTCGGCTTGCCCGGTTCCATCACTTCAACGATCGGCTCGTACTGGCATAAGCCGATGCAGCCGGTCTGGGTTACAGCTACTTTGTTGGTCAGACCCTTCTCCTGAACCAGGGTGGATAATGCGTTCAGGACAGGTCTTGCGCCGCTTGCGATGCCGCAGGTAGCCATACCGACAACCACGCGGGTGTGGGTGTGGTCTTCCGCACGCATGCTTACCTGATTCTGCATCTTCTCGCGGATTGCTCTTAATTCTTCAAGACTCTTCATGTATAAACCTCCAATGATATGTGGCACTGCCAGACGGTCTGTGGCATCAGTAGACTGCGCCGCCGTCTGTCTCCAGTTTGTTTTCAGTCAGATATTCTTTGATGTAAGCCGAAATCTCCGGACTGTCAAAGGGCACATCGCCCAAAATCTCACGGAAGCTTCGGGTATCCAGATCGAAGGATGCTCCGCCATACAGATACCGATAGAGAAAGTCCGTATCCGGATGGTAGACGATCAGCTGGTGGATCGTGCTGGTAATGTCACCTAACGGCATCCGGTCGATGTGGGACAGTACAAAGACTGCCGTCACCGTGGTCCCCACGCCCGGCTCCGATTCGATGGAAAAGGAACCGCCGGTACTCTCTGCCGCCAGCTTGAAAAACGGCACGCCCAGTCCAACCTTTCTGGTGGTGCGGCTGGTGAAGAACGGATCGGTCACTCTTGCAACCTGCTCCGGTGTCATGCCGCAGCCGTCGTCTGCGATGGTGACCGTCAGGCGGTCTCCATCAATATCCGCATCCACGGTGATCTGCACCAGGGATGCTCCGGCTCTGGTGGAATTCTCTGCTACATCCAGAATATTCAGGGAAATCTCAGGCATCATAGGCTTACTGATACTTTGCCAGAATACCCGGGATATCGTCCGGAACCAGTCGTCCGTACACCTCGTCATTGATCATCATGACAGGAGCAAGACCGCAGGCACCGACACAGCGGCAGGAATCCAGTGAGAATCTGCCGTCCGGGGTACATTCACCATTGGTGATGCCAAGGAGCTCTTCCAGTTTACTGAAGATCGCTCCGGAACCCTTTACATAACAGGCAGTTCCCAGACAAACGGAAATCTGATATTTGCCCTTTGGCTGAAGTGCGAACTGTGCATAGAATGTAGAAACGCCGTAAATCTTTTCCAGCGGAATACCAGTCTCATCTGATATCATAGTCTGAACTTCGATTGGAAGATAGCCGTAAATCTCCTGCGCATGCTGCATGATCGGCATCAATGCGCCTTTTGTGTCCTTGAGTTCAGCGATAACTTTCTTTAAAGCAGCTTCCTGCTCGGGAGTGCCGCTGAACGGAACACCTTCTTTTTTGCAAGCCATGTCTAACCCTCCTCGTAAATGTGCTGATTCAATAAATGTACCTACTATTTTAGCACGGAACCGAAAAAAAATCTATAGAAATAAACAAAGTATGTTAAAAATAAGTCATTTCTTTTTGTTGATTATTCACATCTCAAATGGTATTCTATTAGAGAGGACGCAGTGCGAATATGACAACTGGTGTGAATTTGAAGACATACTGCACCGGAATCGAAACTGCGATAAGAGCGGAAGGGGTGTCCGCAGAATAATATGACAGGGGGACGACGGATATGACAGCAAAAGATGTGCAGGACGTATTGAAATGCAGAGTGTTGACAGGAGAAGAATTTCTGGACCGGGAAGTACGGAGCGCGTGCGGCTCCGACATGATGAGTGATGTGCTGGCATTTTCCAAGGATCATTCCGTGCTGCTGACCGGGCTGTGCAATCCGCAGGTGATCCGGACGGCGGAGATGCTGGATATCGTATGCCTGATCTTTGTCCGGGGCAAGAAGCCGGATGATACAATTCTGGCGATGGCGAAGGAACGGGACCTGATCGTGATGGCGACCGGTCACCGGATGTTCTCTGCCTGCGGCATGTTATATCAGGCGGGACTTCGTGGAGGTGCGATTTAATGACAGATGCAATTGTATTAAAATATGAAATTTCTCCGGATGACTTCACCCGGGCTGGTGAGGCCAGCAGTGATGTGAAGGGGAAGCTAAAGCAGATGAGAGTTGCCCCGGAGGCGATTCGCAAGGTGGCAATCGCCATGTACGAGGGGGAGATCAATATGGTCATCCACGCAAAGGGCGGTGAGATCACGGTGGAGATCACGCCGGAGCAGATCCGGATGATCCTGGCGGACGTGGGACCGGGTATCCCGGATGTGGAGCTGGCGATGAAGGCAGGGTATTCCACAGCGCCGGATGAGGTGCGGAATCTGGGCTTTGGCGCCGGCATGGGTCTGCCGAACATGAAGAAATATACCGATACAATGGAGATAGAGACGGAGCTTGGCGTGGGAACTACGATTACCATGACGGTGAATCTGTAGAGGCAGGCAGTCTGGAGGTGACAGAGAGCATGGATAAGTTTTATCATTCCGTCCGTTTGGACCCGGAACTGTGTAAGGGGTGCATCAACTGCATCAAGCGGTGCCCCACTGAGGCGATTCGTGTGCGGAATGGAAAGGCGCAGATCAAGAGCGAGTTCTGCATCGACTGCGGAGAGTGCATCCGCGTCTGCCCGCACCATGCAAAGCATGCGACATATGATACGCTGGATGTGATGAATCAGTACCGGTATACGGTGGCGCTTCCCGCCCCGTCCCTGTACAGCCAGTTCAACAATCTGGAAGATGTGAATATTGTGCTGAATGCTCTGATCCGCATGGGCTTTGACGATGTATTTGAGGTCAGCGCCGCGGCGGAGCTGGTGTCGGATGCTACCAGAGAGTATTTGACTCAGCATGAGGACAATCTGCCTATTATCAGCACGGCATGTCCGTCGGTGGTGCGGCTGATCCGGGTGCGGTTCCCGAACCTGATTCCCCATCTGCTGCCGCTTAACCCGCCGGTGGAGGTGGCGGCAATGCTGGCAGCCAAACATGCCATGGATAAGACCGGGCTTAAGCGGGAGGAGATCGGCATCTGCTTCATTTCCCCATGCCCGTCCAAGGTGACCTATGCCAAGGCGCCTCTGGGCACGGCAAAAAGTGAGATTGACCATGTGCTGGCGATCAAGGATGTGTATCCGAAGCTGCTGTTCCACATGAAAGAGGTGGGAGAGGATATTCAGGAGCTGGGAACATCCGGCAAGATCGGCATCAGCTGGGGCAGAAGCGGCGGCGAGGCAAGCGGATTATTTACGGAGAATTATCTGGCGGCGGACGGCATCGAGAATGTGATCAGGGTGCTGGAGGATCTGGAGGATCAGAAGTTCACCAACTTAAAGTTCGTGGAGCTGAATGCCTGCAACGGCGGCTGCGTCGGCGGCGTGCTGACGGTGGAGAACCCTTACGTGGCGGAGGTCAAGCTAAAGCGGCTGCGCAAGTACATGCCGGTGGCGCGCAGTCATATGGATATGGAGGACAGCGCGGAGGAGGTTGTTCCGTGGGATACCAACGTGCAGTTTGAGCCGGTATTCAGTCTGGGCGACACCATGATGGAGAGCTTCAAGCGGCTTAATCAGGTGGAGCGGCTGGTGAAGAAGTTCCCGGGACTGGACTGTGGCTCCTGTGGTGCGCCGACCTGCAAGGCGCTGGCGGAGGACATTGTGCGGGGACAGGCCAGTGAGCAGGACTGTGTGTATTACCTGCGGGAGAACCTGCATAAGCTGTCGGAGGAGGTGTCGATTCTGGCAGACGATCTCCATGCGGGCCATGGAGACGGGACGGAGACCCTGCGGATCCTGAAGGAGTATATTACGCGGATTTCCGACGAGATGTCCGTGCTGGATAACCGGCAGGAGGAGGACGACCCGGGATGAGCCAACGGAGGAAGCAGTCGGAGAATGATCCGGGATGAGATGACGGAGGAAGCAGTCGGAGAATCCGGGATGAGACAGTGGCGGAAGCGTGAAGACAAAGGGGGAGTTTCAGCATGACAGTAAAGGAGCTGCTTGACAGCGGCAGATTTGGTGTGGTAAATATCGGAGACCGGACGGAGCGGGAGATCACGACCCCGTTCTGCTGTGATCTTTTAAGCATTGCCATGGGGCGTGCGCCGGAGGGCTGTGCCTGGGTGACGGTGATGGGGAATATGAATACGCTGGCGGTGGCAACCCTGGCGGATGCGGCCTGCATCATTCTGGCAGAGGGCGCTCTGCTGGATGAGGTGGCAGAGAAGAAGGCAAAGGATCAGGAGATCACGGTGCTCAAGACGGAAGAGCCGATCTTTGACGCGGCACTGTGGATCTATCAGCAGCTGCATGGTTAATCTGACCTATGATCTGCATATCCATTCCTGCCTTTCCCCATGCGGGGATGATGATATGACGCCGGGCAACATTGTGGGTATGGCAGCCATCAAGGGGCTGGACGTGATCGCGGTCACAGACCACAATTCCTGCCGGAACTGCCCGGCAGCCATGGCAATCGGCGAGCAGTACGGCGTGATGGTGATTCCGGGGATGGAGATCAACACGTCGGAGGAGGTACACGCCGTGTGCCTGTTTCCGGACCTGGAGAAGGCGCTGGCATTTGATGCCTATGTGTATGAAAAGCTGATGAAGTTTCCCAACAACCCGGAGATATTCGGAAAGCAGCAGATCTGCAACGAGGAGGATGAGTGCATCGGCACGGAGCCGAATCTTCTGATTAACAGTGCGGACATTTCCTTTGAGGGGCTTTGGGAGCTGGTGGAGTCTTACGGAGGGGTGATGGTCCCGGCTCACGTGGAGAAGTCAGCCAACAGCCTGATTGCCAATCTGGGCTTTGTGCCGCCGGACAGCAGGTTTCAGACGGCGGAGCTTAAGGACTTAAAGAAGCTTCATGAGGTGCGGCGGGCCAATCCATATCTGGAACACTGCCGGATCATCAGCAATTCGGATGCCCATTATCTGGAGCATATTCGTGAGCCGGAGCTGACGATTCCCGTGCGGGAGAAGTCGATTGAGGCGGTGCTGGAGTATCTGAAGGGGCTTTAAGTGAATCCCGGATGTCCGATTGGGATTTGACATGTCAGAACATGCCTGTTACAATGGTTCATAAATTGTGTTACAGAAGTGACCGAAAAACTTGAGACAGGATGGCTGAAATGATATGAGTGAGAGAAATCTGGGAGAATTACTGATAGAAGAAGGAATCCGTCAGCTGAAAGCACAGGGTATGGACGGATTTTCGGCAAGGGCAGTGGCGGAAGCGTGCCATGTGTCCTGTGCCGCGCCTTTTAAGCATTTTAATGGGAAGAAGGAGTTCTTAAGATCAATCGCAGGAAGGCTGGACGAGGAGCTGAGCGAGACCATGGAGGAGATTTGTGAATCCTGTGGGGATGATCATAAAACGGCACATCTGATGATGAATGATGCCTATATTCAGTTCCTGTGCAAGTATGCCTTTCTGATCGATCCTTCATTCTGGCAGGCGTTTGAGCAGCCCCAGGCAGGGATACGCTCATGGAGAAGCTTTCACATGCTGGAGGAGCAGTTTGCGGCATATTGCAAGGAACATCAACTGGATTATCATGTGTGGAAGAGGTATTTCTATAATTTTCAGACGCTTGCTTACGGAAGCGCTTTTGTTGTGAACAACGGGCTGCTCCTGGAAGGGGAGGAGCCGATGAAGCGAGTGCGGGAAATAGCCTGTCGTATCTACAGGGATCTGGAGACGATGCAGGATGCGGAGTATAAAGCGGACGAGACATGATCTGGAAAATTTCCTAAAAAAGTAGTTTTTTATATTGTTTTTTTGTGCGAAATGTGATAAAGTTTTAACACGTGGTTAACACTGATAACTAAAACGAAGGGAGATTTACAGTATGAGAAAATCAAGGCGTTTCGCAGCACTTGCAATGGCAGCGATGATGGCAGCTTCCGTGACAGGCTGTCAGAGTAAACCGGCAGAAACCACTGCAGCAGCAACGACTGCAGCAGAAACTACCGCGGCTGAAACTGCTGCAGAGAAGACGGGGGCTTACGCAGCAGGTACCTACACTGCGAAGGTGACCGGCATGAAGGAGATGACCGTGAAAGTAACCTTCAGCGATGA
This sequence comes from Eubacteriales bacterium, assembly GCA_030536555.1. GTDB lineage: Bacteria > Bacillota > Clostridia > Lachnospirales > Lachnospiraceae > Brotaphodocola. Next base: position 46,993 of record JAUNPU010000004.1, on the reverse strand, counting down.
CAAGATCGAGGATATCGTTCTGGAGCATGAAGAGACACCGGGAATTGGCGAGCCGGTATGTGAGTCCATGCCGAAGGATATTATCGAGATACAGGGTCTTGGCATTGATGCGGTATCCGGCGCAACCCTGACCAGCAATGCGATTCTGGACGGCGTGGCTGACTGTGTGAAGCAGGCAGGCGGCGATGTGGATGCGCTGAAGGCAGTGAAGAAAGAAGTGGCACAGGCAGAGGATGAAGAGATGACTGCTGATGTGGTAGTCATCGGTGCAGGCGGCGCAGGCATGGCAGCGGCTGTAACTGCAAACCAGGCAGGCAAGTCAGTTATCGTGATTGAGAAGACCTCCAACATGGGCGGCAACACCGCACTGGCAGGCGGCGCTCTGAATGCGGTTGATGATGGCAGCGAGGTGGCAAAGGCAAGAAACGACAGCGTGGAGTTCCATTATGAGCAGACCTTCAAGGGCGGCGATGAGCAGGGCGATCCGGAACTGGTTCGTACTCTGGTTGAGAATGCATGGGACGGCGTAGAGTGGCTGAAGTCCCTGGGCATGGAGTTCCAGGATGGCGTATTTACCGTAACCGGTGGTATGTGGGAGCGTGCTCACAAGCCGGTTGAGCCGGAGGGATCCGGTTTCTTCAAGACCTACAAGGCTTATATGGAGAAAAATGACGGTATCACCATGGTATACAACACCAAGGCGGAGCATCTGATCGAAGAGGATGGCGTGGTAACCGGTGTTGAATGTACCGGCGAGACCGGCAACAAAGTTACCGTAAAGGCAACCAATGGCGTGGTTCTGGCAACCGGCGGATTCGGTCAGAACGTAGAACTGCGCGAGAAATACAATGCAGAGACCAAATTATGGCCGACTCTGGACGAGAGCATTCCGTCCACCAACACTACCGCAATTACCGGCGACGGTATCGCGATGGCAGAGGAAGTTGGCGCTGAGCTGGTACAGATGGGTAATATCCAGATGCTGCCGTTAGGCGATCCGAAGACCGGCAGCCTGTCTGGCAATATCGAGCATGCAGTTGAGAGCCGTATCTTCGTGAACAAGGAAGGCAACCGTTTTGTCAATGAGGGCGGCCGCCGTGATGAGATGACCCTGGGTCTGTTCGCACAGCCGGATACCACCATGTTCATCGTGATGGACAGCGATACCTATCCGAATGGCGATGAAGTAAATAACTTCAACGAGAAGATCAGTGATCTGGTAGCAGCAGGCCGGGCGTACAAGGCAGATACCCTGGAAGAGCTGGCAGAGCAGATTGGTGTTCCGGCAGAGAATCTGGTGAAATCCGTGGATGAGTACAACCGCCATTGTCAGGGCGGCGACTTAGAGGGTCAGGAGGACGAGTTTGGCCGTACCCTGTTTACCGATACAGACAAGGTAAACAACGGTATTAACAACGCTCCTTACTATGCAGCTATGCGTGTGCCGACCGTACATCACACCATGGGCGGCGTGAAGATTAATACCAATACCGAGGTGATCGATACCGAGGGCAACGTGATTCCGGGCCTGTACGCAGCAGGTGAGGTAACCGGCGGAATCCATGGAAGCAACCGTCTGGGCGGCAATGCACTGACCGATACGGTTGTATTCGGCAGAATCGCAGGAACCAATGCTTCCGCATATACAAAATAAAGTCAAAAGCAGAATTTAAGCAATGTGGCACAGCCCCTCTGAATGGATGTTCTATTCAGAGGGGCTGTGTGTTTTGCCGGAATTTGTGTAAATCATGGGATTTCAGCTTTACATTGGGACATAACTATGATACAATTTTAACAAGAAGTTAACAATGTTAACTTACAAAACAATCCATAAGGAGGATGAGTTATGAGAAAACGCAGCATGGCACTTTGTCTGAGTGTCGTAATGGCGGCAAGTCTTGCAGGCTGTGGAGCCAAAGAGACTGCGGCACCGACCACGGAAGCAGCAACTACAGCTGCAGCAGAGACATCAGAGGCAGCGGGAAGCGAAGAGGTATTTACCGGAACCTCCGCTGGTATGCAGGGACCGATCACGGTTGCTCTGACGGTGAAAGATGGCGAGATCACCAAAGCAGAGATTACCGAGAGTCACGAAACCCCGGCAGTCGCAGCAGTTGCACTGGAGCGCATCCCGGCTCAGATCGTAGAGCATCAGACTACGACGGTTGACGCAGTGACCGGAGCAACCATCGCAAGCTACGGTATTATGCGGGCAGCAGAGGATGCAGCAAAGCAGGCAGGTCTTGACCTGGATGCGCTGAAGGCAAATGCATTTAAGGCAGAGGCAGGTCCGGACGAGACCTGGGATACGGAACTGCTGGTAGTTGGCGGCGGCGGTGCCGGATTCAGCGCGGCAATCACTGCAGCACAGGAGGGTGCAAAGGTTACCCTGATCGAGAAGAGCTCTTTTCTGGGCGGCAACACCATGATGGCAGGCGGCGCGATCAATGCAGTGGATACAGAGGCACAGGCAGGCACCATTCTGTCTGAGGCACAGAAGAATACACTGGATTCCTATCTGGCGCTTGATCCGTCTGATGCAGCATTGAAGTTCGACCAGTTCCCGGAGTGGAAGGAAGTTCTGGTTCAGCTTCAGTCTGATATCAATGAGTTCTATGCAGCAAATGAGGGCAAGACCGCAGGCGTGGATATGCCGGGCTTTGACTCTGTAGCACTGCATATGTGGCACATTTATGTGGGCGGCCTGCGTGAGATGAACGACGGCAGCTGGATTTCTGCTGACGAGACCCTGGCACGCACCATGGCAGAGCATGCACTGGAGAGCTATGAGTGGACCGGCACCATCGGACTGGACGTGAAGTCCCGTGAAAATGGTTCCGACTCCCTGTTCACCGTTCTGGGCGCTATGTGGCCGAGAACTCATCCAATCGTGGCAAGCACCCAGCTGATCGATGCGCTGAAAAAGGCAGCAGAAGATCTGGGCGTGGAGATTTACACCGAGACCGCAGCAACCAGACTGCTGACCGACGAGAGCGGTCGTGTGGTTGGTTCTGAGGCAAAGAAGGCAGATGGCACCAGAATTACCATTAAGGCAACCAGAGGCGTGATTCTTGCAAGCGGCGGCTACTGCGCAAATCCGGCTATGGTAAAAGAGTACGACAAGTACTGGGGCGATGACTTAAGCGATCGTACCCTGACCACCAACGTAGGCACCAACAAGGGTGACGGTATCAACATGGCAATGGAGATCGGTGCAGATGTGACCGGACTGGGAATCGCACAGATGATGCCTTCCTCTTCTCCGGTGAAGGGCACCATGACCGACGGCGTCTGGGCAGATGCTTCCGAGCAGATCTGGATTGACGGCAATGCAAAGCGTTTTGTAAATGAGTATGCAGAGCGTGACGTACTGGCAAAAGCTTCCCTGAAGCTGGATGACGGTATCTTCTACATCATCTACGCAGGAAGCGGCATGAAAGAGGAAGACGGCAAGTGCAAGGGCGCAACCCTGGATCAGTCTATGTTCGGAACCTCCTTACAAGATATGGTTGACAATGGTCATATCTGGTATGGTTCCACTCTGGCAGAGCTGGCAGAGGCAAGCAAGACCCCGGCAGCAGGCGTGGCACCGGCATTTACGGAAGAAGCACTGCGTGAAGTAATCGAGACCTACAACTCTTATGTAGAGAACCAGAAGGATGAGGACTTCGGCAAAGAGGTACTGAACGGAGCCATCGACCTGGAAGCAATTGAGAACAATGACGATGTTGGTATTTTCATTTCCCCGAGAAAATCTTCCCTGCACCACACCATGGGCGGCGTTGTAATCGACGAGAATGCAAGCGTACTGGACAAGGACGGCAATGCAATCGCAGGTCTGTGGGCAGCCGGTGAGGTAACCGGAGGCGTACACGGCGGCAACCGTCTGGGCGGTAACGCAGAGGCAGATATCTTCACCTTCGGCCATATTGCAGGTATGAGCGCGGCTAAGAGCGAGGCAGTGGAGATCGGTGAAATCAAGGCAGCCGAGGCAGAGGCAGAGGAGACCACCGAGGCAGCAGCTGAGGCTGAGGCAGCAAAGGTGGAGTACAAGGCTGGCACTTACACTGCAAAGGTAACCGGTATGAAGGACATGACCGTGAAGGTTACCTTCAGTGAGGACAAGATTGAAGATATCGCTCTGGAGCATGAAGAGACCCCGGGCATCGGTGAGCCGGTGTGCGAGTCCATGCCGAAGGAGATCATCGAGAAGCAGAGTCTGGCAGTGGATTCCGTATCCGGAGCAACCCTGACCAGCCAGGCGATTCTGGACGGCGTGGCTGACTGTGTGGCTCAGGCGAGCGGCAAATAAATCATCATATAAAACGATTGTATCATAAAAATCCTTACAGCATCTTTTGATCGAGATGTTGTAAGGATTTTTTTTAATTCAGATAACGCCATAAGGTAGTGCGGCTGATTCCAAGCTTTCTGGCGGTGAGAGACTGGTTGCCGCCATTTTTCTGCAGTACGAGACGGATGATGTCACGGTTGATATCATTCAGGCTCTGGTCCAGATTCAGCAGTGTTCCGGCGAGAGCAGGAGGAACTGGCTCAGACGCGGAGTCTGACGGAATTTCGTTGTCATTCCCAAGCTGAAACATCTGGTTTTCCTGTTCCAGAATGGAGGCAATGACAGAACTGGAAATATAGGAAGTGGAGGTGCGCAGAGCGGCCTCCTTCAAAATGCGTTTGAACTGTGAGCGATTGTGAGGAAAATCATAGTTCATCAGCAGGGATACGGCATCGTCATCCAGCCCGACAATCGATTTGCCGGTAGTCTGATTCAGTGTATTGCTGTAGAAGCTGGCCGCAGAGGCAATATCTGCTTTTTCGTCTCGCATGGGTCGGAGCGAGAGCTGAACGCAGCCAAGGGCATTGGAATATTCCAGTGCCACATGGGGCAGTGGTTTTTTGAAGGGGCGTGTGCAGGAACAAATCAGGTAATTCCGCACATGCACATTGGTATCCAGCAGGATGGAAAGCAGATGCTTCTGCCGCAGCGGGGAGAGTGCATTTAAGTTGGAAATATAAATGGTATTTCCGTTGTCGGCAAAGGGTGAGTTGTGGCTGTTGATGATAAAGTTCCAGCTTTTATCGTTCAGCAGCGAACAGTTGATAACATAAAGCGGATTGTTGCAGTATGGGCTTCTCGCATAGTAAATATGCGCGACCCGATCCTTTCCTGTGCCGACTTCACCTGTAATCATGAGGCTGTTTGTACCGGGGGTGATGGTATCCAGATGTGACAGAATCTCACGGCTGATTTTTGTCCCGCTGTAAAAGCTGTCAAGAAAGCTGGTTTCTGCCATTTGCCTGTCCATAATGGTGATTCCGTGCCGGGAGTGGGACAGCGGAATGTGGGACGGTGTGATGCGGAATATCCGGTAGGCAATATCCGTGTCAGTAGATATATGAAAAGCAATTTCAAACATCTGATTATCAATGGTAAGAAAAAAGGATTCCTGACCTTTTGCCACATACAACTCCAGATCGTCTTTCAGCTTGCTGCCGATGGAGGAAACCTGTTCAGCAGAAAGAGAGGTGTAAACATAGTTTCCTTCCGGATCCAGTACAAGATAGAGAGAAGGGCTGCTGTTTACGATATGTTTCATCATGGAAAGTTTCTGGAACAGCTCCTGATGATTGTGCCAGGTGGTGAGTGCTTTATCTATGGCCAGATTAATGCTCTCGGTACTGGACGTCAAAAGGATGGGATTGATTCCGAGCATTTTTGCGTAACTGTATGGCGTGGCATCACAGATTACGGTTTTGTAGTCAAGTGTCTTCATTTTGTCCAGAAGCAGATTTGCTTCCGCAACCGTGTTGATGGAAAATACATCAATCGAGGTGTGAAGAAGATCACAGAGTGTTTTAACCAGGTTTGTCAGAGAATGAAAGCCCAGGACGGCGAATTTGCTCTGGGTCTGCTCTGCGAGCTTGATGCATTTCAGAATATCAAAATAGTCAATGCCGATATCAATGACCGGACATGGCACAGCTTTGGAAATGCGGCTGGCGGTATTGGCTCTGGATATGATGATGTCATAGTTCTCATAATATTTCAGGGCAAGATCGCGTCCTTCATCCATATTGCCGAGCATGGTCGTCAGCTCGATTTCCGGGTGCTGCCGTGCACACTGGTTCATCTGAGCGAGAAGTCCCTGATAGGGGGCGATTCCCAGAATGCGTACTTTTTTATCCATAAAAACTCCTTTGTGTTCAAAATTGAAACATATGCTTGTTTCAAACTTAAGCAGTAAATCTTGTGGAAAGATTGAAACGTGGAATGGCTTTGTATATTATATATCATATCCGAAGGATAAATGCTAGTGACTGTTTCAAAATTAAACACATCAATTAAGAAGAGGAACTTGCATTGGAACGAATTATTTCAAGGAGGGAAAACACATGAAAGAATTTTTATTGCCTTATGGTAAAGAAAAACTGAAAGCAGAGATTGATGAGAAGCATCTGGCGGGTGTACTTGTGTCGGAGCTTCACAGCTATAAGGCACCTAAAAGTGGCGCAGAGCTGGTGCAGGAGTCTCTGGAACATCCAATCGGAACTCCGAGACTGTGTGAGATGGCTGTTGGCAAGAAGAATATTGTAGTTATTTCATCTGATCATACCAGACCGGTTCCAAGTCATATTATTATGCCATTGCTGCTGGCAGAAATCCGCAAGGGGAATCCGGATGCAGATATCACGATTCTGATTTCCACCGGTCTTCACAGAACTACCACAAAGGAAGAGTTAGAGGCAAAGTTTGGTCCGGAAATCATGAAGAATGAGAAAATCATTGTACATGACTGTGATGATCAGGACAATCTGGTGTATCTGGGCAAGCTTCCGTCCGGCGGAAATCTGATTGTCAGCAGACTGGCTGTGGAGGCGGATCTGCTGGTTGCGGAGGGCTTCATTGAACCGCATTTCTTTGCAGGCTTCTCTGGCGGAAGAAAGAGTGTACTTCCGGGCGTGGCAAGCCGTGAAACAGTTATGTATAATCACAACTCCGCGTTTATTGCAGATCCTCATGCAAGAACCGGTGTGATTGATGGCAATCCGATTCACAACGATATGTTGTATGCGGCAAGAGCGGCAAGACTTGATTTTATTGTAAATGTTGTCATTGATGCTGAGCATGATCCGATTTTTGCAGTGTCCGGTGATTGTGATCTGGCTCACCGTGTAGGCCGTCAGTTCCTGGCTTCCAAGTGTCAGGTGGATGCAGTTCCTGCAGATGTTGTAATCTCTACCAACGGCGGATATCCTCTGGATCAGAATATATATCAGTCTGTTAAGGGAATGACCGCAGCGGAGGCTACTGTAAAAGAAGGCGGTGTGATCATCATGCTGTCCAAGGCTGCAGACGGACATGGTGGTAAATATTTCCATGAGACGTTCCGGGATGAGAAGGACTTAAACCGTATGATGCAGACGTTCCTTGATCGGAAACCGGAGGAGACCATTATCGATCAGTGGCAGTCTCAGATTTTTGCAAGAGTACTGTTGAAAGCTACGGTAATCTTTGTTTCGGCATGTGATGACCAGCTGGTAGAGGATCTTCATATGATTCCGGCACACAGTATGGAAGAGGCTATGGAGAAGGCGAAAGCGATTGTCAAAAAAGAGGATTATCAGGTTACGGTAATTCCGGATGGTGTATCTGTGATTGTAAAGGAGAACTGATTTATGAAATTTGTACTGATTCCGGATTCATTTAAAGGAACGCTGAGTTCTTCCAGAATTTGCGAAATCGTGAGTGAGAAGGTGCAGAAGCATTTTGCAGACAGTACTATTGCATCTGTACCGGTAGCAGATGGAGGAGAAGGTTCTGTGGATGCTTTTATCTCAGCGGTAGGCGGAGAAAAAGTGAAGGTCGTGGTAAAAAATCCGTATTTTGAGGATATGGAATCCTACTATGGCTTGATTGAGAATGGCAGAACGGCGGTAATTGAGATGGCTTCCTGTGCCGGGCTTCCTCTGGTGGAAGACCGAAAGGATCCGAGAAAGACAACAACTTACGGCGTGGGGCAGCTGATTCTGGCGGCAGCCGAGCGCGGAGTGAAGAAAATCATAGTAGGACTTGGTGGTTCCAGCACCAATGACGGTGGCTGCGGGGCGGCAGCTGCTGCAGGGGTCAGATTTTTTAATAAAGAAGGAAAGGAATTTGTCCCTGTTGGAGGTACAGTCATTGATATTGCGGATATTGACCTGAGTGGCAGGAGCAAAGCGCTGGAACAGGTGGAAATAATCACCATGTGCGATATTGACAATCCCATGTATGGTACGACCGGGGCGTCCTATATTTTTGGACCGCAGAAGGGTGCGGATGAAGCGATGGTAGAAGAACTGGATGCGGGAATCCGGAATTTGAGCTCAGTGATAGCAGGCGTTACGGGAAAGGATATCAGTCAGGTGCCGGGTACCGGAGCAGCAGGTGCGATGGGCGCGGGTATGATTGCATTTTTTGGCTCCAGACTGCAGATGGGGATTCAGACGGTACTGGATACTGTAAAGTTCGATGAAATGATTCAGGATGCGGATTATATCATTACCGGCGAGGGAAAGCTGGACTCTCAGAGTCTGAGAGGAAAGGTGGTAATCGGCATTGCAGAACGTGCAAAAAAGCAGAATTGCCGGGTAATTGCTGTAGTAGGAGGCGCTGATGACGGAGAAATTGAAAAGGCGTATGAGATGGGCGTGACTGCGGTATTTCCAATCAATCGTCTTCCCCAGGACTTCTCAGTCAGCAGATATCACAGCGAGGAAAATCTTTCCTATACGGTAGACAATATCTTGCGGCTGCTGGCGGCGAGATAGGCTGCAAGGGGATACAAACTTACATAAAATGGAGGAATGAGTTATGCAAATTTTAAAGAACGTTAAAAAGATTCCGGGAGGGCTGATGGTAGTACCCCTGCTTCTTGGTGCGATTGTCAACACATTGTTTGGAAATATTCTTTGGCCGGCATTTGAGGGAACTTTTACGAATTATCTGTGGAAGTCCGGTGCTATGCCGATTCTGGCAGTATTTATTTTCTGTAATGCTACAACAATCAACTTTAAACGCGCCGGCGTAACTGTGTACAAAGGAATTGTAATTACAGTGGTAAAAGTTGGTGTGGGCATTTTGATTGGTCTGCTGTGCAGCGCGCTGTTCGGAGAGAAAGGTTTTCTCGGTCTGTCAACGCTGGCGATTGTAGGAGCATTTGCAAATTCTAATGGAGGTCTGTATGCTTCTCTGGCAGGTGAGTATGGAGACGGAACGGATGTGGGCGCAGTGTCCATCCTGTCAATCAATGACGGACCGTTCTTTACTATGGTGGCGCTGGGAGCGGCCGGTGTAGCGAAGATTCCGATGTCCATTCTGATTGGCTGTATTGTTCCGGTTATCATTGGCTGCATCCTTGGTAATCTGGATGAGGACATCCGCAAGTTCTGTGAGCCAGGTGCTACAATTCTGATTCCGTTCTTTGCATTTCCGCTGGGGGCAGGTCTGAATATTATGAATCTGTTCAAAGCCGGTGCGCCTGGTATTCTGCTGGGCGTGGGCTGTACCGTAATCAGTGGTCTGGCTGGTTATTTGGTATATAAACTGCTGAAAATGGATTATCCGGAAGTAGGTGGTGCAATTGGTACCACTGCCGGAAATGCAGCTGCAACACCTGCAGCTGTTGCAGCCGTAGATGCAACTTTGCTGGCAGTATCCGAGGCGGCTACTGCACAGATTACCGCGGCAATCATCGTAACTGCAATCTGCTGTCCGGTTCTGGTATCCTGGCTGCATAGTATAGAAGAGAAAAAACGCGCGAAAGCAATGTAACAGGTAAGTCCTGGAAACTGCCCAAAACTCACCCCCTGAATGTATTTGCCATTCAGGGGGTTCTGTGTTATAGTGGAAGAGCTTGCAGAGGTGGCAATCTGTGCAAAATTCTGAGAATATAATGGGGAAACAGCAATGAAGAAGATAAAGTTACTTGTATCGGTACTGACTGCGGGAATGCTGCTGACGGCTCAGCCGGTTTATGCGGCGGGAACCGGATTGATGATGAATGACGCGCCGGTTATCACAGCTGGGGGCGGGCAGATGCAGCAGAGCGGCGGCCCGGGCATGAGCGTGGGACAGAGCGGTCCGGGAACGCCGGGACAGGCGGCAGTGACAGCTGGATCCGGGAATGCGGGGGCACCGGCAGGTCCGGCGGCAGTCTCCGGGGGAGCGACCCAGTCTCCTGTCATCGTGGCAGGCGGCGGTGCGTCGTCCGGGGCAGCGGCACCGGGAGCTGGCAGCAACGCCAACGCACCGGGGATGCCGGGTGCGGATGCAGCAGGACAGAGCAGCGGAGAGAACGGAATGCCTGGCGGAGAGCTGACTCCGGTGGGAGATTCTGCCGCAGCGGGACAGGAAGCCCAGGATGGACAGGCAGCCCAGGGCGGCGGACGCTATGTGGATCCGGCGAGACCCATGGTGGCGCTGACCTTTGATGACGGTCCTCAGCCGTCAGTGGGCAACCGGATCATGGATACTCTGGCGCAGTACGGCGGCAAGGCAACCTTCTTCCTGGTCGGTGACCGGGTGGCAGGTCATGCGTCAGAGGTGCAGCGCATGGTGGCAGAGGGACACGAGGTGGGCAACCACACCATGAATCATAAGTATTTGCAGAAGTTAGGGGCAGCGGAGATCCAGTCTCAGGTAGTGCGCGGTAATGACGCCATTCAGGCAGCCTGCGGCGTGCGTCCGACCCTTCTTCGTCTTCCGGGCGGCAACAACAATGCAACCGTCCGTGCCAACACCCACATGCCCATGATCCAGTGGAGCATTGACACCCTGGACTGGAAGACCCGGAATGCGGACAGGACCGTTGAAACCGTATTGAATCATGTGAAGGATGGCGACATTATCCTGATGCATGAGCTTTACAGCCAGAGCGGAGATGCGGCAGTGCGGCTGATTCCGGAGCTGGTGAACCGGGGGTACCAGCTGGTGACAGTCAGCGAGATGGCGGCAGCGAAGGGACATGGACTGGAAGCTGGAAAGCTGTACTCGGCATTCCACTGATTAAGACAACAGAGAATACCATATTGTATGAATATCGCCCGCAGGGGCAGTCTGAACGGACCGGTTATGGTCATTCAGAGCTGCGCCTGGCGGGCGATTCGTTCTTTTATCTGGCGCAGAAAGCGTTCCGGACCAAGGACTTTGACGACAGGACCGAAGGAGAGAATCTGAATCAGCAGCTCCGTCTCCCGAAGATTGTCATAGTAAATACAGCAGCGGTAGGTGCCGGAATCCTCCAGCTGCTCCACGGTCTTCTGATAGCAGGCAAAGTGCAGCATGGTCCGCTCCAGTCCGTTGCGCTCATCGGAGATCTCCAGCACCAGCGGTTCCGGATTCAGAGAGCGTTCCAGATAGAGGTCAATGTCCGGCGGGTTTTCCGCGTGATATCCGGTCTCCTGGATGGTCAGGATTCGACCAAGATTCAGGATGTCCATGCGCCATCTGCCATTTTTTCTCCAGTAAAATGCATACAGGCGGAACTTGCCCTCTTTGTCGGAGTATTCCAGACGTCCGGGCAGGTAGGTGTGGGACACCAGGTGTTCCTTGCCGGAATAGTAGGTGATCTTCAGGGTCTGATGGCTGCGGATGCTGCGCAGAATCGTCTGAAAATGCTGCCGGTACATGACAGACGCCACCGGATCGCTGTCGGCATACTGGTCAAAGGGGACGAAGTCTGCGGGAGAATAGAGCGGCGCAGTGTCCTGCAGCCAGGTCTGAAGGCGGTCAAGCTCCTCGTCAGTAAAAAACAGGCAGATCCGCCGGTCATCCAGCAGGGATTTGAACCAGGATTTCTGCAGACCGGTGAGGGGCATGACCGGAGTGTGCTTCAGCCTGCTTGTGTAGTGACCGGGATTCGATGGGGACTCCTGCAGCAGCTGCCAGTCTCCCTGAAGCAGACCGGGCACGATGGTCAGGGCACTTTCCTGATAGCCGAAGGTCTCCGCCAGCTGGCTGATCTTCTGGCGGGTCAGGTCATGGTCGGTGGCTTCCACCAGAATCCGGGCGACCACCTGATAATAACAGTTGTAGATTTCAGAAAACAGTTTCATATTCATTCCTCATGATATAGTTCGCGCATTCTGCGCATGTCATCCCAGAAACGATGTTCTACTGCCTTGTTGGAGCAGGTAAAGGAACGGATTCGCCCGGTGAAGGTCCGAATCCATGGAATCAGCTCGGAGGCATCCCAACAGTCGGTCTGGTACTGGTAGACACCCGGTTCCAGACGGGTGACGGTGCCGCCCCGCCCTTCCCGCTCCAGTCGGTGGATGATGTGCTTTTCCGTCTCTTCATTTAGCAGTACCTGCAGGCATATGGTCTCCGGACTGCGGCTGGTGCCGAAGGTGACGCCCCAGGCGGCAGGTGCATTGCGCTCATAGGCACCGTGGTGCTTCCGGGCATTGGCATCCGTCTCCAGCAGCTGGATGCTCTGGATGCTGTCCAGCCGGTAGGACACCAGTCGGCGGGATATGGTCTTGTGGACGCAGACATAGCGCCGCCCGGTCTGGGTGCTGACAAGAATCTTCAGTGGGGTGCAGAGGATGTCGCGCTGGACGACACTGCGAAAGCTGCGGACCGTCAGCTGTATTTCCCGGTTCTCACGGATGGCGGTGAGCAGCGGAAGCAGAATCTCGTCCTCCAGGGTATGTACCAGAAAATCATGCCGGAACCGGAACCGGTCGTTGGATATCCGGAAGCTGTCCAGAATCGTGCTGCCCACAAAACCGAAGGGCGCGGCACCCTGAAAGAAGCAGACGGCGTCAGCCAGGGGCGCAGAGACGGCGTCATCTATGGGAATATCCCTGCTGAGCGCATATACGTGCTTCCGCCCTTCCTGCGACACGGTCAGCAGCCCCTCCTGTACATATTCCGCCAGCTTCCTGCGGACCATTTGGGAGTCGAACAGGACCTGATAGCTTTCATAAATCCCGTCGGTGACGGCTTCCACGTCCCGGGCGATGCCGTCTCGCAGCAGGTCCAGCAGAAAGAAGTGGAGCATGATGTCGTTGGAGGTGAAGCTTTTGGACTTCCATGCCTGATACAGGGGATTGACGGCGATCCGGTTGCTGTCAACGGTGATGGACACGGACTTTTTCCGGTCCGGGCGGTACTCTTCGCGGATGTAGCCTGAAAACCAGCTTTCCATGCGCCGCCGCTCATTATCGTAGGTCCGGCTGCTCTTCTGCCGGTAGTCCTCCCGGGTCTTGAAGCCGTAAATATAGAAATCCCGCACGTAGGAGCGGATCTTCTCAAAGCGCTTGACCAGCTCGCTGAATTCAAACATGTTCCGTCACCTCCTCTTTTTTACCAGTATACAGGAAAATGATGGCAGTTCGCAACTTTTTTGAAATGATAATTGCGGATTCAGGTGTTAAGATAAGATCACAGTAAGGAAATCACAGGAAGAGGGAGGAAACGAGATGTTTGTAATCTACGATGAAAATACAAAAATGCCCATCAAGGTGTGGCTTGACCAGAAGGAACAGATCGAGGAAAGCTGCTTAGAGCAGGCATATCATCTGGCGAACCTTCCATTTATTCATAAGTGGGTCTGCCTGATGCCGGATACCCACACGGGAATGGGAATGCCCATTGGCGGTGTCATAGCCACAAAGCAGGTGATCATTCCCAACGCGGTTGGGGTGGATATCGGATGCGGTATGAATTTTGTATCCACGGATCTTAAGGTGGAGGAGCTTCGCCCGGTGATGACCGGGAACGGCACACTGATTCAGGCGATGATTTCTGATATTATGCGGAACGTGCCTACGGGATTTGCTTCCCACCGGGACCGGCAGCCGTCGGAGGTACTGGACCGGGCGCTGGGAGAGGCAGAGCGCTATGAGAAGAATCAGACGCTGTTTCCGCTGATTGAGGATGCCTACTATCAGGTGGGGACGCTGGGAGGCGGTAACCATTTCATCGAGCTGCAGGAGGATCAGGACGGATATCTGGGCATTATGATTCATTCGGGAAGCCGTCATTTCGGCAAGCGGATCTGCGACGACTATCACCAGAAAGCGCGGGTGCTCAATGAGCGGTGGTACAGCCAGGTGCCGGATTCCTATCGGCTGGCATTTTTGCCGGTGGAGACGGAGGAAGGTCAGGAGTACATTACCTGGATGAATCTGGCGCTGGAGTACGCCTTTGAGAACCGGGCGCGGATGATGGAGCGGGTTCGTGAGGTGGTGGACAGCAAGGTACAGAAGTACCTGTGCCGCCCGGTGGAGTTTGGTCAGGAGATCAACTGCCATCACAACTACGCATCTCTGGAGAACCATTACGGGGAAAATGTCTGGGTGCACCGAAAAGGCGCGACCCGGGTGCGGGACGGTGAGCTGGCGGTGATTCCGGGTGCCATGGGCTCCTACAGCTACGTGGTGCGGGGCAAGGGCAATCCGGAAAGCTTCTGCAGCTCCTCCCACGGCGCAGGACGTGCCTACTCCCGGAAAGGCGCCATGGAAGCATTTTCCTGCGAGCAGGTGATTCTGGACCTGCGGGAGCAGGGGGTGGTGCTGGGGAAAAATAAGAAATCCGACGTGGCGGAGGAGTGCCGGTTTGCCTACAAGGATATCCGGATGGTGATGGACCAGCAGGAGGACCTGGTGGAACCGGTGCGGGAGTTAAAAACCGTCGGAGTAGTGAAGGGATAAGATAGTTCGCTGCTGTATCACAGCTTTCATGGCTGGATGGTGCCGGCTGCCCTGCAGTGCGGTATACCGCAGGAATTATGCGATTTACAACGCGATCATTAGCAGGTTCGAATCCTGCCGGTTTTGGAACTGAAGCCAAATGGTAAGGCAATCGCAGACACCTGTCAAGTGTCTCTACAAACATGAAAGCATGCAGGAAGGAAATGCTCCCGCCGGAATTTCCCGGAGTCTCAGAAGGATGCGTTGGCAGATTCTCAGGATGATGCTTTGGCAGATTTCCAGGGAAACGGGAAATGGGGCAGCGGGGAACGGCCAGCACCGGTGGAGGAACCGAATCAGGGAAACTCCCATATTCCGGATAAGACATTGTGATATTTGGAAGACATTGCCGCATTCGGAAGGCCGGAGCTTTATCGGGTTTGGGGAAGCATCGGTCCGCCAGTATCCCTGCGGAGCATTTCAGAATGCATGAATAAAAAGAAATCGTGGATACAGCGTTTTGAGATATAGGATATTACATAAGGAGTGAAGCGTGATGAAATACAGAATCAATCAGAATCAGTGCGGCTTCCTGATGAAGAACGGAAGCTTCGTAAAGACCATCTATCATGGAGAACACCGGTATGAGAAGCTGTTTGGTTATCAGGTAATCGTGGAGGAGATGGAAGGACTGGTAGGCTTTGCAAAGGTGCCGGCTGAGGTGCTGATGCAGGATGCGGGATTCCGGGAGCATGTGCTGGATATCCGGATTCCGGAAGGCTTTGTGGGAGTTCTCCGGGAAAATGGAGTGGTAAAAAAGGTGCTGACCGAGCCGAAATACCTTTACTGGAACGGCTGGAACCGGTATACGGTGGAGCTTCTTGACATGCGGGAGCCGGAAATGAGCCAGACAATCAGCAGATCGCTTCTGGAGCAGTTGCCTCTGAAGTATTATAAGAAGATTGAGGTGCAGCCCGGTGAAGTGGGAATCCTGTATTATAACTGTCAGGTGGAGAGAGAGCTGCCGCCGGGCACTTATTACTACTGGACCTGGTCGGCGGATATCACATGCAGGATCGTGGATCTGAAGGTGCGGAAGCTGGAAATCAGCGGGCAGGAGATCCTGACGGCTGACCGGATCGGGATTCGGCTGAACCTGATCTGCAGCTACCGGATCGCGGACCCGAGACGGATGGTGGAGACGATCCGCAATCTGGAGGAGCAGCTGTATTCCTGCGTGCAGCTGATGATCCGTGAGTATGTGGGGCGGTATCGTCTGGATGAGCTGCTGGCGCAGAAGGACGAGATCTCCGGTTACATCTGTGAGCGGCTTCGCAAGGAAGAGCAGCAGTACTGTGTGGAGTTTCAGAATGCAGGAATCAAGGACATCATTCTGCCGGGGGAGATCCGCGACATCATGAATACGGTCCTTGTGGCAGAGCGGCGGGCGCAGGCCAATGTGATTACCCGGAGAGAGGAGGTGGCTTCTACACGGTCTCTGCTGAACACGGCGAAGCTGATGGATGAAAACAAGACCCTGTACAAGCTGAAGGAGATGGAGTGCCTGGAGCGGATCTGCGCTCAGGTCGGCAGCATCAACGTCAATGGAGGCGGTGTGCTGCTGGAGCAGCTGAAAGGACTGCTTGGAGGGGAGTGAGAAAATGGGGACGTGGCGGCGTCCCTTTTTCTATTTGAGAGAAAGGATTGTATCGGGCATGGATTTACGTTATAATATTAAGAAAGAGAAAAGGAGGAGCCTGATATGCAATATGGTTCACCGTATACACCGGGAGCAGGGGCGATGCCTCGATATCTGGCTGGACGTGACGAACTGCTTCTGACTGCTGACAAATATCTGCAGGCAATGATTAAGGGGTATCCGCAGCAGCCCGTTATTTATTATGGGTTACGTGGAGTTGGAAAAACAGTTTTGCTGAATAAAATCGAGGAAAGTGCAGAAGAGCAGGGAATTCTTTATTCGCATATTGAAATCGCGGAAAAACGGAGCTTTATTCGGCAGATTGCAAGTTCTTCCAGGAAAATTGCGCATCAGATGAGTGTGATAGAATCGGCGAAGGATTTTGGCCGGAAGGCTTTGGGAATTATACAGGCATTTAATGTGACATATAATCCGGAAGATCAGACATTCAGTGCCGGTCTTACAGATTCATCTGCCTATGTTACTTCCGGTATTTTGGCTGATGATCTGACAGAAATGTTTGTGTCAATGGGGCGGACAGCGACAAAAGCCGGAAAAGTAATCTGCTTTTTTGTCGATGAAATCCAATATATGAAGGATTCGGAGATGGAAGCGTTGATTAACGCACTTCATCGTGTCAATCAGCTTCGTTTACCGATTATGCTGTTCGGGGCAGGACTGCCGAAAGTGTTAAGGATATTCGGCGAGGTAAAGTCTTATTCAGAGCGACTGTTCAAGTATGTTGAAATAGCAGAATTATCGGATGAGGCGGCAACCGCTGCGATTGTAAAGCCGGCAGAGGATTGGAATGTGGTATTCGACGAGGCGGCAGTTGCGGAAATTAAGCGATGGAGCAAAGGATATCCTTATTTTATTCAGGAGCTGTGTAATACAATCTGGGAGTTTACAGATAAAGACAGGATTGAGAAGGCGGATGTGGAACGTGTGATTCCTACATTCCTTAACCATCTGGATGAGGGCTTTTTCCGTGTCAGATATGATCGCTGTACGAAGAAGGAACATGATTTCCTCTTTGCTATGGTGAAATGTGGGGAACTTCCGTGTACAATTTCGAATGTAGCGAAAATCCTGAATAAGAAGGTGAGTTCTGTTTCACCGACTCGCGCTAAGCTAATCAGTAAGGGCATTATCTATTCTACCGGACATGGTGAAATTGACTTTACAGTGCCGCAGTTTGATGCGTATTTACAGAGAATTAATCCGGAATTAAAACTGGATGGGGAGTAAAAGGGACAGCATATGACCGATCATTCACAGAAGCATGATAAAACAAAATACAAACTGGCGGCTTCCATCAAAGAGTGCATGAAGACGACACCGGTAGACAAGATCACCGTGAAGGATATCGTGGAGGGCTGCGAGCTGACCCGGCAGACCTTCTACCGGAACTTTAAGGACAAGTATGATCTGATCAACTGGTACTTTGACAAGCTGGTGCTGCAGTCCTTTGAACAGATCGGCATGGGCAATACGGTGGGGGAGAGCCTGACCCAGAAGTTTGACTTCATTCGCAATGAGAAGGCATTTTTCACCGAGGCATTCCGGTCCGATGATTATAATTCCGTGAAGGAGCATGATTTTGAGCTGATTCTGAAGTTTTATAAGGACCTGATTGCCCGGAAAACCAGCCGCCCGCTGGATGAGGAGATGGAGTTTCTGCTGGAGATGTACTGCCGCGGGTCGGTGTACATGACGGAGAAGTGGGTGCTGGGAGGCATGAAGGATTCCTCGAAGAAGCTGTCGGACACGCTGGTGGAGGCGATGCCGCCGAAGCTGGCAGAGGTGTTCGGGGGACTGGGACTGTTGTGAATTATATACAATTCCATATGTTACAAATACACAAAAGTGTAAAGAAAGTGACAGAAGCAGAACTTTGTCACTTTCTTTTTTTGACTTTAATTGTTAAAATTGTATCAGAAACAAAGGGCGCAGGGAATATCAGCAGAGGTACCGAGCGGTGCCGGTTCAGACTGGTTCCCCTCAACAAAAAAGGAGAATATCATGGCAAACAGAATCGTACTTAATGAGACATCTTATCACGGCGCAGGCGCTATTCAGGAAATCGCAAACGAGGCGAAGAACAGAGGCTTTGCGAAAGCATTTGTATGCTCCGATCCGGATCTGATCAAATTCGGCGTAACCAGGAAAGTAACCGATGTGCTGGATGCAGCAGGTCTGGCTTACGAGATCTATTCCAACATCAAACCGAACCCGACCATCGAGAACGTGCAGACCGGCGTAGCAGCTTACAAGGCATCCGGCGCTGACTACATCGTAGCAATCGGCGGCGGCTCCTCCATGGATACCGCAAAAGCAATCGGCATCATCATCAACAACCCGGAATTTGCAGATGTGAGAAGCTTAGAGGGCGTAGCTCCGACCAAGAAACCGTGCGTGCCGATCATTGCTGTTCCGACCACCGCTGGTACCGCAGCTGAGGTTACCATCAACTACGTCATCACCGATGTGGAGAAGAAGCGCAAATTCGTATGTGTAGATACTCATGATATCCCGGTTGTAGCTGTCATCGACCCGGATATGATGTCCAGCATGCCGAAGGGCCTGACCGCTGCTACCGGTATGGATGCTCTGACCCACGCAATCGAGGGCTACATCACCAAGGGCGCATGGGAGATGACCGATATGTTCCATCTGAAAGCAATCGAGATCATTTCCAACTCCTTAAGAGGCGCTGTTGACAATACTCCGGAAGGCCGCGAGGGCATGGCACTGGGTCAGTATGTAGCTGGTATGGGCTTCTCCAACGTAGGCTTAGGCATCGTTCACTCCATGGCTCACTCTCTGGGTGCAGTTTATGATACCCCGCACGGCGTAGGCAATGCAATCCTGCTGCCGACCATCATGGAGTACAACGCTCCGTGCACCGGTGACAAGTACAAATACATCGCAAAAGCCATGGGCGTTGAGGGTGTTGACGAGATGACCCAGGACGAGTACCGCAAGGCAGCTGTTGATGCAGTGAAGAAGCTGTCCGCAGATGTAGGTATCCCGGCTGACTTAAAGGCAATCGTGAAGGAAGAGGATCTGGACTTCCTGTCCGAGTCTGCATTTGCTGATGCATGCCGCCCGGGCAATCCGAGAGATACCTCTGTGGAGGAGATCAAGGAGCTGTATAAGTCTCTGATGTAAGTCGAATTATAAGCCTGATATGAAATAAATAATCCCGGTTCCTGCGCGGGCAGTACATGAATGGTGTACTGATCCTGCGTAGAAACCGGGATTTTTGTGTCTGCGCGGAAGCTGTTACATCCACAGCAGCGGCTGATTCACAGCCAGATTTCTCTGTGCCTCTTCATCCTCGGAGGCCTTCGGCAGGCTGTAGAAGAAGTCAATGTACTCCTGGCGGCCAAGGGTGCAGCCGGCAAAGAGCAGGAAGGAGTAGCGCACCGGGAAGGAGTCAAAGTGCATGACGTCTTTGGGGTAAGGCCAGGTGCTCTTGTCCAGCACGTAGGGAGCCATGAAGTCCAGCGCCTTTTTGATGGAATAGCCCTCCGGGGACCGGTACTGCCACAGGTTATCCCCGGGAGTGGACAGTACGTGGCAGAGGGTCACCATGTTGTCCAGGATAAATGCCGAGTAGTTGTAGGGCTTGGTCCGTGCCAGCTCCAGGGGGAAGGAGCCGTCTGCCGCCATCTGGGGGATCAGGCGGCTGCGAAACTGTCCTCTGCAGAAGCTTAAGACCTCCTCGTTGTCGGTGAACAGGGCGAAGACGGCAGCCTGCATAAAGAAGCAGACCGAGTGGTTATTGTGGGTGTTCATCTCGTCGATGCCGTTGGGGGAGGTCAGCATCCAGTCCAGATAGGCGGCAAACCACGCCTTCAGCCCCAGAAGCAGCTGTCCAGATAAGGAGGAGGAGGACAGCAGTGCCTGGACTGCAAATGGGATGTCCGTCAGGTGAATGGTGTCGATGACTCCGATGCCGCGTCCGGGGCAGACTCCGGCAATCGCCTGAGCGTAGTTTAAGTTGGGGGTCATGCAGGTGTCCTCTGCCAGGAAAAATTCATCCAGAATCTGACATGCCTTGCCTGCATAGGCTTCCCTGCCGTTGATCTGGTAAGCGCGGCTTAAGATTGCCACCTGGTCGCGCATCCGGCGCAGCAGGTTCCGGTGGTGATTGAAGTTGTCCGGGTTGGTCTCACCGTCCCGGCGGATGTAGGGGAGTCCGTCGGCGGTGTCCGGATTGGGCCACCAGTAATCCCCCTCGGAGAAGAAGTCGTGGGGACCGCCGGTGCTGCGGGGTGAAATCACATCGGTGATGTGCGGAACCGGCATCCCCAGAATCCTGTCTGCCTGCGCGATAACATATGCCTGTTCGGAAGCCTGTCTCTCCTGTGCCAGCGCTGCGTCCGCGCCGCCGGAAGCCATCTCGTCATGCTGCGTCTCGTCCGCGCCGCCGGAAGCCATCCTGTCATGCCGCGCCTCGTCCGCTTGTCCAGCCTCCGGCTGAATCATATAGTGTTTCGGATATAAAATCATGGTGGAACCTCCTTAAACGTCCTGAAATGATATTCGTCTGCCCTCTATTCTACCGAATCTCCCGTTGGGATTCAATTTCACCCATGAAAATGCCAATTCCATTTTAGAAATTGCATATGGAAAACAGGGAAAAAGGGTTGAGAAATTGTTGATTATTCGATAAAATTGTATACGGAAAGAGAGGGAGTATGAAAAAATCAAAAGTTTATTTGCGATTATTCCTATCCTATGTTGCGCTTGCTTTGGGGATTCTCTGTATGACGACGCTGGTCTACGGATACACGGTGAAGGTGATCCAGAATCAGACGGACCGGCTCAATGAGAACCTGCTGGAGTCGGTGAAGAAGGAGCTGGATCAGGAATTTGAAAATATCCAGAAGGTGGAGAGCCGTCTGGCGGTGGATGCGGGGGTTCAGAAGCTGGCAAGGGTCAGGGGGAAATTTGACGCCAAGTATCAGCTTGATCTGTACTATTTATATAAGGATCTGTATTCCATCACCTCATCGGAGGCGCTGATCGACGATGTATTTATCTGCTTTAACCGGAGCGGGAAGATCAGCAGCAGTCAGGGCAATATGTCGGAGCAGATGTACTATGATCTGTATTATAAGGAAGGATTACATACCTTTGAGCAGCTTCAGGCGTATATGCGGAAGCCTCATTTTCAGGAAAGCCTGTTCTTTGAGCGGGCGGCAGGCGGGGAGGCGATGTTTCTGACCACCTCCGTGGTCGGCAGCGGGCTGGAGGAGCCGACGGCTACGGTCTGCATTGTGATCAATATGGAGCGACTGAAGGAGCTTCTGGAGAAGAACTGCTGGAATGAGGGCATGGATACCATCATTCTGGATGAAAACAGCGATATTGTCGGGGCACGGGGACGGACCGCGGAGGAGTACGGGCTGGACTATCAGAAGCTGACGGAGGGGAATCACCTGAAGTATATGGCCGACAGTGGTCAGACCATGATCTCTGTGGTGGATTCCAACCGGATGGACTGGAAGTATGTGACGGTCACACCGGCATCCCTGATCGAGCAGGATGTAAAGCATGTGCGGAAGATCTATCTGCTCTGCACGGCAGGTTCGGTGGTGATGGGATTTGCCATTGCCTATATTTTCGCAAAGAGAAGCTACAACCCGATCCGCAGGATCATGGATACCTTCCAGCAGCATGGCAGCGAGGTCATGGGGGAAGGGGACAATGAATATCAGTGGCTGAACCGTCAGGTGGAGCAGGTACTCCAGAAGCACGGGGAGGCAAAGCAGCTGCTCCACAGCTATCAGAAGCAGCTGAAGAACTACTATATGATGAAGCTGGTGCAGGAGGTGTATGACGGCAGGAATCTGGAGGTCTACCAGATCCGGCTGAAGCTTCCTTATAATATGGTACTTCTGCTGTATCCGCGGCCGAAGGAGGAAGGGACCGGAGCAGGTATTCCGGCGGATTCCGCCGGTGCAGACATCCAGAAGGAGACGGCACTGCAGCGCTTCGTGATTCAGAACATATTCGAGGAGCTGTGCCTGAACTACTTTAACTTGGAGCTTGTGGAGCTGGGTGAGAAGGTGGCGGCGGTCATCAATCTGCCGGACGGCAGCGAGCAGTATCAGGATCTGGTGAAGGAGCAGGTGGAGAAGCTTCAGCAGATGACGGAGGAGACCTTCGGCTTCACCAGCATTGTGCTGGAGGGACCGGTCTGCGAGGGACTGCAGGGCATCCACGAGTCCTACCGGCAGGCGGTGCTGCTGGAGGAGTATGTGCATCTGCTGGATGACACGGTGATCCGCTATGAGGATGTGCGCAATATCCAGCCTCAGTATGACTACCCGGCGGACGTGGAGGAGCGAATCGTCAATGCAATCCAGGTGGGCGACAGCAGGCAGGCGGGAATCTTCATGAACGAGGTATTCCGGAAGAACTTAAGCGGCAAGGTGTCGGTGGATATCTACCGGTGTCTGGTCTATGATATGATGGGAACGCTGTTAAAGGGCGCCAGCCAGGGCGGCTGCAGTGATGCGGCAGAGTATCTGGAGCTGGTGAACCGGGCATTTATGAATGCCTCCACGGCAGAGGTGGAGAAGATGCTGTGTCAGTGTATGGAGCAGATCTGCGCGGAGATACTGCGGCTGCGGAGCGAGGCGGTACAGGACGATTCCCTGAGCCGGGAGATCGAGCGCTACATCCGGGAGAACTTCAGGGACCCGGATCTGAACATTGCCATTACCAGCCAGCATTTTGACAAGACCCCGTCCTATCTGTCTTCTATCTATAAGAAGCAGACCGGCGGCAGCCTTCTGGACTTTATCAACACCCTTCGAATCGACTATGCAGAGGAATTGCTGCTGTCAGGCAGCAGTGTGGTGGAAGCGGCGGAGCAGTCCGGCTTCCGGGACAGCGGTGGATTTATCCGCATATTTAAGAAGAAAAAGGGCATTACACCGGGGCAAATGAAGAAAAAAGTGTAAAAAAACCGGATTTTACCTATTGACTTGCAAAAATGCGAACTTTGATTTGGCTTATTCCCAACGGAGTTCGCATTTTTTCTATATCTTTTTGGATGGTTTTCGGATAACATGAGGTCACAGGCGAAACACACCGGACAACATGGTGGAGTCGCCAAAAACGAAAACCTACAATATGAAGGGAGAAGGAAACGTATGAAAAAGAACAAAGTTATGTCATTGATCCTTGCAGCATCCATGACAGCAGCATCCTTAGCCGGATGCGGAGGCGGCGCGGCAGAGGAGCCGGCAGCAACCCAGGCAGCAGCAAAACCGGCAGAGGGCGGCGCAGCGCCGGCGGAATTTTCCTATCCGATGGCAGCGGGCGACAAACTGACCTACTGGGCAGAGCTGACCACCACCGTATCAGCTAACTTCTCTAATTTAGGAGAGACCCCATTTGCAAAGGGCTGGATGGAGAACACTGGCGCAGACATCGAATTCTTACATCCGCCGATCGGACAGCTGAGAGAGCAGTTCAGCCTGATCCTGGCAGACGGTAACCTGCCGGATATGATGGAGTTCAACTGGATGAAGGATTATCCGGGCGGTCCGGAGAAGGCAATCAAGGACGGCGTGATCATTCCATTAAATGATGTATTCGATCAGTATTGCCCGAACATCAAGAAGTACCTGGCAGAGCACCCGGACATCGACAAGATGATCAAGACCGATGAAGGTCACTACTATGTATTCCCGTTCATCCGCGGCGATGAGGACCTGTGCAACACCATCGGACTGATGCTCCGCGAGGACTGGCTGAAGGAACTGAACCTGGAAGTGCCGGAGACCATCGACGAGTGGCACACCGTACTGACCGCATTCAAGGAGAAAGGCGTGGACTGCCCGCTGACCTTCGAGTACACCAACAACCAGTACCTGGATGCGAACCCGTTCGTATTTGCATTTGACACCTTCCGTTCCTTCTATTTAGGATCTGACGGAAAGGCACACTTCGGCGCAACCGAAGAGGGCTACAAAAACTATCTGGAGACCTTCCATCAGTGGTATGAGGAAGGACTGATCGATCCGGATATCGCAACCTTAAAGAACGATCAGGTCAGCGCAAAGATGACCAACGGCAACGCAGGTGCAGCGATGGGTCAGGCAGGAAGCCGTATGGGTACCTGGACCTCCGCAGCAGTTCAGACCAACCCGGACTTCGTACTGAAGGCAGCTCCGCAGCCAAGCAACGAGAAGGGCAAGAAGGCAGAGTTTGGTTATGTAGAGCTTCCGTACTCTGGCAGAGCCAGCGTGGCAATCACCACCTCCTGCAAGGATGTAGAGCGTGCAGCAAGACTCCTTGACTGGGCTTACGGTGAGGAAGGTCA
Organism: Eubacteriales bacterium; assembly: GCA_030536555.1. GTDB lineage: Bacteria > Bacillota > Clostridia > Lachnospirales > Lachnospiraceae > Brotaphodocola. Next base: position 22,253 of record JAUNPU010000004.1, on the reverse strand, counting down.
TATGTACTTCAACTTCGGTACCGAGGGCGTATCCTACGAGATGAAGGACGGCGAGCCGGTCTACACCGATGAAATCTTAAAGAACCCGAAGGGACTGCCGGTATCCCAGGCAATGTCTTCCTACATCCGCGGCAACTACAACGGACCGCTGGTACAGGATGTGCGCTACTTAGACCAGTATTACACCATCGATTCCCAGAAGGAGACTCCGCTGGTATGGGGTTCCGGAAGCAGCAACGGTGCAGCTCACATGCTTCCGCCGGTAACTCCGACTGCGGATGAGAGTAAGGAATTCTCCACCATCATGAACGAGATCAACACCTATCGTGATGAGATGACCTTAAAGTTCATCTTCGGTACCGAGGACCTTGCCAACTTCGATCAGTACGTGGCGAACATCGAGAAGATGGGAATTGCCCGTGCAACGGAGATTCAGAATGCAGCATTAGAGCGTTATAACGCCAGATAGCATCAATTATGGGGGCTGTCCGGGTGACAGCTCCCTTTTTGTTGCCCAGCATACCTAAGTGAAGGTCCAGTGGACCTTCGCTCGGTACCAAAAATCAGGTATTATAAGAAAATGAGGGAAAATTTTATGGAAAAGAGAAGTCTTGCTTACCGGATCCAGAAAGACTGGTCACGGAATAAAGCGCTGTATCTGCTGGTAATTCCGGTACTTATTTTCTACATTGTGTTCCATTACAAACCAATGTACGGCGCAATCATCGCATTTAAGGACTATACACCGGCTCTGGGCGTGGCAAAGAGCCCGTGGGTGGGATTGGACAACTTCACCAGATTCTTCAACAGTATTTACTTCGGAAGACTGATCCGCAACACCGTGCTGCTGAGTCTCTACAACCTGATCTTCGGCTTCCCGGCACCGATCATTCTGGCGCTGCTGTTAAATGAAGTAAAGAACAAGAAGTTCAAGAGCCTGACCCAGACCATCACCTACCTGCCCCACTTCATCTCCCTGATCGTAGTAGTAGGTATGATCACCGACTTCTCCCTGAGCACGGGACTTTTCAATGATATTGCAGCACTGTTCGGCATGGAGCGTGCGCCGCTTCTGCAGGATCCGAAGCTGTACCGCAGCATCTATGTTATTTCCAGCATCTGGCAGGAAGTCGGCTGGGGCGCGATCATTTATCTGTCCGCACTGGCAGGCGTTGACAGCCAGCTGTACGAGGCAGCACAGATCGACGGCGCCGGCAAGTGGAAACAGCTGATTCACGTAACGCTGCCGGCCATTGCACCGACCATCATCGTTATGCTGATCTTAAAGACCGGTTCTCTGATGAACATGGGCTACGAGAAGACCATCCTGTTATCCAACCCGGCAACCTATGAGACCGCAGATATCATTTCTTCGTATGTATATCGAATCGGTCTTCTGGAACAGGACTGGAGTTATTCCACTGCAATCGGTCTGTTTAACTCCGTCATCAACATGGCACTTTTAATCTTTACAAATAAAATGTCCAAGAAATACAGTGAGACCAGCTTGTGGTAGGAGGAGAGTAAGATGAAGGTAAAGAGATCAAAAGGCGAGAGAATCTTCTCAGTCTTCAATTATATTTTACTGACGGTTATCATGCTGATCTGTCTGTACCCGGTATGGTATGTGGGCGTTGCCTCTGTCAGTGACGGCAACCTGCTGACCCAGCATTCCGGACTGCTGTTAAAGCCCATCGGCTTCAGCCTGGATGCATACAAAAAGGTATTCCAGAACCCGATGATCGTCAAAGGCTACGGCAACACCCTGTTCATCCTGATCGTTGGTGTATTTCTGGATATTGTGATGACATCCCTGGGTGCCTACTTCCTGTCCAGAAAGCACGTGATGTTCAAGAAGGGCATCATGCTGATGATTGTGTTCACCATGTTCTTCTCCGGTGGTATGATCCCGTTCTACTTGAACTTAAAGGATCTGCACCTGACCAACACCCGCTGGGGTCTGATCATTCCGTTTATGATCATCACCAGAAACTTAATCATTATGAGAACCTCCTTCGAGAGTATCCCGGAGAGTCTGATCGAGGCGGCGCAGATCGACGGCGCAAGCCACATCACCATCCTGACCAAGATCGTATTGCCCCTGTCCAAGGCAATCCTGGCAGTTATGGTCCTGTACTACGGCGTAAGCATCTGGAACTCATGGTTCTGGGCTTCCGCAATCATCCGTAACCGTGAGCTGTATCCGTTACAGATCATCCTGCGTGAGATTCTGATGCAAAATGACGTCACATCCATGAGCTCGGGTGCCAGCGCGGCGGATGCAGAGTCCATCGCCATGACCATCAAGTATGCGACCATCATGGTAGCGACCCTTCCGATCCTCTGCGTATATCCGTTCCTGCAGAAGCACTTCACTCAGGGAACCATGGTTGGTGCGGTAAAGGAGTAAGGGATGATGGAGCTGAATCTGAATTCGGTGCTGGCGAAGATCGAAGCGAAGCTTCAGGCGGAGTGCGGACGGCTGGGAACAGCCATCCCGTACATTCCGCAGAATGGTCATTATGTTGACATGCGTGAGGAAAACCTGTCCTGGTGGACCAATGGCTTCTGGGCAGGCATGCTGTGGCAGCTGTACCACGCAACGGGAAATGAGCTTTACCGGAAGACAGCCGAATACTCGGAAGATGCCATGAAGCAGGCCATGGAGCAGTATATGGGACTTCACCACGATGTGGGGTTCCAGCTGCTGCACACGGCAGTGGCAGACTATCGCCTGACCGGAAAGCCGGAGGCGCGGGTAATGGGGCTTCACGGAGCCAATCTGCTGGCAGGCCGCTTCAATCCCAACGGCAATTACATCCGGGCCTGGAACAAGGATATGCCGGGATGGATGATCATTGACTGTCTGATGAACCTTCCGCTGCTTTACTGGGCAGGGGAAGAGCTGGATGATCCCAGATATGGTACCATTGCCGAGCTTCATACACAGACTGTGCTGAAATCCCTGATCCGGGAGGACGGGTCCTGTCATCACATTGTGGTGAAGAATCCTGCCACCGGCGAGGATCTGGAATATCCGGCAGGTCAGGGTTATGCAAGCGGTTCCTCCTGGTCCAGAGGACAGTCCTGGGCTGTCTACGGACTGGCGCTGGCATTCCATCACACCGGAAAGACCGAGTATCTGAATGCAGCCAAGCGGGCCGCTCACTACTTCATTGCAAATGTGGCGGCTACGGGCTATGTGTCTCTGGTGGACTTTCGGGCGCCGAAGGAGCCGGTTTGGTATGACACCACGGCGACCGCCTGCGCTGCCTGCGGACTGCTGGAGATTGCAGAGCTGGTGGGCGAGGCGGAGAAGGAGCTGTACCGGAGCAATGGACTTCGCATGATCGAGGCGCTGCTCGCCGGTCACTGCAACTGGAATCCGGAGGAGGACGGCATTCTTCAAAATGGAACCGTAGACTACGGCAGCAAGACAGCAACCCACGTACCGATCATTTACGGGGATTACTTCCTTGTGGAGGCGGTGCTTCGGGTGCTGAAAAAAGATTTTCTGATCTGGTAGAACCGGCGGCTGGCTGTGGAAGCAGGCAGCCGCATAGTAGAAAGAAAAGAGGACATAGAACATGAAGGAGACAATCGAACTGCTCCACCGTCGGATGGAGGATTTTTTCTGGAAAATCGCAGAGGAAAAGGAAGACCTGACCATCGACGGTGTTCGGGGCTACAATGACAAGGCCCAGTTCGTAGCCGGTAAGGTCATCAACTTAAGCTGCTACGTGGTAGTGAAGAGCTTAAAGGGCACCGACCGGTATGAAGAGGGACTGAAGAGCTTAAGCGACGTGATCCGCATGGTATCCGGCATGCCCATGGAGACCTGGGGCATTTTAAATGGAATCACCGGTCTGCGCAGACTGCAGCTTCTGGGCATGCTGGACGATGTGGTGGATGCGGAGACCATGGAGCGGCTGAAGACTTCCATGGACTGGCGCACCTTCGTCGATGTAAATAACAACTATGCGCTGATCAACAAGCCGACCAACTACTACGGCGTGGCATTCGGCATCGCACGTTACCGGGAGCTGCTGGGATGGGAGCCGGAGGGCTACAGCCAGATTCTGCTGAACTGTCTGATGAAGCACATTGAGACCTATTCCGGCGAGTACAGCTTCATGGATGAGACGAGAGGCGAGGGACGTTTCGACCGTTACAGCATCCTGATTCCCAGTGAGGTGACGGGACTGCTGCTGGCAGGCGGCATGGAGGTGCCGGAGCTGATCCGGAACATGCTGAAAAAATCCGCCCACATCTTTTTAAGTCTGGCAAATGAGAAGGGCCTTGGCTACTCCTACGGGCGTAGCATCGGCGCCTACGGCGAGACGGCTGCTCTGGAGGTTCTGTCCGCGGCGGCAGTTCTGGACGGCGTGCTGACCGAGGATGAGAAGAAGCTGGCTTACGGCTACAGCCAGAGACTGATCAAGACCATGGTACACTTCTGGTATGATGATCAGATGCAGTCCATCAACATGTGGGATAAGGGCAGAAAGACTGATAACTACCGCAACAAGAACCGTATCCTGGGTGAGAACTTAAGCCTGTCCATGCAGATCATCAGCACCTTAGAGCACTGGGCAGATGCCGGTGTAACCAGCATGGAAGAGCCGGAGAACTGGACCGCAATGCTTCCGGGCGCGAAGGTGGAGGGCGAGCTGATCCGCTTTGCAAAGGGCGAATTCGACCGCTGTCTGGCAATCGTCCATGACGGAAAGCATGTGTGGTCTCTGCCGATGATCAGCGGCGGAAAGGAATACTTTGACAAGGATCCGTACCTTCCGGTCCCGAGAGAGAATCTGGTACAGGAAGGGGTTCCGGAGCACAACTACGGCGCATGGGTACCCCAGCTGATGCTGGCAAACGGCGACCGGGTAATGCCGATCTGCTACATCAACGAGGTTGAGGATCAGCAGGAGGACAACTGCTACACCGTAACCTGCCGCCAGGCGAAGCTGTGTGTGGCTGGCAAAGGCGTGCCGGAGACTGTGGACGGAGTCCGCACCGAGACCACATTCCGCTTCATGCCGGGATGTGTGGAGAGAACCGATAGCTTTGTGTTGGACGGAAGTCTGGATGTGAAGGAAGTGGTGCTGGAAGCACAGGTATTTTCTGTGGGGGCGGTTGTTGGTGATGACGTGACATGCGGCGGTGGAGTTGATGCGGGCGATGCTGGAGCTGGCATTGGCGTTGTTTTCGCTGCGGGACCGGTGCTTGCCATGAGCGGAGCAGGGTATGAGAGCTGTGAGACTGCGGAGCTTGCTGCGGACGGCGAGCATGACACCCCTCACGGAAGACTGAATACGAAGGTTGTATGGAAGAAGGCTGTCCATGAGGCAGAAGGAACCATTCAGGTCAGCTGGAGTATGAAGGTAAGATAAACAATATTTGACGATAAAATAATATAGAATCAGGAGAGAATGAACGATGCGTATTGCGTTAATTAACGAAAACAGTCAGGCAGCAAAGAACAGTGTGATCGAGGCTGCCCTCAGAAAAGTAACCGAGCCGATGGGACACGAAGTATACAACTACGGCATGTACAATGCAGATGATGCAGAGCAGCTGACCTATGTGCAGGTTGGTATTCTGGCAGCAGTGCTGCTGAACTCCGGCGCAGCAGACTACGTGATCACCGGCTGCGGCACCGGCGAAGGCGCCATGCTGGCATGCAACTCATTTCCGGGCGTGATCTGCGGTCATGTGGCAGACGCACTGGATGCCTACACCTTTGCACAGATTAACGACGGCAACGCCATCTCCCTTCCGTTTGCAAAAGGCTTCGGCTGGGGCGGCGACCTGAATCTGGAGTACATCTTCGAGAAGCTGTATGTGGAAGAGAGCGGCCAGGGATACCCGAGAGAGCGCGCGGTTCCGGAGCAGCGCAACAAGAAGATTCTGGACGAAGTGAAGAAGGTAACTTATCAGGATCTGAACGTAATCCTCAAGAATCTGGACCAGGAGCTGGTAAAGGGCGCTCTGGCAACCCGCGGATTCAAGGAATACTTCTGGGATCTGTGTAAGGATGAGGAGATTAAGAAGACGGTGGAGGAGATTCTGAAATAAGAAGGTGGCGGGGCGCCTGCCGCGAGACTGCGGGCGATGCAGGCGGCGGAGTTTTCGCCGTTGCCGCATCGCTGCCCCCTTTTGCCCGTCGTCGCATCGCTGCCGCCCTTACATTCCGGCGCATTGGACAATAAAGTGCCTTTTCCGGTGAAAATTGTCCAATCCTGGGCGAATCTTCATTGAAAATCAGGTTTTAGCCCTTGGTTTGGACAATAAATGCCCGAAAGTGCCCGTCCATGTCCAAAATTTCAGGATTTTTGGACATGGACAGGTGTGTAGAGGCAAAAATTGTCCAAAGCAGGGTGTAAAAGCCGGAATTTGAGGCATTTTCAGGTGCTTTGGGCATGGGATTGGACAATTATGGGGCAAAATGGGTCATAATTGTCCAAAACACGATGCGAAAGCCCACTAAAATCTCACTTCACCTTCCGGCTGTCAAAATAAGGAAATGCATCAATCGCATCCAGAATATCTTTAAAGTCATCCCGCGGCGCCAGGTCAATGTAGCGCTTCAGCAGCTCCGTCTCCTGTTTCTTATATCTTCCATAGAAAATATCATACAGGTTATGCCCGCGCATATAGATTTTGAAGGATTCCATATGCTGCCTCAGTTCGTCCACCGACCGGATCTCATGACCGAGGACTTCCGTCAGGTGGCGGCCGGAGGACAGGCGGTGCAGGTACTCCTGCCACTTTTGAAACAGAGTTTCATAAAATGCTTCCTCGCTTTCCACAATCCCAAGCTCTGCCATCACCTTCGGATTCAGAAAATAATTCTCAAAAGAATAGTAGTGCAGAATCAGCACATTGCGGGGGAGAACGCGGGGGAGCCGGTCAGCGACCGCGGGACCGCCCGGTGCGCCAGAGCGTCGATCCGCGGAGCCAGCATCGCCCGGTGCGCCAGAGCGTCGATCTGCTAAGCCAGCATCGCCCGTCGCCCCAACGCCTTCATCCCGTCGCCGTTCATCATAATACCGGCAGAGCTGTCCGGCAAGCTCCACCGGGTCCTTGCCGTCCCCGTCGCGGATCATCAGAAATTCATCCCGCAGGTAGAGCTGATTTAAGTATTTCAGATTGGCATAGGTCTTGATGTTGGTGCAGCTGTTGGTGGTGATGATGGAGATGCGTGCCGGGCTGCCGTCGTCGAGGGTGACCTCGGAATAATATTTTTCCAGCAGCAGCGGCAGGCGGCTGCGGTCCTGGCGGCCTTCCACGATGAACACGAAGCTGGCATTTAGGCAGTCTCCGGCGCTGTAGCCCAGGTCATCCAGAATCTCATCCAGATCCGCATGCTCCCGAATCACAGAATAATCCTCCTCGTCCAGTACCACCTGCCGCAGCTGGCGGCTGGTGAAGTTGCTTAACATGGCAGGGGCGTGGGTGGAGAACATGACCTGATTCTTCTTGGACAGCCGGTACAGGATGTCGCAGGAGGTCTTCTGCAGGGACGGGTGCAGGAACAGCTCCGGATATTCCACCATAATGATGCTGGGAATCCGCTTCTCGTCGGCAATGTAGGTCTCCAGCAGAGACAGCATGTAGATGCTCTTCATGCCATTGCCCAGCCGGTCCACCGGCTTTTGCTGCTGCAGCTCCTCATTCCACGCCTCGGCGGTCACATGAAACAGGGCGTCCGTATTGCAGGTCAGGGTAAACAGAATCTCCTCGATGCCGCCGTTCTTGCGGTAATTCTCATTGACCTTCTGCGCGAAGCCGTAGAGATTCAGCTGGTACATCTTATACTCCAGAAGCTTCGCCGTCTCATGGAGCAGAAGCTGCTCCGGCGTCTTCTGGTTGATCAGCCCGATGCAGCTGAAGCACTGGTTGCAGGCTTTGGCTGAGTTGAACATGCATACATTGGAGCGCAGGCGGATCAGCTGCTGCTCATCCTGAAACATCAGCAGGTCATCCTGAAACGGTCCCAGATTCCGCTCCGTCCCGATAAAATAAATCTTCGGCATGATCTGCGGAATATAGCGGTTGTTCTTTCGGCAGCCGTCAAAGTAGCGGACCTCCAGCTTCTGATTGGCGATGAAGGTGAAGGAGAGAAGCCCGGTGTGGGATGCCGCAGAAGCCCGGGAAGCCGGTCCGGCGGCATCCGCCTGGGAAGACTCAGCCGCAACTTCTGTAAAGGACGGCAGCTTCCCCTTAAAGTCCCGCAGCCATGCATCGAACCGCTTATACTGGCTGACGATTCCGTAGGCATGGAACTGGCGCAGGTCATCGTCGGAGATTTCCAGAGTCAGTGAGATCTCAATATTCTGCTTTTTCTCATTAAAATCCAGCTCCGTAATCGGACATGCTCCGGCGGCGACGCGGATGGCGTCCAGCACGCTGGTCTTGCCGGTGTTATTTTTGCCCACCAGAATCAGCGCCTGCTCGATATCGTGGATCTCCAGATCACGGATGGACTTGAAATTGCGGATGCGAACCGAGGTAATCTGCATAACATCACTTCCTTATTATGATTGAATCCTGCGTAGTTGTGGGAGTCACATAAGAACAGTATAATCGTTTTTGGGAGTTCATACAATAAGAAAGGCGGAGAATTATTTCCCCGCCAGATAGTTACTTGCATCCTTAAAGAAGCTTGCAATAATCAGAATAATGATAAACCCGATTGGAAATGCCGCGATGATGGACACGGTCTGCAGGTTCGCCAGAGAATTCTCCGAGAAGATCAGGGCGATGGGCAGCAGAATCAGGAAAATGGACCAGAACAGCTTCACCCGCCGGTCCGGCTCCGCGTCGTGGGGCAGCTCCTTGTAGGTGTATGCCGCCGCCACCATGGTGATGGAGTCGAAGGAGGTGGAGTAGAAGGTGATCATGCACAGCACCAGCAGCACCAGTACCAGTCCCGGCAGCGGAAGCTGCTGTAAAATGGCGACGATGGAGGTGTAAAGGTCGCCGGAAGCCTGGTACATGCTCATGATGTCCAGCCGCCTGTGCATCTGAAGCCCCAGCCCGTAGTTGCCCATAATAATGAAGGAAACGTAAGTCCCTGCAAGTCCGAAGATGTATCCGCCCAGCACCGTCTGCCTGATGGTCCTTCCCTTACTGATGGCGCCGATGAAAAATGGCACCGCCACGCACCACACCATCCAGTAGGACCAGTAGAAAATCGTCCAGTTCTGGGGGAAGGAGGAGGTCCGCATGGAGTCAGTCCAGGTGGATAAGCCGATGAAGTTCTGTACCATATTTCCCAGGGAGGTGATGCCGGTCTCAATGATGAAGCGGCTCTCTCCGCCCAGGAAAAATACATATGCCGCCAGCGTGAAGAACAGATAAGTACAACAGGCAGCCGCCTTCTGCACGCCCTTCATGCCGAAATACACACAGATGGTGTACACCAGACACACGATGATCAGAATCATAATGGTCAGGGTGGTGGTCTGGGCGATGCCGGTGACCTGGCTGATGGCAAGGGACAGAAGCGGGGTAGCCAGGGCAAAGGTGGTGGCAGTTCCTGCCAGCAGCGCAAAGACCGCCAGCAGGTCGATCAGCTTTCCGGCAAATCCGTCCACGCGGTCCCCAAGAATCGGGCGGCAGGACTCGGAATACTTCTGCTTGTCACGCTTTCTCACATGCAGCATAAAGCCAAATGCCACGGACAGCACCAGGTAGAACGCCCAGGGAATCGGACCCCAGTGGAACAGCGGGTAGGTGGACGCCCAGTCCTGCATGGCACCCATTTCCCCGATGTGGGGCTCATTGGCATACAGGATCCACTCGCAGAGGGAGTAGAACAGGATGTCAGCCGCCAGACCTGCTGTAAACATCATGGAACCCCACTGAAAATGAGAATACTGTGGCTTCTCCAGATTGCCCAGACGGATCGTTCCATACCGGGAAAATGCCATGTACAGGGAGCAGAGGAATACGCCCAGTCCCATCAGCAGATAATAGCTGCCGAACTGGTCTCCCACAAGGTAGCGGATGGACTCCAGCGCATGGGAGGAAGCCTCCGGGTACAGCATGAACAGCACACAGAGTGCCACGATGCAGAAGAACGGCAGCAGGGTGGTCAGCAGGTCCAGCTGTTTCATCAAAGGTTGATTGGAAGTCGGTTGTTTCATGAGATAATCTCCTTTCGGAAACGCATGTTCAAAAAAAATAAAAAAAAGCTTATGTTGAACATGATACCATTGTAGGCAGAAAATTGCAAGGGGAAATTATGACGTTTTTCTGACGATTTTCGGAAAGTGCTATCAATCACGAGGAGATTTTGATAAAATATGAGCGGTGAATGAAACGACAGCGGATTCGGAAATCTGACTGTCAGAAAGAGGAACAGAATGAAGCAGAAGAAAGAGAGACGTTGGCTGACCGGCAGTCTGGTAGCAGGACTGGCAGTGGCAGCTTTGGTAAATGGCTCCGGGACGACAGAAGCTTATGGAGCATATCCTATAAAGAAGAGCGAATTTCGCATGACAGAATACGTGACCGAGGGAGTGGCGGCACTGCAGCAGAGCGTCGGCGGCAGTCAGGTGCAGTCGATTCTGAAGGGGAACACAGCAGATGCCGGAAGCACCAGCAAGACGATTGTGGCAGGCGGCGGCAGCACCCAGGCGGCAGGACCGACAACGGGACAGAACAACGGCAGCCCGGCAGTCAGCCAGAGCGGCACCATCACCGCCGGACGGAGCAACACCATCACGGCAGGATCCGGCAACGGTCCGTCCATTCATGGAAATATTATCACCGAGGGAGAGAAAGCCCAGAGCGGGCAGATGGCTCCCCAGGACGCCATCCTTGGCGGCGCGACCCTGACCCTGCTCAACTCCCAGAGTTCCAGCCAGATGCTGTCCGCGATCATTCAGACCAGCCAGGGCAAGCTGATTGTGGTGGACGGCGGTCTGGGAGCAGACGGTGACTACCTGCGCAGCCAGATTCAGGCAAAAGGCGGGCATGTGGCAGCATGGCTGATTACCCATCCCCACGGCGATCACGTAGGCGCTCTGTACAAGATCCTGCAGGATGAGGCAAATGGCATCCAGTCCGGCATTACCATCGACGGAATCTACTATTCCTTCGCGGCGCCGGAGTGGTACACCCTTCATGATCCGGAAGAGGTGACCATGGCACACAGCATCATCGGCACCTTTGCAGGACTTCCCCAGACCATGCTTCACACCGTGGGACGCGGACAGACCATACAGGTGGACGATGTGACCATTCAGGTCATGAACGACCGCTACGAGCTGGCAAGCGACAAGGGCAACAACGCAAGTATTGTATACAAGGTCTATGTGAACGGTAAGTCCATCCTGTTCCTGGGCGACTTAGGCTATGAGGGCGGCAATCGCCTGCTTGGCGAGGTAGGCGCACAGAACTTAAAGTCCGACATCGTGCAGGTGGCACATCACGGTCAGAATGCGGTGGGAGAAGCTGTCTACCAGGCAATCAACCCGTCCATCTGCCTGTGGCCCACACCCCAGTGGCTGTGGAACAATGACGGAAACCGCTACAAGATTCCGCAGACCAAGTCCTGGCTTGGCAAGCTGAACGTACAGAAGCATTATGTGATGAAGGACGGGGATCAGGTGATCCGCTAGTCGTCCACATTCAGCCCGCTGTGATAGGAGTAGCTTCCCAGCTCATCGAACAGCCGGGTGATGTCCTCATCCGTCACCGGGACCGTGCTGGTCAGGATATTATTGATCTGCGAGTACACGGAACTGCATTTCATCAGGCACTGCCGGAACAGATCCGGGAAGGATGCCTTGGAAGCCAGTCTGCGGTCCCAGGGATTACACCAGATCTCGTGATCCAGGTTCATGCAGGCGCGGGGGTTCTCCACCTCGTCGGTGACCAGCTTGGCAGAAGCCACAGGATTGTGCAGGAAGATATTTTCCACAAATGCAATCTTGTTGCGCTTCTTGCCTTCCGGGTCTGCCAGTGTGCGGCAGCCGAACCGCAGCGCCAGTATGGACCGGTGAATCATCGCCGGTGACACCTGGAAGTTGTTCTGGAATGTGATCGGATAGTAGGTTTCATTGATACACTCCGCAAGGAACCGGGAGATGAACTGAATCTCCATACCATTTAAGCAAATCGTAGCCGCCTGGTTGAACTGGGACGGCTTTTTTCTTTTGTACTTCTGAAGAAGCAGGGCATCCAGATCATTCTCCAGAGCGGCGTGAAGCCCGTGGGTGTGGTTGCTGGGATGCTTGGCGTCGTGACCAATCCGCCCGTACACATAAGGATGGCAGATGGAATCCCCGATATAGTGGCACAGAAAACCGCAGAAGTAAGCCAGCCCCTCCTCCCGCTGCTGCTTGGACCGGATCTCCCGGAGCTTGCGATAATAGCACTCGAAAAAGCTGCGGATATGATGCTCGTGCATGTAGGACCCCACATTGCGGTAGTCCCGATGGCGCAGGACCGGAATATTGTAGAAGAACATGTCAGGTCCCTGCAGCCCCAGCTGATAGAGCCAGCGGTACTTGGCAATCACGTACTTCAGCTGATTGTTGGGCAGGTCGTTGTAGGCTTTCATTCCCATAATATAGTGAGTTGTAAAACCAGGCATAGAATCCCTCTTTTCTGTATAAAAATGTCTGACATCGGTCAAGTCTCGATAAATTTATCATAGCACATCCGGGCAGAAAATGCGAGTGTCAGTGGAGAATCTTATGGCTGGAAAATGTTCGCAATTTATGTCGAATAGTTCCTCCGGTCAGGGCAGGACAATCACAGGACAATCATTGCGGCGTGGGGCTTTTGAAATGGCTGGGTATGAGGTATAATAGGGAAAGAGGTGCAAGGTTGTTTTGGACTGATATATAATACAGGCGGGAAAATGTGAAAAGAATTGCTGGTTTACAAGGAAAAAGGAACCAGTACCCTTGAATGGGATGGGGAATCCTATATATTACAGGAAACCAATACGATGGATTGGATAATGCAGAAATGACAGCGGTCACATTGTTGGTAGACAACAATCAGAAGGTATTTGTTAGATTTAATGACTTGATAGGAGATTTGGCGATTTTTCCTTTAAAAAGAATTGAGTGATTTTACGGAATCTATGCGATGAACATAATATCAAGGGGCGGTGGGAAATAATCCTGCCTCTCTCATAAAAGAAAGGCAGGACAGTGGTACTATGAAAAGAATTGGCTCTTATTTTATTGATTTTATTGTAATATCAATCATCTTAGGATTGAGTAGAGATCCATTATTTAACGCTATCCATAATTTCAATGTCCTTTGGATTATATATTTTTTTGCGATATATCTCTATTTTTGGCTGAGCGATATGCTTTTTCATGGAAGCTCCATTGGAAAAAGATTGATGAAAATGGATATTGTGTTAAAAGACAACTCATTACTTGCATTTGCTACACTTCATTCATTGTTAAAAATGGCATTTTCGTTTATCTGGGTGATTACAATCGTTATATATCTTGCAGGACATAAAAAAATGCCATATGATAAACTTTTTTATGAAAGAATAGAATAAGGGGAAATGATGAAGAAAATTGAAAAAATGAAGGGAGTAAGATTCGTTCTATTTTTGATCAGTATACTGATTTTATGTTCATGTAGTTCCAAACAGGAGATTTACGATTATATGAGCGTTTATTATAAAAAGAATGTTCATTCGGCAAAAGGCAGAATAGCAGCAGAGTATGATGAAAAGGTGTATTATTTTTCCAGTGAAGGCAGTACGCCGGGAATATATTGCATGAATCTGGATGGCACGGATGTAAGACAGATATTAGAGTGTGATGATATTTGCGGAATACAAATTGTCGATCAGGTAATGTATGTTTCTGTTTTACAAAAAGAACGTATTGATAATCGTAAAGTATTTATTCTAAAAGCCATTTCGTTAGGGGATAAACAAGAAATGGATGCTTTAGATGATGTGATTTCCCAGAAATATGCCGCTTACGATGGATTTTCAGGTGTGAGTGATTTTTATGTAAAAGATGCAGATCATATTTTCATCAGTGTAAATGGATATGAGGAAAACAGGAAGAAAATAGATACTACAACCTTTTATCAGGAGACCGGAAGTGTTGCACCGATTTTTGAAAAATCAAAACGGGTTTCTAAATCGGATGATATGGTAGATGGGAACGCACTGTTTATTTATCAAAATGAAGATAGTTTTTTTGCTTCTACATCAACGAACGAAGATCTGGATCTATACAATAAAGAAAGCAAGGAAACAGTGAGTGCGCATAATGTATACGGATATGATTGTAAGAATGATGAGGTGTGGTGGAATGACGATAAGCTGGGAAACAGATGGGGTGGACGTTTCAAAATCTGGGGAATTGTGAATGAAAATCTGGTGGTTACGAGTGATGAGGGACGGATATTTTTATACAGTACGAAAGAGCAGAAGATAACGTGGCAGATGAAGTTGGACGGGAAAGGTGAAATTTCGTATGTCGATACGGATCAAACGTCAATTAACGTAATCTGGGAGGAAGATATTCCATCTGCATATGAAAAAAGAGATGATCGCAGCCATCAGAAATTATATCATCTTGACTTAAAAGATAAGAAAATCAAATTAGTCAAAGAGTATAATATGAATGGAAAAATACTGCATATCAGGGGAAATAATCTGATTGATTATGATGAGGGGAAATTGCGCTTTGCTTCTGTGGAAGAACCGGACAAGGTAAAATGGAGCCATACATTAGAGGAACATATCAAAACAATCGGATATCAAGTGGAGATAGTGGCAGACTGGATACTGATTAAAATGTATGATACAACGAAAAATTCGGCAGAGTTAGTTGAGAAGATAAGGGTAGCAAATTAGATAAAACGGACATGAACGAATCAGTGATTGAAGAAAGGAACCTATGAAAATGAAGCAGACTGTTGAGAAGTTCAGTAAAAAACTTACAGCTGATAATCAGGCGATCATACATAGTTTTCCTGGATTTTCGGTGCTTTTGAAGAATCAAAAAAATCAGATATTTATATTGAGTCAGGATTATATAAATGAATCAAATTATTGATAATTTTAGTGAAATATTTAAAAGGGAAGACTTGTTTTCCCATGCAACTGAAACAGAAATTAGTCAGTTGAAGAAATTATTTGGGGAAAAGGTCAATAAGGTGATTGAGTTTTATTGTAAGTATCAGCCCAATAATTTTCCTATGTCAAAATCATATGTGCAGTTGATAGATATAGATAAAATAATTATTGAAAACACTATTGGTGAACCAGGCAAATTTATGGCTGAATATGGGGTCTATGTTTTTGCATTGACTGTTGGAGGAAATGTATTATGTATAGATACAAATGATGTGCATGATGGTGATGCGAATGTTCTGATTGCGGATTCTAATTTTTGTTCATATAATGAAACTCATAATTGCGTGGAAATTGGAGTGGCACCAGAAGAAGTTGTACAACATCTTGGAGAAGGAGAAATCTTAGTTTTAAATTATGCTAATATGACTAAGTGTTTAAAAAAGATTGAAAATTCTTTTTTGACCTTTATGCTTAAATTGTCTAAGAACGAATATGATGATATTGAAGCATATTTAGAGTGAAGATTTTTAGTGATTAAGTCATTGATCTGCCAGTTCTTACGATTATGTGCTTAAGAACATAATCGTAAGAACTGGGTACTAATTGGTTTCATCAAGAGAACACAGGCTAGCGCAGTTGTTTAGAGTATATCTGAGATAGCAAAGCGGAATGCCCTGAATCTGTATTAATATTTTAAGTACCTGCTTGAAAAATATGTGTTCATGCAGTTCCGGGCAGGGGATTTATGATTATATGAGTGTTTGCTTTAAACGAAACGTTGATTCGGCAAAAGGCAGAATAGCAGCAGAGAATGATCTTGTACCTGAATGATTGTGTGATAAAAATAAAGGTTGTGAGAGAAGGAAAAAGTGGCTATAATGATGGTAAGAGGGCTGAATTTTGGAGGTGATAAATTGAGCGTGCAGTCAGACATTGAAATACTTTCCATTAAAGCAATGGAGACTTATGCAAAAAGAAATCATATTTCTGGTGAAGAGGCAATAAGCATTTTTCATCAGTATCAAGTGTTTGAGAAGATATTGATTCAGCATGAATATCTACATCAGGTTGATTTTGAAGAAGTGATGGAGTATGTTGAACAGATTATTCTGGAGGACTTGCACAGCTTGGTCGTATTTCATGGAACAACCAAAAGATTTGAGCAGATAGATTTGAAAAAATCTCATAACAGAAGAGATTTTGGTATGGGATTTTATACGACTATACTTGAGAAACAGGCAAAGGAATGGGCGTACAGGCTTAGTCTTCGAGAAAAAACGAAGGTATATTATGTATATCAGTACACATTTGAAGAAAACGAACAACTTAAAATCAAGCGTTTTGATGGCTTAAACAAGGAATGGCTGGAATTTATCCGAAAAAATCGTTCTATGGGTGGGTTGCAACATAATTATGATATTGTTATCGGACCGGTTGCGGATGATAATACGATGGAAACTGTTCAGCTATATATTTCCGGCATTTTGACAGCAGATGAAGCAGTTGAAAGACTTAGATATAATAAGGTGAATAACCAGATATCATTTCATACAGCAGAAGCACTGAACTATCTTAAACTTGTAAGGAGAGTGTCTTATGAATGATGTAATTTATACATTTCAGGGAAAAGACATAACAATGAATGTGTGTATTCAAATCAGGGCAGTAGTAGATATTTTGCAGGAAAAATTGAAAATATCTTTTGAAGAGGCAATGTTGCGATTCTATTGCTCAGAAACTTATAAGGTTCTTCAGGAAACAGAAAATGCTCTTTGGGCAGAATCAGCAGAATATATTGCGGACAGATATTTTGCGGAGATCGCATAATGACAGCTTCCGAAGATGGCAGAAGTTGATTTCACGATTCAGAAGTATGGAGCTTGGAAATCTGGCATTGGTCTATGTGGATTTCCAGGCTCTTTTTATATAGAACGGACATGAACAAACCAGTGATTGAAGAAAGGAACCTATGAAAATGAAACAGACTGTTGAGAAGTTCAGTAAAAAACTTACAGCTGATAATCAGGCGATCATACATAGTTTTCCTGGATTTTCGGTGCTTTTGAAGAATCAAAAAAATCAGATCTTCATATTGAGTCAGGAGTCAAAAAGTCCTGATATAATAGCGGTATATCAATATGTTCATGGCAATGAACCTGAACGGTTGAGCACTATAGAAGGGCAGCTTTATATTGATACACCAGTGCAGTATAAGCATTATTATAAAAGCAATCTGCATACAACCGATGAGAAAAATGACAGAATCATATTCGTTATTCATCATACAGATTTACGGATGCATGAAGGATATTGTTAAAGATACAGGAAGGGGAACACTTATGAATTTTATAATTTTGAGCTATCATTTACTTTTTTCAAATGTTGTAAGAATGACTGTGGAAAATCGCATTGGGAAATATGGTTTTAAGTACGAGGGGAAGGGGATAGAGGGGTGGCGATTTAGCAGAAATATAGATGATATTGTAGAAACAGTTGCAATTACTATCATTTTAAGATATTACAGTGAACTTCGAATGGAGCTTTATACGGATGTATTGGGGACTACGTCATCTTGGATAGATGTAGAATATGTACGGGATATTAATGATTTGAGGAAAACATTGGATGAGTTCTGTGATACTTTTGATAAAAAGGGAGAAAAGGTGTTAAATAAAATGCATGTACCACATTTAAAATCATTCCCTTCTAAAGAACTTCGTATCTATTTATATGAGAACATGGAATTGATTTACAGTAGATGCCCGGACAGAGAGAATTTTCCTATTAATGATTATAAACAAGTATGTAAAAAAATAGCAGAGGAAATAAGATATCTGAAAGATAGACCGTTAGATGAGAACGTGAAAAAGAGACTTATGGAATTGACAGTAATATTAGGAAAGGCAGAAATAAACAGATTCGGATGGAAATGGAGATGGAGACAAAGACAGGATTGGTTTGATTTAGTAACAAAAAATAATAAATTTCGAGATGATCCATTACTGTCTATTTTTACTGTATATAGCAACCAGCATCTTGCTTCATTTTTAAATAACTACGAGAGTTATGAGAAAATGTATGGCAAATAACATAATTACTTAAACGACAAAGTTTACAGAGTTGATTTTGAGGGCGGTGACAAAATGTTACTAACAAAACCGTTGGAGGAAGAGTGGGGAAGTTTATTTTTCAGGCAATTAATGGTTTGAGACTCCAGATATATTGTAGACAATTCATTCGGCTGGCGATGATGACAGTAAACTGACTGGCGATGCCGGTCAGAAAGACATCTGATTTTGTAAAGCCGATTCCATTCTTCCGTATCACGCTGAAGACTGGGGAACATGCGGAAACTCATGCTTTCATTTCTGGGGTTGTAAGGAATCCGTGCAAAGGATATATGCGTTTCCGACCGAGAGACTGATAAAAGGCAGAAGAAAACTCGATAGGAATAAAATCGTGGAGCTCTATGTGTTCAGATAAAAGCCTGAAAAAGATAGCAGGGGATGATATGATGAAATTAACTGAGAAAAAAATATATATAGAAAATTCTATAGAAAAAGTTCTGTTACCTTTCAAATTTGAAAAAGAATTCTTTAGGGTTGGAAAAGTATCTACTTGGCTATTTTCCAGAGAAACATCAGTAAAACAGACAATAGAAATAATGGATGACGGTATGAGAATAAATATGAGGTTTTATACTAATATTCAAATGGACAAAATATATGTGGGGGAACTTGTGTTAAAAAATTCGATAGAAAACTTACAACAAGTATACTTAGGGTATGCGTATGATTCAGAGGATGATTTTGGAAATATAGTTAGTAGATTTTCCGATATTATGGTTGAGTTTGGATTCAAAGAATTAGAAAGACTCAGTATTCCCAAACCAAATGAATTTATAATAAAAAAAGAATATTTTTTTCGCCTGAAGGAGCGTAAAGAAGATGCAGTTAATGAATTTTATAAAAAATATGATAATGATTCATCTCAAGAACAGTTGAAAATAATAGTAAATTTAATTGAATCTTTGAGAGGAAGAGAAACAGAAGAAATAATAGAAAAATTAATCGATTTGTCTGCGATATATGGTGAGTGGATTATATCAATGTTCGGTGGTAGATGGTTAGAACGGGAAAATGATTTTGTTGTTTGTGATGTTGGTCCTGATAAAAGTGTTAGGATAGTGCTGAGGGATGTATTTTGGCATTTTTCTAAAAAATACAGGATAAATTATAATAAATTGTGTGAGAGACATGGGAAGAATAATTACATTTATAATATACTTAAAGGATAATATTGATGTGGTGATATGGAAACGCTAGAGATTATATATGAAAATGATACAGAGTTAGCAGAATATGAGGTATTAGACAAAGGGTATAGGAAATACAATGATAGAATTAAAACCTATAATAAAAAATGCATTACTGAAAATTGATTTCATAAAAAGGTATGAACAAATTTCAGCTTTATATGATGCAAAAAGGACTCCATCAGGCGAGAGATTACGCTATTTTGATGGAGAAATTATTATTGATAGTATTGCTCAGCTTGGTTATAAAATTACATTTGAACCAAAAGAAAAATATTTTCGAATGAAAGAAGTACAACTTAAGGAGTATACATTCGGCGCGAATATTATATTAGATAACGGAATGGTTGATATTGTCTGGATTGTAAAAAAAGATAATGAACTTCTCTTGGGACTTCCTATTGGAGAATATTCAAGATTGATGGTAAATGTCGATTATCGAATAAAAAAACCGATATTCGGAACATATGAGGATTTAGATGATATAGTATGTAGAATCTTTGCAATATTTGAGGATTTTAAGCTGGAGCTATTAAAAGCTATACCTACGACTCGCACGGAAATGTCCTGAGTGTGAAAGCGACCAATGGTCTCGTGACCCGGTTTGCATACGATATCCTGGACAACCTGATCGGCATCACCATGCTGAGCAATCTTAAGACCACATACACCTACGACGTGATGGGAAATGTGATCAGCATGACCGATACGATGCACTATGGTATTAGTGGTATGAATAATAATCCTACGAGAAATGCAATTAATCCTCAAATGCAGACAATATGAGATAGTGTTGACGGAAGTATGACAAACTATCCACTAGAAAATTGTGGCGAGTTTAACGCTATTAATAATGCGCTAAATAACGGAGAAAATTTATATAAATTTGTCAAGAACCTAACTTAGCATAGCCGGTTTGACTTTGACAAATATCTAAGGTAATATCGTGGTAGAGGGGGCAGCAAGATGTTAAAAAAAATATGTTGTTTAGTAGTATGTGTACTCTTTTTCCAATTTGGTGCAGGTGTATGCACAGCTTCAGAAAGTAATATCCATTCAATTGATGATGAAGTGTATTTGTGTTCAGTTTTAGAAGGGTTGGAAAGTGGAAATGAGGCGGCAATTGGAAAGTATTTTGACAAGAAATTTCTGAATAATTCGGAAGAACCTTTTAAAGACATGATACGTCTTTGGAATGGGAAAAAGGTAACAAATTATAAAAAAATTACTGAATCAGTAGTACAGGCAGATGGTCTTGCACCAGAAAAAATTTTATACAAATATCAAGTTCAAGCAGATAAAGAAAATTATATAGTTACATTCGAACTATACGAGGACAAGGCCGAGATAAAAATGGCATCCTTTGATTTTACATATACGCCTAAAGTGACTGGCAGTATCAGTACATGGAGAGAATTTAATGCTCTACAGTGGGGAATGATGTTTATTTGTATATTGGAAATCAGCTTTTCAATATATATTTTGATGCTTTGTATAAGCAAAGAAAAAAAGCATAGGATTCTTTGGTGTTTTGCAATAATTTTACTTTATGGAGGAATATATGTTGCTTATATCAATACGGAATTGCATTTAGGAGCATATGTATATTTATTGCGATTACCGCAGCTTTTGCTTTATCAAGATTATGGATGGGAATTAAAAGCATCAATTCCGGTAGGTGCAATCGTTTATTATATGAAATGGAAGAAAGACCGGAAAGGCAATTTGCAATAGCCCCGTCTATTCAGAAGGATTCATGCTATGATGATATAGATACTTCCCTCAGTGAGTGGCTGGGGGAGGTGACTTAAATTAGGATGAAGATGATTTCACTTAAGTTATAGGAGGTGGCGTCAATGAAGAAATATTGTGAAGAGTGCGGAAGAGAAGTAGATACCAGAATAATTACAAAAAGAGAGTCTTATAGTGTTTATGGTGAGAGAATAGAAGTAGATGCTCAGATCCTTGTATGTGCAGATTGCGGCGAGGAGTTTTTTTGTGAGGAATTAGATAACGCGACGTTAGTCCGTGCATACAATGAGTATCGTAGAATGCATAAACTTTTACTCCCAGAAGAAATCAGAAGAATAAGAGAACAGTATGGATTGAGCCAAAGAACCTTTGCAAAACTTCTCAATTGGGGAGATAAGACTATTTACAGATATGAAAATGGCTCTATTCAGGATAAAGCACATAATAGTCTTTTGCTGTTTCTTCGTGAACCTGAAAACATGAGAACCTATCTTAACGATAATGAAGTCGTGCCGAACATCGATTCCTTCATCAGTTTTTCTCTGAAATACCATGCGAAGATAATGGATTTCGAGCATTTGCCATACGGTCCGGTTCCTGAGAATTTATAGCAAATTTGTTGATTTTGGTTCTGTAGATATTTCAAATTATTCACATAAAGAAAAGGGATACAGTTCAACAAAGCAGGGAGAAATCATATCTTATACTTATGCAAAAGACATTCAATTAAATTAGACGAAATGAAGAATATCTGCAATGCTGCTATTTTATTCATGAAAAGTATGGAATGATTTGCAGGTATGTGTATGGAACGATGTGATGAGTGATGAATCAAAAATAATTGACACAATAATTGTTCATATGGTGTCTTTTACTATAATTATTTTCCTGGAATTAATGCGTGTAAAAATATATCAGGCATATTTGTTCATTGTAATTTGTAATGCAATATACCTATTCGTGTTTGACTACTACAATAGGGGTATTACGATTGGTAAGTGGATTACTCAAACAAATGTGATTTTCTTGGATGAAAAACCATCGTATTTAACAATATCCAGCAAGAATTCTCCGTCCTCTAAAGGTGGGAGATGAATTGCA
>JAUNPU010000022.1 GCA_030536555.1 Eubacteriales bacterium | reverse complement strand
ACAGGAAAGAGAACAGGCAAAAAAGAGAACAGACATGATTGAGAACAGACAGGAGAGGCGAATATGTCATTACAGTTGATTTTAGGTGGTTCCGGTTCGGGGAAGACCACATTGTTATATGATTCCATTATCCGGGCATCCATGGGACATCCCGGGCAGATGTACTTTATGATTGTGCCGGAGCAGTTCACCATGCAGACCCAGAAGGACATCGTGACCAGACATCCCAATCACGGCACGATGAATATTGATATTGTCAGCTTTCAGAGGCTGGCGTACCGGGTGTTCGAGGAGCTGGCGGTGGAGAATCTGCAGGTGCTGGACGATATGGGCAAGTCCATGGTTCTGCGCAAGGTTGCGGCAAACCAGAGAAAGAAGCTGGTGCTGTTTTCCGGGCACCTGAATCAGACGGGCTTTGTCAACAAGATGAAGTCCATGCTGTCAGAATTCTATCAGTACGGTATTACGCCGCAGATGCTGCGGGAGACGGCGCCTTTTGCCAGGACGCCGCTGCTGCGCCAGAAGCTGGAAGACTTTGCGGTGGTATTTGAGGGATTTGAACAGTATATTGAGGGGCATTACATCACCACGGAGGAGGTGCTGGACGTGCTGTGCCGGGTGATTCCGGAGTCGAAAATCATACGGGACAGCGTGATCGCGCTGGATGGATATACGGGATTTACGCCGGTTCAGTACCGGCTGATCGAGCTGTTCATGGTCCATGCAAAGCAGGTGATCGTGACGGTCACGGCGGACCCGACGGCGCATATTTATCAGGACATGGGGATGCAGAATCTGTTCTACATGAGCCATCAGATGGTCAGCCGGCTGCAGAAGCTGGCACAGGAGCAGAATGTCAGGAAGCTGGAGGACATCTGGATGAATGCTTCTCCGGCACCCCGCTACAAGGACAGCCCGGAGCTTGCCTGGCTGGAGCAGAGTCTGTTCCGCTACCGGGCGGAGAGCTATCCGGGTACCATGGCAGGGGGACTGGAGCTGTATCAGGGAACCAACCCGGCGGCGGAAATCGGCATGGTGGTCCGCCGGATCCAGCAGCTGTTAAAGGATGAGGGACTGCGCTATCGGGATGTGGCAGTGGTGACGGGAGACCTGCCGGGCTACGGCAAGGAGATCGCCCACCAGTTCGAGCAGAATGGCATTCCTTACTTTATGGACGACAAGAAGAACCTGCTGAACAACCCCATGGTGGAGCTGATCCGGGCGGCGCTGGAGGTGGTGCAGAAGGATTTCTCCTATGAATCGGTATTCCGGTATCTGCGGACCGGACTTGTGACCGGAGATCAGGAGATGACGGACCGGCTGGAGAACTACGTGCTGGCGCTGGGCATCCGGGGTCATAAGCGCTGGATGGCTGTCTGGGAGCGGACTTACCGGGGCGGCGGCAACTTAAATCTGACGGAGTTAAATGCATTCCGCGACCAGATCCTTGCGCCGCTGTCTGACATGCGGGAACGGTTCAGAAATAAGGAAATCAACGTAGCAGGCATGGTGCAGGCGGTGCGGGAGCTGCTTAGTCAGTGCCGGATCGAGGAAAAGCTGACAGCCTATGAGGAATATTTTACCACCATCGGGGAGCACCGGCTGGCGAAGGAGTACGGACAGGCCTATGAGATGGTGACAGAGCTTTTGGACCGGCTGGAAGGGCTTCTGGGTGAGGAGCAGGTGAGCCGGAAGGAATTTGCCGAGATTCTGGATGCGGGCTTTGGCGAGGTGTCCGTGGGAGTGATTCCTGCCACCGTAGACCGGGTGGTGGTCGGAGACATCACCAGAACCAGACTGGCGCATATCAAGGTGCTGTTTTTTGTGGGTGTCAATGACGGAATCGTGCCTATGCGAAAGGAAGGAGGAAGTCTGCTGTCAGATAAGGAGCGGGAATTCTTCGGAGAGCACCAGATGGAACTGGCACCATCTGCCAGGGAGGACAGCTTTCAGCAGCGGTTCTACCTGTATCTGATGATGACCAGACCGTCCAGAAAGCTGATTCTGTCCTATGCAGGTGCTGGAGCAGACGGCAAGAACCGCCGGGCGTCATTTCTGATCGGCGAGATCCGGAAAATGTATCCGAAGCTTTCCTGCCAGAAGGTTGGGGAGTGCGGCGGAATGGTATATTCTGTTCCGGAAGCCTATGAGAAGCTGATCGCCGGGCTGCGGCATTTTCGGGATGGGGACATGACGGAGGCGGAGCGGCTTCAGTTTCTGGAGCTGTACCGCTGGTTCTTCACATCGGAGTCCTGTCAGGAGGACGTGAAGCGGCTGGTGGAGGCGGCATTTTACGTCTATGAGAAGCAGGGAATCGGTCATGCGGTGGCGCGGGCGCTGTACGGAAATATCCTCAGCGGAAGCGTGACCCGGCTGGAGCAGTACGCCGCCTGTGCCTACGGTCATTTCCTGAAATACGGGCTGGAGCTGATGGAGCGGCAGCACTATGAGCTGGCGGCAGCGGATATCGGCAATCTGTTCCATGATTCCATAGACTTATGCTTTCAGAAGGTGAAGGAGGAGGGGCGCGACTGGCGCTCCATTACCGATGAGGAGCGGGGGGACCTGGTGCGCCGGGCGGTGGAGCAGGTGACGGCGGATTACGGCAATACGATTCTGAACAGCTCTTCCCGCAATGCTTATCTGGCAAGGCGGGTGGAGCAGATTACCCAGCGCACCGTGTGGGCGCTGCAGCAGCAGATTATCCGCGGCGATTTCGAGCCTGCCGGGTTCGAGGTGGCATTTTCCGCGGCGGACAATCTGGATGCCCTGAATATTTCACTGTCGAAGGATGAGAAGCTTCGCCTGCGGGGCCGAATCGACCGGATGGACGTGTGTGTGGACGGGCAGCAGGTCTACGTGAAGATCATTGACTATAAGTCGGGCAGCACGACCTTTGATCTGGTGGCGCTCTACTATGGTCTGCAGCTTCAGCTGGTGGTCTACATGGATGCGGTGATGGAGATGACCGGGCGGCAGTATCCGGGACGGGAAGTGGTTCCGGCGGGGATTTTCTATTATAATATTGCGGACCCGATGATTCAGAAGGATGGTCAGCCGGACGAGGATGCCATTAACGGGGAGATTCTGCGGAAGCTGAAAATGAATGGTCTGATCAACAGTGAGCTGGAGGTCATCCGCCATCTGGACAATACCATCGAGAAGGAGTCGGATATTATCCCGGTGGTTCTGAAGGATGGAAATGTGATGGAATACCGGTCTTCGGTTGCCAGCCGGGAGCGGTTTGAGCTGCTGCGGGGGCATGTGCGCCGGAAGCTGCGCAGCGCCGGTCAGGAGATTCTGGACGGCGAGATCGGCGTGGAGCCGTATAAAAGCGGACCGCGGACAGCCTGCGACTATTGTCCGTACCATGCGGTCTGCGGATTTGACAAGAAGACCTCCGGCTATGAATACCGGAAGCTTAAAAGCAGAAAAACAGAGGATATCTGGGAGGAATTATGTCAGGAAAATCAGTAAACTGGACAAAAGAACAGATGCAGGTCATCGAGAGCCGGGGGACCAATCTGCTGGTCAGCGCTGCGGCGGGAAGCGGCAAGACGGCTGTCCTGGTGGAGCGGATCATCCGCATGGTCACCGAAGGCGAGCAGCCGCTGGACATCGACAAGCTGCTGGTGATGACCTTCACCAACGCGGCAGCGGCGGAGATGCGGGATCGAATCGGTGCCGCCATCGAGGAGAAGCTTGCCGCGGACCCGGGAAATGAGCACCTGCAGGTGCAGGCGGCGCTGGTGCACCACGCCCAGATTACTACCATTGACAGCTTCTGCCTGAACATTATCCGCAATCACTTCAATCTGCTGGACTTGGACCCGTCCTTTCAGATCGGGGATGAGGGCGAGCTGATGCTGATGCGGCAGGATGTGATGCAGGAGCTTTTGGAGGATTACTACCAGAATGGCGGGGAGCGGTTCGAGCAGTTTGTGGAGACCTATTCCACCGGGAAAAGTGACGCGGGGATTGAGGACTACATTATGCAGGTGTACACCTACTCCCAGAGTAATCCCTACCCTGAGCAGTGGATCGCGGCGTGCCGGGCGGAGCTGGGGCAGGAGGCAGGAGCTGCGGGAAGCGAGCATGCGGCTGCCGGGACTCAGCGTCTGAATGGAGAGGAAGCTTCCGCAGACGGCAGTCAGGATACCCCTCTCTGGATGCAGTATCTCCTGACAGATGTGAAAAAGCAGGCGGGGGAGCTGTGCTTTCAGATGCATGATGCACTGGAGACCTGCCGGGCAGATGAATGTCTGTGCGCCTACGTCCCCATGTTTGAGCAGGACATCCGTTTTCTGACCGGGCTGGAAGCAGTGGGCGGCTACGAGGAGCTTTGTCAGGCTCTGGCGAAGGTTTCCTGGGCGCGGCTGGCTGCGGTGCGGAACAAGGAGGTGGACCCGGAGCAGAAGGCTTACGTGACCGGCTGCCGTGACCGGATGAAGAACGCGGTGGGCAGGATGCAGGAGCTTTACTGCTTTGCGGAGCCTTCAGAGGTCATGCAGGATCAGCAGCACACCGGCGAAGTCATCGGGGTGCTGCTGGAGCTGGCGGAGGAGTTCGCCAGACGGTTTCAGGAGAAGAAGCGGGAGCGGAATCTGGTGGATTTTAACGATCTGGAGCACGAGGCGCTGAAGGTTCTGATCCGGCTGGAGGACGGAAAAACGGTGTACACGGAGGCGGCAGACGAGTTGAGCGCCCAGTTTGCGGAGGTGCTGGTGGACGAGTATCAGGACAGCAACCTGGTGCAGGAGGCACTGCTCCATGCGGTGTCCCGGGAGCGGTTCGGCTGTCACAATGTGTTCATGGTAGGCGATGTAAAGCAGAGCATTTACAAGTTCCGTCTGGCAAGACCGGAGCTGTTCCTGGAAAAATACCACAGCTACGAGCCCTACGAGACCGGCACCGGGCTGAATCGGAAGATCGAGCTGCACCAGAACTTCCGAAGCCGCGCCCAGGTGCTTCACGGAATCAATGAGGTATTTTACCGGATCATGACGGAGGGCCTGGGAAGCATCCGGTATACGGAGGACGCCGCCCTTCATCCGGGAGCGAAGTTCGCGGAGCCGGAGGCGGCAGACGTGTGGCAGACAGCAGACGGGCAGCAGGCGGCAGACGGGCGGCAGACAGCGGACAGGCGGCGGGTGGCAGAGCTTCCGGAGCTTCTGGTGATGGATACGGGCAAAGCTGCCCTGTCCCAGATGGAGGCGGAGGCGGCAGACTACACAGCCAGGGAGCTGGAGGCGAAGCTGATCGTCGGCAGGATTCGGGAAATGACGGACCCGCAGACCGGACTTCTGGTCTGGGACAAGAAGCTCCATGGCACCGGTGGCTACCGGACGGCTCAGTATCGGGATATGGTTATCCTGCTTCGCAGCACCACCGGGTGGACGGAGACCCTGCTTTCCGTGCTGATGAATGAGGGGATTCCGGCTTATGCCGAGTCCCGGATGGGATATTTCAGTACGCTGGAGGTGGAGACGGTCTTAAGTCTGTTGGCAGTGATTGACAATCCCATGCAGGATATTCCACTTGCGGCAGTGCTGCGGTCTCCGGTGGTCGGCATGACCGATGTGGAGCTGGCAGAGATGACGGCGTACTACCGGGCGGCTGCCGACAAGAAGCAGGACCGGGGCATTTACGGGGCAGTGAAGCTGTATCTTCTGCGGGGGCAGGAGGCCGGGGAAGAGCAGGGAGACAGCAGGGGGGCAGAAGGAGCAGAGGAAAGTGGAAAACTCAATGCTCAGATTTTGAGAAAATTGAGGACATTTTACGGGATGCTGGAGGAATTCCGCAGTCAGAGCACTTATCTTCCGATTCATGAGCTGATCTACCGGGTGTATGAGCGGACCGGCTACTACCACTATGTGACGGCGATGCCTGCCGGGGAGACCCGGAAAGCCAATCTGGATTTGCTGGTGGAGCGGGCGGCAGCCTACGAGAAGACCAGCTACAAGGGGTTGTTCAACTTCATTCGCTACATGGAGAATCTGAAGAAAATCAACACGGATTTCGGTGAGGCAAGCACCGTGGGAGAAGAGGACAACACGGTGCGGATCATGAGTATCCATAAGAGCAAGGGACTGGAGTTTCCGATTGTATTTCTGGCGGGAACAGGCAAGAAGTTCAACCGTCAGGATGCCTACAGCAAGATGCTGATCGATCCGGATCTGGGCATTGGAACCGATTATGTGGATCTGGAACATCGCCTGAAGACGACCACGCTGAAGAAAAATGTGCTGCGCCGGAAGCTGGAGCTGGACAATATGGGCGAGGAGCTGCGGGTACTGTATGTGGCAATGACCCGTGCAAAGGAGAAGCTGATTCTGACCGGCACAGACCGGTATCTGGAAAACAACATGGAGAAATATGCCCATGTGCCGATGGTGGACGGGCAGATTCCCTGCACGATTCTCTCCTCTGCCGGAACTTATCTGGACTGGCTTCTGATGAGCCTTGCGGGCAATACTCAGACAGAGCCGTTTGAGAGAGCAGGAGAAGGCGGAGGAATCCTTGTGACAGAGGTGCCCCTGTCGGATATGGTAGGAGAGGAGCTGGTGCGCCAGGTGGTCACCAGAGAGACCAGAGACCAGCTGCTGAATCCGAATCTGGACACTCTGTATGACGAGACTTACCGACAGCAGCTGGATCACTATCTGAATGGCAA
The DNA here is from genome assembly GCA_030536555.1 of Eubacteriales bacterium. GTDB lineage: Bacteria > Bacillota > Clostridia > Lachnospirales > Lachnospiraceae > Brotaphodocola. The sequence goes on along the minus strand of JAUNPU010000022.1, from coordinate 55,077 downwards.
GTATCCCCATGAGGCTGATATTCGCCTGCACACCAAGATGTCGGTGTCGGAGCTGAAAAAGCAGGGGCAGATGACCGATGAGGCGGAAAGCGTCTGCCAGACCGGACCGCTGGGACCGGACTGGGAGGCAAAACTGGAAGCGATGGGTCAGGATAAGGAAGCAATGCGTCAGGGCGAGGAAGCAGAAGCCGGTGCCCTTCGGGGAACTGCATTTCACCGGGCGCTGGAGCTGCTGCCCTTTGACCAGATGGGAAGTCAGGAGGACATCCGCCGCTATCTGGAGAAGCTGGTGATCCAGAAGCGATTCCAGCAGGCGTATCTGGACCGGATCGACTGCGGCGCCATCTGGACCTTTCTGCAGTCCGGGCTGGGACAGCGGATGCGCAAGGCACAGGCAGAAGGGCGGCTTCACCGGGAGCAGCAGTTCGTCATGGGAATCCCGGCGCGGGAGATGGGCGCAGGGGACAGCGACGAGCTGGTGGTCATTCAGGGTATCATTGACGCCTATATGGAAGAGGAGGGACAGCTGATACTGATCGACTACAAGACGGATCAGGTCCGCAGACCACAGACCTTAATCGACCACTATAAGCAGCAGCTTGACTACTATGAGCGGGCACTCCGGCAGATGACCGGGAAGCCGGTGAAGGAAAAAATGATCTATTCGCTGGCGCTTCAGCAGGAAATTATTGTATAGTTATTCGCTTGTACTGGAAAACAAAACATAGTATAATGCTTTCTGGCAATGCCGCAGGCAGGAATGCCCGCGGAAATTTCAAAAAGAGAGGACGATTCCAATGATAAAAGATCTGACAGAAGGCAACCCCCAGAAACTGCTGTTCCAGTTCACGATACCCATGTTCATCAGCGTGATCTTCCAGCAGATGTACAACATTGCAGACAGCGTGATCGCCGGGAAGTTTGCCGGTGAGGACGCTCTGGCGGCAGTGGGTGCATCTTATCCGATCACCATGATCTTCATGGCGATTGCGGTGGGAAGCAACATCGGATGCTCCGTGGTGATCTCCCGGCTGTTCGGCGCAAAGCAGTACCGGCAGATGAAGACAGCGATTCACACGATTCTGCTGTCTGCCATGGTGCTGTCTGTGGCGCTCACGGCAGCGGGCATGGTGGGAAGCCGCGGACTGATGCGCCTGATCCGGACGCCGGAGAATATTTTTGCATCCGGGGATCTGTATCTGAGAATCTATATCGGCGGATTTCTGTTCCTGTATTTATATAACGTGTCCACGGGAATCTTCACATCCCTGGGAGACTCGAAGACACCGCTGTACTTCCTGATCGGCTCCTCCCTTGGCAATATCGCTCTGGACTACTGGTTCGTGGCGGGACTGCACTGGGGCGTGGCAGGTGTGGCGTGGGCGACATTTCTGGCTCAGGGGGTGGCGTGCGTGCTGGCGCTGCTTACCATGCTAAAGCGGCTGAGGACCATCGAGACCAACGGAAAGCCGGAGATATTTTCTGCGGAAATGCTGAGGCAGGTCAGTCTGATCGCAGTTCCAAGCATCCTGCAGCAGAGCTTTATTTCCGTGGGAAATATTTTCGTGCAGGGTGTGGTCAATTCCTTCGGCTCCTCGGTGATCGCCGGTTACTCCGGAGCCATCAAGCTGAACGGATTTGCGGTCACCAGCTTTACCACTTTGGGCAATGGCGTGTCCAGCTTTACGGCGCAGAATATGGGCGCAGGCAAGGTGGACCGGGTGAAGGAAGGCATGAAGGGCGGTCTGCGGATGTGCCTGGTGCTGACAATTCCGTTTATTGTCGCTTATGTGGGCTTCAGCCACGGCGTCATGTCTCTGTTCATGAAGGAGGAGAGTGCCATGGCGATGGAGACCGGCGTGGCATTTCTGCGGATCACGTCCCCGTTCTTCCTGCTGGTGGCGCTGAAGCTGGCTTCGGACGGGGTTCTGCGGGGCACCGGATCCATGAAGGAATTCATGGTGGCGACCTTTACAGATCTGATTCTGCGGGTGGTGCTGGCGGTTACCCTGAGCCGGTTTTTCGGAACCACCGGAATCTGGCTGTCCTGGCCCATCGGCTGGGTGGTCGGCATGAGCCTGTCCCTGTACTATAACCGGAAGGTGATGAGGCGGCTGGAACAGTGGCAGGAAACGCGCTGAAGCTGACGAAAGATGTGATGAGATGGGGAAAACAGTGGAAGAAAACACAATGAAACGGGCGGAGGTGAAGAATGAAGCATCAAAAGAAGAAGGTGCAGGGCAGCTGTGAGAGCTGTATGTACTATGAATATGATGAGGATTATGAGTGCTACACCTGTGAGGTGAACCTGGATGAGGACGAGATGGCGCGGTTCATGGAGGATAAGTTCTATGACTGCCCCTATTATCGCCTGGGTGACGAGTATATGATCGTGAGAAAGCAGATGTGAGGAGCATCTGTTTTTTCTTTTCTTTAAACGGTTACTTATTACAAAATACAGGTTACAAATGCAAAATTCCTTGATATTAAACCGAAAAAGTGGTATTCTGGAAAAAATAACGCAGCGATTCACAGAGGTGCGAAATCGCGCCACATGGAGCTGATTGGGAGTACGGGGAAAACAAGTGAAAGTAAAAGAAATATTGCTGGCCGGCAATACAGGCTATGTAACAGTTGATTTTATCAGGAAGGCATTTCCGGGATGTCATGTGCTGATTGCGGGAAATCCGAGTCTGAAGACTGACAAGAGGAACCACATCACATCCTTTACCACACTGCTGAAGGAGAAGGACCTTCAGGAGATATTCCGGGCTTACGAATTCGACAGTGTGATTTATTTTTCCAATTACCTTACGTTTCACGGGGACCTGGAAGGGGAGCTGGAGCAGCTTCGCAAGATGATGCAGAACAGCCGTGCGGAGAGCAATGTGCAGATCATCTATCTGGCAGGACCGGAGGGGGGATATTCGGTACATACGGGAAAGACGGTGCTGGCGGATTCGGCAGAACAGCTCTGCATGCACTATTCAGAGATCAATCACATGCAGATCAAGATTGTGCGGCTGCCGTATCTGTATTCCGGGACCTATGAGCGGGATTATTTCTTCCGCACATTTGCGCAGATGGAGAAGGAGCAGGAGATTGTGCTGACAGAGTCGGAGGAGCAGAAGGTCTGCTTTCTGTGTATGGACGATCTGGCGGAGCTTCTGTACCGGATGCTGGACGGCTGGGACAAAAAGACGGAGATCCTGAGTGTGCCGGACAGCTTTGGCATCACCTTCGGAGAGCTGGGAGAGGCGCTGGACAGGCTGAAGGAGGGCACCGTGGTTCGCTGTGAGGGGGAAGCTGTGGTGCAGCAGATGCCGGACAATGACATGATTCTCAGATACCGCTACGGCTGGTTTCCGAAGATCTCGATTCTGGTGGATCTTCCGGCTGTCTACGAAAGCTATGGGGAGCACAGGAAGTTAAAGCCCGGCAGATGGGAGCAGCTGCGGGAATGGCTCCGCCTCAGAGGACGGGTGCTGAAGGGAGCGGAGCTGGTGGCCGGCGGTCTTATGGTGGAGCTTCTGAATCATATGATGGGGACTCAGGTGGAGTTTCGGCTGGTGGACTTAAGGCTTCTGTTCGTGGTGCTGATGGGTACCATACATGGTATGAATACCGGAATCGCGGCGGCGGTGCTGGAGACTTTGTCTCTGGCGGCTGCCTATTACCGGCAGGAGACCGGATGGTTTACCCTGTTTTTTGAGCCATCCAACTGGATTCCATTTATTGTGTATCTGATGGCGGGGGCGGTGTGCGGTTATGTTCGTCTGAAAAACAGGGACGATATCTCCTACGCACGGAAGGAGAAGGATCTGCTTCAGGAGAAGTTCTACTTCGTGCGCAGTCTGTATCAGGATACGCTGCAGGACAAGAAGGAGTACAAAAAGCAGATTCTGGGAAGCCGGGACAGCTTCGGCAAGATCTTCGATATTACCAGACAGCTGGATGTGGTGCGTCCACAGGAGGTATTTATCAAGACGATTCAGGTGATGGAAAAGGTCATGGAGAATCAGACGATTTCCATCTATTCCCTGGGGGAGAATCAGAGCTTTGCCCGTCTGGAGGCGGCGTCCAGGGAGATGGTCCGTCAGCTTCCGAAGTCTCTGCGGATGGCTGATTACCGGGAGGCAATCAGCAAGCTGGAGGAAGGGGAGGTCTGGTCCAACGGAAAGCTGCTGGAAGGCTATCCCATGTATATGGCAGGGATCCGGAAGGATTCCCGTCTGGTGATGATGATTATGATCCGGGAAGCTGATTATTCACAGATGACCCTCTACTACCTGAATCTGTTCAAGATTCTGTGCGGACTGGTCCAGACCTCCCTGCTGCGTGCGCTGGAGTATCAGAAGGTCATGCGGGGAGAGCAGTATCTGGAAGGCATGAACATTATGAAGGAGACATATTTTCTGGAACGTCTGCAGCTGCAGCATTCCATGGCGCAGCAGAAGGTTGCGGAGTATACACTTCTGAAGCTGGAGCGGCAGGAAATGACCCTGCAGGAGGCAAATGAGCGCCTGATATCCAAAATCAGAGAGACGGATGTGCTGGGTCTGGCTTCTGACGGGAATCTGTATCTGATTCTGACGCAGACGGCGCCGGAGACGGCACGCCTTGTGGTGAACCGGCTGGAGCAGGTGGGATTTCACTGCGAGATCGTGGAGCAGCCGGAAGAAGACTAGAGGGGGACAAAGAGAGAATCAAAAAGGGATAGGAGGACGCCGATGATGACTGGTATGGTGCTGCTGTGTCTGCATCTGATCGTCTGTGTGCTGGTGTATCTGGGAATCCGGCACGGAGTGATTCTGGTAAAGCCGTATCTGATGCCGGTGGTGATTTTCATTCCGCTGTGGGGGCTTCTCTGTGTACTGATCCTGCACTTTCAGATTGGAATCAGAAGTGGCAGAACGACGCCGGTGGGGCTTGAGAAGCTGCGGACCAATGAAGAGCTGTACCGGGGTGTGTTCGTAGATGCCATGGAAGACAAGGACCAGGTGGTTCCGCTGGAGGAGGCGCTGATCTTCAATGATGCCTCCCTCAGAAGAAGCATGGTTATGGATGTGCTCAATGACAATCCGGCTGAGTATATCGACCTTCTCCATCAGGCAAGGATGAATGAAGATGTGGAGGTTGCTCACTATGCTTCCACGGCGATGGCGGAGCTGTCGAAGAACTATGATTACAAACTGCAGCAGCTGGAGCGTATTTACAGTGCTGATCCGGAAAATGAGAAGGCTCTGGATGATTACTGCAACTTTCTGGGCGATTATATCAGGCAGGGCATGGTGCAGGGCAAGATGGAGCTGGTGCAGAGAACCCAGTACAGCAGTCTTCTCAGGAAGAAGCTGGAGAAGCATGCTGACTTTGAGACAGGCGCAGCTCTGGCAGAGAATCAGTTAAAGCTGGAGGATTATAAAGGAGCGGAGGAGACCCTGAGACAGATGGGCGATCAGTGGCCCAATGAGCAGGAATACTGGATGCTGAGAATCCGCCTGGAGGTTCAGAAGAAGCAGGGGGACCGGCTTTCGCAGCTGCTTCGGGAGATGGAGGAAAAGCACATTTACCTGTCGGCGGAGAACCGGGACCGCCTTGCCTTTTGGCAGGAGGATATGGGAAGGAAGGCAGAAGAGGATTGAGAGGATGGAAGAGATTCCGCTATTCGGGGCTGCTTACAGTGTGGCTGATATTTCTGGCGATTGCAGCCATTCTGTATGCAGAGCGAAGCGGAATTCGTTATATGGAAGCGAAGCGGCAGGTTGCTCTGCTGGAGCCGGAACGGGTGGTCACGTCTGAGGAGGCCATGACCGGAGCTAAGCCGGTGTGCCTGGTGCTGATGAATGGGAAAGAACCTGTATCGCAGGCTGCGTGGAAGCAGTTTGCACAGATTCTGAAAGATATGAAGGTGGGATATCGGCTGGTGGATATTGCCGGAGAGCCGGTGCCGGATTTTAAAAAGTACGAGACGGCTGTGCTGCTGATCCCGGACATCAGTCTGCTGAAGGAGAAGGTACTGGAGCTTGCCGACTGGGTAAAGCAGGGGGGAGATGTTCTGTTTGGGATGATTCCACAGAAGGAACCCTATCTGGAACTGCTGGAGCAGAAGTTTGGTGTGATTTCCTCCGGGTACAGCTACGCCATGGTGAGCGGCGTCTATGTGGATGAATCCTTCATGCTGGGCGGTGGAAGAAGCTATCAGATCACGGACCCGTTTGAATCCGCCTGGGCGGTAGAGCTGGAGGAGGATGCGAAGGTCTATGTCTGGTCTGACGATGAGAAGCAGGTCCCGATCATCTGGAAGCATGATTACGGGGATGGCTCCTTTGTGATGAACAATCTGGGGATGTACGAGAAGGCGACCAGAGGATTCTATGCGGCCTCCTACAGCCTGCTGACCGATGTGAGCGTCTACCCGGTCATCAATGGCTCCACCTTCTATCTGGATGACTTCCCATCTCCGGTTCCGAGCGGGGACGGCAAGTACGTGAAGCGGGATTACGGGATGGGGATCGCGGAGTTCTACACCAACGTCTGGTGGCCGGATATGGTAAAGCTGGCACAGGAGCACGGGGTGCATTACACCGGCGTGATCATTGAGAATTATGAGGACGATACGAAGGGAGCGGTGGAGCCTCAGAAGGATATCCAGCGGTTCCAGTACTTTGGCAATCTGCTGCTGCATCAGGGCGGGGAGCTGGGGTATCATGGCTACAACCATCAGCCTCTGTGCCTGTCCAATGTGGACTATGAAGGTATGTTCCCCTACCATACCTGGGAGAGCAGCGCCGCTGTCAGGAAAGCGGTGGGAGAGCTGGTGCGCTTTGGAGAGGAGATGTTCCCCACGGCTTCCATGGAGGTGTATGTGCCGCCGTCCAATATCCTTTCCGAAGAAGGGCGCAGGATTCTGGCAAGAGATTTTCCGCAGATCCGGACGGTTGCCAGCAACTATTTTTCGGGAGAATTTGCCTATGTGCAGGAATTTGAGGTGGCAGATGACGGTATGGTGGAGCAGCCGCGGATCATATCCGGCTGTATTCTGGATGACTATATGCAGATGGCGGCGTTCTCAGAGCTGAACATGCATTTTGTCAACAACCATTTCATGCATCCGGATGATCTGCTGGATGAGGACCGGGGAGCGAAGCTGGGATGGGAGAAGCTGAAGCATCGTCTGGACGAATATATGGACTGGCTGTATACCTCGGCTCCGGCTATTCGGAACTTATGCGGAACAGAGCTGTCCGGGGCTATTCAGCGGTACGGGGCACTTACAGTGACGAGACAGCAGAAAGAGACGGAGGTTCTCCTTGCGCTGGATCATTTTTACGATGAGGCATATCTGTTCGTGCGGTTCAATGAAGGAGCGCCGGGGGAAGTGACAGGAGGAGAGCTTACCCGCCTGACCGGGGATCTCTATCTGCTGCACGCCACTTCAGAATCCGTTACGATCAGTAAGAGCAGGTGAGAAACGTGAAGATTTGTCTGATTTTAGAGGGGTGTTACCCCTATGTACATGGCGGTGTGTCCACCTGGATGCACCAGTATATCAACATTATGAAGGAGCATGAGTTCATCCTGTGGGTGATCGGAGCCTATGCGAAGAATCAGGGAAAGTTCGTCTATGAGCTTCCGGACAATGTGACGGAGGTCCACGAGGTCTTTCTGGATGATGCCCTGCGGCTGCAGGACGGAGGGATTCTCCAGCACCGGTTCAGCCCACAGGAGACGGAGGCGCTCAGACAGCTGATGGACTGCGGGAAGCCGGACTGGGAGATCCTGTTTCAGCTGTATCAGGAGAAGAGGATCAATCCGGTCTCCTTCTTAAAGAGCGAGGCATTCTTAAATATCCTGACGGAGATCTGTCTGGAGCAGTATCCCTATATTGCCTTCGCGGATGCCTTTCATACCATGCGGTCCATGCTACTGCCGGTGCTGTACCTGCTGGGAACCCATGTGCCGGAAGCGGATGTGTACCATGCCATTTCCACCGGATATGGCGGTCTGCTGGCATCTCTTGGCAGCTATCAGTACCAGAAGCCGCTGCTTCTGACGGAACACGGTATCTACACCAGAGAGCGGGAGGAGGAGATCATCCGCGCAAAGTGGGTGCTGCCCTCCTTTAAGAAGCAGTGGATCAAGTTCTTCTACATGCTGTCCGACGTGATCTATCACCGGGCCTTTCGGGTGACCAGTCTGTTCACCAATGCCATGCGCGCTCAGATTGAGATGGGCTGTGATCCGGATAAATGCCGGGTCATTGAAAATGGAATCAACTATGAACGGCTGTCGAAGATCCCGCTCAAGGAGGAGGACGGCTGTGTGGATATCGGCGCCATCGTCCGCATGGCTCCGATCAAGGATATCAAGACCATGATCTATGCATTTTATGAGCTTTCTGCCCGGATGCCCAATGTGCGGCTCCACATCATGGGCGGTGTAGATGATGAGGATTACGCGGAGGAGTGTTATGGACTGGTGGAGCAGATGAAGCTTTCCAATATCATCTTCACCGGTCGTGTGGACATTGTGAAGTATATGGAAAAGCTGGATTTTACGATTCTGACCAGTATCTCCGAGGGGCAGCCTCTGTCGGTGCTGGAGTCCCTGGCAGCCAGACGCCCCTGTGTGACTACGGAGGTCGGCTGCTGCAGAGAGCTGCTGGAAGGACGGGAGGAAGACCGGATCGGAGCGGCAGGGTACTGCGTGCCGCCCATGTACCGGGAAGGGCTGGCAGATGCCATGGAGAAAATGTGCCAGTCGCGCAGCAGGAGACTGGTCATGGGAGAACGGGGGCAGAAGCGGGTGGACCTGTATTACCGCCATGAGCTGATGATCGAGAAATACCGTCAGATGTACAGGGAGGTGGAAGAGGCATATGGCTGGAATCGGATTTGAGCTTAAGCATCTGTTCCGGAAGAAGGGACTTTTTGCCGCATTCCGCGCATATGGCTACGCGGGAATCATCTGTACCGGCCCCATGATTCTGGGAATCGTACAGCTGCTTGGGGTGATGTTCCTGGCGGAATGCTTCGGTGCCTCCAGACACAGTCAGGAGCTTCTGGTGTGCATGATCACCTATACGCTGCTGGCTTCGCTGATGGTGACCAGTTTTTTCTCCATGGTGGTGACGCGTTTTGTTGCAGATATGCTTTATGAGGAGCGGGAAGAGGCGGTGATGTCCTCCTTCTGGGGCTCCAGCGGGCTGATGCTTGTGGGTGGAAGCCTGCTCTACGGGGTGTTTTTGCTGTTCTCGGGAGCATCGCTGCGGGACGGGCTTTTGTGCCTGTGTCTGTTTGGAGAACTGATCCTGGTGTGGAATGCCATGAGCTACCTGACAGCCATCAAGGATTACCAGAGCATTCTGCTGTCCTTTGGGGCTGCGGTGGTGATCACCTTCGTGACCGGATTTCTGCTGCTTCTTGCAGGGCTGCCTGCGGTGGAGGCTCTGCTGCTTGCCGTGTCAGTGGGATACGGCGTGATGATGATCTGGGATGTGGTGCTGTTACACCGGTATTTTCACTTAAGTGATGCCGGCGCCTTCGGCTTTCTCAAATGGATGGATGAGTATCTTCCGCTGGCTTTTACCGGGCTGTGTCTCAATATCGGGCTGTTTGCCCACCTGGTCATCATGTGGGCGGGACCGATCCGGGTGCAGGTGGAAGGGCTGTTCTATGGAGCCCCCTACTACGATGTGCCTGCGATGATTGCGTTTCTGACCAGTCTGGTGACGACGGTCCACTTTGTGGTATCGGTGGAGGTGAACTTTTATCCGAAGTACCGGAATTATTACAGTCTGTTCAACGACAAGGGCTCCATCAAGGATATTCAGCAGGCCGAGAGTGAGATGCTGGATGTGCTGGTCAGAGAGCTTAAGTATACGGCCATCAAGCAGCTTTTTACGACGGTGCTGTGTATTTCCTTCGGAAAGCTGGTGCTGGAGCTGCTGCCGCTGGGGTTCAATGATGTGATGCAGGGATACTTTCGTGCGCTGTGTATCGGCTATGGACTGTATGCGGTGGGCAATACGGTTCTTCTGATGCTGCTGTATTTTACGGATTACCGGGGAGCGCTGGTGGTTGCGGTTGCTTTTGCAGCAGGGTCCTCGGTATTTACGGCGCTTTCGATGGCCGGTGACACGGTGTACTATGGATTCGGCTTTGTGGCTGCCAGCGCGGTATTTTTCCTGCTGTCTGTGCTGCGGCTGGATGCATTTACCAGACGGCTCCCGTATCACATTCTGAGTACGCAGCCGATTGTGTCGGAGGACCGGTCCGGGATGTTTACTAGGATGGGACTGTTTTTGGATCAAAATGAGGAGAGATGATAACATGATGAGAATACAGAGAGGGTTCTGGCTGTCAGGGGTGCTTCTGGCACTGGCGCTTGCCTGTGCAGGCTGCAGCGCAGAATACAGGGACGGTCAGGCAGGTACAGCTGCGGACAGGGCAGCGGCAGGGAGCGGGAAGGAAGCTCCGGCAGGAGAGGACGGTGCGGGAAGCCTGGAGAGAAAGCCCAGAATCGACATCAATCAGATTCATCTCAGAGATAAGGATCTGCTGTATGAAGGGCAGGAGAATACCAGCGTGGTGACCATGTATCTGACGGTGAGCCGGGGGAATGCCGCGGAACACACAGACCACACCTGGGAGGAAATCAACAGCTATTCGACATACGACTACGATGCGATGGGTGTTGACCGCTATCAGACAGCGGGACTTCTGCAGGTGGGGGACGAGCAGGGACCGTTGCCGCAGGAGGTGGGATACGGGGAGAGTACCCCCAATGCCACTGTGCAGGTCCGCGGACAGACATCCAGCCGGAATCAGCAGAAGAACTACAAGATCGAGTTGAAGAAGAACAAGGGGACCTGGCGGGGACAGCGCACCATCAATCTGAACAAGCACCAGACAGACGGCATGCGATTTCGCAATAAGCTGGCGTTTGATCTGATTGAAGGAATCCCCCAGATGATGGGACTGAGGACCCAGTTTGTACATCTGTACGTCCGGGATGATACGGGGGATGAGCCGAGCGTATTTGAAGATTACGGGCTGTACACTCAGGTGGAGCAGCTCAATAAGACCGGTATGAAGGCTCATGGTCTGGATTCCAACGGACAGCTCTACAAGGTGAATTTCTTTGAGTTTTATCGGAATGAAGATGTGATCCGCACGGAGGATGATCCGGCATTTGACGAAAAGGCATTTGAGAAGCTTCTGGAGATCAAGGGAAACCGGGACCACAGGAAGCTGATCGAGATGCTGGATGCGGTCAATGACAACAGCATTCCCACAGATAAGCTGCTGGATGAGTACTTTGACCGGGAGAATCTGATGTACTGGATGGCATTTCAGATCCTGACCGGCAATGTGGATACCCAGAGCCGGAACATGTATCTGTACAGTCCCCAGAATTCCAATACCTGGTATATCCTGACCTGGGACTGCGACGGCTCTTTTATGAACGAGGAGTACCGGCTGAAAGGATTTACAGGCAAGGGAAGCTGGGAGTGCGGAATCAGCAACTACTGGGGCAATGTGCTGTTTCAGAGGTGTCTGAAGTCGAAGACCTTCCGGGCGGAGCTGGATGCGGTGATTCTGGAAATGAAGGGCTACCTGAATCCTCAGAGGATTTCCGGTATGATCGACGGCTACCGACAGGTGGTGCTGCCTTATGCCTTTGCCATGCCGGACATGATGCATCTGGGGCTGACGAGAGACGACTATGCACAGCTTGCAGACGGGATTCCTGGGGAAGTGGAGGAGAATTATCAGATGTACCGGCAGAGTCTGGAAAAGCCCATGCCGTTTTATATCGGTGTGCCGTATGTGGAGCAGGGAGAGCTGGTGGTCCGCTGGGATCCGGCCTATGATCTGGATGCGGAGAATCTGACCTACCGTGTGGAATTTGCCAGGGACTATGCCTTTACCGATGTGATCGACCGGCAGGACGGCATCGTGATACCGGAAGCAAGGACTGCGCTGCCGGAGCCGGGACAGTACTTTGTACGAATCCGGGCGACCAATGCCTCCGGCGAGAGCCAGGACGCCTTTGACTATTATGTGACCGACGCAGGGAAGCATTTTGGTATGCGGTGCTTTTATGTGCAGACCGATGGAACGATTGGAGAGGATGTCTATGAGGAGTAGGGAGAGCGGCGGACATTTTCGCAATGAGTGGAAATATCTGATCAACACCGCGGAGAAGGAACTGCTTCATCTGCGCCTTGAACCGGTGCTCAGGCTGGATCCTCATGCAACGCATGGGGGCTATACCATTCGAAGCCTGTATTTTGATGATTACTGGAACAGTGCTTACGAGGAAAAGGAAGCGGGAGTTCTGATGCGTAAAAAGTATCGGATCCGCATCTACGACTTTGGTGACAGCAGTATTAAGCTGGAGCGGAAGAAGAAGTTCGGCAGCTATATCTGCAAGGAGGATGCGCCGCTGACCCGGGGGGAGGTGGAGCAGATCCTGGATGGTAGGTATGAATTTTTGCTGAACAGTCCCCATTCCCTGTGCAGGGAATTCTATGTGGAATGTGTCTGCAATATGATGCGCCCCCGGGTAATCGTGGATTATGAGCGGGAACCCTGGATCATGGATGCGGGGACGGTGCGGATCACCTTTGACTCGGATGTGCGGGCGGCAGTGGGAAGCTTTGATCTGTTTGATCCGACACTGCCCACCCTGCCGGTGCTGGAGCCGGGGAAGCTGGTTATGGAGGCGAAGTTTACCCAGATGCTGCCGCAGCTGGTGCGGAACCTGCTTCCGCCGTCGGCTTCAGAATTTACGGCAGTGTCAAAGTATGTACTGTGCTGTGATAAGACCAGATACCTGCATGGATTTGAATACTGGCAGGAATAAGAATCAGGCAGTGAGGAAAGGAAAAAGAAAATGAGTGTGAAAGATGTAATCAAAAAATCAGTGCTGGAGTCTGGAAAGTATGCGTCCTATGATGTTCCCAGACTGATCGTGGCACTTGCCATTGCGCTGCTGCTGGGAAGCCTGATCTATCTGGTATATCAGAGGTTCTATACGGGCGTGGTCTTCTCCAGAAGCTTTGCGGTGACTCTGGTGGGCATGACGGTCCTGACCTGCATGGTGACGCTGGCAATCAGTACCAATGTGGTCATCTCTCTTGGTATGGTCGGTGCGCTGTCCATCGTCCGTTACCGGACTGCGGTGAAGGATCCCATGGATCTTCTGTATCTGTTCTGGGCCATCACCACGGGAATCACCACCGGGGCGGGCATGTATCTGCTGGCGCTGATTGCGGCGGTGGTGCTGATTCTGATGATCCTGCTGTTCTATCATAAGCAGCAGAGCGGGCAGATCTACATTGCTGTCATCCACTATCAGGGGGATGAGACCGGGGACAGGATCATCCAGGCATTCGGAAAGCGGAAGTACTTTATCAAGTCCAAGACCATGCGCCGGGAACAGGTGGAAATGGCGGTGGAGCTGTTCTGCCGGAAGAATGATATGACCTTCATGGAGACCATCCGCAGTCTGGAGCAGGTGGAGGATATTACTCTGATCCAGTATAACGGGGAATACCATGGATGATGGCGGAGGCAGGAAAAAAGCCGGACGCCCAGGCGGTCTGCGTGTACTGCTGCTGGTTATTCTGTTTTTGGTGATACAGACGCAGACAGCGGCGGTGGCGGAGGATGCAGGGACGAGAGAGACAGGACATGTGCTGACAGGGGGGAAGATCGCAGGAATGTGGCTGACCGGAAGAAACAGGAAAACGTATGCGCCGGAGAAAGAAATCTTCGGCAATCCGCTGATGGGGTATGCACCCTGCGCCTGGAAGAAAGAGGTGGGGGACGATGTGTCGCTGTTGTATGTGGACATTACCTGGCGGGAGCTGGAACCGGAGGAAGGAGTCTTCGACTGGGAGACCATCTGGCGTGAGAATCAGCTGGACCGGTGGAAGCGCGAGGGAAAACATGTGGTGCTGCGCTTCCTGTGCGACCTTCCGGGTGAAGAAGCCCACATGGATATCCCGGACTGGCTTTATGAAAAGACCGGGGAGCAGGGAGACTGGTATGATATGGAATATGGCTGCGGTTTTTCCCCGGATTACAGCAATGCGACCTTGATTCGGTATCACGAAAAGGCAGTCAGAGCCATGGGAGAGAAGCTGGGGCAGGACGGGCTGGTAAGCTTTGTGGAGCTGGGCAGCCTGGGCCACTGGGGCGAATGGCATGTGAACTATCATGCCGGAATCCGGCGGCTTCCGGGGGAAGCGGTGCGGGAGCAGTATGTGACGCCCTGGCTGGAAGCATTTCCCCATGCAAAGGTGCTGATGCGGAGACCCTTTACTCCGGCAGCCAGATATGGGCTTGGTCTCTACAATGATATGACGGGGGATACGGACAGCACGGAGGAATGGCTGAACTGGATCAGGCACGGGGGCGATTTTGAGCAGACCCGGGAGCAGGGGGCGCTTCAGCCGATGAAGGAGTGCTGGAAGACCGCTCCTGTAGGCGGTGAATTTACCAGCTCCCTGTCGATGAAGCAGATGCTGGATACACGGCTGGATGAGACGCTGAGGCTGTTAAAACAGTCCCATGTAACCTTTCTGGGACCGAAGACGGCGGATGAGACCTACGCAGAAGGATACTGGTCCGTACTGGAAAATATGGGATATCGCCTGAGAATCTCGAAAGCAGCCCTGAGACAGGACGGCGACGGCGCAGTCCTGACACTGACCTGGGAAAATGACGGCGCAGCCCCGTTCTGCCAGAACTGGCAGGTGCAGGTCTACGTGGAAGATAAGAATGGTCAGATCACGGAGACAAGGCGGGTATCGCTGCAGCTGCCGGAGCTTCTGCCCGGACATGTGATCCGGACAGAGACCAGACTGGAATCCGACGATCTGACGAAAAAGTGCCGGGCGGGACAGAGGATTCTGATTGGAATTGTCGATCCCATGACCGGAAAAGATGCGGTGCGCCTTGCCATGAAGGCTGAACGAAACCAGGGCAGGACGGTGCTGTTTGACTAGACGGAAAGCGGATGCTGCGGCGGTCTGCGGCGCTGCGGCAGCTTACGGGCGCTGTGTGGGGAGCGGATGCTCCTGCAGATAGCCTTCCAGAATCTCTGCGGCATCGGCAACCAGATCGGCGCAGGGGCGCTTCTTGTAGTATTCACTGGTGCGGGCAGCTGGAGTCGGTTCGTCAGATTTGTGATCCAGCCCCAGCAGCTCCCGGCAGACGATACTGCCATTCTGTTCCCGGAAACGGGCTGCAAGTTCCTGAATCAGCGCATAGTGTGCCTTCTTCCCCTCCTGATCCTTCGGGTCGCTGTAGCCGTAGAGCAGTCCTGCTGCCAGGAACATGCCGCTGACTGCGCCGCAGACCTCACGAAGCCGTCCCATGCCGCCTCCGAAGGAAGACGCCATGCGGGCGGCGTATTCTTTTTCCAGCCCCAGCTCTTCATGAAACGCCAGAAGTACGGACTGGGAGCAGTTGTAGCCTTCTAAAAAGCAGGCGCGGGCGAGATCTTTGTGGTTGATATCTGATGAAAATGTATTCATGGTGAGCTCCTTATCTTTTGTATAAATTAGTTTGATTATAGCGGATGGGAGGGGAATTGTCTATGGAGAGATTTCCAGCCCGGCAGAAAGCCCCCTGCTTGTGCAGTGGCTCTTTGTATGGTACACTTATGCTGATATACGGTAAGACATAGCACGGAAAAGGAGAAAACCATGGAGACAGTCACACATGAATTTCTACCGCTGTTTGATAAGAATTCAAAGATTCTGATTCTGGGAACCATCCCCTCCCCTAAGTCCAGAGAGCAGGGCTTCTACTACGGGCACCCCAGAAACCGGTTCTGGAAGGTGCTGGCGCAGGTGTTTGGTGAGCCGGTTCCGGAGACCATCGAGGAGAAGAAGTTTCTGGCGCTGCGTAATCATGTGGCGCTGTGGGACGTGCTGGCAAGCTGCAGCATTCACGGGGCGGAGGACGCAAGCATCCGGGATGTGGTGCCCAATGATATGAATGTGATTTTGAGTCAGGCGGATATCAGAGCTGTCTTTACCACCGGGACCAAGGCGACGGCACTGTACCGGAAATACTGCGAGCCGGTCTGCAGAGTTCCCTGCATCGGGCTTCCGTCCACCAGCCCGGCGAACTGCCGGATGAAGGATGAGGAGCTTTTCAGGGAGTATCAGGTGATAGCAGAAACTGCTTGTGTGATTTCGCCAAAGAGAGTATAATAGCCATAGTTTGCTGCCACAGGCATGCACAGGAAGAAGGGAATCAATTCAAGTGAGACAGGGAAGTAAGATGGCAGTTAGAAGACGGGGACTGACCAGGGATATAGCGGTCTGCGGCTTATTTTCGGCTTTGATTGCCGTTGGAGCGTTTATTAAGATTGTGATTCCGGTAGGCGGGGACACCATGAATTTTACGTTGCAGTGGCTGTTCGTGCTGCTGGCAGGACTGTTGTTAGGAGGCAGGCGGGCATTTCGTAGTGTGATGACCTATCTGCTCATCGGTCTGGCAGGGTTTCCGGTGTTTGCCCGCGGGGGAGGTCCGGCTTATCTGATCCGGCCGACCTTTGGATTTCTGCTGGGATTTGCGCTGGCGGCATATGCCATCGGAGCGGTGTGTGAGCTGTTCCGGTCTTCGAGAGTCGTGGTATGTCTTCTGGCGGCGACAGTTGGATATGTGCTGTATTATGGCATGGGAATCCTGTATTTTTACTTTATTACCCATGTGGTGGTCGTGACACCGAATACGGTGGGCTGGGGAGCGATTTTTATGATTTACTGTCTGCCTACCATGGTGCCGGATTATCTGCTGTGCATTCTTGCTGTGATTCTGGCAGGGCAGCTGCGTCCGGTGATTTCACAGATTCTGGATTAGGGGAAGAGGAATGAGATGAGGAACAGGAATTTCTGGATATTATTGTTGTTATTGTTGTCAGGAATCGTGCTGGGCGGTTTCCTGGGAAGTCTGGCAGAGGGAATCTCATGGCTGCGCTGGCTGAATTTCGGCCAGTCCTTCGGGCTGGATTCGCCGCTGATTCTGAACTTCGGCGTGCTGGTGATCACCTTCGGGCTGTCCATCAAGATCACCATGGCAAGCATCATCGGTGTGGCGATTGCACTGATTATTTATCGATTTATCTAAAAAGTTGCCGCAATGGTTGACAGTTTTGGTACATTATGCTATGGTATAAGCAGTGATACATAGTTTGTGCTTGATTTACATTGCGAAACTTATATATGCTCATAATTGGTTGAGCGTTTCTACCAACTACCGTAAATAGTTGCCTATAAGTTTTCACAGGGATTTTCCTGTGGGGACGGGGCGCTTCGGTAGTTTTTTTATTTTCCTGATTTTCCGAAGTCGTGAGTCCGGAGCACGGACTGAAAACCGGCTGCATGGCAGCTGCACAAGAGGAAAGGAGAGGAAGAGATGAAGCGTTTTGCGCTGAAAGGAACCATCTGTTACAGTGCATCCCTGCAGGAGCTTAAGGTTCTGGAACAGGGATATCTGCTCTGTGAGGATGGAGTCAGCCGCGGCGTGGTGGAAAAGCTTCCGGGGGACTGGGCGGATTGTGAAGTCCGGGACTACGGGAACCGGCTGATCATACCGGGGATGAGCGATCTGCACATGCACGCACCTCAGTACACATTTCGGGGTACGGGCATGGACTTGGAGCTGCTGGACTGGCTGAATCAGGAGACATTTCCGGAGGAAGCACGCTACGGGGATCTGGATTATGCAGACCGGGCGTACACCATCTTCGCGGAGAACATGAAGCGGGGAGCGACCACGCGGGCGTGCATTTTCGGCACCCTGCACCGGGAGGCAACGGAGCTTCTGATGGAGAAGCTGGAGCAGACAGGCATCCGTGCCATGGTTGGCAAGGTCAACATGGACCGGAACAGCCCGGATATCCTGCGGGAGCGGGATGCGAAGGAATCCGCGGAGGACACGAAGGTATGGCTGCGTGAGGTGGCTGAGAAGCGGGCATCCGGACAGTGGACCCACGTGGAGCCGATTCTGACACCGCGGTTTATCCCAAGCTGTACCGATGAGCTGATGCGGGAGTTGAAGAGGATTCAGACCGAATACCGGCTTCCGGTACAGTCCCATCTGTCGGAGAACTTTGGAGAGATTGGATGGGTGAAGGAACTTTGCCCGGATTCCAAGTTCTACGGGGATGCATACGATCAGTTCGGACTGTTCGGCGGGGACGGATGTCCCACGGTGATGGCTCACTGTGTTCATTCCGGTGAGGAGGAGCAGCAGCTGATGAAGGAGCGGGGGGTGTGGGTGGCCCATTGTCCCCAGTCCAACACCAATTTATCCTCCGGCATTGCGCCGATCCGGGAGTATCTGGATAAGGGGCTGAAGGTTGGACTTGGAAGTGATGTGGCAGGCGGAAGCACGGAATCCATATTCCGGGCGATCACCGATGCCATTCAGGTATCAAAGCTTCGCTGGAGGCTGGTGGATGAGACCAGAAAGCCGCTGACCTTTGCAGAAGGATTCTATCTGGCGACGAAAGGAGGCGGAAGCTTCTTCGGAAAGGTGGGAAGCTTTGAGGAAGGTTATGAGCTGGATGCGGTGGTGCTGGATGACAGCAGTTTCAAGTCTCCGCGTCCGCTGACACCGGAGCAGAGGCTGGAGCGAATCTGCTATCTGACCGACGGCATCAGCCAGATTGCCGCAAAGTATGTGGCAGGAGAGAACGTGCAGCTGTAACAGAGCATGCAGCACCAGCAAAGCAGGAGACGGATATGACACAGCACAGATCCATCAGAAATCATAGATGGAAAGCAGGAGCACAGGAGGTGCCGGTATGGGGGAAAGGGAAGCGTTGAAGCAGCGGATTGAGACAGCTGCAGGCAGCAGAAAGCCGCAGCTGGTTCTCAAGTCCGCCAGGGTGCTGAATGTTTTTACGGAGGAGCTGGAGGAGGTGGATGTGGCAATCAGTGACGGCTACATCGTCGGTCTCGGAACCTATGAGGGAGAGCGGGAGGTATCGCTTCCCGGCATGATCATCTGTCCGGGATTTCTGGACGGACACATCCATCTGGAAAGCTCCATGGTAGCACCGAAGGAGTTCGAGCAGGCAGTTCTGCCGCACGGGACCACCGGGGTGATCACAGATCCTCACGAAATAGCGAATGTGGCAGGCACGGAAGGCATAGACTATATGCTGGAGACCACGAAGGATCTGAACCTGGATGTGTACTTTATGCTTCCTTCCTGTGTCCCGGCTACGGGGCTGGATGAGTCGGGAGCAGTGCTTTTAGCGGAGCAGCTGGCAAGCTACTACCAGAGAGACCGGGTGCTGGGGCTGGCAGAGCTGATGAATGCCTACGGCACCGTTGCCGGGGATGAGGACATCCTGGACAAGGTGGCTGACGCCAGAAAGAATCAGAAGATCATCGACGGACACGCGCCGGGGATTTCCGGACGGCAGCTGAATGCCTATGTGACAGCCGGTGTCCGGTCGGATCACGAATGCTCCACCGCCGGTGAGGCGATGGAGAAGCTGCGAAGAGGACAGTGGATCATGATCCGGGAAGGCACTGCAGCTAAGAATCTGCAGGCGCTGATGCCTCTCTGCAAGGCGCCTTACGCGGACCGGTGCATGTTTGTGACCGATGACAAGCATCCGGGCGACTTGATGACATCCGGACATATTGACGGAATCATCCGCAGGGCTGTGGAGCTGGGGGCAGATCCCATCAAGGCAGTCAAGATGGGAAGCTGTCATGCGGCACGGTACTTTGGACTGAAGGAGCAGGGCGCTGTGGCACCGGGCTATCGGGCGGATCTGGTGGTGCTGTCGGATCTTAAGACGGTGACAGTCCATCAGGTATACAAGGACGGCAGACTGGTGGCGGAGGACGGAAGGGTTGTGGCAGAGGACAGCGATGCTGGGGCTGGCAGCCGGACGGCTTCGGGAAGCTTTCAATGTGATGGATCAGGGAATTTCGCCCTGGATCACCACGAGGATTTGGAGAAGCGCTACCCGCGGGTATACCGCTCCTTCCAGATGAGGAAGGTCCGGGAATCGGACTTTCAGATCGAGCCGAAGGGCAGCCGGATTCGAGCCATTTGCCTGACGCCTCATGAGCTTCTGACTACCGAACAGGAATTTGCCTGGACGGTACAGGAAGGTTATGCGCCGGGTGTTGATGTAAGTAAGGATTTGATCAAGATGGCTGTACTGGAGCGGCATCACGGCACCGGTCACATCGGACTGGGATTCCTTCATGGATACGGGCTGTCGGCGGGCGCGGTGGCAACCAGCGTGGCGCACGACTCCCACAATCTGATTGTGGCAGGTGTGACGGATGCGGATATGACCCTTGCAGCCAACACGGTGCGCAGGCACCGGGGCGGACTGGCGGTGGTGAAGGACGGAAAGGTCCTTGGAGTGCTGCCGCTGCCGATTGCCGGACTGATGACACCGGAGCCGGCAGGAGATGTGGACCGGGAGCTGGAGCGGCTTAAGAGTCTCACAAGGGAATTGGGGATTCCCGAGACCATTGACCCGTTCATGACCCTGGCATTTGCCAGTCTTCCGGTGATACCGAAGCTGCGGCTGAATACATACGGACTGATCGATGTGGAGAAGCAGTCCGTAACAGATGTGACCTGTTGAGTACGGGTAAAGTACTATCAGGATAAAATGGGAAAACAAATAAGGGGGTAAACTCATGAATCTCGACAAATTATTTCACTTAAAGGAACGGAACACGGATGTAAAGACAGAGGTAATCGCAGGTATCACAACATTTATGACCATGGCGTACATTCTGGCTGTTAACCCGAGCATCTTAAGTGCATCCGGCATGGACAGCGGAGCAGTCTTTACGGCGACGGCGCTGGCATCCATGATCGCAACTCTGCTGATGGCAGCATTTGCCAACTATCCTTTCGTACTGGCACCTGGCATGGGACTGAATGCATACTTTGCCTACACGGTCGTTCTTCAGATGGGCTATACCTGGCAGATGGCACTGGCAGCGGTATTCTTAGAGGGTATTGTTTTCATCGTGCTGTCCGTTACCAACGTCCGGGAAGCAATCTTCAATGCGATTCCCATGAACTTAAAGCATGCGGTATCCGTAGGTATCGGTCTGTTCATCGCATTCATCGGTTTACAGAATGCGAAGATCGTAGTAGACGGTGCGACTCTGGTATCCCTGTATTCCTTTAAGGCTTCCGTGGCAGACGGAACCTTTAACAGCGTGGGCATCACCGTGCTGCTGGCACTGATCGGCGTTCTGGTTACGGGTGTTTTAGTAGTCAAAGGCATCAAGGGCAACATCCTGTGGGGCATCCTGATCACCTGGGGCTTAGGCATTGTCTGCCAGTTTATCGGTCTGTATCAGGTAAATCCGGAACTTGGCATGTTTAGCCTGCTGCCGGACTTCTCCAACGGAATCAGCGTTCCGAGCCTGGCACCGACCTTTATGCAGATGGATTTCAAGGGCATTATGACGCTTGATTTCTTCGTTATCATGTTCGCGTTCCTGTTCGTTGACCTGTTTGATACACTGGGAACCCTGATCGGCGTGGCATCCAAGGCAGATATGCTGGACAAGGAAGGCAAGCTTCCGAAGATTAAAGGCGCTCTGTTATCCGACGCAATCGGTACTTCCGTAGGCGCTATGCTTGGTACCTCCACCACCACCACGTTCGTAGAGAGTGCATCTGGTGTGGCTGAGGGCGGACGCACCGGTCTGACCGCCGTTGTGGCAGCAATCCTGTTTGGTCTGTCTCTGTTCCTGTCTCCGATCTTCCTGGCTATCCCGTCCTTCGCGACGGCTCCGGCACTGATCGTAGTAGGTTTCCTGATGCTGACCTCCATTACCAAGATTGACTTTAACGACTTCACCGAGGCAATCCCGGCTTATATCTGTATCATCGCAATGCCGTTCATGTACAGCATTTCCGAGGGTATCGCAATGGGCGTGATCTCTTACGTGGTGATCAATCTGCTGACCGGCAAGATGAAGGAGAAGCATATCAGTACGCTGATGTATGTACTGGCGGTGCTGTTTGTACTGAAATATATTCTGCTGTAAGTATTATTTCCTGATAAAGGTAGCTTTCATAACGATGAAAACGGGGATATTGACGAAAGTCAGTATCCCTGTTGCAGTTTTTGAAGGGAAGTGATAGAATCGAAGTTACGCAAAAAGAATGTAAAGCTCGTGTAAAGTAAATCGGCGATCCTTTACAAAAGAGTATCAGAGAAATGAGAGGGTAAAATAAGTATGAGCGTGCAGAAAAAAGCATCCAGAAATTATGAGATGGACATGTGCAACGGACCGATTTTTTCCAAGATCGTCACCTTTGCCATTCCGCTGATCCTGTCCGGTATCCTGCAGCTGCTGTTCAATGCGGCGGATATCATTGTGGTGGGGCGGTTTGCAGGCAGCGAGTCCCTGGCGGCGGTGGGTTCCACGTCCGCTCTGATCAACCTGCTGGTCAACGTGTTTATCGGACTGTCCATCGGTGCCAATGTGCTGGTAGCCCAGTATTTTGGTGCCCAGCGGCTGAAAGACCTGGAGGAAACGGTCCACACGGCGATGATGCTGGCGGCCGTGGGCGGTGTGGTCCTGATCGCGGTGGGAGTCCTGCTGGCAGACCCGCTGCTGACGCTGATGGGGACGCCGGATGACGTGCTTTACCTTGCGGCTCTGTATATGAAGATATTCTTTGTGGGCATGCCGGTGACGCTGATCTATAACTTCGGAAGTGCCATTCTCCGGGCGGTGGGAGATACAAAGAGACCACTTTATTTTCTGCTGTTTGCCGGTGTGATCAATGTGGTGCTGAACCTGATTTTCGTGACACAGTTTCACATGGGAGTGGCAGGCGTAGCGCTGGCAACGGTGATCTCCCAGTGCGTGTCGGCGGCGCTGATCGTCCAGTGTCTGATACGGTCAGATGCTCCTTACCGTCTGCGGAAGGACCGTCTGAAATTTACGCCTCATAAGCTGGCGATGATTGCAAAAATCGGACTGCCGGCAGGACTGCAGGGAGCCATTTTCTCCATCTCCAACGTGTTGATTCAGTCCTCTGTCAACTCCTTCGGCTCCGTGGCGATGGCGGGCAATACGGCTTCCGCCAATATCGAGGGCTTTGTCTATACCTCCATGAATGCGGTGTACCAGACGGCGCTGAGCTTTACCAGCCAGAACTTCGGTGCCCGCAAGTTTGATCGGATGACGAAGATCCTTCTGTACTGTCTTGGCTTTGTGACGGTGGTGGGACTGGTGATGGGCGGCGGTTCCGTGCTGATCGGGGATAAGCTTCTGGGTATCTATTCTTCCGACGGGGAGGTAATCCGGTACGGTATGAACCGTCTGCGGATTATCTGCACCCTGTATTTTATCTGCGGACTGATGGATACCATGGTGGGAGCGCTGCGCGGAATGGGGTATTCCGTGGTTCCCATGCTGGTGTCCCTGACCGGTGCCTGCGCCTTCCGGGTGGTGTGGATCTTCACTGTATTTGCCATGAACCGGACGCTGCAGACGCTGTATCTGTCTTACCCGGTGTCCTGGTCCATTACATTTGCGGCTCATGTGGTATGCTATCTGGTGATTCGCCGGAAGCTGGCAGGAGCCGGAGCGGGGAGAAGCTGAGTGAGCGTCAACAATAAATATTCTGGAGATTTCTGAAACTTTTCCGTGAGGTATTTCGTCTAACAGACAGAACGGAAGGAAAGCCGGCAGATTGTTTTAGCTGCCGGCAGGAGAGCCGGGAGGCAAAGGAGGAAGAAATCAGGGAATGAGATTCAGAAATGAAGCAGAGACGGAAGCGCTTCTCATGAGTCATTATGAGCAGTATTACCGTCTGGCTTACAGCTATGTGAAATCAGAACAGGACGCCCTGGACATTGTGCAGGAGAGCGCCTATAAAGCCATTAAGGGCTGCCGAAAGGTGAAGGAGCCGGACTATCTGGCGACCTGGATCTACCGGATCGTGGTGAACACGTCCATGGACCATCTGCGAAAGCGCAGGGAGGAACCGATGGAGGAGGATATTCTGGAAGTGCACCGGAATGCCGGGCAGCCGGAGACTTCCTTCAGCGGGCAGACCGAGGACCGGCTGGTGATCCGGGAACTGCTGGACCGGTTGTCTACCGAGGAAAAGACCGTGATCATTCTCCGGTATTTTGAGGAGAAGAAGATTGAGGAGATTGCGGCAATCACCGGGGAGACGGTCAGCACGGTCAAGTCCCGGCTATACCGGACCTTAAGGAAACTGAAGACACAGCTTGGAGACAGATGGGAGGAATCAGAATGAACGAGAACTGGAAGCAGGCCTATGAGGAGATCCCTGTACCGAAAGAGGCACAGGAGCGGATTGTGGCAGGGATATGTCAGGCAAAGAGGGAGAAGCAACTGGAAGAGCAGCGGTGCCCGGAGGCGGGACCGGACATTGAGAAGCGGGGGAACCGCCCTGGAACATCAGGAGGTATCCTCGTGCTGAAACGCACCGGAGCGACCGCAGCGGCAGCCATGCTTGCCATCACGCTGCTGACCAATGTCAACCCGACCATCGCTAATGCCATGGAGCAGATCCCGGTGATTGGTGCTATTGCGAAGGTTGTCACCTTCCGAAACTATGAGAATCAGACGAACAACTTTGAAGCCAGGATTCAGGTTCCCCAGGTGGAAGGCGGGGAGAACGCAGAGGTTCCGGTCAACAAATCCATCGAGGAATACGCAGACGCGCTGATTCATCAGTACGAGGAGGAGCTGAAAGCCAGCCAGGGAGAGGGACATTATTCCCTGACCTCCACCTATGAAACCGTCCATGACGGAGAGCGTTACGTTAGCCTGCGGATCAACACCACGCTTGTGATGGCGGGTGGAACCCAGTATGTGAAGATATTTACCATCGACAAGGCAACCGGGCAGGAGATTTCCCTGAAGGATATGCTGGGCGGCAGCGCCGACAAGCTGGATGCTGTCAGCGAATCCATAAAGGAACAGATGAAGGCTCAGATGGCAGCCGATGAGTCCGTGACATATTTTCTCGACAGTGACGTGCCGGAGTGGGACTTCCAGGGTCTGACCGGAGAGGAAAGCTACTATATCAATGACGCCGGGCAGCTGGTGGTGGCATTTGACGAGTACCAGGTGGCACCGGGATATATGGGAGCCGTGGAATTTGCCATTCCGGTTGAGGTGACCGGGGAGTTGGAAGGATGAGATGGGATGAGAGATAATATCTGGCGTTTTATCGGCAGCTATTCGGCATTTTAATCGGTAGTTTTGGACAATTAATGGCGTTTTTCGCCGTTTATTGTCCAAAGGTTGGCTGAAATCTGCCGAAAAGCGCTTGTTTACATTGAAAAGCGAGGTGGTTTGGACAATTATAATCCGATTTCGTGGAAAATTGTCCAAAAATCCGGGGATTTTGGACAATTAGAGGGCAATTAGAAGAAAAATTGTCCAAAATAGCTTTATGTCAACCGAAAAAGACGGCTTCTGGACTGGTTTTGGACAATTTCTGGCAGATATGCCTGATAATTATCCAAAATCCGATGAAGGAGGAACCATAAGGAAACATTTGAGATAGATGATAGATCAAACGGGCGCTGCTTCCCGGATGTGAAGGTGAACTCACATACGGAGAAGGCAGCGCCCGTTTGGGATTGTGCTGCGAAGGGAACCATCTCCGAATTTGATTGTGGTTCCGCACAGAAACGGTTATAATGTAGTGGAGAGAAACAATGGGAAGCAGTAATTATGAGGTTAAGAGCATGAGTGCATTTGAGGAGAAATCAGGGATGAGTGCCATGTGGAAGTGTCCAAAATGCGGGCGCACATTCAAAAAGACGAATCAGGACCACTATTGCGGGGAGGCGCCGAAGACGATTGAGGAGTACATTATGAGGCAGCCGGAGACGGTTCAGCCTTACCTGCGTCAGGTCAATGAGGCAGTGAAAACGGCTCTGCCCGATGCAAAGGAGAAGATATCCTGGAGCATGCCGACCTACTGGAACAGGCATAATCTGATTCAGTTTGCGGCCTTTAAGAAGCACATCGGTCTGTATCCGGGACCGGAAGCGGTGGAAGCGTTTGCGGACAGACTTGACGGGTATAAGACCAGCAAAGGGACGATTCAGCTTCCCTATGAGAAGCCGATGCCGCTGGAATTGATTGCAGAGATTGCCGGATGGTGCGGGAAAAACGGATGACAGAACCGGCAAAAGAAGAGAGACAGAAAGAGTAAGGAAAAAGCAACCAAAACAAGACAGAGCCAGAAAAATTAAGACAGAAAGATATGGGAGAGTAGAGTATGATATTGTATTTTTCAGGAACCGGCAACAGTGAATATGTGGCAAAAAGAATCGGCAACGGGCTTGGGGATGAGGTCCTGAATCTGTTCGATAGGATTCGAAACAGCGACAGCTCCAGACTTCATTCAGAGCGTCCGTGGGTCCTTGTGGTGCCCACCTACGCCTGGAGAATCCCGAGAATTGTAGAGAACTGGCTGCGAAAAGCGACGCTTTCAGGCAGCAAAGAAATCTATTTTGTGATGACCTGCGGTGGAAGTATCGGCAATGCGGGAGCGTATACAGAGGCGCTTTGCAGCCATATGGGTATGCAGTACAGAGGCTGTCAGAGGATTGTGATGCCGGAGAATTATATTGCCATGTTTGGGACTCCGGGACCGGAGGAGGCGCGCCGGATCATCGAAAAAGCAGAGCCGGTTATGGATGAAATTATTGAAAAGATCCGAAACGGCGAAGCATTTTTGCAGCCGTCCACAGGTGTTGGAGACAAAATAAACAGCTCGTTTGTAAATACCATTTTTTATCCGGTATTTGTGCACAGCAGGAAGTTTTTTGCAGAAGAATCCTGCATTTCCTGCGGGAAATGTGAGAAGGTATGTCCCCTGAACAACATCCATATGGAGAACGGGAAACCGGTGTGGGGTGATAACTGTACCCACTGTATGGCGT
This sequence comes from Eubacteriales bacterium, assembly GCA_030536555.1. Taxonomy (GTDB): domain Bacteria; phylum Bacillota; class Clostridia; order Lachnospirales; family Lachnospiraceae; genus Brotaphodocola. The sequence continues at coordinate 28,092 of JAUNPU010000022.1, read as the reverse complement.
GCATCAGCCGGTGTCCGAAGGAGGCAATCGAGTACAGAAAGAAGAGTAAGGGCAAGGTGCGGTATACCTGTCCGAAGTGAAGCGAAATCAGCAGGGATGCTGGCAGGAAAGAAAACAACAGAAGGGAAATACAGATAGATGAATGACACTCATTGGAAACGAAATTTTGCAATTCTCTGGGCCGGACAGGCGGTTTCAGTGCTGACCAGTTCCATCCTGCAGATGGCTCTAATCTGGCATCTGACTACCACCACCCAGTCGGCTACGGTGCTGTCCCTGGCATCTCTGGCGGGATTTCTGCCTAACGCGGTTCTGGGCATGATCGCAGGAGCGCTGGTGGACCGGGTGAGCCGAAAGACCGCCATGATCGGGGCAGACCTGTTCATCGCAGGGGTCAGTCTGGTGCTGGTCTTTGCTTCCATGGACGGGGAGCTTCCCGTGTGGCTGATCCTTGTGGTACTGGCAGTGCGAAGCGTGGGAACGGCATTCCACACTCCGGCAATCACCGCCACGGCGCCGTTGCTGGTTCCGGTGGAGGAGCTTACCAAAAGTGCCGGATACACTCATTCCCTGCAGACCATTGGCTTCATCGCCGGAACGGCGATCGCCAGTGTGCTGTATCCAATCTGGAGCATCAGTGCCATGGTGGCGCTGGATGTGGTGGGAGCTGTCGTGGCATGTGTGGCGGTGACAGTGATTCCCATTCCGAAGGTGGAGCGCAGAAGCGGCAGCCTGAACACCAATATCTGGGGCGAGATGAAGGAGGGCTATCAGGCGCTGAAGCAGGAGAGAGGGCTGTACGCGATTCTGTGGACGGCGGCTGTCTTTATGATTCTGTATTCACCGGTCAACGCGCTGTTTCCCCTGATGTCACTGGATTATTTTGGCGGAACCACGGTCCACGCATCCATAGCCGAGATTGCATTTGCAGTGGGAATGCTGTCGGGAAGTATGCTGATCGGAGTGAAGGGAGCTTATAAGAACAAAGGGCTTGGAATCCCCTGTTCTGTTGCCATGATGGGAGTTCCCATCTGGCTTTCCGGACTGCTTCCGGTCTCCGGATTCTGGATATTTGCGGTGTTCTGCGCGGTGATGGGGCTGTCGGTTCCCTTCTACAATGCGCCGACAACGGCCCTGTATCAGGAGCGGATCGCGCCGGAATATCTGGGGCGTGTGTTCGGACTGTACGGGAGCGTCTGTTCCATGGCAATGCCCATTGGACTGGTGATATCCGGCATTTTTGCAGACCGGGTGGGCACACCGAAGTGGTTTGCAATCACAGGAATTCTGATCACGATTCTGGCGGTGGGGATGTACCTGATACCGTCGATTCGTGGAATCGATCAGAAACAACATGAGAGATAAGGAGTAGAGAAATGGAAAATGAGAAAGTATATCAGATGAGCTTTGCAAAAATATATCCGCTCCTGGTCAACAAAGCAGTGAGAAAAGGAAGAACTCAGGAGGACGTGGACCAGGTGATTGGCTGGCTGACAGGCTACAGCAGAGAGACGATTGCAGAGCTTGCAGAATCTGCCATAACCTACAGAGAATTCTTTGAGCAGGCGCCGCAGATGAATGAGAACCGGAAGCTGATCAAGGGGAAAATCTGCAGAATCAGCGTGGAGCTGATTGAGGAGCCGCTGATGCAGGAAATCCGCTATCTGGACAAGCTGGTGGATGAGCTTGCGAAGGGGAAAGCCATGGAGAAAATACTGCGAGAGCAGTGAACGTGGGGAACTGAGATTAGAGTAACAACCGTGTAACAGAAGGAAAGGGGAATACCTGGCTGAAATGATTGAGAGGATTAGAGTTAAAATAAAGCATCGAAAATATTCTCTGGAATTGGATATAGACAGTAAGATTACGTTGCTGATTGGCAACAGTTCAACAGGAAAAACAACCATACGAAAGCTATTAGCCAAAGACAGGAGAGTTCTTTCTGTTGAGGTCAGCAATAAGAAATATCGGTTGGAATACAATATCCCGGACAGGCTGGATCAGTATTTGAAAGGCATAAAAGATACCATATTTATTATTGATGAGAACAGAATAGATCTGTTGGATGACAATGCGAATGCATTGGCGGTACAGCAATGTACAGACTGTTACTTTGTGCTGATAGGAAGAAGAAAACTGGACAAATTGAATTTTAGTCTCTACGATATAAAAGAACTGGTGACAGGTACAGATGGAGTAATCAGAGCAGAGCAATACGTTAAGGAAGAATTCTGTTATGCAGGATGTGATTCTCCGAAGCTTACGGACTGTGTTCTGGAAGATACAGGACAGGCAAAAGACTGGTTCAAGCAGCTGTTTGACGGGAAAATATGTCTTGACAACTTTTATGGAGGTAAGAATCAATATTGCAGCAAAGTCAAATTACTCGCTGAGTCGAAGCCGGGTGCGACAATTTTGATGTTGTTTGATGCGATATCATTTGGAGTCTGTGCATCAGAATACAAAGATATGATGATGAATTATAAGGGACGGCTCTTTTCTATAAGAGATTATAAGTCGTGGGAATATGTGATGTTGAAAACTAATATGTTCAAACATCAGTTTATCGAATATAGTTTGTCTGAGGGTGTATTTGAGGAAGAATACTACGAGCAATTGTTACAGAAACTGAGTCACAGTTCTTACGGAACAATCAGGCATAGCGGCGGAGGCAGTAAAATATCCAGGTGTTATACCGAACCATGCTGTTCCTATAAAGGGAAGGAAAATCTGCGGTGTGATTTTGGATTAACAGGGAACGATAAATTTTCTGCACTGTTGTCAGGAACAGAGTTCGACGTTTTATTAAGAATATCAGAGAGAGAGGGCGGGGAAGCATAATCATGTTGTATGTTTTATTTGGCTGTATCAAATCAAAGGATGCACCGCGGGAGTATGTGGCCCATATAGATGACTGGTTTGACACGTTTTTTGAGGAAGAGTGGATGACTGACGGTTGGGCGAAGAGAGTGATCAAAGAGTTGGACAAGAGTGATTTGCTGTATCCTAAAATAATAGAAAGTCCTTTTCTTGGAACAATCAGTTACGAGGATATTTCCGGCGGTGCAAAGCAGTTGATTATGGCAAAAGCGGTGAGTGGTGTGGTTTATAATGGAAATAATTTTGGCGATAATTGCTGGCCGCTGCTTCTGGAATTGTCGAGGGAAAGGGATGTTATGATTGATTTGTTTTATCATCCGATTTTTAACTGGGTTGATGACATTCCTGTTACCATTATTAATGATGGCAGTGTGGTACGGTCATTTAAGGAGTTTCGTGACGCGCACTTTAAAGCGGATGGGTATCGGGATTATGACTTTGAGGAGATAGCATGGCCTGTTAAAATTAATAAAACCAGCTTGATGATTGATTAGAAAGGGTCAAAAGAAAATAAAGGAACATAAATAATATGAAACAGGAAATTCGCATTTCAGATCATTTTACCTATAGTCGGCTGCTGCGCTTTGTCATGCCGGCCATTGCCATGATGATCTTTACGTCCATCTACGGTGTGGTGGATGGATTCTTTGTGTCAAATTTTGTGGGGAAGACCCCTTTTGCGGCATTGAATCTGGTGATGCCCTTCATCATGATTCTGGGCGGCTTCGGTTTTGTGTTCGGTACCGGCGGCAGTGCGCTGGTGGCAAAGACTCTGGGAGAGGGGAAGAAAGAGCTGGCGAACCGGTATTTTACCATGATTCTGATTGCCGCCACAGGCACAGGTGTTGTGTTGTCGGTGCTTGGAATCCTCTTTATCCGGCCAATCGCTGTCTGGATGGGGGCATCGGAGGAGATGCTTAAAGACTGTGTGATCTACGGCAGAGTGACCATATTTTTCACCACATCCTTCATCCTGCAGAATGTGTTTCAGAGCTTTCTGATCACGGCGGAGAAGCCTCATCTGGGCTTTCTGGCGACGCTGGCGGCGGGAGCCACCAACATGATTCTGGATGGGCTGTTTATCGCCGTGTTCCACTGGGGACTGGCAGGTGCGGCCCTGGCGACCGGGCTGGGACAGGTGGTGGGAGCGGTGATTCCCATCGGATATTTCGTGAAGGATCAGCACGCCAGACTCCGGCTGGTGCACACGGGGCTGGAGCGGCGCCCCATCCTGCTGACTGTGACCAACGGCGCGTCGGAGTTCGTCAACAATATCTCCATGTCCCTGGTGGGCATGCTGTTCAACATCCAGCTGATGAAGTTTGCCGGGGAAAATGGCGTGGCGGCTTACGGCGTGCTGATGTACGTGCAGTTTGTATTTGCGGCGGTATTTATCGGATTTTCCATCGGATCAGCGCCTATCATCAGCTTCCATTACGGTGCGGGCAATCACAGTGAGCTGAACAATATGCTGAAGAAGAGCAGTGTGCTGATGGTGATTTCCGGCGTGGCGATGACGGCGCTGGCAGTGGTATTTGCGGGACCGGTGGCGGGAATCTTCGTGGGATACGACCCGGAGCTTCTGACCATGACGGAGCATGCGTTCCGGCTGTTTGCCCTGGCATTCGTGTTCATGGGAATGGGAATCTTCTCCTCCTCCCTGTTCACAGCCTTGAACAACGGGCTGGTCTCGGCAGTGATCTCCTTCCTGCGGACGCTGGTGTTTCAGGTGTTCTGTATTCTGGCGCTGCCGCTGGTGTTGGGAATCGACGGGATCTGGCTGTCCTCGGTGATTGCGGAGGCACTGGCGCTGGCAGTATCCATGGGATTTCTGGTGGCGAACCGGAAGCGGTATCATTATCTGTAAACAGGAATTTTCGAGCGGATTTCCCGATTGCGTCAATATATATTCTTGTTGATTCGATACTGCTTCCATATGTTTTCGAAGAAGTTGTCATCTGCTGGCATAGGACGCGGATTGCGCCAGCTGATGACAGCCTGGTGGTTCTGGCATAATACTTCCTGAATCTGTGTGGTTTCATCCGGCTCATCCACGGTAAAGGTGAACATGTCAGGCAGGGATGAATACGGTTTTGTACCGGCTGCCTCCTGATATAAAGCCCCTCCCCGGCTGTGATTACCTTTTTTTGCATAATCAATCATGGCATTGAGATATGTCTGCTGGCAAAGAAGAATATCTCTCAGAAGGAAAAAGGACTTTAAATCCGCTAATGTTTTTCCGTGACAGATTTCAGGTAATGCTTTCAGGCTGTCAGTGACAAAATCCAACAGGTTTTCCATACTGGCAGTGTTGCGAAATGCAGCGCCGACAGAACTCATCTTTTTCTGAACAGTTTCCGTCAGGGATGAGATATTTTCGCAGCCTCCGTCTAAAATCCGGTCTGACATATCCAGAATTTCTTTGATCTGAGAATGAAGAGACTCTGGCAGATCAGGGGTACTGCTTCGTGGAATACATGTATTGGAAATGAACTGGGCAGCGCGTAATGCACCAACCTGACCGGCGTTTAATGCGGTACCGCCAGGACGATAGATGCCATGGCTGGCGCTGGCTTCTCCTATACAAAAGAGCCCCTGGATATTTGTCTGCCACCAGGAATCAATTGACAGACCGCCATTGTTATGCTGGGCACATAATGCGATTTCAAGAGGCTCTGCTGCAAGGTCCACGCCTCTGTTCCGATAAAAATCCACAGCCGGCTCGTTCATTTGCATGAGTCGCTCATATGGAGCGCCGAAGCACGCGTGCGCTTTTTCAAGATAGTTCCTGGCTTCAGCAGACAGTGCTTCAAAATGAATTCCGTTGCAGGGATTCTTTCTGTAATCAAGATAGACCTTTCTGCCTTTCTGTGTTTCTAAATAAACCAAAATATCGATGATAGAAGAGCCGTCTGAGACTTTTCTGATATCAAAAGGCCACTGATATCCTTTCAGGAATATCCGGTTTAACATTTCAGCATCATTTTCAAAAAAATCCGATAAAAATTCGCGCTCGTCCTGCCCGTCAGGTGTTGTCGAGATGAAACGCGGCAAAACCTGCATATAGGTTCCAGACACATTCCAGCGAGGATGGAGAGAAGCGAGACCGTATTGCCATTCAGTCAGGTTCTTTCCTGTGGCACCGGCTTCAAAAGCCAGACCGGTGGAACCGTGGTGCCCGTGAGGATAAACGCTGTCATAATAGATGCCTGCCGGCCCTCCGGTGGCATAAATCAGGTTCTGACACTGGAAAATGGCAAATCGAGGAGCTGTGTTTCCTGTATTTCCCGATAAATCAAGGCACAGTATTCCATGAATTCTCTGCTGATCGGTTAAGAGGCGGATGATCTGCATCTGACTGAAAACAGGAATTCCTTTTTGAAGCACACTGGATTCCAAAGCCTCTGTCATGATTTTGGAAGTATATGGACCGGCGCTTGTTGCGCGTTCTCTGGGATCGTGATCTGTTTTATAACCAATATATTCGCCATAGCGGTTGCAGGGGAAGGGAACGCCTAATTCAACAAGATGGTAAAAACACTGGGTGGACAACGCTGCCTCGCAAAGAGCCAGATCTCCATCCACACAGCCGCCCTGCATCAGAGTTTCAGCCATTTCACGAACACTGTCCTGGCATTCTCCGGACAGAGTCAGCTTGTAATAGGTCTGCTTGTCAGAACCGGTATTGCGGGAGGTTCCGGAATTGATGTGCTCGGTAACCAGGGCGATATTTTTGTGATTCAAAAGAAAAAGCCGTTCTGCTGCAGAAAAGCCAGCTGCACCACTGCCTGCAATGATGGTGTCATAGGTGTATACAGGAATGGTCTGGTGGTTGATTTCGATTGTATGATTCATAAAGTCTCCTTTCGAACAGTTGAGAAACAAAGTTATAAAATTGTTATAGCATAAAAAAATTGAAATGTAAATCAGCATATGAATATATAATGAAAATAGTTGAAATACACAAAAAACCCATGAATATTTGTGAAAAAAGACGTATTGACTACAAAAAACATGCTGTGATACCATAAAAACACCGGATGAATTAAAGCGAATTTAAAATAAAACATATGGAGGATAAGGAAATGCCAAAGGTGATCAGTATGGAAGAAGCAGTGTGTCTGATTCAGGACGGGCAGACGATTGCGATTATGGGTTCGGGAGGCGCGGTGAATGAACCGTCTTCTTTGTTGAAAAAAATCGGTGAAAAATATGTGAAAGAACATAAACCGAAGAATCTGACGTTGTATCATGCATGTGGACTGGGGGATAAGGATGGTCTTGGTACGGATGCACTGGCTCATGAGGGACTTGTGAAGAGAGAGATTGCCGGGTACTGGGGAATGGCACCGTCGATGGCTCAGCTGGCATTGGATGACAAGATGGAGGCTTATAATTTTCCGCAGGGGGTGGCCGCTCAGATGTATCGGGCTGTTGCGGCTGATAAGCCGGGCGTGATAACAAAGACGGGGTTATATACGTTTATTGATCCGCGTGTGGAAGGCGGACGCATGAATCGCAGAACTACGGAAGATCTAATCAAGGTGGTGGAGTTGAATGGAGAAGAATGGCTCTGGTATCCTGCAATCAAATTTGATATCGGTCTGGTAAGAGGAACGACCGCGGACTGCAATGGAAATATTACCTGTGAGGAAGAGGCTGCGATACTGGATGGCCGTTCCCTGGCGCAGGCAGTTCACAATTGCGGCGGAATCGTGATTGCTCAGGTGAAGTATGTTTCTGAAGAAAAAGCACATCCGAAAAAAGTGACGATTCCCGGAATTTATGTGGACTACATCGTCGTAGACCCGGAGCAGAAGCAAACCTGCCAGACAGTCTATGATCCTGCTCTGGCAGGAAATGTCATGACTCCATTTGATAATGTGCCGAAGATGGAGATGGGTGCCAGGAAGATCGTGGCAAGACGCGCGGCGAAAGAACTGCCGAAAGGCGATGCTGTTATCAATCTGGGAGTGGGGATGCCTGATGGCATTGCATCTGTTGCCGCTGAAGACGGGTATTTGAATCGACTTCACCTGACGGTTGAGTCGGGCCTTATTGGTGGAATGCCAATGCCGGGGGTTATTTTTGGCACATCCCATAATCCGGATGCCATCATTGATATGGCATCGCAGTTTGACTTTTATGATGGAGGCGGATTGGATGTCTGCTTTCTGGGAATGGCACAGACAGATAAACTTGGCAATGTAAATTCTTCAAAGACAGGAAGAATGCTGACTGGCTGCGGCGGGGCGATCAATATTTCGCAGAATGCGAGAAAGGTTGTATTCTGTGGAACATTTACGGCGAAAGGACTGAAAGTTGAAATCTGCAATGGAAAATTGAATATTCTGCAGGAAGGACAGATTAGAAAACTGGTGTCTGGCGTGGATCAGATTACATTCAGTGGAAAATATGCAGTCTCTGTAGGACAACCGGTACTTTACGTGACAGAAAGAGCTGTATTTGAACTGGGAGAAGATGGGATGATTCTGGTGGAAATTGCACCTGGCGTGGATCTGGAACAAGATGTGCTTGGCCAGATGGATTTTGTTCCAAAGGTTTCAGAGCAGCTGAAGCTGATGGATGAGGATATTTTCTATACCGATTAAAGAGCGGGTGAATCCTGATGAAACATTATGAAATAAAATTAATCATATGGTGATTACAAAAAGAAATTAGTAAAAATACACAAGAAATATCGCAATAAATTAAGCATAAATACAATTGACGACAAAATAGTGATTGTGTTATTATAAATTCACCGGATGAATCAACGAAAACAATTTAAAAACATCGGATGAATAAGCGAAACCGCGGAACGCTATTCTCCCATAATCACAAAATTTAAAATGGAGGTTACATCATTATGAGAAAAAGTTATTGGAGTAAAGCATTGGCATTAGCAGTAGCGGGAATGACAGCACTTACCGGATGCAACAGTGCAGCAGGCAATACCGTAACGCAGGCCGCTCAGGAAACTGCAAAAGCAGGTGAGGCTGCAGCGGCGGCTGATGCAGAGTATAAGCTGATTGCGGCACACGTTTCAACCGAGGAACATTCCTTCCATGCCGGTATGATGGAATTCAAGAAACAGGTAGAAGAAAAATCCGGCGGACGCATTGCTGTTGAGGTTCATCCGAATGGAGAGCTTGGCGGCAACGAGGATGAGCTGGTACAGAAGATGGCAACCGGAACGGTGGATATGATCATTTCTGCGCCTTCCTTCATGGCACAGAGTGTAAAAGCTGCAGATCTTCTTTCTCTGCCTTATCTGTTTGAGGATCTGGAACACTGGGAGAAGGTTATGGACGGAGAACCGGGACAGAAGATGAGCCAGCTTGTAGAAGAAAAGTCCGGTCTGTTTAAATGTCTTGGTTACTTTAAAGATGGTGTGAGAAATATGTATACGATCAAACCGGTTGAGACGGTAGAGGATATGAAGGATCTTAAATTCCGCATCCAGAACAGCCCGACTCAGATTGCATTCTGGTCTGAACTTGGAGTACAGCCGACGTTCGTGGCATTCAATGAGATTTATCAGGCATTGCAGAACGGAGTCATTGATGGAGCAGAGAATTCTTTTTCTCAGATTGCGCAGCAGAAACACTATGAGGTATGTAAGAATATTACGATGACGGAGCATGACGTAGCGACCAGATTCTTCCTGATCTCCTTAAATAAGTACAACTCCCTTCCGGATGACCTGAAAAAGGTGGTAGACGAGTCGGCGGCAGAAGCGGTAGCAAAGCAGAGAGAGGTCGATCTGGAGCTGGAAGGCAAGTATAAGCAGGAGATGCAGGATGCAGGCGTAAACTTTATCGAAATTGATAAAGCACCGCTGATTGAAATGACGGAGCAGGTTCGTATTGATGCGGCAGCCGGTCTGGAGCTGACCGATATGTTGGAACAGATTAATGCACTGAAAAAATAAGAGAGGTATAGAGATGAAGAGAGTAGCTGATTTGGTTGAAAAAATACAATGTATATTCAGCATGATTTTATTTATTGCATTTCTGATTTGCATTATCATTCAGATTCTGACCAGATATGTGCCGTTTATCAAGATTACATGGACAGAGGAAATCTCCGTGTACTGCTTTATCTGGGCCATCCTGATGGGAGCGGCAGTCATGCTGAAGAGAAATGAGCATTTTGCATTTGATTTTTTCAGAGGCAGAGTAACGGGAATGGCGAAACTGGTTATGGAAACATTTATTTACGTTATCATCTTTCTGTTCAGCCTGTATGTGGCTTACTGTGGTCTGATGCTGACCAGACAGTTCTGGAACTGGACATTGACTTCCATTACCTGGATAAGCCAGAGATATACGTGGTCAGCCTTGATTGTATCGGGACTTACGATGGCGTTCTATTCGGTAAGTAATCTGGTGGAAGTTTATCAGACATATGGAAAGGAGAAAAAGGGATGAGTGCAGTAATTCTTGTAGTTATATTTCTGGCGCTGCTGTTTATCGGAATGCCGATTGCCTATGATTTGGGAATCGTAACTCTGGTAGGAATCATGATCATGAACAATATTCCGGCAATCACTGTGGCACAGAAGATGTTTTCCGGATTGAATTCCTTTGTACTTCTGGCAGTTCCGCTGTTTATTCTTGCTGCAAATCTGATGAACAGAGGCAAGATCTCGGAACAGCTGATTGAGGTGGCAATTGCCATGGTTGGTCATTTTAAAGGCGGACTTGGTCATGCGAATGTTCTGGTGTCCATGATCTTCGCCGGAGTATCCGGTTCTTCTCAGGCAGATACTGCCGGTATCGGTAAAATCCTGATTCCGAGCATGGAACAGAACGGATATTCCAAGGAGGAGGCAGTCGGCGTGACTGCTGCATCCTCCACCATCGGAGTTATCATTCCCCCAAGTATTCCTATGGTAATTTACGGAAGTCTGGCAAGTGCGTCGGTTGGTGCATTGTTCCTGGGCGGTATTATCCCGGGCATACTGATTGGTGTGGCACAGATGGCAATCGTGTATTTCCATGCGAAGAAGTACAACTATCCGAGCTATGAGCGGGTGAAGGTAAAAGATATCCTGAAAATGATTGTAAAATACATTCCATCCCTGCTTACCCCGCTTATTATCATCGGAGGTGTGGTGTTTGGTATTGTAACTCCGACGGAGGCATCCGGAGTGGCCTGTGTATATGCAATGTTCCTGGGATGTGTCGTGTTTAAGACAATCAAGGTCAGTGAGCTGCCGGAGATCTTTATTGAGACGATTACCATGACGGCACAGTCTCTGTTTGCCCTTGCTACGGCTACAGCGCTTGGACAGCTGTTAAGCTATTATAACGTATCAAAGCTGGTACAGCAGTTCTTTACAAATAACCATATGAACTGGATCGTCTTCCTGGTACTTGTAATCGTATTCTTCCTGTTTATCGGAACCTTTATGGATGCGATTCCGGCTATGACATTGTTCGTGCCGGTGCTGCTTCCGGTGGCATTGACCCTTGGCATTTCACCGATTCATTTTGGACTGGTTGTGGTTATCACCCTGGCAATCGGACTGATCACACCTCCGTATGGAATATGCCTGCTGATTGCCGGTTCGATAGCAAAAATGCCGGTAGAACGCTCGTTTATGGCAGTTATGCCGTATCTGATTGCAATTATGACAGTATTGCTGGTGGTGGCATTTTTCCCGGATGTCATTTTGTTAATACCTAAAATGATTCGTCCGGAGTGGTTCTGAATTTAACCTTGAAAGGACTGGGATGGTATGAAACGTGATGGAAAAGAGAATGAAACACAGAAGGAGAATGAAATGCATGTTCCGCCGGAGTGTGTTACAGATGAATATGGAAAATCTACGTTCCGAGTTGTGATTCGATATTTCATGTGCTGGGTTGTGACCATTGCAGTCCTTTATGGTATGCTGGAAATTATTTTGATGGTGATTAGAATGGTTCGCCCGGATCTCCTTTGATTCAGGGCAGCAGAAATGAAAAGAAAGGATAGAAAAATGGCAAAAATAATCAGTGCAGAGGAAGCTGCACAATTAATACAGAATAATCAGACGGTAGCGATTCTTGGTTCTGGCGGATGTGTATGCGAACCATCTCTGATTCTGACCAAAATCGGCAGCCGTTATCAGACGGAAGGAGCGCCGAGGAACCTGACAATCTATCATGCCAATGGAATCGGCGATAAGGATACGCTGGGAACAGATGCGCTTGCCTTTGAGGGGCTTATAAAACGTGATATTGCAGGGCACTGGGGCATGGCGCCTAAGATGGCACAGCTGGCACAGGAAGAGAAAATCGAGGCATACAACTTCCCGCAGGGAGTGCTTTCTCAGATGTATCAGGCTGTAGCAGCCAACAAGCCGGGAGTTATTACAAAAATCGGTCTGCATACCTTTATTGATCCCCGCGTAGAGGGCGGAAAGATGAATAAGAGTGCAAAAGAAGAACTGGTACAGGTAATTGAACTGGGCGGGGAAGAATGGCTGTTTTATCCGTCTATGAAATTTGATATCGGACTGGTACGAGGGACAACAGCAGACTGCAGCGGAAATATTACTTACGAAGAAGAGGCGGCAGTGCTGGACGGCATGGCACTGGCACAGGCAGCGCATAATAGCGGCGGCATTGTGATTGCGCAGGTGAAATATCTGTCTGAGCAGAAAGCACATCCGAAAGATGTTGTGATTCCCGGAATCTATGTGGATTATATTGTGGTAGATCCGGAGCAGAAGCAGACCTGCGAGCGTGTTTATGACCCGGCGCTGGCAGGAAATGTGAGGATTCCCTTTGACCATGTTCCGAATATGGAAATGAGTGCAAGAAAAATCGTTGCAAGACGTGCGGCGAAGGAACTCCCGAAAGGGGATGCCGTGGTGAATCTGGGAGTCGGTATGCCGGATGGTGTGGCAGCAGTGGCGAGAGAAGACGGATATCTGGATTCCCTGCATTTTACGGTGGAACAGGGTATCATTGGCGGTATGCCGATGCCGGGTATTATTTTCGGTGTATCACACAATGCGGATGCAATGATTGATCAGACAGCCCAGTTTAACTTCTATGACGGTGGAGGTCTTGATGTGTGTTTTCTGGGTATGGCCCAGGCGGATAAAACCGGTAATGTGAATTCTTCCAAAACCGGTAAATTACTGTCAGGCTGCGGCGGTGCAATCAATATCTCCCAGGGAGCTAAAAAAGTAGTGTTCTGTGGTACGTTTACGGCAAAAGGTTTGAAGGAACATGTTGAAGACGGAAAGCTGATTATAGATCAGGAAGGGCAGATTCACAAGTTTGTGGCAGATGTTGATCAGATTACATTCAGCGGTATGTATGCGGAAAGTGTAAAACAGCCGGTATTGTATGTGACGGAGCGTGCGGTATTTGAATGGAAGAATGGACGGATGGTTTTGGTGGAAATCGCACCTGGCGTCGATCTGGAAAAGGATATTCTGGCGCATATGGATTTTGTCCCGGAGGTTTCTGAGAATCTGAAGGTAATGGATAAGGATATTTTTAATGTATAAAATATGTCTGCAAAGAAGCAGGAAGGAGTAGAAAATGGCAACTTTAATTCAGTATGAAAAGAAAGAACTGGTAGGTTATATCACAATCATTGAGGAAAATGAGAGACATCCATGTACGCTTGACTGGGATTCTCTGGCAATGCTTGAGAATGCAATCAGCGAGATTGAAAAGGATAGAGAGCTTCGCGCGGTGGTTTTACAGAGTGCATCTCCAAAGTCATTTATTGTTGGAGCCAATATTAACGTATTGAAAACTCTGAATGCAGATAATATTCAGGATTGGGTGAAGAATGGACATCGGATTTTCAGACGTTTGCAGGCGCTTCCGGTTCCGGTAATCGCAAAAGTAGAGAAGTATGCTCTGGGCGGAGGTCTGGAACTGGCAATGTCCTGCGATATGATTCTTGCCTCCGAGGAAGCAAGATTTGCGCAGCCGGAAGCAGGTCTGGGAGTTATGCCGGGATGGGGCGGAAGCTATCGTCTCGCCAATCTGATTGGCTTGAATCGCGCAAAAGAGATGTTTTTTACGGGTGAACAGATCAGTGCTGCACAGGCATACGAGTGGGGGCTGGTTAACCATGTATATCCGGCAGATCAGCTGGATGAGGGTGTCAATACCATATTAGAGGGTATCCTGAAAAACGATGGAAAGGTGCTTCAGATGACCAAGGAAATTGTCAATACCCATAACCTGCGTGAGCTGACACAGAGCGCTTATGAAGAGGCTGCAACTTCTGCAGTAGTTATGTCTTCCGAGTCTACTCTGGGAAGATTAAAAGCATTTTTTGACTCCAGAAAAAAGAAATAAGGCGTTGACGAAGGCGAAATCATAAGGTTATAATAAACATCAGATGAATATGGGAGAGTGACCTTATGAGAAAAAGTGCTAGTGATCAGGTGGTAGAGTATATCCAGAGCAGGATTCGGGAAGGAATCTGGACACGGGGTATGAAGATTTCGACGGAGACCCAGCTCCAACAGGAAACCGGATTTGGCAAAGCGACTGTCAGAGAAGCAGTTGAAAAATTAGTGGCTATGGGAATCCTGAAGAAGCGCCAGGGTGATGGGACTTATGTAGAGGAATATGATGCGGGTTCTTTGCTGAATCAGCTGAAACCGGAACTGATATTGAACCAGCATGATATTATCACCATTCTGGAATTCCGTGAAATTGTAGAACCGGCATGTGTGCGGATGTTTATAGACAACTATAATCAGGAAAACGTAGATAAACTGTCTGAACTGTTAGAAGTGATGCGGGAACATCAGTATGATCGGAACAACGCAGTGTTTTATGAGGCAGACAGAGATTTTCATCTGACGATAGCACAGGGAACTGGCAATACGATTCTTGCGCGGGTAATGGAAATTCTGAACGAGGAGAACACCAAGTATCATTATACAGCCAGTCGGACGATTGGAGCAAAAAGCGGTGTTGTGGAGCATGAACGGGTGCTGCAGTCAATTCAACAGAAAGATGCTGAATTGGGAAGTCTGTTTATGAAACGGCATATTCAGAGATCACGAAGGGATATGCAGAAATATATGGAAGAAGCATAAGAAAGAGCCTGTATGAAGCTACATGAATGTTGATGTGGCTTTGTACAGGCTTTTCCATATTTTGAAGCAATCGATAAAATTTCGAATTGTGTATTGACATTCCGGAGAAATGTGCTAATATAAACATATGAATAGTTGTTCATATGATAACGGATTGAAAAGGAGGGAATGGATGACAGAAGCGGAGAAAATCAGGATTGAACAGGAAGTGGAGGATGGCTCCTGCGAGTTCATGCATGTCCACGAAGCGATTGTTGAGAAGGTGGAGAAGGTGATGCCGGACGAGCAGCAGCTTCTGGATCTGTCGGAGTTCTTCAAGGTCTTTGGAGATTCCACCCGCATCAAGATCCTGTATGTACTGAGTCAGTCGGAGATGTGTGTGTGTGATATTGCAACCCTCTTACAGATGGGGCAGTCGGCGATCTCCCACCAGCTTCGGATCTTAAAGCAGATGCGTCTGGTGTCCTTCAGGCGGGAGGGAAAGACCGTATTTTACAGTCTGGCGGATGCCCATATCCAGACCATTCTGGCTCAGGGAATGGAGCATATTGAAGAATAAATTACGAAAAAGGAGAACAGGAACATGAAGAAAATCATCAAGTTAGAAGGCTTATGCTGTGCCAACTGTGCAGCCAAGATTGAGGAAGGCGTGAAGAAGTTAGAGGGTGTAAAGAGCGCATCCTTAAGCTTTATGACGCAGCGCCTGATCATGGAAGTGGAGGACGGAAGAGAAGAGGAACTGATGGAAGCAGCGAGGAAGATCAAGGACAAGATCGAGCCGGAGGCAGACTTCAAGGTAATCCGGTAGGATCCTGGGAAGCAGCGGAGCTTCGGTGCAGACAGAAAGAAAACAGAGTGAAATAAGGTGTAAATTATGACAAAAAAGCAGAAAAAAATGGTCATTCGACTGGCGGTCAGTGCCATATTCTTTATCAGCGCCATCATAATAGAAGGAACGAGCAGCCTGGCATGGATTCCGTTTTTGGCTGCCTACCTGTTCGCGGGATATGATATTCCCATGAAGGCTGTGAGAAATATCCGCCACGGACAGGTATTTGATGAGAATTTCCTGATGACTGTTGCCACCATCGGGGCGATCTTTGTGGGCTCTCTGGAAGAGGCGGTTGCGGTAATGCTGTTCTACCAGGTGGGCGAGCTGTTCAGCGACTATGCGGTCAACCGTTCCAGAAGATCCATTCAGGAGCTGATGGATATCAACCCGGAATATGCCAATCTGGTCCGTGACGGAGTGGAAGAGCAGGTGGACCCCTATGAGGTGGAGATCGGTGATACCATTATCATTCGCCCCGGTGAGAAGGTACCGTTAGACGGTGTGATCCGCAGGGGTTGCTCCAGTCTGGACACCAAGGCTCTGACCGGCGAATCCATGCCGGTGGAGGTGGAAGAGGGGCAGAATGTGGTCAGCGGTTCCATCAACTTAAGCGGTGTGCTTGAGGTGGAGACCACAAAGCTGTTCGATGATTCCACGGTGGCAAAGATTCTGGAGCTGGTGGAAAATGCAAGCTCCAGAAAGGCAAAAGCAGAGAACTTCATCACCCGGTTTGCGCGAATCTATACGCCGATCGTGGTTGGTCTGGCGGTGCTTCTGGCAGTGCTTCCGCCTGTTTTCATCGGCGGCGGCTGGGGTACCTGGCTGTATCGAGCCTGCAGTTTTCTGGTGGTATCCTGCCCCTGTGCGCTGGTGATTTCCGTGCCCTTAAGCTTCTTTGGCGGTCTGGGCGCAGCCTCAAAGCATGGTATTTTGATGAAGGGCAGCAACTATCTGGAAGCCCTGTCAAAGCTGGATACGGTGGTATTTGACAAGACCGGAACCCTGACTACCGGCAGATTTCAGGTGTCGGAGGTGGCACCGGTACACGGGGACCGGCAGACCCTTCTGGAGCTGGCAGCTCTGGGTGAGTACCACTCCAATCACCCCATTGCCCTGTCTGTGAAGGAGGCGTATGGGAAGGATATCGACCCATCCCGCATCGGCAATGTGGAAGAATTGTCCGGACATGGAGTCCACGCACAGGTACTGGTGGACGGCGGCTGGAAGGAGCTTTACATCGGCAATCAGAAGCTGATGGACCGGCAGCAGGTGACCATTGATACTCCGGCATCCATTCAGGGAACAACCCTGTATCTGGCAGAGGGCAGCCGTTATCTGGGGGCTATCGTCATATCCGATACGGTGCGCGCCGATGTGCCTGCCGCCCTTAAGGGACTGAAGGAACAGGGCGTCCGCAGTCTGGTCATGCTGACCGGTGATAAGGAAGAGGTAGGCAGACTGGTGGCAGATAAGCTGGGCATCGATCAGGTCTACGGCAACCTGCTTCCGGGCGACAAGGTGGAGCAGGTGGAGAAGCTGCTGGGCAGAAAATCTGCCGGGAAGACCCTGGCATTTGTGGGTGACGGCATCAACGATGCACCGGTGCTGGCGAGAGCGGATGTGGGCGTCGCCATGGGCGGTATCGGCTCCGATGCGGCAGTGGAGGCGGCGGATGTGGTCATCATGGATGACGAGCCGTCCAAGATTGTGGATGCCATGCAGATTGCCAGAAAGACCATGGGCATCGTGCAGCAGAACATCGTGTTCGCCATCGGCGTCAAGGTGCTGGTGCTGATCCTGGTGGGACTGGGATATGCCTCCATGTGGGCGGCGGTGTTCGGCGACGTGGGCGTGTCGGTGCTGGCAATCCTCAATGCAATCCGGGCATTAGGCTACCGGCGGGAAAAATAGAAATCAGAGCAACGCAAAACAGAGCAGCGACAAGGTGAAATCAAACACCTGTCGCTGCTCTGTTTAATAGGGTAAACTGCAATCGTTACGCCAGCTTTGCAATGATCGCGTCCTTATAGGCAGCGGTGGTGCCATGACCGCCAAGGTCCGGGGTCAGGCAGTTTCCGTCAGCCAGAACCGCATCCACAGCCCTGCGGATGCGGGCAGCCACCTCCTGTTTGCCCAGATGATCTAACATCATGCAGGCAGACCACAGGAATGCGGTGGGGTTGGCGATGCCTTTGCCGGCGATGTCCGGTGCGCTTCCGTGTACCGCCTCGAACATGGCAAAGTCCTTGCCCAGATTGCTGGAAGGAAGCAGACCCAGACCGCCGATCAGACCGCTGGACAGATCGGAAATGATATCGCCGTACAGGTTCTCGGTCACGATCACATCAAACTGCTGAGGATTCATCACCATCTGCATGGCGGTGTTGTCTACGATCTTGTCATTCGCCTCAATCTGCGGATATTCTTTGCTGATCTCGTAGAAGATGTCACGGAACAAGCCGTCGGACAGCTTCATGATATTTGCCTTGTGGACGCAGGTGACGGTCTTTCTTCCCTGCTTGACAGCATACTCAAATGCGTCCCGGATGATGCGCTCGCTGCAGGCTCTGGTGATGATCTTGATGGAATGAGCCGTGTCCTTGTCGATCATCTCCTCCACACCGGCATACAGATCCTCGGTATTTTCACGGAAGATCACGATGTCAACATTCTCAAAAGGTGTCTTGATCGCCGCGTTGGACCTGGCTGGACGGATGTTGGCATACAGGTCGTACTTCTTGCGCATCATAACGTTGAGGGAGCGGAAGCCTTTGCCCACGGGAGTGGTGATCGGGGACTTTAACAGCACCCGGGTCTTCTCGAAGGACGTAAATGCATCATCGGGAATCAGCGCTCCGTGAGCCTCGTACTCTGCCTCACCTACATTGAAAATCTCATAGTCCAGATCCGCCTTTGCTGCGTCTAAAATCTCCAGAACCGCATCGGTGATCTCCGGTCCGATGCCATCTCCTTTAAATACGGTAATTGTCTGCTTCATCCTTATCTGTCCTCCATCGGTGTATAGTCAATATTTTCTCCAACGTACTTGGTTGCCGGACGCATGATCCGTCCGTCATACAGCTTGTTCTCAATGTTGTGAGCCACCCAGCCCACAAGACGGCTGCAGACGAAGAGAGGGGTGTACAGATCTCTCGGAATGTTCAGCATCTCATAGGCAAATCCGCTGTAATAGTCCACATTGGTAGGAATGGAAACGCCTTTGCGCTCCTTCATGACCTCCAGCACAACTTTCTCAAATCTTCTGCGGAAGTTGAACTCGGTCATCTTATCCTTCTCCTGGGCAACCACCTTGCAGCATGCCCGGAGCATCTCCGCACGGGGGTCGGAAATGGTGTAAACCGCGTGGCCAAAGCCGTAGATCAGACCGGACTGGTCGTACAGTTCCTTGTCCAGCAGCCGTTCCGCAACGCTTCGCAGAGCCTTTTCATCGGCCTTGTATCCGCCTGCTTCCTTCAGAACCACATCCATCATCTCAGCCACCTTGATGTTGGCGCCGCCGTGTCTGGGGCCCTTCATGGAACCGATGCTTCCGCAGATGGTGGAATAGATATCGGTGCCGGTGGAAGCAATCACCACGTTGGTGAAGGTGGAGTTGTTACCGCCGCCGTGGTCTGCATGCAGCATCATGATCGTGTCCAGAAGCTGTGCTTCCTTATCAGTAAACTGCTGGTCCTTGCGCAGCAGGCTTAAGAAGTTCTCTGCGATGGAGTAGCTGGGGTTGGCGTAGTGGATGAACAGGCTGTCGCGGTCAAAGTAGTGTACCTTGCTCTGGTATGCATAGCAGGCAATGGACGGAAGCTTTGCCAGCAGGCTGATGCCCTTCACCAGCGTCTCATAGACGTCGATGTTATCCGGGTCCTCATCGTAGTTGTACAGGCTGAGGACCGCATTCTGCAGACAGTTCATCAGGTTTCTGCCCGGGCTTCGCAGCAGGTTCATCTCCACGAATTCATCCGGAATCGTGTAATTGTCCCGGAGAATGCCGCAGAACCGGTCCAGCTCAGCCTTTCTGGGAAGGTAGCCGAAGAGCAGCAGGAAGCAGACCTCCTCGTAGCCGAAATGGCTGTTGTGCTTTCCCTTTACCAGAGCCTCTACGTCGATGCCTCTGTAGTAGAGCTTTCCGGGGATGGCCTGAATGGCGCCCTCGGCAGTCTCCTCATAACCCACAACGTCGGCTACCCGGGTAAGTCCGATGCGGACACCGGTTCCGTCTTCATTACGGAGACCCTTCTTTACATTATACTCTTTGTACCACTTATTCGGAATGTCGGTGTAGTTCTGTGATTTTCCATAAAACTGCGCCAGATAGCTTGTTTTGACCATGGCAAATGCTCCTTTCTTTGCTGTGTTTCCTTACTGTCATGTTTCAGCTGCTGTTGCGGTTGAAGGCGGCAACGTCGCCTTACTGCCGGTTCCGGTTGTAGTTGATCAGGCATCCGGCCTTGACGATGGCACGCTCCTCCGGGGTCATATCAGCCAGATAGAGGTTCAGCGGGCGGACACCGTCTGCCGCAACCACATAGGCGGGAATGGAGGAGAGATCGCCGTCCAGTGCCTTGCGGATGCCCGGCACATAGATGTAGTCACCGATCTCAAACTGCGGCTCCCCTTCCATCTGGAACGGAAGCATGCCCCAGTTCATCACGTTGGAGCGGTAACGCTTGGTTGCATATTCCCGGCAGATATTGGCAAGTCCGCCGATGACACGCTGGCAGCTGGCTGCCTGCTCCCTTGCAGAGCCGTCGCCCGGCTTCACGGCGTAGATCATGCTTCCGATCTCCGTATCCTGAACGGAAATGTCCTCGCTGCCCGGAATGGTGCGGATGGTCCGGAAAATGTCTTCCAGTGCCGGTTCCAGCGTGAGCTCTTTCGCTGCGCCTTCCTTCACTCTGGCTTTCTCCAGCAGATCGACTGCCTTGGCACGTCCCACATACTCCGGATCCCGGCGGGACAGGGTGAATTCTGCCAGACCCAGCGGGTTAGAGCGGTAGGAGGAGGTCTCACCGGACGGAATCAGTTCGTCGGTGGTGGTTACCGGGTCCATGATCCGGGAACATACCTTCAGCAGAATGTTGTCTGCCAGCGGGCTCATCTCCGGCCAGTCCTTGATGTTGGGACCATAGACCAGATCTCTGGCCGCATCGCCTTTGGTGTAGCCCATATATACACGATTATGATAAGAAGTGTCATCATATTCATATTCCGGAATATCATTCCAGCAGTCAAGCTCCCAGGCAGAGGTGAGTCTGCCGCCGTTGGCTGCGGTTGCCGCGATGGAGCGGGCATCCATAAGTGCCACCGCCGCCATCTGTCCGTTGCCCGGCTTGGAGCCTTCCCGGTTGGGAAAGTTGCGGGTGGTGTGACGGATGCTGAGACCGTTGTTGCAGGGGGTGTCTCCGGCACCGAAGCAGGGGCCGCAGAATGCGGTGCGGATGATGGCACCGGCGTTCATCAGATCCGACACAGCGCCCTTCTTCACCAGATCCGCAAATACAGGCTGGGAGGACGGGTATACAGCCAGTGAGAACTCATCACAGCCGCAGTTCTTTCCTTTTAATGCATGAGCGGCCTCCATCAGGTTGGTGTAGGTGCCGCCGGCACAGCCTGCGATAACAGCCTGCTGTACCATCAAATCCTTGCCGGATACCTTGTCCAGCAGGGTGAAAGCAGCCTTGCCGCCGGAAATCTTCCGGGCCTCCTTCTCCACGTCAGCCAGAATGTCGGTCATATTTTCCTTAAATTCGTCGATCTCAAAGGCATTGCTGGGATGGAACGGAAGGGCGATCATCGGCTTGACCGTGGACAGATCCACGTATACGCAGCCGTCGTAGTAAGCCACCGGAGCCGGATTCAGCTCCCGGTATGCGTCTTTCCGGTGGTGCTTTGCCAGATAAGCCTTGGTATCCTCATCGGTTCTCCAGATAGAGGTCAGACAGGTGGTCTCGGTGGTCATAACGTCCACGCCGTTGCGGTAATCGGTGGTCATGGAAGCCACGCCAGGTCCCACAAACTCCATAACCTTGTTCTTCACGTAGCCGTTCTGGAATACGGCGCCGATGATGGCAAGCGCAATATCCTGAGGACCGGTGCCCGGCTGGGGAGCGCCGTCCAGATAAACGGCTACAACACCGGGATAGGTTACGTCATAGGTGTCTCTTAAGAGCTGTTTTACCAGCTCGCCGCCGCCTTCACCGATGGCCATGGTGCCGAGTGCACCGTAGCGGGTGTGGCTGTCGGAGCCGAGAATCATACGGCCGCAGCCTGCCATCATCTCCCTCATGTACTGATGAATGACTGCAATGTGAGGCGGTACATAGATGCCGCCGTACTTCTTGGCTGCGGAAAGTCCGAACATGTGATCGTCCTCATTGATGGTTCCGCCCACTGCACAGAGTGTATTGTGGCAGTTAGTCAGCACATAGGGGAGCGGGAACTGCTCCATGCCGGATGCCTTGGCAGTCTGCACGATTCCCACGAAGGTAATGTCATGAGAAGCCATGCTGTCGAAGCGAATCTTCAGATGGTCCATATTGTCGGATGTATTGTGTGCTTTCAGAATAGAATAGGCGATGGTGCCCTGCTTTGCGGTTTCCCTGTCAGCGTCTTTTCCTGTGAGCGCTTTGACCTTCATGCTGTCAGTCTCAGCTACCAGTTCGGTTCCGTTGATCAGATATACGCCGCCTTCATATAATGATACCATTGTCTTACCTCCCGGGATAATATTCCGGTTTTCCTATAAATATACATGATTGAACCGGTTTCGTTATACTATAATACGTTTTTCTGTATTTGTAAAGTTAAAAAGTTGTGGAAACAACAGTTTTTTGATTGTGGGAAGCAAAGCGCTGGCTGTGTGAACGACGCAATCTTTTGCGTGAGCGAATGTAGACAATACAGAACCATAACGATATAATGGTGACAGAATATGCAAAAATCAAAGCATGCATCATGATAGTGTAATACATGGCGGGCTGGGAACAGGAGGTACTTTATGTTTGGAATCAAATTAAATGAGGAACTGTCAGAGAAAGAAATGCTGGAGGCGATTGCTCACGATGTTATTGTTGTCAACGACTCAGAACTGGATAAACGGGTATTTGAACTAAGTTTTGGATTTAAGTACACATCAAAGAAAAAAGAGGAAATGGAGAAAGCAAAAAGGATGGATGAGTGGATGAAAGCTGTAGGCGGCATCAAATTCCAGTCCAGACCAATCAGCTATACGTCGATTTTGAACGGACAGCTTATGAAGCAGGGCTATTCGTTCTACGATATTCAGATGTCCATGCTGCTCAACGAGAAAGATGAGCTTAAGGATACAAATGGTGAGGCGTATAAGTTTGCATCCGGAACGCTGGAGCCATCCGAGGAGCAGCTTGCTCTGTGGCGTAATGTTGCCGCGGAAAGGAAAAAGCTTGGTAAAAAGTTTGTCAAACATTACAAAGAACCGGAGTATCTGTGTCGGTATGTGGCAGATGCATGGATGGGATGGCAAAGCTATTCACTGGGAGTGAATCTTGAGAAGCATCTGGGCCGGGAGATTACTCCGGATAACTATGCTGAATTATTGCAGAATCCTGCAGATGCTTTGCAGGTGATGGCGGTGGCTGCCGGGATGTACAGGCATAGTCAGCAGTTTCTTCAGGCTACGGAGATCATGAGTATAGCAGAAAGTCAGAGCATGTTCATGAATTATAAGGGTGTTGATTATTCGCATGGAGGAAAATCTCCCCTGCACGAACAACTACTGGAGCAGTTTACAGAAGAGGACCTGAGAAAATGTTCCGATTTCTATCTTCGCTGGACAGAACCTGCAGGGTATATGCTGCGCGGGGCAGGAATAATGAGCATTTCAAATGCAATAAGTAATCTGGAACGTCCGGAAGAAGTACTCGGGGAAGGGAATCAGACTTTTCAGGATGCCATAGAGTTCTTAAAGGATGCAGGTTTAGATGAGAATGGCAGCTATAGCGGTATCAGAAAACCGGTGTCAGAGGCGGGGATTTTTCATGTTTATGATGTCAGAGAGAAGCGTATACTGAGGACCCCGCAGGAGGAGCAGGAGTACGCGGAGTATATGCTGGATGCGACGCGGGGAAGCGAAAGCATGTCTTCGGAGGCGCGTCGCCGGATTCGCAGTGTTTATATGGGCCGAAGTGACGCGGCGAAGAACTATATGGAGCAAAAGAAGGAGGAAGAAGAGCGGAAGAAAGAAAAGCGTGTAACCCTTCCGAGAAGTGTCTGGAGCAGAACGTCGGATGAATGCATAAGCGCAAGCGGACTGAAATCAGATTTAGAAAATCAACGGAAAGCTCTGGAACGGTATCAGAAGAACATCGAGGACATGATACCAGGAGTCGGTACAGAGGATGAGATCACCCCGGCAGACAGAGATCGCCTTCTTGACAATGTGAAAAAATCCCGGAAGACACTGGATGCTATCTGGCAGCAGCATCGCGCCAGGGCAAGTCAGGCGGAAGGTCGGGTGAAAATGGAAAACTGTGTGGCACGGATGAAGCTGGAGACGCAGGACCCATCCCGACAGCCCGGACAGATCCTTACGGGTGTGCAGATGTCAGCAGCTCTGCGTGAGGCAGTGGAAGGATTTGTTGCACAGCAGAATCTGATCGGAGCGAGCATTGATAAGGAGCTGTTAAACGAATCAGAGGAAACCCTGAAGACCGCCAGCTTTCAGATAGATAACAGGGATTTGGATGATATCGTTTCTATGGGAATTGACGAAGGCGACACGAATGAGGACATCACCAGAAAGGCAAAGGAAGCGTACAGACTTTTTTATCATGGGGACATGACCAGTCGGTATCAGGTACTGGATGACATGTATGACCGGTTTGACACATTTGAACTGGCTGATCTGGACCTTACCTGTCTGACGCAGAGACCAGACAAAGAAGACAGCGAGAGGGAGGTGCTGAACTCCAGCGAAAAAGACCTGATGAAGCTTTTGCAGATAACGAGAACAGCTCAGGCAGTGATGGTAAAGAGCAGGGAGAATCCGGAGTATTTTAACCGTCGTTATCCGACACCGGAGGACCGGATGATATTTAATATGAAGCAGGACGCGCTTGTGCAGCTAAGCCTGTATATCAATGGAGATTTTTTGCGGACAAACGGGTTTGATATCAACTTAAAACCTTCAAAGGCAAGCATGCCGAAGGAATCCTGGAGTGTGAATGCAAACATTGCCCTTCAGCAACACCGGATGAATATGGCAATGGCACTGGGGGAGCCGATGCAGGAGGGTATCCGAATTCAGCTTCCGTATGCGGAAGCCGCAATGGGTGGTCACAGGATGGCAGATGGGGCAACGGTAGATCCTTCCTGCGAGATGGCACTTAGCCGGATATTTTCGGATGTAGCAGTATCAGCCCTTGGCAACAATATTCAGCTGGAAAACCAGGAGATTATGGGAATCGACAAGTACGATATGCTGCTGGTCGATGGTGTGCCGATCAAGGAGCGATATGCAGACCAGATTTCCGAAATGACGGTGAGGCAGCAGGAAAGACGGATGTCGGCGCTTGCCGCAGCGGCTATGATTTCCGGCAATCACCGGGTCGAGATGATTATGAGCCAGGAGACCGTGAACGGTATCATGGATTTCCGGGTGGTACCGCTTATAGGGGATATCCACGAATACAGTCAGAAAGAATGGGAAAGCCGCGGCATGTTCAGTCGTGCATTCGGCGAGGCACCGCGGGAGAAGCTGGTTGAGGAGCTGTGGCAGAAAGATGAACACCGGGAGGAGCGGCATCATGCTGCACTTGATGGATTCTGCGACAAACTGAGGAATGTTGCCTTAGAGAGAGAACGTCGTTCTGCGATAGAACGGGAGCATTTCGCCGGCTTACGGAAGGAAATGGCGGAGTGGAACCGGCAGGGAGAAATGCTGGACTTGTTCGCTTCACCGGAGATGGATGCATATCGTGAGAATCAGGTAAAGTGGCGTGAAACGCTGGAACGGAACCGGGCGACGATTCGGAATGGTCACCTGGAGCTGGATACGAAGTCGAGGGAACATAGCCGGATGGTGGAACAGAAGACTGAGAAATTGCTCATGCAGGTGTCGGAGGCACAGGAATGTCTGGATCTTTCTGCAGATCAGATTCGCGGGCTTCTGGAAGCAGAATGCTCCAAAAAATATCCGGATTCAGAAAAGCTGGCCTTTTACAGCCGTCTGTGTGTGTTTGGTGCGGAAAAGGTATGGGATGAATGCTGTCAGGAGGTGGAGAACTTTCAAAATGTAAGCGATATGGAATCCATGATGTTTGAGGAGGAACGGATCAACCTTGGCATGCGGGAGGTGGCGGATCAGATGTGGACGAAGGAGGCGCTGATGGATGAGGCGGAGGGGCGTCTGGTTCAGAGAAATCTGGACATGAAACCACAGACCGCGACAGGTGCATTTCCTGCACCCGCCACCTCGGAGGAAGCGCTGCAGGAGGTGGTTCGCTTAGACAGTGAGAGAAAAACGCTTCGTCCCACATTCCAGAAGCTGCGGGAGATTCGCGGGATGGACATTTACCTGCAGCATGAGGAAAATCCGCCGTTTTTGAACCGGATGGAGCTTCGGGAATGCAGGAAGCAGATGGAAGCCTATCGGTTCAGTCGCTGGCTGGACGCGGGAGAAAAGCAGAGTATGGAACAGGTGATGCAGATTGTTGATCGTATCGTGAATGAGCCGGATGATGCAGCAATCAAATTTGACAAAACAAATCCGCTGATGCCCCAGTCTCTGAAGGAGCTTCGCGGAACCATGAGGGCGATGGCGGAACTGGCGGTTTTGAAGGAGTACGACCGGAACCGGACCCCGGATATGCCGGAGGCGAATGATGTCTGGGACACCTATACCCGGGATTTGCGCAAGCGCGAGTTTATGATGGAGACCTATGTGACGATGGAGCGGGAGAATCTTCAGAAAAAACTGGAAGCCAAAGTCGATAAGGTGCGGGTCAAGACAAGCCTTGGCAGCCTGATGGAGGAAGAACGGAGTATGAACGGCAGCGGGCAGCAGAAGAAGAAGAAGAAACCGGCGGAACGCTCCCTGAACGTTTCCGAGGCTGCGATTCAGAAGCGGAAGAGTGAGGCGCAGCGAACGCATTAATATATTAGAAGCATTATTTTAAGATGAGGATCCATATTCAGCCGGGGCGGCTTAGATTGTGGCGGCGCCCCGGCTGACTGTGGAAATCGCCGGGGGAATGTGGTGGTGCTACGGCTGACTGTGACGGTGTAACGGCGGATTGTGGCAAACTCCGGGGGGAGTGAGGCGGTGTCGCAGCGGATTGTGGCAATCTCCGGGGGAGTGAGGCGGTGCCGCGCTATGGGAGCTTTGTTTATCCGGAATGCAATAGACATCGGTTTACATAAAGCAAATTTGGATAATTATGTTTGAAATTAAGCCGTTATTATCCAAAATCTCAGGATTTTTGGATAATTTTCAGGGAATTCCAGTCAGAATTGTCCAAAACGCATGCTTTTATGGTTTAAAAGGTAGTTTCTATAACATGGATTGGATAATTTTATGAATTACGGGGGTACAATTGTCCAAACTTCACGGCGCAAGCATCAGCGTAATCACGTCAGGCATTCTTACTATAGTTATTCATAACCGGCAAAGCAGAATTCACTGCGGGCGAACCAGGACGGATTCCCCAAAAAGCGGCTTGAAAAAAGTTTTGAAAAAAGTTGAAAAAAGGTGTTGACATTTGTAAAACCATGTTGTATTATATACAAGTCGCTGCGAGAGAGCAGTCAGACAAAACAAGAACATTGATAATTGAAGATTGAATAATATGCAAAACCTTGAAAATTCTAAAACAATTTCATCAAATACGATGAAGTGTAAATGAGATTTGAATGGTAACAAACCAAACAACAGTAGAACGGTTTAATGATTAGCTAGTGGTTAATCTTTGAATCGGGAAACAAACTTTTTATTTGAGAGTTTGATCCTGGCTCAGGATGAACGCTGGCGGCGTGCTTAACACATGCAAGTCGAGCGAAGCATTTGTGATTGATTTCTTCGGATTGATTTCACTTATGACTGAGCGGCGGACGGGTGAGTAACGCGTGGGTAACCTGCCTCATACAGGGGGATAACAGTTAGAAATGACTGCTAATACCGCATAAGCGCACAGTGCTGCATGGCACCGTGTGAAAAACTCCGGTGGTATGAGATGGACCCGCGTCTGATTAGCTGGTTGGTGAGGTAACGGCTCACCAAGGCGACGATCAGTAGCCGACCTGAGAGGGTGATCGGCCA
>JAUNPU010000021.1 GCA_030536555.1 Eubacteriales bacterium | reverse complement strand
CGACAGGGCAGATGCCCTCTGAATCAATAGAAATGAGTTATGCTTTGCACAAATTTTATCACACTTTTGCATTTAGCACAAGCCTTTCATGACAAAAATAAAAAAAATAAATCAAAAATGCAGAAATCCCCCTCAAAGCCACATTTCCATGGCTTCAAAAGGGATTCCCTGTGTTCAAATAATTCAGCTTTTCACATCACTGAATGTTCTCTTCACTTCTGCTTCTTTGCCCTGATTCCAAGTAATGCGACACCTGCCAGCAGCATCATGCTCATATAGAAAGCTGTCGATGCGCCGGTGTCACCGGTCTTCGGAAGCGGTGCGAGCGGCACCGGCTGCGGGTCAATTGGTACAAGTCCGCCCATCGGTACCTCGCTTGAAGGAATCGTGGTAATCGTCCGACCACCGCCACCTCCTCCGCTGCTGCCTCCATCGCCGCCATCGCCATTTCCCGGCTTGGTCGGTGTCGATTTGTCGCTGTACTTCGGATAGCTGGTCACATCGTAAACCCAGCCATTTCCCTCCACATTCAGCGACGGGAGTCTCACCAAAAATGCCTTGAGCACCACATTATCCGCAGCCGCCTCCGGCTTCTGGTAGAACAAGTAGACACCATTGGTGAGACCGCTAAAGCTCACCTTTCCGTCCACAGTCTCCAGAGACGCCAGCGGTTTCAGCTGATTCGGAATGTACTCCGCATATGTCATCAAGGTTTCCGCATTTTTCTCTACATCATTTGCTGTGGGGCAGTCCAGCTGCGCTCCGGATGATGCAAAATCACCGGTCAGCACGTATTTGCCCTGACTTCCGTCCCACTCACCGACTCGGAACAGATTGATCGTTGCACGCTTACCCGTTCCCTGAAAATCAAGGGTCAGTGAAGTATTTCGTGTCGTATCAATCCCCGCGGTCTGAGCAGCAAACACAGCCTGGCATAAGCAAAGAGTCGTCAGTATCCATGCCGTCAGAAAAGCTGCCACTTTATTTCGTTTTTTCATCATATGAATGGCCTCCTTCTTCCCGCCCGTTCTTGCTGCCTTCAGCGGTTTTCTGCTTCTTGCCGTTGGATTTCTTTCCCGGAAGCAGAAGTCCTGATAAAATCGCTGCAGCAAATGCCATCACTGCAATAATCGTCCATTGTCTCTGACTGAGTCCCCGCCCCTGAACCTCCGGCGGAACGTCAGAATCCTTCGGCGCCGGCTTCATCGGCACCTTTTCCTCATAGTTGCCATCATATGCGATCCGGCTTCCCCGCACCAGCATCCGATGACTGTTGATTCCATAAGGCGTACATGTGACAAGCGTCACATAGTCATGCCCCTCCTCGATTGCCAGACTGTCCATCTCGTGAGGAAGCACAATTTCAATCTGATCGATCTGGTACTCCAGAATCTCTCCCAGCACCTTCAGATAGAAAATGTCCCCCACTTCCAGACGGTCCAGATCCGTAAATAACCGCGCCGACGGCAGTCCCCGGTGTCCGGTAAGAATCGCATGGGTACTCTCCCCGCCAATAGGAAGGGAAGATCCCAGATAATGTCCAACCGCCACCTGCAGCACCCCCTCGTCGGTGCCATGATAAATCGGAAGCCGCACATCAATGGAAGGAATATTGATCGTCCCCATGATTCCACTGCCTGTCACATCCAGCAGTGACTCATAAGGACTGTCCGTCCGGTCCATTTCCGACCGGGCAGCCACACTCAGATTGGAGAACTGGGACAAATACGCATTGTACGCCCGCGCGTCCTCCAAATCCTTCGTGTAGTCCTCCGGCGCCAGCTCCTCCACTGAATCATCATAGGAGGCAATGGCACGGGAGGCATGCTTCTCGTTTACATAATCACTGACCGCAGGATACATCAGGATTCCAAGCCCCAGGAGAAATATCAATATGAAAATGAATGTTGATAAGTGTTTCTTCATGAACCTTAAAATCCTTTCCCACTGTCAAATATTAGTTCTCGCTGCTGTTCTTTCTGCTTCTGATGACGAAGAATACTGCACCTGCCATCAGGATGATGCCTGCTAAGTAGAAGATGGTCGTACCGATGCCACCGGTGGATGGAAGCTGAGTACCCGTATTGTTAATAACACGAAGTCCACCTCCAACATATACGCTATTCTCATCAACTGTTACTAAGTTATTGCTAGCATCAATAGTAATATATTCGCGTTTTTCTAATTTATTGTATCCAGCAGGTGCAGCTGTCTCCTCCAGGTAATATGTATCATTCCCAAGTCCCTGAATTACAACATTTCCAGCCTCAACTTCAACAGCTGTTTCCCCTTCTAATGCCGGACGATATGTGCCATCACTATTCTTGAAAAGCTTAATTTCGTTACCCTCTGTGGCCTTATCGTACATTTTAAATTTAGCACCACTTAAAATCTTTCCATCTTTATCGGTTTTAATCAAACCAAATTTATACGTAACTACGGTAACAGTATCTTCTTCTGTTTTCTGTTTCGAATATGTTAACCATGCTGTATTATCATTTGTTTCTGATCCATCAACAGTATCATCTACAATTTCTGCCTTATCATTTAACATTGCAGAATATGTAATATATACCTCATCATTTTCATCCAATGACGCCACATAATCTGCATTTAAAGTAATCTTGAAGCTATACTTTGTATTATCAATTTCACCTGCTTTTGAATCTACTGTATAGTACTGTTCATCCACATCAACTAAAGCATCCGTACCCATTACTTGCACTTTTACAGTATTCATATCCAGCGTTAATCCAGACTCTATAAGGTCATATACAATAATACCCTCATTTGTTCCTTTTCCATCAGTAACTGTGATTTTATAGTTTACAGTATCTCCAATCTTTGCTGTTGTTGTATCAAGTTCTTTATCATCAACTACAATTTTTTTAACTAATGATGGAATAATATTTTTTTCAGTGATTTCTACATCTGTTGTATCTAAAATACACAGAGAGCCAAGACCTGTAGTTACAAAATAATAGCCTTCTGCTAAATCACTCTTAAATGTTGCTTTGATTTCATCTGTCCCAGTTACTGTTGCCGATGTTGCCGTATCGTCTGCAGTTTTACCATTCAGTTTTGATGCTAAGTATTCTGCGAACGCTTCTGCTGCTGTTGTTGTGTTAAAATCAACTTTTTCATTAATTGATACAATCAGTGTTGTAGGATCATCCTGAGCTTCTGTCAATTGGAACACGTTTTCATCCACACCAGCAACTTTTACAGTATAACCTTCTACATCCTGCTTCCACTGGCTATTTTTGTTAATTGTATACGCATAACCAGATGCCTCGCCCGGTTTATCTTCAGCACCAGTTACTTTAGTAACATCAAAAATTTTATAAGCTGAATACTTTTCACCTGCATAAGAAGTATTCACCGTAATTGTTGCTGCAAATGCCGGTGCCGCCATCGCTAACACCATAACTACTGTTAAAATAATACTTAAAAACTTTTTCATTTTCTTCATAATATTTGTTCCTTTCCTTTTTATTTATTTTAATTTTGAAAATGAAACCCTAGCCTTATTCGGACTTCCCGGCTATCCGCCGGGACTTCCGATGTCTGCATATTCCCTCATACTCACAGCCCCTTCCTTCACAGTTATACTGACAAAGATTTCAGATTCTTTTACTCTGCATCATCCATAGAACATCTGCGACGGTAAAGCACTTCTGCGCCCAATCCCATGATTGCAAGCATCATCAGAAGCAATGCCTGACGGTCCCAGAGAAGAAGCCCCATGCCACCTGTTTCCGGAAGTTCTACGCCGGAGTAGTTTGTTACACGAAGTACATATTTGTAATCTGTAGTCAATTCTGTTGACATAGCCCAACGATGTTTATTTGGATCATCTGCCTTCACTGTACATGTCAAAGTTCCATTTACATCTCTGCTTACAGTAATATGTATTAAATCCGTCAACATCTCATAGCCAGGCATGGTTGATGTTTCCGCCAGATAAAACTCCTTCGTTGTTCCTATTCCTATATCATTGAACGCAATATCTTTTTGATTACTAAGAACAAAGCCTTCGTTGGTCATTTTAACAAAATCATTTGTACTAAATGTATAGGACTCACCCAGCGGTTTTGCATCTGCTTTTAATACATTATTTTCCACCTGTGTTTCGTCATATAAATTAAAACTTACTGTTCCTGTAGTTGGTTGTGTTGTTGTATTATCCAATTCTTTTTCCAAAGCCACTTGATAATAATAGTTAGTAAATGTCACCGTATCACCTGACTTTGCAGTCTCAGTAAATACTCCCGTAGCAGCTACAGCATCACCTACTTTTACTGTTGTTTTCCACGCACCATTTTGATTTTCCTCTTTAATGGTAAAATTATCTGTATAATTGGGACTAACTTTAAATTCTACCGGCTGTCCTACAGTCACATCAAATTTTCCATCAGTAATTGCTTTTCCATCAACTCTGGAAATCAATGGTGTACCATCAGATTTAACAATCGGACTAATCGTAAATGGATAAGTTCCGCCAGTTGCTCCCACCACATTTTTCTCTACTTTAAGCGTTTTATATGGTTCGACCGTATTCGTAAATGTGTATGATTTTGATTCTTCTGCACTTACAGTCTGGTTTTCTACGCTTTCTAACGTCTGATTATTTTCATCCTGAATCTTGGTATTTGTTGTAGCATAAGCTCCATCATCAAACGGACTCTCGGAAATCGTATACTTTACACCTGCCGGTACAGTAAAAGAAACTCTTTCACTATCACTTAATTTCACAGTTAACTTACCATCAACTGGTGTTTCCATGCTGGCTTGTCCATTTTGTACCAATGAC
Source organism: Eubacteriales bacterium (assembly GCA_030536555.1). Lineage (GTDB taxonomy): Bacteria > Bacillota > Clostridia > Lachnospirales > Lachnospiraceae > Brotaphodocola. The sequence goes on along the minus strand of JAUNPU010000021.1, from coordinate 59,646 downwards.
ACGATTCCATTATAATCACGTCCAGCACCATCCTGTAATTGTACATCAAAACTATACTGATTTTGTTTGGCCTGCTCATCACCAACTACCTGCTTTTCTATTGCAAATTGTCCGTATGCAAGTTTGTTATAGTACTTCACATTTACATTATGGGTTGCTTTTTCGCAAGTAATACCTAATTTAATCGTAGCAACAGGCGCCTTCGTTCCATCTACTTTGGTATATTCTACGTTCTCGTATTTGGTATCTGACACCGATACAATGGTATATCCCGGATTCTCCCGCTTAAATCGTTCTGTCTCTACAAACTTCATTGCTTCATTCAAAAGATAAATTCTGTTTTCACAAATTATAACCTGACGATCCTTTTTACTTTCGACATGTTCTGGTTGAAACAAATCACCTTCCTCAGGATCTATATTATCTATATGAGTGAAGTCATTAGGGTCATAATCGCAATAATAAAATTCAAAAGAATTCGGATCCTGATTTAATATTGCCCCTAACTGCTGTAGCATGTCATCAAAGTTAGCTTGCTTACCTCCCTTTCCCTCTCCAATGGCATGCATTGAAGAGTCTGCAAAACCATATACTGGAGAATCAACAATGTCTCCATTATGATTAATGTAATTGCCATTCGCATCATATAGAATTTTACCTGCACGTACTTTATAAATCGGATTTGTATCTGAACCTGCATATGTAAGGAAAAACATATAAGCTGACTTAGTTTTCAGCAAAGTATCTTTTCCTTTAAAGTCTCCTGTTACGGTTACTTGTTCTTCACTGTTACCATCATTTTCAACTCTATCAAGCTTTGACTGAAAGCCTGTTTCTGAATCAGTATACTCGTGTTCCGTTATTTCATATGTTGCATTACGGTCAATACCTTTAATCTCAACACTTTCACCATCTGATAATGTAAATGGAAATGCAATATCTGATGGAACCGCAACACTTTCCGCTCCTTCTCCTGTAACCATATGGATGCCACCATTTCTTATCGTTACATCAAACCTGAAGGGACCATTCAAGTATTCTTGCGGTGCATTTACCTTCTTTGAAATAATGAGTGAAGGAACATCATACACATTTGTACAGACAGCTTTTGAAACCTCATTCTTTTTCAGATTGAATCCAGCTGTAAGAAGGCTCGAAGACTCTAAGCCATTAGCATTCCAACTTGTACTATGTATTTCATTCGCCTTAGGGTTTGTTGCAAGTCCCTGACGAATCATAAATTCTGTATTCAAACATACTGTACTCGAAGAAGTGCTTCCCGTTTCCCTATATGTGTTATTAATCTTGATTGTTACGGTTCCTTCAGCATTAAAAGCATTCAGTGCTGCCGGAATTCTAAAGTAAGGAGTATTAGCTTCAAAACCATACTGTTCACTATTTTGGGTCTGTATCTGCACCGCTCGATTCCGACTGCCATCATAATATGTTACCGTATATGCACTAAATGGCATCCAGTACTTACTACCACTATTAGCCAATGTTTTCGGATAAACATATATTGCATAAACATATTCTGTCGCAGCAAGAGTAACACCTGAATTATTTATATTCACACGAGAAAGCTCGATTGTTCTCTCTGCTGAAGTTGCAGGATCTGATGGATAATCCAGTGCCATCACCATCACCGACGCCGTCATCTGCTTCGTTCCAAACCCCACGCCATCACTCGTCCCGGACGGTGTTGCTGTCGGTGCCGGTGCTGCCATTCGGAGCATTCTGCGCATCACGCCTTCGGTTCGTTTTCTGGTTGCCACTACAGACGGGAATACCACTGCGGTTGGCTCGCTTCCATCTTCGCCATCGCTGTAAATCTCCACATCCTCGTTGTAGATCATCTCGTCATCCAGAATTGTTACCTCGGATTCCTCTGCGCCAATGTCATCGATCAGGGCGATATCTCCGTCCTCACGACCATCTTCCACAGCCATCACCCGATTGACCTGATGTGCGGATACGGTAGCATAATTTCTGCCGGTCAGTCCATCTGCGCTTCCGAGAATCGTAACCTCGGTTTCGGCGGAGGTACTGCTGTTACCGCCGTCTGCTGCGTCACTGTTTCCACTTCCATCGGAATCAGCGCCGGTATCCGGTGTGTCGATTTCAATAGAGCCGCTGTCCTCATTTCCAGCATTCTCGCCAGCACTTCCACCGGCCTCGCTTCCGGTGTTCTCGTCAGTATTTCCACCGGCTTCGCTTCCAGTGCTTTCATCGGTACTTCCGCCGGTTTCGGTTTCTGTTCCTTCGCTCTCGCTGGTATTTCCACCGGTTTCCGTTCCGGCGCTTTCATCAGTATTGCCGTCTGTCTCCGTCCCGGCACTCTCGTCGGTATTTCCGCCGCTTTCGGTTCCGGCATCTTCACCGGACTCATCGGTCTCACCGGCTGCATCGCTCTCATCGGTTTCTTCGGTCTGATTCGGGGTTTCTGCCTCGCTGCCTTCCTCTGTCGCGTCAGTCTCGCCGGAGGTCTCATTTTCGGCTTCGTCAGTTTCCGCAGTGCTTCCTTCCACCGGGCTGGTCTCGGTCGGGTCTGCGCTGCCTGCGCCTGATCCGGAACCACCTGCGCCGCCAGCGGATGCCCCGCCGGAGATGGCCGGACCGTCATCCATGGAAGGAATCAGGGCTTCCTTGCTTTCTACCACTACTGTCGGAAGCGCCGTGCCGTCAACCTCCACCTGGAAGGTCAGCTCTGACTCGGTTCCATTGATAAACAGGAATATAATCTGCTCGTCGCCCTGCAGCTCATAGCCTTCGCTGTCTGATTCCGCTCCGCTCGGAGTTGCCTCTGATGCCTCGGCTGCATCCTGAGATGCCATGATGTCTGCCGCTGTTCCGTTTAACTTCACGAACAGCTTCAGTTCTGCCTTGTCCGGCAGCTTGTTCCGCAGCTCGGTTGGCTCCGCATCGGATGGACTTGCAGTTTCTGCATCGGACGGGCTTGCTTTGTCCGCGTCGGAGGGGCTTGTCTCCTCCTCTGCCGCAAATGCCTCGTATGGGATGCTGGCAAGCTCATAAATCTCGCCCGTGCTCTGGTCAAAGACCGCGCTGTAATCGTCGGCTTCCACCAAATCCACATCTCCGCCTGTCATTTGAAAATGCCACTGATTCTCATATACGCTGCCGGAACGGATGGCTTTCAACGCCTCCTCCTGCAGTTTTTCTCCGTTCAGGCGAAGCAGCACATCAATATTCTCCGGTTTAGGCTCCGCAAATGCAATGCCCTGAAATGACGATGTGATCAACATACACACTGCCAGAAGCATTGCAAAATATTGTTTAAATTCTCTCTTAATAGCCTTCATGCATTCCACCTCACCCTATATTTACTCATTTTCATAGAGATTTGCTGTAACAGACCGTTACGTTTATTATGTATAGAATAGCAGAAAGGCTATCGCGCATTCTGTCGCGCGAAGCCCTTCTGCTTGTATTTTATGATTTTCATATGATAGATTTTATGATGTGTCTTATGATTCCGGAGGCAGTTCCAGAGACTCCTCTGCCTTTGCTACGGAAAACTCCAGCCGGTAGCCCTCGGTGCTGCGGCTGCTCTCAAACCGGTTCTTGATTCGCTTCATAATGATGCCGCAATCCGCCTCCCGCACGCCGGTCAGAAGGATCAGGTATTTGCTCCGGCTGTATCGGGTACACATGTCGCCGCGGCGCAGGGATGAGCGGATGCTCTCCCGCAGCCATTCGGACACGCTCTGGCTGTTTCGCTTCTCGCGGGCATTCTGAATCTGCTGTAGATTGCAGATCATCAGGATCGCCGTCTGCCCGTTGCGCTCCGTACCCCGGCAGATGGCGTGATACACGTCCACAAATCCCGGGTATGCGCAGAAATACGCGCCTTTCTCCCGTGTCGCTTCCATCAGATTCTCCTGAATCTGCGGCAATGCATTCTCCCGCTGGACCAGTTTTTCCCGCATAGCACAGAATCTGTCCATCAGCTCCTTGGACGGCGGTGCCTCTAACTCCTCTGTATACAGGCGTATGGTATCATTGTAGTACTGATGTGCTTCTTCATAGCGTTCCAGCAATACAAGGCTGTCCAGTACCCCCCCCCCGGTATTCTTCGAAGGGATACAAATCAGCTGCCGTCTTGTACACTTCCAGCATCTGCTGGTATTCTCGCCGGGACTTTAAGAGCTGTCCCAGCCTGTTCACGCAGCCGCAGTACAGCTTCTTCAGCCGCTCGCTCTCCTCGATTACCCAGTTCTCGCTGGCAAGCTGAGGAAGCAGCTCCCCTGTATAGGTGTTCCACGCACACATCAGATGGCTGACCTGCCGGTCCGGATCCTCCGTGTGCAGCGCCGCGTCATATTCATATTCAAATTTCTGCACATCGGAATCCACCGGAATCGTTCCATTCCAGACACAGATACCGCTGCTCACCTTCACATACTCATCCTGCGGCAGACCGACTGACGCCAGCTGCTTTCGCAGACGATACACCAGATTGTTCAGGCAGATGTTCTTGTTGCCGATATCCTCCCAACCATAGAGCGCTTCAATCAGCTGATCCTTCCCCACGCCTTCCTGATGCAGCATCAGAAGCTGAAACAGCTGGATGAACCGACTCTGTGTTCTCTTTCCAAATGAAATCGGGCGATTGGCATATTCCATGGAAAATCCGCCCAGCATCCTTACCCGCAAACAGTTTTCCTGCTTCATACGTTCCTCCCTGCTCGTGTTCTTTTTGACATTTTCAAATTCATATGGCTAATTATGCAACATTTTTTGAGAAATGTCCAGCGCTGCCGTCATTTTCCCTCTTGCTAACTTTCACTCCCTTATATTACAATAGAAGGCGAATCTGATTTCAAAATGTACAAAGGAGACCTTCTTATATGATAAAAGCAGTAATTTTCGACATGGACGGTGTCATCATCGACAGTGAGATCGAGTATCTGAAGCGTGATCTGGAATTCGCCCGGAAGAAGAATCCGTCGGTGAAGCTGGAAGACCTGTTCGGCATGGTCGGCTCGTCCCGGAAGGATGCCTGGACCTATATGGCGCAGGCTGTGAACACCGGCGAGACCTGGGAAGAGCTTCGCAATCAGTATTACCAGTCCCGGGATGTTTTCTCCGAGCTGGACTACCGCGCCATCTTCCGCCCGGAGATTCGCGGCATCCTGGATGAGCTTCAGAGCATGGGACTCAAGCTGGCGCTTGCTTCCTCCACCCAGCTGGACCTGATTCAGCGGGTTCTCCGGGAGAACGAGATCAGCCACTACTTCCCCATCGTAGTCAGCGGTGCACAGTTCGAGCGCAGCAAACCGGACCCGGAGATCTACCAGTTCACCGCCGCCCAGTTAGGCTTACCGGAGTCGGAGTGCCTTGCCATCGAGGATTCCTCCTTCGGCGTCACCGCCGCCTCCCGCGCCGGGATGAAGATAGCCGCGCTGATCGACCCCAGATTCCACTTCGACCAGAGTCTGGCGGACTACCAGATGGAGAAGCTGACAGAGATTCCGGGGATTGTGCGGGAGTTGATGGAGGGCTGAGTCTGAAGAATTCCCGCAATCAGTCATAGTATGAATCGAAAAAGCGTCGTAAAGCCACCATTTTCTCTGGTTTTACGGCGTTTTCTGGTATCTAGGCAATTTCATTATAGGACGGATTTTTATAAATAACCTCCACAGATTCATTTACTGCACCTGCGTTACAGATACGCCTGATATATAATATCGTTGTCTTCGAAGTACAATTCGTATAATCTGTTTTATGTTTTTTAAAAAACGAACAGCCCTTACATTCATTTTCAAATTGGGGATTTTTTAACTCTTTCACTGAAAATAAATAGAATATTGAATGATCATTTTTCAGATGATACTCCGTAAGATAATCGGCTTTGATTTTCGTATATTTTCCGTATTCCTTGGTATTTATTAGATAGTTGACACTTTGATCCACAAGCATTGATTCTATAAGATACAAATTAGCAAGTCGTTCTTCTATGAAAGAAGCTTTGTAGAACACCGACTTTTTAAGTTGATCAGAAGTAATGTTTCCACTCAGGATTTCCTTATAAATTCTTTCTTTGTTTTTTGATGGAAATGTAATATCAGTAAGATGTTGCAATCCTGCCAAATGAAAGAAAGACTCTGGTGGAAAATGTAACATAATTCTATGGCTTTTACACTTGCGACCAAGTAATATATCATATCTGAAATTTTGCAATTTTTTGTATTTTAATGCTGCTTCATATAGTATATCTGCCATTTAATCTCCTCGTAATGCAAAAGGCTTCGCTGAATACGAAGCCTTTTGGTACATTTTCTTTCGGTTTCCCTAGTCAGACTGTGGAGATGTACAAACCCCCGAATTGTCTATGAACACCACTCTTCTGACAGAGCCGTGAACATGATAGCGACAACAGACACTCAAGTTGTCTGCTTCAAACTGCGATACTGTAAGACCTCAACAATGAATTCTTACAACTTTATTATATGAGCAGCCATCAAAATTGTCAATGAGTAAAATCCTCCAGGATAGCGTCAATTTACATTCGGAAACAAAAGGCGAGATTCCACCATGAGATAAAAATTCAGATCAGTTTTTCTATAGTATAGCCTGTTCCGATGTTTTTTTCTACCGCTTTTTCTGCTGAGTGATTATACGGTCACTAAATACAGAACTCAAGAGTCCCCTACGGCTGTCGCTCTTGACTTCTGTATTTACTGACCTGGTTATTGTTATCAAGCAGAAAAAGCCATATTTTAGGCATCCAATGCCTGGTAGATGATATCTCTCATCCACTTCATGCTGTGTTGCTCTGTTCCCGGTACTTCTGCTCGCATCTGCTCTGCATAACTCCAGTTTTTCTGCTTCTTCCTCAGTTCTTTAATCAGTTCCTCCTGTTCCTTCCTTTTTTCTTCCTGCCGCTCCTTTTTCTTCTGATATCTCAGAAGATCGATTATCTTTCCAACATTCCAGTGATATGCCCTCAGCTTCGCCATCTGATCACATCCTCGTTCACTCCACCCCATCGGACGGCTGCTCATCCTCGCGCTCAATACATGGCTCACCTGTCCCTCAGCGCAGCATCTCCACCTCGCTCCTGCATCTTTTACACGGTTTTCTATTCCGTTCCACTGATTCATAAAATAATTCCTCGCTGCCTTTACCTGTTCGTATTTATTTCCTTCTTCCGTTACCTTCAGTATACTTCTATATATCCGCTTCAGCCCTTCTTTATCCGCTTTATTGATGCTTTCCCAGATCTCTTCTTTGATTTCATCTGCGCTGTCCAGCAGATGGCTCACGGATTCATTGATATATTTCATCATGTGGAACTTGTCCAGTACAAAGCAGCTTTTCTCCAGCACTTCTGTCCCTGATTTGATCCAGGCCGCTCCATCTCCTGCAATGTAAATCTTTTCCAGTGTATCTGTATCATAAACTGCCGCTATATAATCCCTTACCTCTTCCCAGAACCTCAGATTGGCTTCTGTTCCTTTATGTACTCCGCAAAACGTCCTTTTTTCCACCAGACGGTATCTGTGGCTTCCTGATCTTTCTCCGGATATATCCACGACATCTTCAAAAACCACAATGATCTTTGGCATGATTGTGTTTATTTTATTTCCGCTCTCTGATTTCTCCAGATCGCCCTTTTCCTTCCAGAACTGTGCTGCTACATGGTCTTCATCCGCAACGATATGTAGGTATTTCTGTTTCCTTTTTTCCCTGACTTCCGGCAGCGGAAAGTCTATCTCAGTTTCGTGCACCAGCTTTTTTACGGTCTGTTTGCTGGCTGCATCACTTGGGCTGGCTGCGCTCCCACCCTTCGCATAACTGGTCAGGACAGCCTCTTCCAGAATGTTTGCAGCTGCGCCTATGGTCATTCTCTGATGTCCACTCAACCCCAGGATTTCATCCAGAAGGTAGATGTATTTACCGGTCTTTTTATCTTTATACCCTGTCCGGTTAAAATGCAGCATCCCGACTGTATCCAACAGCTCTTTGGGTTCATTTCTTTGCTCGATCGTCCAATGGAGTTTCCTTTTTATACTGCTACGGATTTCCGCATCCAGCATTTCATACATTTCACTGATCCAGCGTGCAGCCAGATTCATCAGCCTGTCCTGTACCTCTTTTGTCAGGTCGTCCGTATCTTTTTCTCCCGTCAGGATATTCCCTAATACTTTTTCAATTTCCTTGATGTCTTTTTCGATAAACTGTAGTATACTTTGATACATAGAAAGCACCATCCTTTGTTTAGATTTTGGTTTTCGCAAATCCTATCTTATCACAAAGTGGTGCTTTCTTCTTTTGTTTTTTATTAGTTTACATAATTATAGTCACTAATTACCCGAAAGTAACTTTACGCTATTATCCTCCAGATACCTCTTCACATACTCCCCCGTATAGGACTTCGCGCACTTCGCCACCGCTTCCGGTGTGCCTTCCACCAGCACGGTTCCGCCCCGGTCGCCGCCTTCCGGTCCGATGTCGATGATATAGTCCGCCGCCTTGATCACATCCAGATTGTGCTCGATGACGATCACCGTATTGCCGCCGTCTGACAGTCTCCGCAGGATCTCCACCAGCTTGTGGACATCTGCAAAGTGCAGTCCTGTGGTCGGCTCATCCAGGATATAGATGGTCTTGCCGGTGCCGCGCCGGCTCAGCTCCGTCGCCAGCTTGATTCGCTGCGCCTCACCGCCGGACAGCTCCGTGGACGGCTGACCCAGACGGATGTAGGACAGTCCCACATCGTTCAGGGTGGATATCTTCCGGTAGATGGACGGAATGTTTTCGAAGAACTTCATCGCCTCCTCCACCGTCATATTCAGCACATCGTAAATACTCTTTCCCTTATACTTAACCTCCAGGGTCTCCCGGTTGTAGCGCTTGCCGCCGCAGACCTCGCAGGGCACATACACATCCGGCAGGAAATGCATCTCTATCTTGATGATGCCATCTCCGCTGCAGGCCTCGCACCGGCCTCCCTTCACGTTGAAGCTGAACCGCCCCTTGTTGTAGCCCCGCGCCTTGGCATCTGCCGTGGACGCGAACAGGTCGCGGATCATGTCAAATACGCCCGTGTAGGTCGCCGGATTGGAGCGGGGCGTCCGCCCGATCGGGGACTGGTCGATGTCAATGACCTTGTCAAGCTGCTCCACACCTTCCAGCTTCTTAAACCTGCCCGGAATCGTCCGCGCACGGTTCAGCTTCCGCGCCAGCGCCTTGTAAAGAATCTCATTGACCAGAGAACTCTTGCCGGAGCCGGACACACCGGTCACGCAGGTCATGATGCCCAGGGGGAATGACACATCAATATTCTTCAGATTGTTCTCCGCCGCCCCGCGCACAGTCAGATATCCGGTGGGCTTTCTGCGCTCCTTTGGCACCGGAATCTTGATCCGACCGCTCAGGTAGGCACCGGTAATGGAATTCTCATTCTTCATGATCTCTTCTGCCGTGCCGATGGCGACCACTTCTCCACCATGTTCGCCGGCGCCGGGACCGATATCCACAATACAGTCTGCCGTCCGCATGGTATCCTCGTCATGCTCCACCACCAGCACCGTATTCCCTAAGTCCCGCAGGTGGGTCAGGGTCGCCAGCAGCTTGTCATTGTCCCGCTGGTGAAGACCGATGCTTGGCTCGTCCAGAATGTACGCCACGCCCACCAGACCGGAACCGATCTGGGTCGCCAGACGGATGCGCTGCGCCTCGCCGCCGGACAGGGTTCCCGTGGCACGGGACAGGGACAGATACTCCAGTCCCACGTTCAGCAGGAAGTCCAGCCGCGCCTTGATCTCCTTCAGAATCTGCGCACCGATGGACTCCTGAGTCGGAGTCAGCTTCAGTTCCTCCAGGAATGCCCGGCATCTGGTGATCGACAGCTCCGTCACCTGATAGATGTTCAGATCTCCCACGGTCACCGCCAGAGAGGTCTGCTTCAGTCTCTGCCCCTTACAGGTCTTACAGGGGGTGATCCGCATGAAGGTCTCATACTCCGCCTTGGAGTTCTCCGAAAATGTCTCCCGATAGCGGCGCTCCACGTTCTTCACCAGGCCCTCAAATGCCACATCGTAGACGCCTTCGCCCCGCTGTCCCTTGTAGTGAACCTTCAGCTCTTTGCCATTGGTTCCGTGGAGGATCACATTCTGAATCTCCTGGGGATACTCCTCAAACGGTGTGTCCAGACTGAACCCGTACTCCTCCGACAGCGCGTTCAGAATGGCGTGGGTAAAGCTATTGCGGTCCATACAGGACTGCCACCCCAGCACCACGATGGCTCCCTGAGCAATGCTTAAGGACCGGTCCGGAATCATCAGATCCGCATCGAACTCCATCTTGTAGCCCAGGCCAAAGCAGTCCGGGCAGGCGCCGAAGGGGTTGTTGAAGGAGAAGCTTCGGGGCTCCACCTCCTCGATGCTGATACCGCAGTCCGGGCAGGAAAAGCTCATGCTGAAGTTGATCGGCTCCCCGTCGATCACATCCACGATCATCAGCCCGTCGGAAAGCCCCATCACCGTCTCGATGGAGTCCGTCAGACGCTTCTCGATCCCTTCCTTCACCACCAGACGATCCACGATGATCTCAATGTTGTGCTTGATATTCTTCTCCAGCTTGATCTCTTCCGACAACTCATACAGGTTGCCGTCAATCCGCACCCGCACGTAGCCGCTGCGCCGTGCCTGCTCCAGCACCTTCACATGCTCGCCCTTGCGTCCGCGCACCACCGGCGCCAGAAGCTGAATCTTCGTCCGCTCCGGCAGTCCCATAATCTGGTCCACCATCTGATCGATGGTCTGCTTTCGGATCTCCCGTCCGCACTTGGGACAGTGGGGAATACCGATCCGCGCATACAGAAGACGCATATAGTCGTAGATCTCCGTCACCGTTCCCACCGTGGAACGGGGGTTCCGGTTGGTGGACTTCTGGTCAATGGAGATCGCTGGAGACAGCCCCTCGATGCTCTCCACATCCGGCTTCTCCATCTGCCCCAGGAACTGACGGGCATAGGACGACAGGGACTCCATATACCGCCGCTGTCCCTCCGCATAGATCGTGTCAAATGCCAGGGATGACTTGCCCGAGCCGCTTAAGCCCGTCAGCACCACCAGCTCATTCCGCGGAATGTCCAGAGAAATATTCTTCAAATTGTGCTCATTGGCACCTCGTATCTTAATATACTGCTTTGCCATCTCAAAATCCTTCCAAATCAAAAAGCTCTGTCTACATAAAACAAACCGTGCCAGCCCGGATTACAGGCTCTTGGCACGGTCTATTCTATCATATCTGCAACGGAATTGCAAACATTTGTTCGTGTTCTTTTTGTGTTTCCTGATTCATTTTTGTCTGAGGCCACTCAGCCTTCAACCCCTTATCTCTCCTCACGGAAATACGGCAGCCCCAGTCCCTGCGGTGCCTGATACTCCCGCTTCTTTCGAAAGCTGGTGAAGATCAGCACGATGATGGTAACCAGATAAGGCAGCATTTTAAAGATCTCCTGCATGCTTCGCCCCAGTCCCGGAATGTACAGATACAGAATGTACAGTCCGCCGAACAGGATGGAGCCCCAGATGGCATTGACCGGCTTCCACAGCGCGAAGATTACAAGGGCGATTGCCAGCCAGCCGCGGTCACCGAAACCATTGTTGGTCCAGGTTCCGCCGGAGTATTCCATGACGAAATACAGTCCGCCCAGTCCGCTGATGCCGCTTCCGATGCAGGTTGCCAGATACTTGTATCTCGTCACATCGATGCCCGCTGCGTCTGCGGTTCCCGGGTTCTCACCCACCGCCCGCAGGTTCAGTCCTTTTCTGGTCTTTGACAGGAAGAAGGACAGCACCACTGCCAGCGCAATGCACAGATACGTCAGAAATCCGTAGGAAAACAGCACCGGTCCGATCACCGGAATCGATGACAGCCCCGGGATGGTCTTCGTGTAAGCCGCGCCGGTGGCAGCCACGGAGATCTGACCTACGCCGCCTGCCAGCTGGGACAGGGAACCTCCGAAGAAGTTGCCAAAGCCCACGCCAAAGGTGGTCAGTGCAAGACCGGTCACGTTCTGATTGGCACGCAGGGTGATGGTCAGCACACTGTAGATCAAGCCGCCCAGCACCGCCGCCAGAAATGCACAGGCAAAGGATATGAGCATTCCCACAAATCCATTGGGATTTGCTGTCCCCTGCTCGTAGTAGAATGCCCCCATCAGTCCGGCGATGCCGCCCATGTACATGATGCCGGGAACACCCAGATTCAGGTTGCCGGATTTCTCCGTAATAATCTCGCCAAGCGCACCATAGAGGATGCCGATACCCTGGGCGATGGCTTTCTGTAAAAAGATGATAATAACTCCCATGATCCGCCCTCCTTATGCTTCCTTCCCGGACCTGCGGAACTGCAGCCGGTAATTGATGAAAAATTCGCTTCCCAGAATGAAGAACAGGATAATGCCGGTGATAACGTCAGAGGCATTTTCATTCAGCTTGAACTGTGATGCGATCTGCAGCGCCCCCTTCTGCATAAATACCAGGAAGAAGGACACCAGAATCATCGTGAAGGTATTGAACTTGGACAGCCATGCCACGATGATTGCCGTAAATCCTCGTCCGCCGGCGGTACTGGTGGAAATCGTGTGGCTGGAGCCGCTGACCAGGATAAATCCCGCCAGGCCGCAGATGGCGCCGGAGATTGCCATGGTCCGCATGATGACCTTCTTCACGCTGATGCCCACGTACCGCGCCGTATTCTCACTCTCACCCACAACCGCAATCTCATATCCCTGTTTGCTGTATTTCAGATAAATGAACATGCCCACCGTCAGCAGCAGCACGATCACCACATTCCAGCCGTAGTTCATGCCAAACAGCGACGGAAGCCAGCCGATCTTCGTCTTGGAGTTGATGATGCCGACTGTGTTGGAGCCGGACGGATTCTCCCAGAACACGATGCAGAAGGTCACGATCTGCATGGCAACATAGTTGAGCATCAGGGTGAACAGGGTCTCATTGGTATTCCAGATTGCCTTGAATACCGCCGGAATCAGTCCCCAGATCATACCTGCCACGATGCTGGCAGCCACCATCGCTGCAAACAGCACCGGCGTCGGCATGGAATCGCCTGCATAGATCATCACCGCAGCCGTCACACAGCCGCCCATCAGAATCTGTCCCTCCGCTCCGATATTCCAGAACCGCATCTTAAATGCCGGGGTCAGACCAATCGCCACGCACAGCAGAATCAGCGAGTCACGAATCGTCACCCAGAACCGGCGGGAGGTACCCACCGCACCGCTGAAGATCGCCTTGTAGACCTCCACCGGATTCAGCTTTGTCAGAATAAATATCACAAATGCACACACGATCAGGGAGAGCAGCACAGCCGCCAGCCGCACCAGCACAGCCTGGGCAAATGGCATTTCCTCCCGTTTGGAAATATGTACCAGCGGTTCCTTACTCATGGCGCTCCTCCTTTCCTGTCTTCGTCATCAGAAGACCCACTTCTTCTTTGGTGGTGGTTCTCGCATCCACCACGCCGCTGACGCTTCCGCCGCACAGCACCAGAATCCGGTCACACAGCTCCAGGAGCACATCCAGGTCCTCGCCCACGCAGAGCACCGCTACGCCCTGTTTCTTCTGCTCATTGAGCAGATTGTAAATGGTATAGGAGGAGTTGATATCCAGTCCCCGCACCGGGTACGCCACCATCAGCACCGTCGGGTTGGATGCAATCTCACGTCCCACCAGCACCTTCTGCACGTTGCCGCCGGAAAGCTTGCGCACCGGCGTGGTCACACCCGGAGTCACCACCTCCAGCTGCTCAATGATCCGCTCTGCCAGCGTCTTCGGCGTCTTCCGGTCTGCAAAGAAGCTGTGGCCCTTGTTGTAGCCCCGCAGCATCATATTGTCAGTCATATCCATGGCTGCCACCAGTCCCATGCCCAGACGATCCTCCGGCACGAAGGACAGGCGCACGCCCAGCTTGCGAATCTCCGATGCAGTCCGGTCTGTCAGCACTTCCTCGCCGCCCTCCGGCGGGTAGTAGGTCACAACACCTTCTGTGGTAGGCTGCAGTCCGGCAATCGCCTCCAGAAGCTCCTTCTGTCCGCTTCCGGCGATACCGGCAATGCCCAGAATCTCACCGCTTCGCGCCTCAAAGGAAGCGTGGTCCAGAGTGGTGATACCCTCCTTGTTCAGGCAAGTCAGATTTTGAATTACCAGACGCTTCTGCGGGTTCACCGGCTCCGGACGGTCGATGTCCAGCGTCACCTTCTTGCCCACCATCATCTCCGTCAGAGACGCTGCCGTAGCGCCCTTTGTTTCCACGGTTCCCACATACTGCCCCTTTCTCAGCACTGCCACCCGGTCAGACAGGGACAGCACCTCATGGAGCTTGTGGGTGATAATGATGATCGAATGTCCGTCCGCGCGCATATTGCGCAGTACCGCAAACAGCTTGTCCGTCTCCTGGGGAGTCAGAACCGCCGTCGGCTCATCCAGAATCAGCAGATGAGCGCCACGGTACAGCACCTTGATGATCTCCACCGTCTGCTTCTGGGAGACCGACATCTCATAAATTTTCTGACCCGGATCCAGCTCGAATCCATACTTGTCCACCAGTTCCTTTACCCTGGCATTGACCGATGTCATATCCAGAATCTCACTGCCCGGCAGTCCCAGAATGATATTTTCCGCCGCCGTCAGCACATCCACCAGCTTGAAATGCTGATGAATCATACCGATTCCCAGGTGAAATGCATCCTTCGGGGAGGCAATGGTCACTTCCTTCCCATCCACGAAGATCTGCCCCTCATCCGGAAAATAAATGCCGGACAGCATATTCATCAGGGTCGTCTTGCCGCTTCCGTTCTCACCGAGAATGGAAAGGATCTCCCCCTTTCGCACAGTCAGATTCACTTTGTCATTTGCAGTCACCTTGCCGAACCGCTTGGTGATATTCTTAAGCTCTATCGCATTTCTCTCTTGTTCCACAGACAGACCTCCTCATGTTCTTTTCATATCCGCTGCCGGACATACCTCAGCGAAAGTCCTGAGACCTTCCTTCAGGTATGGCTGGCATAGTCACCAGTCGTGCCCCGGAGTCTCCCACAGGAGCGCCTGGTTTTGCCTGAAACAGGGCATCTGGTTTTAACCGGAATCAGGCG
Source organism: Eubacteriales bacterium (assembly GCA_030536555.1). GTDB lineage: Bacteria > Bacillota > Clostridia > Lachnospirales > Lachnospiraceae > Brotaphodocola. The sequence goes on along the minus strand of JAUNPU010000021.1, from coordinate 44,498 downwards.
AAACCACCTGGCAGACGGCTTCGCCCGATTATGTATACTTTATATTGCTTTTCTGACCCGGTTAAGATCCTTAGTTGGTCTTGTCGGTAATGCCGTCGATCTTGATATCGAAGGACGGAGCGGAGGACAGCTCAGACTCATGGAAGTAGCCGTCGAAGATGTAATTTTTGTACTTCTCCATCAGCTCTGCATCGTCTTCTGCCTTCTTGCCGCCAACAGTCCAGGTTGCAGTATCAAATACATGCAGCTCGCCTGCCTTGATTGCATCCTCAACCTCTTTTACCTTCTCAGCGGTGCCTTCTGCAATGGTTGCCTCGTTCAGCTCGGTGATCTTGTCTGCGCCCTCGTTGTAGCCCTGGCACCAGTCAGCCGGAATCGCGGTTCCGTCCAGAACAGACTTGGTTGCGAAGGTGTAGTACGGACCCCAGTTGATGGATGCGGAGGTCAGTGCATTGTTCGGAGCGGTTGCGATCATAGAAATGTTGTAGCCTACGCACGGTACGCCTGCTGCCTCACATGCAGTCGGTGCGCCGGTGGTATCTGCGTGCTGGCTGATCAGTACACAGCCGTCTGCAATCAGAGCCTCTGCTGCCTCTTTCTCCAGATCGAAGCTTGCCCAGCTGTTGGTATAGGTAACTTCCATCTCAGCCTCCGGACATACGGAACGAACGCCCAGGAAGAAGGAGGTGTAACCGCTGATAACCTCTGCATACGGGAATGCACCTACATAACCGATCTTCGGTACCACAGCGGAATCTGCTGCCATCATCTCGTTCAGCTTCAGACCTGCAACCACGCCGGAAACGTAACGGGACTCATAAATGGAAGTAAAGAAATTGTGCATGTTAGCCAGACCGCTGGAAGCTGCCTGATAACCGGTAGCGTGACAGAACTCAACCTCCGGGAACTCCTCTGCCGCCTGCTTCATATAGTCCTCATGACCGAAGCTGTTAGCGAAAATAATCTGACAGCCCTGATCTGCCAGGTCCACTGCTGCATCGTAACAGGTCTCATCCTCCGGAATGGTCCACTTCACGATCAGCTGATCATCCGTTAAGCCCAGAGCTTCCTGCATCTCTTTTGCTCCTTTGTAGTGAGCTGCGGTATAGCCCTCATTCTCATCACCGATGAAAATGTAACCTACTTTTAAATCCTCTTTTGCAACGCCTTCTCCGGTTGCCTCTGCTGCTGCCTCGGTCTCCCCAGCCTCCGCTGCGGTAGTCTCCTCTGCTGCTGCGGTGGTCTCAGCCGGTGCCGCAGTGGTCTCAGCCGGTTTGCTGCCGCCACATGCTGCCAGAGATAACACCATAGAAGATGCCAGAATTACGCTTAATGCTTTTCTCATAATAGTTCCTCCTTATAAATGTAATAATCAAAAATTGATATACTAATAAATTATCTCACTAATTGTCAGAATTTGCAACCAATTTCATCTATTTTTGACCCTAAATTTATTTTTGTCAGGCAAATTATTTTTTAGGTTTGGTGGGGGTCGCTGGGGCACTGCTGTTGCCTGCTTTCATTTTACTGATTTCCGGCCTTCGGTCAGACATCCCCTGTCTCGAAGTCACCCAGAACTTTAATTTGGACAATTTTCAGTGGAATTTCAAAAAATTGTCCAAACCACCTGCGCAGACATGGATTATACGTTCAAATCAGTTGACATAAAAATAACTTTGGACAATTTTTCTTCAAATCACCCTTTCATTGTCCAAAATTCCTGGATTTTTGGATAATTTTCTATGGAATCCGGCATTAATTGTCCAAACAGCCTCGTAAAACCCTGTTTTCCGGTTGGAAATCAAGCTATCCCTCGTGTCTTTGGACAATTTTTTAGGATTTTGCCATTTATTGTCCAAAATCCATGCCAAAATCTGCGATGTGTCAGCGCTGGCATATACCGCAACAGTCCGTTGACGCTTAAACTAAGAATAGTCTGTTGACACAGGTAAAAAAAGGTGATATTGTAAAAAACAAACTTACAGGGAGAGTATACAAATGAATCAGAACTTACATTCAAATCGTGATATGTACATGTATTACAGACGTACTTATCTATAAGCTTTGCAGGGTTCGTGCATTAGTTTATAGACAGCAGGTCTTTTCGTCTAGTGCATAAAACCAGAATGTAAGTGATGTATTATATATAATTGCATCTTAAATTGGAATTATCGCACTGGACAATGAATGTTTGGTGCGATTTTTTTTGTGGAAGAGGTGCATGAAATGAATAATTTAATTGAATTGAAATTGGCAACAAAAGAGGAAGCGAAATGTTTGCATAGACTACAGGTAGAAGCGTTTATGCCATTATATGAAAAATATCAAGATGAGAAAACAAGTCCAGCGAAAGAAAGTCTTGAAAGAATAGTTGAGAAGATTACAGAGGAGAATTCTGATTTCTACTTCATTATATTTAATGGAGAAAAAATTGGGGGTGTGAGAGTTAGGTGGCATCAGCGTAAAACGGTGTATGAACATGTTAATTGGATAGCTCCAATTTTCATAATTCCCAAATTTCAAAATAAAGGGATTGCAAGTAAGGTGATAGAACAACTATTTTATAATTATCCAAATACAATAGAATGGCGTTTAGATACAATTAAACAGGAAACAGGCCTTTGTCATTTATACGAAAAATGCGGTTTTATCAGGGTTGGTGATGATACAGTAGTAAATGAGAATATGACATTGATCAATTATGTAAGAAACTGTATTCGTGTGCGAAGATTCAGAGAAGAAGATGCAGATGAGGTCAGCAGGCTTATTGTAAGGAACTTTTTAGAGGTCAACAGTAAGGATTATGGAATAGCAGCTATGGAGGAACTTGCAAAGGTTTATGATTCCGGGAAGGTTCTGAACATTGCCAGCTATGCGCATATGTATGTTTTTGAATGGAATGGTATGATCATTGGCACAGGTTCCATTTCAAGCTTTTGGGGAAGTGAAACAGAAAGCATTTTGCTGACCGTTTTTGTTCTGCCGGAATTTCATGGAAAGGGTATTGGAAGAAAAATCATACATACATTGGAACAGGATCCATTTTACATAAGAGCAACTCGTGTTGAGATACCTGCGTCTATTACGGCAGCTGAATTTTACAGAAAGTTTGGATATGATTATAAAAATGGAGTTATGGAGCTGGATGAAGAACAGCATTACAGACTGGAAAAATTCAAGAAGGCCGGGCAATAAAACAGGTAGTCCTATACGCCAGCAATAATTGAAGCTTTACATCCGCAGGGCTGTCCCTTACAATATGTAGTAAGAATGTAACTGCTCCCTATTTTAACAGTAGTAAGCCATCGTTCAGCAGCTACACAAGACTTTACATCCCACAGGAGGCTCTTATGTCAGAACAGAAAAGCCGCGACCGCGCTCTCGATTTTCTGAAAGCCGTTGCGATTCTTTTGGTTGTTTGTTTTCATAATGTTCAGCTGAATCCGGCAAGTATTGCGGACAGCATCTTCATGCTGCTCTGCGGCGCTGCCGTGCCCTGCTTCTTCCTGGTGTCCGGCGCTCTGTTCTTCCGGCAGCGCTTTTCCATGGAGAAGCATATCCGGCGGACGATTCGGTTCTATCTGGTGATGGTTGCCTGGCGGATCATTTATCTGCTCATCTACCACCACCTTGGCGCACCACTGTCCGGCTCCCTGCGCCCCCTGCTGTCCTATCTGTTCCTGTTTCAGTCGCTGGACGGCGTGGAGACCTCCCACTTCTGGTTCATGGACGCCATGCTCACGGTGATGCTGCTGGCTCCGGTCCTGAAGCTCTGCATGGATGAGCACCGGAAGCTGGCTTACTACCTGATGGCGCTGATGTTCCTGTTCAATCAGCTTGTTGCAGACGGAAACCTGCTGTTTGCACTGATTGCCCGGCTGACCGGCAAAGGACCCTGGGAAGTCTCCGCATTTGCAGAGATCAGCCCCTTCAGCTTCCGCTACTCCAACTATATGCTGTACTACATGCTGGGAGCAGTGCTGATGGAATATCAGGAAAAGCGGATGACGATATGTCAAGAACCGCAGCGGACAAAATGTCGAGAACCGCGGCTGGCAGAGTCCCCGTCCACTAAACTGCACGGTCTCCGCCACCACCCGCTCCTCACTCCCTGCCTTATGATGGCAGCCGGTCTGGGCGGCCTGGTTCTGATCAAATACCTGCAAAGCGGCACCTTCCGCTGGCAGGGACTTCACATCACCAGCGCCTACTACTGGGTGTCCACCATGCTGCTGGCCTGCGGAATGTTCCTGCTTGTAACCCAAAACTGGAACCGGTGGATTTGTCCTGCCGGGCAGACGCTCAGAAAGCATTCCGCCCCGGCTGAACCGACACCCCAGGAACAAATCGACCATGCCGGGCAGACACCCCGGAAGCGCTTCTGCCCTCTGGTATGGTTCGCCGACACCGTCGGTACCTCCACTCTGGGCATCTTTTACCTGCACATTCCATTGATTTTCCTGTTACGACCTGTGCTGTTTGAACCGCTGTCACAGTACAATGGATGGCTGCTGAATCTGGTGGAAAGCCTGCTTGTTGTGAGGATTGCCTGCTGGATTATCTGGATTGGGCGGAAGATTCCGGGGGGGAAGCGGTTGTTTTAAAGAGTGTGCTTGTCTGGTACGCGACGAGGCGGGGGGACAGAGGTTCCGGCTCCTGGTCGCTGCGTTGGCAACTGGTAAGCGTCCATCATGCCTGCGCAGCTGCCGTGGGACAACTCGAAAATGTACTGATGTACATTTTCTCAAACAGGTCCCACTGAAATTCCCGTATGGAAAACGGAAATTTCACACCTGCTCCGGCATGCTGAACACCAACCAGTTGCGAAACTCGCTCTATGTCGCCCGGAACCTCTGTCCCCCATAAATACACATAACCACAACTGCCGAGCAGATATATACATAGTGTGCGCTTTGTACGCATATTGTACGCACATGGTATGCACATAGTGAAGCCAGTACACAGCCATGAAGCAGGCTGGCAGAAGCAAGGAACGACATGTGAACGAATCGAGAAGTTGGTTGGCGTTCAGGCTGCCGGAGTAACTGTAAAAATCCCGTTTACCGGACGGGATTTTTAGCGGGTACCTGTCTGAGGGAATGTACATCAAGTACATTTCCGAGTTACCCGCGGCAGTTACGCAGGCAGAATGAACGCTTAGCAACTTCCGATAAGAGAACCGGAGTGACGGCTTCTGTCAGCCTGCTTCATGGCGTACCCCTTCACCATATGCCCCCCCTTTATGTATATCACACAAAAAGGAGCCTTACACGATCATCCTTCAACATAATCATGTAACGCTCCTTCAATTATCCTAAACTTCTGCGTCTTCCGCCTTCGTCCCCGGCGCCTGCTCCGACTCTGCCTCAGCCATCTGCTCCGGCTCCACCGATGTCTTCACCTCAGCCACCGCCTCCGGCTCCGCCGACGTCTTCACCTCAGCCACCGCCTCCGGCTCCACCGCAGTCTCCGCCTTTCCATCTGCCTCGGCTTCCCCTCCCCGGTCCAGAATCTCCATAAACTCCTCCCCGGTGATGGTCTCCCGCTCCAGCAGGTACGCCGAAATCTCGTTGAGCTTCCCGGCATTGGCCTTCAGAATTCCCATAGCCTTCTCATACTGCTCGCCCACGATCCGGATGACTTCCTGATCCACCAGCCGTGCCGTCTCCGGTGCGCATACCATGGAGGTGTCGCCTCCCAGATACTGGTTGGTTACCGTCTCCAGCGCCACCATGCCGAACTGGCTGCTCATGCCGTACCGGGTTACCATGGCGCGGGCGATCTTGGTCGCCTGCTCGATATCGTTGGCTGCGCCGGTGGTGATGGAGCCGAACATGAACTCCTCCGCCGCACGACCGCCGGTAAAGGTGGCGATCTTGTCCAGCGCCTCCTCCTTGCTCATCAGGAACCGCTCGCCGGCCTCCACCTGCATGGTATAGCCCAGAGCACCGGAGGTTCTGGGAATGATGGTGATCTTGTGGACCGGAGCGCTGTGGCTCTGCATGGCTGCCACCAGCGCATGTCCCACCTCGTGGTAAGCCACGATCCGCTTCTCCTGCATGGAAACCGCCGCATCCTTGCGCTGGTATCCGGCGATGACCACCTCAACACTCTCCTCCAAGTCAGCCTGTCCCACAACCGTGCGTCCCTGGCGAACCGCCCGCAGGGCGCCCTCGTTGATGATGTTGGCAAGCTCCGCGCCGCTGGCTCCGGCTGTCGCCCGTCCGATGGCGTCAAAATCCACATTGCTGGACAGCTTCACCTTCTTGGCATGTACCTTCAGGATTGCAATACGTCCCTTTAAGTCCGGCAGCTCCACCGGAATCCGGCGGTCAAACCGGCCCGGACGAAGCAGCGCCTGGTCTAAGGAATCCGGACGGTTGGTCGCCGCCAGAATCACCACGCCCTTCTTGCCGTCAAAGCCGTCCATCTCCGTCAGCAGCTGGTTCAAGGTCTGCTCCCGCTCGTCATTGCCGGAGAATCCGCTGCCGTCACGCTTCTTACCGATGGTATCGATCTCGTCGATGAACACGATACAGGGTGCTTTCTCATTGGCCTGCTTGAACAGGTCACGAACCTTCGCCGCACCCATGCCCACGAACATCTCCACGAACTCCGAACCGGATATGGAGAAGAACGGCACATGTGCCTCACCAGCCACCGCCTTCGCCAGCAGTGTCTTACCGGTTCCGGGCGGTCCCACAAGCAGTGCGCCCTTGGGCAGGGATGCACCGATATCCGCATACTTCTGGGGATTATGCAGGAAGTCCACGATCTCCTTCAGCGCTTCCTTGGCTTCCTCCTCACCGGCAACATCCGCAAAGGTCATACCGGTCTCAGTCTCCGCATAGATCTTGGCGTTGGACTTGCCAAATGTCATAGCATTGCCCATGCCGCCCATCTTCTTCATCATCATCCGGCTTAAGATCTGACCGATTGCCAGGAACATCAGAATCGGCAGCACCCAGTTGACGATCAGGTTCTGCAGCACCGTCGGCTTTGCCGGAACATATTTTCCAAAGGTCACGCCCTTGTCAAACAGCCGCTGCCCCAGAGTATCATCCGGCCACAGACCGGTCTTGTACTGCTGGCGGTTGGTCGCCTTCATGCCGCCGAAGGTCTCCACCTCCGTATCCTGCCAGAATATCACCTGATCATCGGTGATCTCAACGCCTGTCACGGCACCGCTGTCCACCATTTTCAAAAACTCATCGTAGCTTACCTCGATGACCGGGTGCATCTTTGACTCGATCATGGGCATCACCAGCATATTCAGCGCCATGGTGATCAGCAGCACGATGCCATAGTAGTAAAATATCTTCTTATTTGGTTGTTTCGGTTCCTCGTCCTTTACTCCCATACTCATTCTCCTTCCGTGAAATCTCTGTTCTAGTATACAACAAAAGCGAGGGCTTTTAAACCCTCGCTCGCTTAAATCTTTATAAACTCTTTCTAAAAATAAGGAAATCTGCCACATTCTGCGCCGCTGTCAGCCGACCTTTAGTCCGGCACAACCGGCACCGCGTCCGCCGGAATCGGGCACACATAGCCGGATGCGGTCCGCTTCTCAAACTCCGCCCGCGCCGCCGCCAGCACATCCGGGCTGTTCAGCAGATCGATGGAAGCCGCCGCCAGCACCTTGCCTGCATGAACTGCCGCCTTCCGTCCGATGTCCGTGCCGTCGCAGGACACGTTCTGCCAGCTGTGTCCCGGGCAGCCATTTGGCCAGGATGCCACATGAATCTGCGCTGTGGGAGTCAGCCAGCTCACATCGCCCACATCCGTGGAACCTGCGCGGAAGGATTCTCCCTTGTAGAGCGGTGCCAGGAAGGCATTCATCTTGTGTCCCACCTTCCGCTGCATCTCCATCACCTGCTCCCGTGCCGCCTCGTCATTGGCTGCCGCAAATCCCGGAACCCGGTCATTTCCCTGATAGGTCTCTGCCAGCCGGTCTGCAAATGCGTACTCCTCCTCGGTGTAGGTTGGAACGCCCAGCTCCTGATAGTTGTCGTAAAGCACCTGCTCCAGCGTGAAGTTGCTGACCGTGTCGGAAAGTCCGTCGATGAACTGCTTCTCGAAGGTGGTGTCCGTCATCAGCGCCGCTCCCTCCGCAATCCGGTCCACCCGCGCCTGCAGCTCCACCGCCTCAGCCACATGGTTGGAACGCACCATGTAGAGGACGCTGGCTCTCGGCTGCACCACATTGGCGCTGCGTCCGCCTGCATCAGTGATCGCATAATGCACCCGCGCCTTGTCGCTCATATGCTCCCGCAGGAACTGGACGCCGATGTTCATCAGCTCCACCGCATCCAGGGCGCTGCGTCCCTTCTCCGGTGCTCCGGAGGCGTGGGAAGCGATTCCCGTGAACTTGTACTGGGTCTGGATACAGGAGTTGGTGGAGCCGGTCGCCACCTCATTGACGTCCTCCGGATGCCAGGTCAGAGCCGCATCCAGATCTTTCCACACGCCGTCCCGCGCCATAAATGCCTTGGATGCGCCGCCTTCCTCGCCGGGACAGCCATACAGCACCACCGTGCCGGACATGGGATTCTGCTCCAGATAAGCCTTCACCCCCAGCGCCGCCGCCAGTGCACCTGCGCCCAGAATATTGTGTCCGCAGCCGTGACCGCAGGCACCCGGCACCCGCTCCTGCTGCTCCAGCTTTCCAGCCACCTGAGACAGCCCGGACAGCGCATCATACTCTGCCAGAATGCCGATCACCGGGCGTCCGCTTCCGTAGCTCGCGGAAAATGCCGTGTCGATGCCACAGACTCCCTTCTCCACCTGAAATCCTTCCTGCTCCAGCACCTCGCAGTACAGCTTTGCAGACTGCTCCTCCTGCAAGGACAGCTCCGCAAACTCCCAGATCCGATCCGCCACATGGCCAATCAGCTCCGCCTTCTCATCAATGACGGCCACCGCCGCCTTCTTCTCCTCTGTCATGTCACATTCTCCTTTATGCTCTTATACATAGAAAGCGCCTCCGGCCCCGGATCCACCGCAGCCAGAAACGCCTCTTACTTACAATACCTTTGCCAGGAAGTCCTTCAGCCGCGGATTCTGCGGATGATCGAAGATATCCTCCGGTGTCCCCTTCTCCAGCAGCTTTCCATCTGCCATGAACAGCACCCGGTTGCTGACCTCCCGGGCAAATCCCATCTCGTGGGTAACCACCACCATGGTCATGCCTTCCTGTGCCAGCTCCTTCATAACATCCAGAACCTCACCGACCATCTCCGGGTCCAGTGCGGAAGTCGGCTCGTCAAACAGCATCACCTCCGGCTCCATCGCCAGGGCGCGGACAATCGCCACACGCTGCTTCTGTCCGCCGGAAAGCTGAATCGGATATGCTCCTGCACGGTCCTTTAAGCCTACCCGGTCCAGAAGCTCCAGTGCCTTCTTCTCCGCCTCTTCCTTGCTGATGCCCTTCACCTTCATGGGTGCCAGGGTCATATTTTCCAGCAGCGTCATATGGGGGAACAGGTTGAAATGCTGGAATACCATACCCATCTTCTGACGCAGGGAGTCGATATCCAGCTTCACCAGCTTTCCGTCTGCATCCCTGTACTTCTTCTTGGTAATGTCAACGCCGTTGAACACGATGGCGCCGCCGGTGGGCTCCTCCATCAGGTTCAGGCTCCGCAGGAAGGTGGACTTGCCGGAACCGGACGGTCCGATCACCGCCATCACATCGCCCTTATTGATATCAATGGTCACGCCGTCCAGCGCCTTGATGGCACCGCCGGCGTAATATTTCTTTAAGTCTGTTACCTGAATCATACTATCGTTTGCTGCCATGGCTCATTCTCCTTTCAAAATACGCAATCAGCTTGGAGGTCGGGAAGCACAGGCAGAAGTACACTGCCGTCGCCACCATCAGCGGTTCGATGATGACAAAGGTCGCGCCCTTGACCGCATTGACCGCAGACATGATATCCTGCACACCGATGGTGTAGGTAACTGCTGACTCCTTGATAATGACAACGAACTCATTGGCAATTGCCGGCAGGATATTCCTGAGAGCCTGAGGCAGAATGATGTAACGCAGAGTCTGCGCCTGGGACAGTCCCAGAGAGCGGGATGCCTCGGTCTGTCCGCCGTCTATGGACTGGATACCTGCACGGATGATCTCACACAGATAAGCACCAGAGTTCATACCCAGAGCCACTACGCCCGGGAAGAACCGGTTGAACTTGATAAAGCCGAAGATCTGAAAGGTCGGCAGCTCGATCACACTGAACACACCATAGTAAATAATAAAGATCTGGACCAGCACAGGGGTGGAACGAAGAATCTCCACGTAAGCGGTAGCCAGAAATGCCAGCGGGTTGAACTTGCTGATTGCCGCCAGAAAGCCGCTCTCCCGCAGGTGACCGTTCTCATCCAGCCCCAGTGCACGGAACGGGCGGATATTGGACATCCGCATCAGTGCCAGAACCAGCGCCAGACAGAAGCCGATGGCTACTGTGAACACGGACAGCAGCACCGTAACGACCACGCCCTGCTGAAACAGTTTGGCATAGGGTGCGATCTTCGCAAAATTTTCTAATTGAATGAATTGATCCATCAGGTAGTCCCTCCAAAATACATGAAAAAAGTGTTTCCCGTAAACAGCCAGATTCTCCCCTTCATTCAGGGGAGAACCTGGTGGAATTTATTTTATTGCTGCCGCTTACTGCTGAACCTGTCCGTCTGCTCCTAACAGACCCTCATACTTCTCGCCGGAAGCCTGCTCGTTGGCATCTGCTACGAACTGCTTCATGGTACCGTCGGACATTGCCTTTGCAATCGCCTCGTTGACACCCTTTAACAGAGCCTCATTGCCCTTGCATACACCTACAGAGGAGCCCTCGGAATCATAGGGAACATCCAGTACGATTGCCAGATCCGGGTAGTTCTTCTGGTAGCTGACAGCTACGTCGGTCTCGATGTAAGCTGCATCCATCTTGCCGGTCAGCAGCTCGGAAATGATATCCGTAACCTTCGGCAGTGCCACGATGTCAGCATCCGGGCTGTTGGTGGTAGCCAGATCCATCTGAATGGAACCGGTCTGTGCGCCTACGGATACCTCCGGCTTGTTGATTGCCTCGAAGGTGTTGTATACAGCCTCATTTGCCTTGGTGGTCACTAAGGACTGACCGCCGGTATAGTAAATATCAGAGAAATCCATGATAGCTTCACGCTTCGGATCCGGAGAAAGTCCAGCCATACCCAGGTCTACGGACTTGGTCTGCAGCTCGGTCAGCACGCCGTCGAAGTCAACGGTGACAACCTCCAACTCCAGTCCCAGATAATCTGCAATGTACTGAGCCAGCGCCATATCAAAGCCTGCCAACTTCGGTGATCCGTCCTCGCCGATTGCATAGAACTCATAAGGTGCGAAGTCCGGGCTGGTTGCCACGGTCAGCTTGCCTGGAGTTACGGTCTCGATCTCAGCCGCTGCTTCTGCTGCGGTGGTCTCTGCTGCCTCTGCGGAAGTCTCAGCCGCTGCTGCGGTGGTGGTCTCTGCTGCAGCCTCAGTTGCTGCTGCGGTAGTCTCTGCCGGCTTGCTGCCGCCACATGCGGTCAGGGAAGCTGCCATACATGCTGCCATGGAAAGTGCGATCATTTTCTTCTTCATAATAATATCCTCCTCATGTTATGCACTCACGGATGTATAATATTCATCACCCATGCTTGCCGTGCATAAATATTAATTACCCTTAACATGTTACTCATTATACATGATTTCCGAAAATAATCAAGCCCTTTTTTGCATAAAAATTTATATTTTTTGTATTTTATACATTATCATGCATTTTCATGCATAAACGCCACAGAAATGCTCCAGTTTTCACAAGACAGCAGACGCAAAAATCACCGCTCAATATACTGAATCGCCACGCAGCGCGGCCCTCCCTGGGTCACAAATGCCGGACTGAGCTCCAGAAAACGGATATCCAGTTCTCCCAGAGCGGCACGAATCTGCGCCGCAACCTGCTTTGCGTCCTCTAAAGCGTCTGCATGGGCGATGTAGACGATATGGCGTGCATCCAGCTTCTTTTCTTTTAAATATGCAAGAATTCCTGCCACGGCGGAGGACATGGTCCGCTTCACCATGAACTTGTCCAGACGCTTTCCGTCCTTTGTCAGCGTCATCACCGGCTTCAGCTTCAGCACAGAGCCCAGAGCTGCTGCCACCGGCGTCAGGCGTCCGCCACGGCGAAGAAAGGAAAAGTCCTGCGGAATCAGGAAGGACTCGGTCTTCTCCGCAGCCTCCTTCAGCCACTCCAGAATCTCCGCCGCGCTCTTCCCCTCCGTCTTCATCTGCTGGGCCTTCTCCACCATATAGCGGTGAGGTCCGCAGAGGGTCCGGCTGTTGAATACCGTGATATGTTCCCGGTTGTCCACCATCTCCCTGGCACTGCAGGCACTGTGATAGGTCCCGGAAAGCCCGTCCGCCATGGCGATGTTGATGATCTCATCCTCCGGATAGGCCTCATACAGCTCCACCACCTCGCCGATCGGCGGCTGTGAGGACTTTGGAATCTGCCCCCGGCGAATCCGGTCATAGAACTCCTTCATATCCATCTGAAGGTCTCTGCCCTCCCACTCCTCAATATGCACACACAGCGGAATCGACTCAAACCCCAGCTCCCGGGCCTCCTCCACCTTATATAAACTCGACGAATCTGTGACAATCTGTACCATAAGAAACATCCTCCACTCGTTATGTAGTTTTATAAACTATTTCTTATAGTTTGCATGACTTTTGCAAAAGAGTCAAGTACAAAATGCGACAAGATTCGACAAAATATGGATAATCGTTGAGGCTGCCACTAAGTGACAGCCCCATACTCACAGCTTACGCATAAATTCAATATCTTCCTTTGCAAACAGCAGGTTCATTTCCTCCCGAAGCAGGTAGATTTCCCGGTTCTGCTTCTGAAGCCATCTGCTGATTGCCCCGTACTCCATGACTCCGGCGCCAAGGGCCTCGGTCTGGTACTGCTTCCTCCGATCCAGACTGAAATCCTTGATATGAAGCACATCCACATAAGTTCCGATGGCTTCCAGCCATTCCGTCCAGCAGCGGTCCTGATCCGTCCCCTTCGGATCCTTCAGAAGATTCGAGGCGTCGAAGATCAGCCGCAGATGCTCTGCATCCTGTACCCGGTCCACAATCCCCAGCGTTGTCTCCAGATCCTCCAGCGGATGCCACCAGACCGGTTCAATCGCCAGCCGCATATCGACCCGCACTGCCTCCTCCATCACACGGAGAATGCTGTCCTGCATAAATGGCTTCCACTGCTTCCGCTCCTCCGAAGACAGGTGGGGATACGCAGTCTCTGTGCCGACGACGTGTGCCCCCAGCTCCTTCGCCCAGGTCAGACTCTTTTTCAGCGTGTCCACGGCATAAGCACGTACCTCCGGATCCGGATTGCCCAGATCCATGTAGCAGCCAAATACCGGTATTTCCACCTGCTGCTTCTCAAATGCCCGCCGGATCCGCTCCAGCTTCTCTGAGGTAATGTCCTCATAGCGGTCGATTCCTATGAATGCCTTCGGCAGTGCCAGCTGAGCCGCCTCATAATCCTCGTCATGAAGCAGCTCTGCCAGCTCCTCCACCTCCCGCTTTCCATAATCGTGTGCACGAACTCCTATTTTCATGTGTTATCCCTTTCCCTTTACAGGTCCTGCTTCAAATGTCCTGCCTTTTTCCTGGCTTCCCGGATCACCTCCAGCAGCGCTCCGGTCGATTTCTCCATCCGGTCAAACTGCTCCTTCTGTCCGGCTGCCTGCTCCTGATATCCGTTGCCCTTAAGCCCGTCCCAGACATGGTGCGGCGGCTCAAAATCAGGTCCCGGCTTCGTCCTTGTGTCCCATCCGGCAAGCTGCCTTCCCAGCTCTCCGGCAATGTAACCGGCAAACAGGCAGGCTCCGTATTCATTGTTGTGGGTGTAGTCATCCGGATGGAAATAATCGCAGCTTCGCTCCATTCCCTGTCTCCGGATCCGGTCCACAGAATACCCGTGGAGATCGATCACCGACGTATCCGTCTCGCTCCCGATCTGCCGGACTGCTCTCGCGTAATCTTCCAGCAGATCCAGATAGGTTCCGTCCTCGTTCCAGATATTTCGTCCCAGCGGCGTTACCAGTACCGGCTGACCGCCCAGACTTCGAATCTCCCGGATAAACCGGCGCAGATAGTCTGCATAGCCGGTCTCCGCCATCAGATGCGGCAGCTTCTGGTCGTTGTGGGCGAACTGAAACAGGCAGAGATCCCCTTTCCGGATATGCCGCTTTACAAGCTCCAGATGACCTTCCTTCTCAAAATTCTCTGTGGTCAGTCCGCAATGAGCCTGATTCTCCACTGCCACCGGACCGTTCAGATATGCCGTGAGCGCCTGTCCCCAGGCTCCATAGCAGGCGCCGGGATTGTAAGGCTGCTCACTGCTGTGGTCTGTCACCGTAGAATCTCCGCACAGGAATATCCGCGCCGCGCCGGGAGCCGGTTCTGCCTTGCAGCAGCACACCCGGACTGCTTCCGGGTGTAAGGTGCAGAAGGTGACTGACAGGTGGCTGACCGGATACACCGTTTCCTCATAGCGGGGAATAATCTCTGCTGCCGACTGATAGAACACCCGAACCAGACGCTCTCCCCGCTTCAGGGATACCACCTCTCTCAGCTGCCTGCGCCCGGTGAACAGATACAGTCTCTCAATATCCTCTCTCGCCTCCAGCACAAGGCTGATTCCATAGACGCCGAAAGCTACCTGCCCGGAATACAGGCTGACCGGCAGCATGCCTGACGGCATGTCCGGCGCTGCTGCCTCCCCATTTCCTGTAAATCCATTGGACAGCTCCGGAATCCGCAGAAACTCCGTGTCCTCCTGCACTCCATCCATTTTGTGAAATAAAATTTCCATACAACAGCTCCCGTCTTCGTCCCGGTCACACCATCAGATTGCCAGTGCCTCAGCCAGTGCCAGAATGGTCAGGGACTGTCCGTAAGCCATCGGCGCGATCAGAATGTTCTTGTAATGATCCGCATTGTATCCCATGCCGGTTCCGCCGGATACGTTCAGCACCGTGCCGTCCTCAGCCACATTGTTGAGGATGCCCTGTACTGCCTTCGTCACGCACGGCAGGTAGGAGTCGTCCAGAATGCCATAGCGGATACCCTTGATAATGCCTGCGGTGATGGCTGCGGTTCCGGAGGTCTCCAGATAGCTGGTGGGGTCGGTCAGAACCGTGTGCCACAGACCGGTCTTCTGATCCTGAAGCTCTTTTAACTTCTCCACCTGTGCCTTGTAGGTATCGATGACAAAGCTCTTCACCCCTGCGTTCATGGTTCCCTCAAACATATCGATGTAATCCAGGATTCCCAGAGTGAACCAGCTGTTGCCGCGGCACCAGAAAATACCGCCGAAGTTGTTGCGCTCGTTGAAGGTCCAGCCATGATAGAACAGGCCGGTCTGCTTGTCGCAGAGATACTTGATATGCATCAGCACCTGATGGATGGACTCGTCGATCCAGTCCTGGCGCTTATACTTCTGACCCATGCGGTTTAAGAACAGCACCGTCATGAACAAGGTGTCGATCCACATCTCGCTCTCGTTGAGACGGACGCCCTGACGGTCTCCGTTGGCGCTGGTCACATGCTGGAAGCCGCCCTCCTTTGTCCGGGGAAGGCAGTTCATCAGCCAGTCTGCCCAGGTCAGGCAAAGCTCCTCAAACTGAGGATCCTGACAGATTTCATTGAACTCCACCAGAGTCAGAAGCGGTGTGGTGGTGTTGATATTTTTAGACGGAAGTCCTGCCTCAATGTTCTCCTTAAACCACTGATACAAAAAATCCCGATACTCCTCATTTCCCTTCTGTTTCATGATCTTAAGCAGTCCGTAAAGACCTACGCCCTGGGGCCAGTCCCACTCGCGGATACCGAAGTCCCGCTTGAAAAAGCCGATCTTCTCGCCGCCTTCCGCCAGCTCCTGCTCATCCTCCGGGCCGCCTAAATTCATTAATTTATTGATTACAAGATCTAATTTCTGTTCTAATTCTTTCTGATTGATTCCTCTCATTTTCCCCTCCGCAACTGGATTTTTTATGTTCTTTATTATATAATATTTTTAAGAAAGGTTGTTGATTTTATGGAAAAAGTTACTTATTTTGGCGAAACCGACGGGATTTCTCTGGAGCAGATGGTCCGCTACGAGAAGTTCGACATGCGCGTCAAGCACTTTCATACGCAGTACGAGATCTTCTATATTATTGAAGGAGAACGTGTCTTTTTCTTCAATAACCGGGAGTACATTGCCCGTGCCGGGGACCTGATTCTGGTCACCTCCAACCTCATTCACATGACCAAGTCCGTCACCGGCTCCAATGAAGGACATAACCGCATCATCCTGTACATCACACGCGAAAAGATGGAGTCCTATGATGCCCTGTATCCGTCTCTCCATCTGGTGCAGTTTCTCGATGATTACTATGGCGTCTACCATCTGGACCGGGAACAGCAGGCGCTGATTCTGAACCTGTTCCGCAGTATCCGGCATTCCCTGGCTTCCCGCAGCCGCAACTACCGGATCGGCATTGACCTTGACATCCTGTCCTGGTTCTTCAAGCTCATGGAATTTGTCCGCCGTCAGAATCAGGAGATGCCCCACGACTCGGACAATCCCAAGTACCAGGCGGCATACAAGATTGCCGACTACCTGTCGGAGAACTGCGAACGTCCCATCTCCTTAGATGAGCTGTCCAGCCAGTTCTTCCTGAGCAAGTCCTACATCTGCCGGATTTTCAAGGAAGTCACCGGCTATACGGTCAGTGAGTACAGCAACATTCACCGGATCCGCAAGGCGAAGCGATATCTGGAGGAGACGGACATGAGCATTTCGGAGATATCCCATACCCTTGGATATGAAAGTCTCACCTACTTTGAACGGATGTTCAAGCACTACATGACCCTGTCTCCTCTCAAGTACCGTAAGACTCTGAATACCGTCACCTACACCAACAAGCCTGAGCTTGGTTCCAGACCGGAATACCGCTGAGCTTTCTCAGCCGGGATTCCGGTCTTTTCAGCCGGTGACTCATTTTGCTGCCAGCCGCCTGTATTTCAGCCGGTGACTTACAGAAGTCCCAGCACGCCCGGCAGCCACATGGACAGTGCCGGCACGAAGGTCACGAACAGCAGACCTGCGGCGATTACCAGGAAGAACGGTACCAGCTTCTTCATGACATCCTCCACCGGAAGATTCGCCACGCTGCAGCCTACGAACAGGACGCTGCCCACCGGCGGAGTCACGGTTCCGATTGCCAGGTTCATGATCATCATGATACCGAAGTGCACCGGACTCATTCCCAGAGCTTTTACAACCGGCAAAAAGATTGGCGTGAAGATCAGCAGTGCCGGAGCCATATCCATGAAGGTGCCGACAATCAGCAGGATCAGGTTGATGATCAGCAGGATTACGATCTTGTTATTGGAAATGCCAAGCATCAGGGCGCTGATTGCCTGTGGAAGTCCGGTAAAGGACAGCACAAAGCTCAGTACAGAAGAAGCACCGATGATCAGCATAACGATTGTGGTCATCACAGCCGTATCCGTCAGAATACCCATAAGCTGGGACGGTTTGATGCTGCGGTATACGACTACTGCCAGAAGAAGTGCATACACAACTGCCACGCCGGAAGCCTCCGTCGGGGTAAATTTACCGGACAGGATTCCGCCGATAATGATCACGATCAGGAACAGGCTCGGTACTGCTTCCCATATTGTCTTTAACACATGAGTGCTTGTAATCTTTTCGCCTTTGATGACATATCCGTGCTTCTTGGCATAGAGGAATGCAACCACCATGCACAGTCCGGACCACAGAAGTCCCGGAATCCAGCCTGCCATCAGCAGTGCAGATACGGAGATGCCGCCTGCTGCGGTGGAGTAGATGATCGGTGCCGTGGTCGGCGGAATCAGCTGTCCCACCGGTGCGGAAGCAATGTTGACTGCCGCTGAAAATGTCTCGTCGTATCCGTGTTCCTTTTCCAGCGGGTTCATCACGCCGCCGATTGCCGTTGCCGCTGCGATACCGGAACCGGAGATGGAACCGAACATCGCGTTGCCTGCGATATTGGTCAGTGCCAGGGAACCCGGTACATGACCCAGAACCAGAAGTGCCAGGTTGATCAGCCGTCTTGCGATACCGCCGCTGCTCATCAGAAGTCCCGCCAGGATGAAGAACGGAACAGCCAGCAGGGAGAAGCTGTCGATGCCGCCCACCAGCTTCTGCGCCGAGATGAACATACCGAAGTTCGGGCTTAAGAACATGATGATGGTAACCAGTGCGGCACTGATGATGCTGAAGGATACCGGTACACTGAATGCCAGTAACAAAAAGAATACGATAACAAGTACGATTGCTGCCTGAATTTCCATTATTTAACCTCCTTCCACTGCTTCATGCATCCTGCCAGACGCTTCAGTCCATAGCACACCATCAGCACACCGCCGATCGGCACACATGCATAGTACATCTGCATCGGCATATGCATAGCCGGGGAAATCTGACCTGCAGAGTTCATGGTTACCATCCATCCGCCGATGATCATTACGAACACGCTCAGGAACAGAACCAGCAGCTCGATTCCGATGTTGGTCATCAGCTTTCCTTTCTCGCTGAAGGACTTGATTGCCAGATTGATGGACAGGTGACGGTTCTTTCCGTATGCATACGGCACACCCATCATGGTCATCCAGATCAGCAGGTAGCGCAGCAGCTCTTCCGTGTATTTACTCGGATTGTTCATTACGAATCGGGTGAATACCTGCCAGAAGCATCCGATTACCATCACGGCAACCAGCAGTCCCAGCACGGTCTCCAGAATTTTATCCAGTACTTTCATTTCTCTTCTCCTTCCTGACTTTCCTACTTTGCGTATTTCTGAATATCGTCGTACAGCGCCTTGTAGCTGTCGCCCTTTGCACAGTAAGCTTCATGAACCGGCTGTACCGCTTCGATAAATGCCGTCTTGTCGATATCCTTGTATACGTGTACCCCGTGAGATTCTGCCTCCACAATGGCCTCCGCCATCATGCCGTTGTACAGACTCTTAAAGTTCTCATTTGCCTTCTGAATGGAAGAAACCAGGGTCTCTCTCTGATCCTCGCTCATCCGGTTCCAGGTCTTGGTGCTGATGATGTAGATGTCCGGGGAATACTGATGCTCCGTGTAGGTGTAGGCTTTTACCAGATCCTGATGTCCGTCTACCGTAAGTACCAGCTCCGTATTCTCCGCGCCGTCCACGATGCCCTGCTGCAGTGCGCTGTAGGTCTCACCGCCTGCCATGGGAACCGGTGAACCGCCCATCAGCTCGATCATGTCCATGGACGTGGAACTTGGCATGGAACGGATCTTCTTGCCCTTCAGCACGGAAGGATCGGTACAGGGAATGTCCTCTTTCAAGTAGAAGTTACGAGAGCCGTTGGCATAGTAGCCGATGGCAATGTAGCCATCCTCCGCCGTTGACTGGAACAGCTCTTTGATCTTCTCACTGTTCTCGCAGGCATCGTAATAATGCTCCTGACTCTGGAACAGATACGGCACAGCAAAAATGGAATACTCATCTTTAAACTGTCCCAGGGTGTTGGAGCTGACCTTCGCCATGTCCAGAACCCCTGCCTTTACCATCTCGATCTCTTCCTTCTCAGTTCCCAGCACCCCACTTGCGTAAATGGAAACCTCCAGCTTCTTGCTTGGATCCTCCGCAGCAAATTCAGAAATCTTTGCAATGGAGGCTGCAATCTCGGATCCCTTTGCCTGGTTATGTGCCAGACGAATCTCCAGCACGTCCCCGGAAGAGGTTCCTGCCACTGAGAAGAACGTAGCGCCCGCCACCAGAACAGCGGCTGCGGAAACTGCAATTCCGAGTGTTTTTTTCCAACTTTTCATGTTCTTTTACCCCTTTTCTACCATACAGTTCTTTGTTTTCTCCGGATTTATCACATCAAACTGCACATGTTTTCTTTATTTTCCCCGCATATGCTTGGTTATTGTTTGCATTCTTAATGTAACATACCAGAAAACCCATTTCTTCTTCTCGATTGACGTAAGTCCTACTTTTTCAAACTATATTGTACTCTATTTGTGGTGACTTCTGCAAACCTTTATTTTAAGGACCAGAAAATCCGTGAACAAAAAAAACTGCCGGGGCGAAGCTTCTCTGACTCCGTCCCGGCAGTTCCTGTTTTTTTCTTCATTTCTGATAAAATCCGGTATTCCTTTCACCGTCCTACCGGACATCATATACGTCGTTGGCTTCTTCATTTCTGTGGGCGATGGAAATATTCACATCCTCCCACTGCCAGTCCTTCACACCGGACACCCGGCCAAATTCCCCGGCTTGAATCTTCACATGCTCCAACCGGATTCCGGTCATGGGCTTTTCCGGAAAGGCATCGATTTCAAAGGCTCTGGAAGGTCCCTTATAATCCGGTTCATTCCAGGCATTGATATTGCGGATGGTCAGATTCTTCACCTGAGGAATGCCCTGCTCCTCCGGCACCTGCTCTGCCAGCACCTTCCAGTGCTTTGGAATCTCCCCGGTGTAGTCCTCCGGGATCCGGCAGTAACTGTAGGCTGGATGCCAGTTTAAGCACAGATTGAAGATATAGTGTACATTGACCATATCCAGATTCTCCACCAGAATATCTTCCATCACGCCACCTCTGGTCCGGGCAGACTTGATCCGGAAGCCGCAGTCCGTATTGTGATACTTTAAGTTGCGGATGGTCACATTACGGATTCCTCCGGACGTCTCGCTTCCCAGAGTAACCCCGCAGCCGGTTAAAATCTCACAGTTCTGGATTACCACATCCTCACAGACCCGATTTACCCGCAGGCCGTCTGCATCCCGCCCCGACTTCACACAGATGCTGTCATCGTTACAGGCCACCCGGCAGTTCTCCACCAGTACATTTCTGGAGGAATCGATATCAATACCGTCGGTGCTGGGTCCCGCATTATCCCGGATCCACAAACCGTCCACATGAACCTGTTCACTGTAACAGACATGGATATTCCAGAAGCCGGACCGCACGCTTCCAAATCCTTTAAGTTCAATCTTCTGAGACTCCATCACCACCAGATTCCGAACCCGGCGGCAGTCATAGTCCACGCACCAGCGCAGACCTCTGGGGTCGTATTCCCGGCGCATGCCGCCGGTTCCGTCCTCACCCCAGTATTTGTTCCACCAGTAGGGGCCCTGACCGTCGATCATACCCTCACCGGTCACAGCCACATCCTGCTGTCCCAGAATGTTCAGGATGCCCACCGGCCATTCCATTTCTATTCCTGCCACACGGTTGGGCAGAATCGGATAAGCCTCCTCCTCTGTGGTTCCCAGAAGCACAGCCCCCCGCTCCATGCGAAATTCCATATGACTCTTTAAGAACAGGGAACTGGTAAGATAGGTTCCCTCCGGAAGGATTACCAGACTTTTGTTCTCCCTGGATGCCTGAGCTCCGGCTGCATCAATTGCAGCCTGAATAGCAGCCGTATCCAGAGTTCTTCCATCTCCTGCCGCTCCGTAATCTCTTACATTATAAACCACATTCATCATCTCCTCTTAGTCCAGATGAAATACCGGCGTCAAATCCACACACACCGGACTGTTATCCGGGTTCGTCTCCATGATATCTGCCATGAAATCCCACCACTTCCGGTTAATCGCCGTATCCGCAGACTTCGCCCAGCGTGCCTCGTCCTCCACCTCGATATAACCATACAGCACATTGGTTTCCTCGTCCAGGGAAATGGTATAATTATGTCCGCCATACTCGTGAATCATATCCTTCATCTCCGGCCACAGCATGTTATGCCGCTTCTCATATTCCTTTGCCATGCCCGGATATAAAAACATCTTAAATGTTTTTCTGATCATATCCGTCTTCCTCCTTCCCTTGTCTGTATTCCAGATCTGCCTTTTCCGCCTCGTCTTACTTCTCGTATAAGAACTTCTCCGGCAGCGTCACGCCGAAATCCTTTGCCAGATGACGGAACTCGTCCGGCTGGATGGTCTGGCGCTTGTTCGGCTGCATGGACAGCATTTTCACCAGAATCTCCGCAGACTTCTCCACGGTGTGCATCAGGCCGAAGGTCAGATCAAAGTCCTCGCCTGCTGCAAACATGCCGTGATGTGCCCATACTGCCACGTCGTACTGCTTCATCAGCTCGCTGGTTGCCACTGCGATCTCGCGGCCGCCCGGTACCATCCACGGCACCACGCCGATACCGCCCGGGAATACCACCGGACACTCGGTCGCCATCTCCCACAGCTCTCTGGTAAATGCCTCGTCGGTCAGCGGCAGCACGAAGGTCAGAGCAATCACATTGGTGGTGTGGGCATGGTAGATCACGCGGTATCTGCCATCCGTTGCCAGCATCTTCACCTCATGGTTCATCAGATGGGACGGCAGCTCACTGGTAGGTCTGCCGCCGTTTACCAGTCCCCACACGATGCGGTAATTCTCGCCCTTCTCATCCAGCTCGATCATGCAGATGGAGTCCTCCGGCTTGATGATCACGTTGCGGAAGTACTTGCCGCTTCCGGTCACCAGAAAATACTCCCCTGCCAGCTTCGGCACGGTAGTACCGATGGGCTGCCACTCCTTCGGCTGGAAGTTCTCTTTTACGCTCTCCACCTCTTCGCTCTTCACGCGGTAGGACAGGTTGCCGCCGTTTCTCTCGTGCCATCCCTGCTCCCAGCCGTCATTTGCCATACGAATAAATCCCTGTACGAATTCTGCATCTAAAAATCTCATGGTTATTTTCCTCCATCTTCTTAAATAATTTATCTCTTCAGCAGTACTTCCTGCTCGTATGCCTTCACCTCATCAAACCAGCTCCGGTCTGCTGCCACGCCGCACTGACGGCAGTACTCTGCCCACACATCGCCCAGCGGGTAGGTCTTTAACTCCTCCTGCTCCAGCATCATCTCCGTCAGACGGTTCTCATCCTGCAGCTCTTTTAACATTGCAGCCGGGGTGCACAGTGCAGACAGCAGCGCCTTCTGGAAGCTGCGGAAGCCCACGGTCCAGGCGGAAATACGGTTGATGCTGGCGTCAAAGTAGTCCAGCGCAATGTAAACACGGTCCAGCGCGTCATTTCTCACGATTTCCTTGGCAATCTCCTTGGTCTCATCATCGAACAGCACTACGTGATCGCTGTCCCAGCGCACCGGACGGGTCACGTGCAGCGCGATCTCCGGGAAGAAGCACAGCAGCGCCGGAATCTTGTCGGAAACCACCTCCGTCGGGTGATAGTGTCCATTGTCCATCAGCGGCAGCACGCCCTCGTGGGTTGCCGCGAAGCTCAGTGCAAATTCTGCGGAGCCTGCGGTGTAGGACTCCACGCCGATTCCAAATACCTTGGACTCCACGCAGGGCTTCACCAGATTGCTGTCATGGGGCTCTGCCAAAATCTGCTCGATGGAATCCTTATAGCGCATTCTCGGTCCCATACGGTCAGCCGGAATATCCTTGTAGCCGTCGCCGGTCCAGATGTTCATGACACACGGCATACCGGTCTCTTTTGCCATATACTCAGAAATGCGGATGCAGGCTTTTCCGTGATTAATCCAGAATCTGCGGGTTTCCTCATCCGGGCTTGAAAGAGTCAAACCATCTTTTACCTTCTCATGGGAGAAGAAGGTCGGGTTGAAATCGATTCCCATGTCATGCTTTTTCGCAAATTCCACCCATTTTGCAAAATGCTTCGGCTCCAGCTGATCCCGGTCTGCCCGCTCTCCATCCTCAAAAATCGCATAACAGGCATGCAGGTTCAGCTTCTTCCGACCCGGCATCAGGCTCATGGTCTTCTCCATATCCTGCATCAGCTCCTCCGGCGTTCTCGCCTTGCCCGGATAATTGCCGGTGGTCTGGATACCGCCGGTCAGAGGACCATCCTGGTCAAATCCCTTTACATCATCTCCCTGCCAGCAGTGAAGGGACACCGGAATGGTCTTCAGTTTCTCGATTGCCGCATCGGTATCCACACCGATTGCCTTGTAGATCTCTCTTGCGGACTCATAACGCTCTGCTCTGTTCATAATCTTCTCCTTATCATTCTTGATATTTTTTCATTTCCATGTTTCCTGTTTTCCATGCTTCAAGATTCCATGTACTCAATGGCTTCCTGTTTTCATGCCTCAAGATTCCCTGCATTCAGTGGTTTCCTGTCTTCCATGCTGCAAGATTCCCTGTACTCAGTGGTTTTCGCTTCCATATTCCCGGATCGGGAAGGATGCCAGCACGCAGGCTCTGGCCGCCTTAAGTCCCTGCAGTTCGCCCTGCCGAATCATCTGCGCCATCAGGTTGCCGATGGCTGTCGCCTCGCCCGGACCTGCAAGTACCTTTCGCCCGGACTTTGCCGCCGTCAGCCGGTTCAGATAGTCCGCATTGGAGCCGCCGCCCACAATGTGAATCGTATCATAATGGACTCCCGTCAGACCTTCGATCTCCTGAACCGTCTCTGCATAGCTGTCCGAAAGGCTCTCATAGATCACCGCCGCCAGCTGTCCCGGCGTCTCCGGCACCGGCTGACCGCTCGCCCGGCAGGCATCCTGAATCGCCGTGATCATATGCTCCGGAGCCAGAAATGCCTGGTCGTTGACATCGACCCTTGACGAAAAATCCCGGCTCTCCACCGCCAGATCACAGAGCTGCGCGAAGGAATATGCATCATTCAGCTCATGGCGCACCGACTGAATCATCCAAAGGCCCATGATATTTTTCAGATACCGGTACCGGTACTCATAGCCGCCCTCGTTGGTAAAATTCCGCTTCCGGCTCTCCTCCGTGCAGATCGCCTTCCGGCTCTCAATGCCCATCAGCGACCAGGTACCGGAGCTGATATACAGACAGTCCTCCTCCACACAGGGAACCGCCATCACCGCAGATCCGGTATCGTGGGTTGCCGGCAGAACCACCTGACAGTCATATCCCACCTGCTCTGCAATCTCCTTCCGGAAATGTCCCACCACCGTGCCCGGCTGGCTGAGCGGCAAAAACATCTCCCGGTTGAATCCCAGCAGTTCAATCAGCTCCGTGTCCCACTGATTGGTTCCGGCATTGACCAGCTGCGTGGAGGTGGCGTTGGTGTACTCCGAACGCTTCTCCCCCGTCAGCAGAAAATGAAAGTAGTCCGGAAGCATCAGAAATGTCTTCGCCTGCTCCAGATACTCCGGATGCGCCTTCTTCACCGCCATCAGCTGATAGATGGTGTTGAATATCTGCTTCTGGATTCCGGTCCTTGCATACAGCTTCTCCTCCGGAATGATGCGGTACACCTCCTCATCCATTCCCCCGGTCCGGCTGTCCCGGTACCCGTAGGTGTCTCCCAGAATCTGATCCTGTCCGTCCAGCAGCACATAGTCCACCGCCCAGGTATCGATTCCCATGGACACCGGAATCTTCCCGATCTCCTTACAGACTTTGATTCCCGCCATGATTTCCTGAAACAGTCCCTTCACATCCCAGCAAAGCTTTCCGTCCTGTCTCTTCATTCCGTTTTCAAACCGGTAAATCTCCTCCAGAACCATTTTACCCTGTTCCAGATGCCCCAGCATATGTCTTCCGCTGGATGCCCCGATATCCACTGCCAAATAGTATGTTTCCATGCGTAACCCTCCTTATGTGTCTCATTTTACGGGAAATGCAGGCAGAAAAAAAGAACACCTTTTGCGAAAAAAAGTGTCCTTATTTGCAGGTTATGAAATATGTGTTATACTGAGGGAAAGAAAGAGAAAGGAGTCCCCTATGAATCCGATTTTGATTGAACAGTTAAGCCAGATTACCGAAGAGGAGCAGCGGCTGTTAGACGGTGCCTCCTCCATCGACCCGACCATCTACTCGGACAGCCCCGCATTTGTCATCGACAGCCATAAGATGCTGCAGCACGGCAAGCTGATTCAGGTGCGTCCCCACACCCGTTTTATACACTTTCCGAAGCACACCCACAACTACGTGGAGATGATCTACATGTGCTCCGGTCAGACCACCCACATCATCGACAATTCCCGGATCGTGCTCAACACCGGCGAGCTGCTGCTGCTCAACCAGCACGCCACCCAGGAAATCCTTCCCGCCGGCTTTGACGATATTGCCGTAAACTTCATCGTCCTGCCGGAATTCTTCGATCAGACTCTGTCCATGCTGGGATCGGAGCACAACATGCTGCGGGACTTCATTGTGGGCTGCCTGCAGTCCAGCGACTCTCCCGTGTCCTACCTGCACTTTAAGGTCTCCCAGGTGCTGCCGGTCCAGAACCTCATCGAGAATCTGGTCTGGACCATCGCCCACGATATCCAGAACAAGCGCCTGATGAACCAGATCACCATGGGACTTTTATTTCTCCAGCTGCTGAACCACACAGACAAGATTGAGACCGGCACGAATTCCTACGAGCAGGAAATCCTGATGCATGTGTTCCAGTATATCGAGGAGCACTACCGCGACGGCGAGCTGACCAGTCTCGCCAACCATCTGGGCTGCGAATTCACCTGGCTCTCCAAGACCATCAAGCGGCTGACCGGTCACACCTACACCGACCTGGTACAAAAAAAGCGGCTGAACCAGGCCTGCTTTCTCCTGCGCTCAACCACGCTCTCCGTAACCGATATCAGTCTGGCGGTAGGCTATGACAATTTCAGCTACTTTCATCGAATCTTCCGAAAAGATGTCGGCATGTCGCCGCGAAGCTACCGGGTATCCGCGGGCGCAGATGCGGCGGGCGGGATAGGGTGAAAGAGATGCCTGGAAACAGGGCGGGATGGGCTGATGCCACCGGTTGGGCAACGCTAAGAAGCGGACGGCACTGGCTGAACCAGCCGGTTCCAGGCGACGCAGGCACGTGATTTTGGACAATAAATTGCATTTTCGGCGGTTTATTGTCCAATCGCAGACCGATATCCGCTGAAAAGCCCTTGTTTGCAGCCGTTTTGGACAATAATCACGCATTTCAGGGCTTTATTATCCAAAATTTCCGGATTTTTGGATAATTAGCAGCCTAAAAGCCCATTTATTGTCCAATCACTGCCTTAAACCAGAGAAAATCAAGCCAAAATGGTCTGTTTCCGAGCGACTTTGGACAATTTTCAGGAAATTTCCCCAAAATTGTCCAATCCCATTTTATGTCAACCGCTATATACACTTTATGTAAATAAAAATATCCATGTTTTATGGAAACAAAAGCAATCGTGCTTTATGTAAAACAAAGCATGCATTTTATGCAAACCAGAAGCACCTGCGCCACCCACGAACACTAAACATCCCTCCACAAACAATAACCCCTCGCCCTCAAAAGCAGTAGTTCTTATAATCTCTCCAGCTCCCTCTGGCTGCGAATCACCGTCACCTTCCCCCGGTATGCTTCACAAATCTCCCGGAAATGTTCCCGCCGCTTCCGGGTCCGGCTCTCATGCAGAATCCACCAGACGAACTCCCGGTCGATCTTCTCATTGCACCCTTCCGCCATATCCTCTCTGGTCCGTCCCCGGTAGCGGAGATACCGCCGAAATGCCCGGTACAGGCAGGCAAACCGGTTAAAATTCAGAAAGATGATCCGGTCCGCCCGCTCCAGCCGCTCCTTCTGAAAGAAATTCTCATAATTTCCGTCAATCACCCAGGAATCCTGCTGCAGGAATTCCGCCACCATCGCCCGCGCCTCATTCCGGTCCCGCAGGTTCCAGCCTGCCACAAACTGAAGGGAATCCAGATGCTGCACCGGGATCTGATACCTTGTCCCCAGCTTCGCCGCCAGGGTGGACTTGCCGCTGGCACTGTATCCAATAATTGCAATCTTCATCTTCCGCTTATTTTACAATCCTCTCAAACACTTCCCGCGGATGGTCGATCACGTACTGCGGATGGAAGGACTCCAGCTCCGCCCGGTCCCGGAATCCCCAGGTCACACCTACGGTAATCAGGCCGGCACCCAGTCCTGTCTTCATATCCGTATTGGTATCTCCAAAGTACAGGCAATCCTCCGGCTTCTCCCCAAATGCTTCCAGAATCCGAAGTACCCCCGCCGGGTCCGGCTTCTTCGGAATCCCCGGCTGCTCCCCGGCTATGTAGTCAAAATATCCCATTCCGAATACGCCCTCGATGTTCTCCACCGTCCGCGCATGCGGCTTGTTGGACAGCACCGCGATTCTGATTCCCCTCTCCTTCAGCTCCGCAAGCAGCTCCCGGATTCCCTCATAAGGCTTCACCTGGTACATGCAGTTCTTTGCAAACAGCTCCAGATACACCTTCTGCGCCTCCTCATAGTGAACTAACTCTGTGTCCCCACTGTATTTCAGCACCCGCTCCATCTGCTTCTTATATCCATCCCCCACAAACTGCATCATGTGGACCTCGTCCACCGCCGGATATCCAAAATGCTCCAGCACCAGATTGGTTGTGTAGGTCAGAGCCTTTACAGTATCTAATAAAGTTCCGTCCAGATCAAAAATGCAGCATCGAATCATGTTGTCCTCCATTTCTTCCAACAGGGCATGCGTCACTGACGCATATCCCGATACATCAGGCAAGAAAAGCCGCCCGGTCCCAGACCAGACAGCTCTTCACAAAAGTTACAAAAATCTCAAATCTACAGCAGTCCCTGCAGCAAAATACTGATGATCATCACCGGCAGCACGAACTTCACATATCCGCGCACCAGCCCGGAACCCGGCATCTTAAAGCCGGCACCGATATTTGCCTCCTCACGGTACTTGTCAAAGCCCCATCCGCTGCCCCAGGTACAGAATACCAGATAGATCAGGGAACCGATCGGCAGCAGCAGGTTGCTGACAATGAAATCCTCCAGATCCAGCACTGCGGAACCCGGTCCCAGCGGCTGGAACGCGCTGAGCACATTGTACCCAAGGGCGCATGGCAAAGACAACAGAATGATCAGCACCAGATTGATCTTCGCCACCTTCTTGCGGTCCATATCCCACAACTCCATGTCGCAGGCGATGATATTTTCAAATACCGCGATAACCGTGGAAAATGCCGCAAAGGACATGAACAGGAAGAACAGGGAGCCCCAGATTCTTCCGCCTGCCATGGCAATAAATACATTCGGCAGGGTGATAAAGATCAGGCTCGGGCCGCTGTCCGGATTCACGCCAAATGCAAAGCACGCCGGGAAGATGATCAGACCCGCCGTCACCGCCACAAAGGTATCCAGCACCGCTACGTTGACCGCCTCGCCGAGAAGCGTATTGTCCTTGTTCAGATAGCTTCCAAAGATTGCCATCGCACCGATACCAAGGCTCAGGGTGAAGAAGGACTGGTTCATGGCTGCCACGATCACGTTGCCGATTCCCACCTCTTTCATCTTGCCAAAGTCCGGAAGCAGATAGAACTTCAGGCCCTCGATGCCGCCTTCCAGCGTCATACCGTTCACAGCCAGCACCACCATCAGACCCAGCAGACCCAGCATCATATACTTGGTGATTCTCTCCACGCCCTGCTGCAGACCCATGGAACATACAAATATACCCAGGATCACCACAATGATCATCCAGAATACATTGATGCCCGGACTTGCCAGCATCTCATTGAAAGCGCCGCCCACTTCCTCAGCCGTCATGGCTGCCGCGGTAAATCTTCCGGTAAAGAAGCTGTAGAAATAATACAGCATCCAGCCTGCCACCGTTGTGTAGAACATCATCAGCACATAGTTGCCGATCAGTGCCGCGTACCCGTGCAGATGCCACTTTGTCCCCGGCTTCTCCAGCACCGCATACGCCTTTACCGGACTCTTCCGGCTGGCACGGCCAACAGCAAACTCCATAGACAGAACCGGCACGCCCATAATGGCAAGGAATACCAGATAGAACAGCACAAACGCACCGCCGCCATTCTGACCTACCAGATACGGGAATCTCCACACGTTACCGATTCCTATGGCACATCCCGCAGAAAGCAGCAGGAAGCCCAGTCTTGAACCAAATGTCTCTCGTTGTTTCATGATACCTAACTTCTCCCATCCATTTTAATACTCAGCTGTCAATAAGCCGATTTTTTTATCATACTATAATTTTATCAAAAAGACAAGGGTTCACCCATGCGAACAACCGCTTCCGTAATCAGCTTTTTGAACAGCGGAGCCACCCGGTCCGCCGTCTCCTTCACCTCTTCGTGGCTCAGCGGCTGATCTGTCATGCCGCAGGCAAGATTGGAAATGCAGGAAATACCGCAGATTTTCATTCCCATATGGTTCGCCGCAACCGCCTCGCAGGCAGTGCTCATTCCCACGGCATCCGCCCCCAGAATCCGGCACATCCGTACCTCATGGGGAGATTCAAAGTTTGGCCCCGTCAGCTGAATATAGGTACCCTCCTGCAGCGGAATCTCCAGCTCCCGTGCCGTCTGGCGCAGCAGCTGGCAGAGGTCACGGTCATAAATCTCGCTCATGTCACAGAACCGCTCTCCCAGCTCATCGATATTCGGTCCGATTAACGGTGACGGAACAAAGCTGGCGATCTGATCTGTGATCATCATAAAGTCACCGGCATGGAAGTCGAAGTTCACCCCGCCCGCCGCATTGGTCAGGAACAGGATCTCTGCGCCCATCATTTTCATCAGCCGGGTCGGCAGCACCACGTCCTCCATGGAGTAGCCCTCGTAGTAATGCACACGTCCCTGCATGATGACCACCGGCACATCCTTCACATACCCGAATACAAAGCGTCCCTTGTGACCGCTGACCGTAGACACCGGAAATCCCTCGATATCATGATAATCCAGCGTCGCCTCGATCTGAATGCTGTCCGCATAGTCCCCCAGCCCGGAGCCAAGGATCAGCGCCACCTTCGGCTTAAAATCAATCTTCTCCTGAAAACAGCGATAACATTCCAGTAACCGCTCATACGCCTTTGTCATAGTTCAACCCTCCTGTTCTTGTCTTAAATATCCGCCCAGCCCGTCAGCCGATTCCGCCATAAATAATACCCAGCACAAACACGCCCACCGCCAGCGCCACATACACATACTTTCCGATAAAATGGAACTGCTTTCCAAGCTTCTTCGCCGCGCCTTCATTGACCTCCCCAAGGATGCTCTTCGGATCCAGCACCCAGTAGATCACAAATGCACCCAGCAGGGCGCCGAAAGGCACAATATAAATGGTAATCATGTCCATCCAGCTTCCCAGCCGTGCCTCCTCCTCGATCAGCAGTCCGGCTCCGAAAATAATGGCAGTCACGGCTGCCAGCGCCGTATTGCGCCCGATTTTAAACACCCGCTGCACCGATTCCGCGCAGACCTCGAACATGTTCATCAGCGAGGTCACCCCGGCAAACAGCACCGATAAGAAGAAAATGAACGCCACCACATTGCCCATGGGGATCTGCATAAATACCTTCGGCAGCGTAATGAACATCAGCGGCGGTCCGGAAGTCGGGTCCATCTGAAATGCAAATACCGCTGGAATGGTCGCCAGTCCTGCCAGCAGAGCCGCACCGGTGTCCAGTAATGCTGTCATGCAGGAAGAATGGACAATGTCCTCCTTCTTGCTTAAGTAGCTTCCGTAAA
Source organism: Eubacteriales bacterium (assembly GCA_030536555.1). Taxonomy (GTDB): domain Bacteria; phylum Bacillota; class Clostridia; order Lachnospirales; family Lachnospiraceae; genus Brotaphodocola. The sequence goes on along the minus strand of JAUNPU010000021.1, from coordinate 12,931 downwards.
TGATCATGCCGGACCCTGTAATGGACAGGGAGAAAAATGCCTGTCCCATGGCCATGATCCAGGTCTCCGGTGAAAGCAGCGCATCCCAGTGAGGGATAAATAAATATGCATACCCCTCCGCGGAACCCGGCAGCATGAACACCCGCACTGCAATAAACAGAAACAGCACGAAAAATATCGGCATCAGCACCTTATTGATCTTCTCAATGCCGCTGGTAACGCCCCGGGACAGAATCAGCGCTGTCACCAGAACCACCACCAGATGCCACGGCACACTGCCAAATGCCCCGGTTGCCTGGGCAAAGTAAGCTTCCGCCCCGGCAGCCTCCACCGCTCCGGTCAGCGAACCCGCCATGGTGCGCAGCACCCAGCCCACGATCACCGCATAGCCGATGGCTATGCCAAAAGAACCAAACAGCGGAATCGCACCCAGATATTTTCCCCAGGTCTTTCCCCTTGTTTTCAGTGCATAATCATAGGAACCCACCGTTCCGGTTCCCGTCATGCGCCCCAGCGCAAACTCACCGGACAGCCCCACGTAGCCAAACAGCGCTACAAAAATCAGATACGGAATCAGAAAAGCCGCACCCCCGTACTGTCCAAGACGATACGGGAACAGCCAGATATTTCCCATTCCCACGGCCGACCCCACCGAAGCCAGGATAAACCCCAGCTTGTTGTTGAATTTCTTTGACTGTGTACTCAAGTCAGTCTCCTCCTGCGAATATATTTGTCACATGCAGCCGCTCTTCGCCCCGAACAGCCACATCTGCTATTATACCCGCATTCGGTGATTCTGTCATTGTCTTTTTTACAGTTTAACGCAAAAAAGTGTCCGGATGCCTTTTCCCGGCATTCCGCCTGACCTGCTGCAGCCGCTTCTCCCCACCAGAAGGTCACCAGCCCGGTAGTCAGACCGCCGCACCGCTGCCATGCTTCCAGATCCAGCCATGCCCAGCCGCCCCAGGTGCTGACCCGGACCATCACCCGGCCGCCCCGTCTCTCCAGCTCCGTCACCACGACCCAGTGAAGCCCGAAGCTCCGCTGCCTCCAGCAGCTTCCATCCGGGCGCGTCACCAGCTCCCCGCCATAGCGCGGCTTTCTTCCAATCAGCATCGCCACCGGACAGTCCCGCTCCAGACTTTCCGCAAGAAACCCGGTCAGCCGGTCCAGAGACCGTAAGCTTCGGATCACCCTGCCCTTCAGATACACGCCCTGCGCTCCGGCAAACCGCTCCACGCCCCGCACCAGCCTTCCCATGGGCCAGACACCGAAGGTCCAGCCAAAGCGCCACTCTCTGCCAGTCCGGTCCACATACCGCCACGGCGACCGCATTTTCGAGACAAACGGCACCTTCCATGGCATCACATACCGGTACAGCGCCTCCATATGATGCAGGAACTCCTGCCGGGTCACTTCCCGGTACCGCAGGCTCCCCTGCCCGGAAGCTTCCCGATACCGCAGGTCTCCCTGCCCGGAAGCTTTCGCCGCCAGCCCGGTCACCTCATCCCGCTTCTTCCTATATAATGTCTCAAGCTCCGGGTAGTGAAATGCAAGATACGCCGTGATATCCGCAGCCGCCACAGTCCCGCAGCCGCCATACTGCCCCACCGTATCCGCAAACCACGCCTGATCGCCGCCGTAAAATATGTGATTTTCACTGTTGATTCTCACGAACGTGTCACTGTCTCGCAGTGCGGCTATGGACATTCTTCTAAGCTTCATCTCTCCCACAGATCTCATCCCTCACCCGAAATCATACCTTACGTCTGTATACTGCCACAAAAACCTATTCCTGAATCAGCTTCACCCTGCACCGCTTCTTATAACACGCAATCCCATACCGAAGAATCTTCTCCATCCCATCCTCTCGAAGAACTTCCGTATACTTCTTATCCTCAATCTGCTGCAATGCCTTATCACATTCTTCCTCGAGATTATCCTGTTCTCCATACTTTACTTCGATGGCAATGCCCAGCTCTTCATCGTCAATTTCCACCAGAATATCACTGTAACCGTCTCCGGATTCTTTGTTAGACCATACTCCCCAGTTCGTCTTATAGGCCAGCAATCCAAGCAATATTCCGTGATAAAAGTTTTCTTTCCTGCCCTTCCTGATAAAGGTATCACGGATACTGATCGTCCGCCTCAGATACTCTGTGAACTGCTTCTCTATAGCCGACGCATCGCCCTTTCGAAATGCCTCGCAGAACGCATCGAGTACCTCCCCGTCTTTTCGCGCTGTCCGCTGGAACCATTCCAGTATCTGTCTCACAAAGATATTTCGAATCTCCAGATTGGGAATAACCATACGGATCCGGTCTCCATCCGGCACCCCCCGGCTCGTCAGATATCCTGTCATAAACAGGACACTCCAGATATTCTCCACAGAATCATACAATTCCCGATACGTCAGTTCCTGTCGTATTTCCTTTACCACTTCATTGCCTGCTACCAGCTGTTCAATCTCTCTTCTGACCGTGCCTGAGCCGGTTTGCTCGATAAAACGCCGGACGATATCATTTCCGCTGGTATTGGACCAGTACGACTCCGGCTGTGCATTAGGATTTTCCCGAAGCACATCCAGATAACAGATTACATCCCACGGACAGTACACATCCACACTGCCAAAATGATATCCGTCGTACCACTGCCTGATTGTCTCATGGGACTCCTGCAGACCATAGTATTCCAGCATCTTTTGTACTTCATCATCTGTAAATCCGAAATACTCATCAAAGCGTGCATCCGTTATCGTCATAATCTTCAGATTATTGAGTCCCGTAAAGATACTCTCCCTCGACACCCGCAGACACCCCGTCATCACAGCGAACTGCAGACTGTCATTGGTTTTCAGTGCCTGACCAAACAGATTCCGGATGAGCATCACCATCTGATCATAGTATCCATTGTCATGCGCCTTCGCCAGAGGAACATCATACTCATCAATCAGCAGAATTACCTTTTTCCCGTAATGCCTCTCCAACAAAGCTGAAAGTGTCTGCAAGCTTCCCATCAGCACCGCATCCGACATATCGAATACCTGCTGACCGCTTACGCTCACGGCTGTCAGCTGATCATACATCAGCTTTTCCTTTTCACTCAGGCGTTCACTGTCCTCCAGCTCCCGCATCCGCAATGCCTCTTTTCCAATCACAGAACACATCATGGCACGGGCCGTATCATAGTCACTTCCATTCACTCCCTTCAGACTGATGGAAATCACCGGGAACTGCCCCATATATCGCTCACATAATTCCCGCTCTTCTGATATCTTAAGCCCCTCAAATAATTCCGGTTTCCCGTCCAGTTCAAAAAAAGACTTCAGCATGCTCATATTCAAAGATTTCCCAAAGCGCCTCGGTCTGGTGAACAGATTTACCTTTCCCCAGTTTCGCAGCAAATCTGTGATCATGGATGTCTTATCAATATAGTAAAACCCTTCCATCCGGATATCCTCAAAATCCTCGACCCCAATGGGAAGCTTTTTCTTTCCTTCATATCCCATAGCTCAATCCCCCCTTCATAACACATATTTGACTCTGTCAGGAATCTTTTTCTATAGTATAAACAAAAACTCCAGCTTCTGCAAGAAAGAAGCTGGAGTTCACGTTTTATCTATATTTTCCGTATTTGTTTTCTGCTGTTCCACGAAGCTGCTGCTTTATGCCTCATGATTGACCCGCCAGTACAGCCAGCCCAGCATCCCCGGAACCAGCGCACAGGCACTGCCCGCATTGCATGCGGTCAGCCATACATCCTGCTGATTCATACCGGTCACAGCGCCAGCCAGTGCGGCGATACCGCTTCCGCACACAAACCAGCTAAGCATCGACGCACACATCGCCCACCGCTCCGGATTGCCCGGCAGCCAGTTCAGATTCTTTCTCGAAAACTTCAAAACAGACTTCATCAAGGTATCTTCCTCCCTTATATCAACAAATGCATCATCCTGCAATCATACTCTCTAAGAGAAGAATAACCTTTTTTCCCCCTGCAAACTACCACACTTTTGCAAAATTTCTGTTAAATTCCTGTGAAGTCAGCAGGAATATGCCCCGTCCATCACCCGGCTGCTCAGATACTCCGCAAACTCCTCATACATTTCCCGGTCGATCTGCCCCGGACAGGTCATGATCCTGAGCCTGTGACCGTCATTTCCACTGTGATAAGGCGGATGCACATGGGAATAGGGATTCTCAACAAATCCGCACCTCTCATAAAAGCCTTTTCTGCGTATGGAAATGTCATCTTCCGGCGGGTCGATCTCCAGAATCAGCGTCTTCTGCCGCTCCTTCAGTTTCTCCAGAACCTTCTGCCCATATCGCCGGTTCCGCGCCTCCGGAAGAATGCAGAAATGCTCAAGATACAGAAACTGCTCCGTCTCCCAGTACAGAGCCAGCCCCACAAACAGCTCCTCATCATAAATCAGGTCAAAATGGTATTCCCCATCCCCCAGAATCCGCTTCTGGGAAAGCGCCTCCCGCTGCTCATGAGGCGGAAAGCTGATCCGATACAGCCTCAGCGCCTGCTCATACATCCTGTGTTCTGCCCCTTTAATCCGTTCAAATCGCATTCTCTGTAGTCCTCTTTCCTATACCTATCTGATTATTCTACCATATAGCCTCGCTTATGATAAGAAATATCTTGAAAAATTCACAATATTTCTTTTTTTCCATTATTCAGGTTGATTTGATCAACGACCTGGCACGCATCAAGCAAAGTATTGATTACCCGGAATGTATTGGAGAGACTGTGATCTGGACCGAGTATCTGGACGCATACAAGCAGCATCTCCACTCTGATGATGTGGAGATATTCCGTCCGGACAGTCTTCTTAAAATACGTCAGTCCGGGCAGACCTCATTTTCAATTGAGATTCCATACATTTCCAATCAGGTTCATGAATGGGTCAAAATAGAAGCGCATTTTGATAATCAGAAGGATTATGCGACCATCATCGTGCGCAAGACAAGCCAGGAACATCTGCTGAAAAGCATTGTTGATTTATATGTTTACAATACCTGTGACTATTTCATTTATCTGGATGTCAAGAACGACAGCTACACCATGTTCAGCGGGTCAACCAGTGGGACACCGCTGCCGCCCAGCGTCTGTGACAGCTATTCCACGGAAATCGTCAAATATGCCAATGATTTTGTTGTCCCGGAAGACCGTGAGATGGTGATACATGAGATGACTCTGCCCCGCGTTCTGGAAAAGCTGGAGCAGGCAGAGACCCACGTCTTTACCTGTGGGATTCTTGATGCCACCCGTGGTTATACAAGAAAGCGGCTGGAATACCGTTATTATGACCGGGCGACACAGATGGTCCTGCTCTGTCGGACCGATATCACAGATTTGTACCTGGACTCTCTGAAAAAGCAGGAAGAACTGCAGCAGGCATTAAAGCGTGCACGCACCGACTCCCTGACAACCGTACTCAATCATCAGGGAATCCAGGATGCCATTTCAGACTCTCTGGCAAACGCAGGCGCACCTTCCGCTCTGCTGGTCATCGACCTGGACAATTTTAAATCCATCAATGACAACTACGGACATGCCGCCGGTGACCGGCTGCTTCGCCAGGTTGGAAAGATCCTCCGCAGCTCCGTCCGTGCCGATGACCTGGTCGGGCGAATCGGCGGTGATGAATTTCTGGTATATTTTCACAATATCAGTTCTGTTCCAGAGATTACCAGCCGCGCCCATCAGCTGTGCAAAGCCATATATGAGCTTTCCCATGATTTCGACCGTCCCATCAGCTGCAGCATAGGAATCGCCATTGCTCCCGATGACGGAACCGATTATCCTACCCTGTTCAACCACGCAGATACTCTGGCGTATCAGGCGAAGTCCAATGGAAAGAATCAGGTCGCAACATCATTGGGAGAATCCTGATATAAATATGATACCCGTTTTCTGCTCCAAATCCTGCCCGATTTCCAGATTCACATAACTGGAGTCAGGCAGGATTTCTCTTCTCCTGCTCAATTACATAATGAAAAGAGCTTTTCGAAACCGGACTGCCTGTTCCGGGAAGGCGGCATAAGGCTTACGACAAACGCATTTGTGCCCCAGAGCGAACTGATTAACATTGTCTTTTCCGGTTCTCGTCAGGATGTTTCCGTACATAAGATCCATGACCTGGTGGATCCTTATAGGGCAACGTATACTTAATCAAAAGGTTCGCAATATACTGCATCGGCTCTTTGCATCCGCCCTTAAGCCATTCGATCATGATTGCATGCATTCCGCTCATATGATAGGCAAGCACATATTTCCGCTCACATGGTTCCACCCCAAAACGCTCCAGAATAGGGTCAAATACCCTGCTGTAAATCTCATCGAAATGTTTCATCACTCCGAAAACAGCCGGTTTTTCAACAACAGTCATAAATATGTGCCTGTTTTCCGACAGGAATTCCAGATATGGTATGATATACTCCGGCGTGATCAAAAATAAATCGTTCAGGGAATCGCTGTCTGTTTTTATTTGTGAGTTTCCATCATACTTTTTGTTGAATTTTGAAAGCATAAAAGACAGGCTCTCCTTCAGAAGATCATCCACCGTTTCATAGTGCAGATAAAATGTGGAGCGATTCACACCGGCTTTTTCGCATATTTCTTTTACTGTGATATAGGCATAGTCCTTATTCTCAAGCAATGCAAGAAGCGCCTCATCCATCAGGCAGGCGGTATGAAAATACTTGCTTTCGGATTTGTTCACAATACCGCCCCCCTTCCGTCTGTTTACGCTTTTCTGGCGATTTCATTTGCAAGCCGGATAATGTCTCCCGCATACCTGCTCTTACGACCTGCAATCATCCTCTTGTAGATGGGATAGTTTACTGCCATGCCAATCATTCCGACAACGCCAAGTATAATTCCAGCAGCAAACGCCTCTTCTGTGCCTCCGATGGCTCCCATCGCCAGACTCATGCCCGTACCCAAGATGAGGGTTGAAATCACGCCGAGCACGATTGCGGTGAGAAGCGGAAACTCTTTTACCTTCCTGTCAAGCTTTTTCAGTGCAACCACCTTTGAGTCATTCTTGATGGAATACTCGTTGGCGATAGATTCCGCATAAATTTTGTCTGTGTTCATTTACATTTTCCTCCTCCTGTATGATTTTGTAATTTCATTATACCGAGGAGAATCTGTAAATGGAACAACACGAAACGGAATTTGTGTTGGTTTGAAACGAGCCGGATCAGTCAGGTTTCAGCACGCCCTCTCATCAACAGTAAACCCCAATCACCAACGTAAACTGATGGTTCTCAAAATCTGCCTCCAGCGTTCCGCCATACCTGTCAACAATCACCTGCATGCTGGTCATCCCCCAGCCGTATTCCTTCCCTCCGGATTTTGATGACAACAGCTTTTTATCCGTCAATTCCAGCTGTATCTGGTCAGAGATTACTTCAAAGTGAATGTTCTCTCCCATGGCCTCGTTTTGCCTGTATTCCAGGAGAATATCCAACACCGGAATCCCCGTCCGCACCCTGGCGGGAGCGTCTTTTTTCTCTGTCTCCAGCTCATCAATATATCTCTCTGCCCTGTCATATGCTCCCTTCTTTACAAGCTCCTGCAGCACTAGATAATGGTTCCTGATATCGTGGTTCCGAATCTGCATATTCCTGTACTGGTGAATCATGTGTGCATAGTTATCAGCAAGCATCTGATTTCGCTCTTCCGCAAACTGAAGTTCTCTGCGTGAAGCCTCATACTGCAGATACACCGTTCCGCAATACCAGCCGAACAAAAGCATCAATATCATAAAGCTCCAGATCAGCAGCTGCCACATACGCTCCGAACTGATCATTCTTCAATGCACTTTCCCATATGGACATGTTGAAAAAATCTACAATCAAAATCAGAAGCACATATACATCGCAAAACTCCCCTCCGTCTCCTTCCCCCGTCACTGACTTTATGGCAGTTTTGCCGGTGGTTTCTGCGAAAGCTTTCTGCCCTGTAACGGACTATGGGGATACTGCACCGCAATCCGATTTTCCGGCTCCACGTCCACCAGATAGAGTACCATCAAAAAGATCCACTCCAGCGGCTTCATCAGCACATAGACCACATCCGCCGCATACTCCGTGCGAATCAACCGTGCAACAGGAAATCCATAAGTATCGTAGAACCTGCGGACTCCCCGGTGCAGCCGCGGCAGACGTTCCTCCAGCACCTGCTCAAACGCGTTGGCAATGCAGAGCTGCCTGTTCACCGTCACTTCATGCCCGTGGCGCATGCCTTTTCGCAGCGGCTTCACCACCTTCGGATGCCCCTGCGCCGCCACCGTGCAGAGATAATGCTCGTCATAGGCAAGATTCGGGGGTGCGGTCCGCTGGGACAGATTCCAGTCCGCAGTCTCCGTCCACGCCTGAATCACACTGTCCGGCTGCTGCCCGAACAGTACCAGCACAGCTACCAGAATTCCCAGCAATGGCACCATCAAAATCAGTCCTGCTACCGGCCAGTGAGCCGAATTCATCAAAAGTCCATTGAGCCGGTTCAGCCACTGCCACTGAAACTGCTTCTCTTGATTTCCAGAATCCCCCTGCCACTCCTGCACCGTATTCCGGATGGTCTTTATGCCAATCAGAATACAGTTGAGCGGAAGCAGACACAGCATGAATTCTCTCGGAAACACCTGCGCAATCCACAATCCGCACACCATCATTCCGATATAAACGGCGGCTATGGCAGATACCGTTATCAGCGGCGGCATCCGGTTGATATCCCGCAGAGAAAGCAGCAGATACCCCAGAATCCCGACACCGGAAAGGACACCCACAGTCAGCCACGCTTCTGTCCAGACCGGAGTATGCAGCTGATCTGCAAAAAGCACCTCCTGCCAGTCTGCCCGATACTGGACCATACCAGTCAGTCCTTCTATCAGCGCCATGTACAGCAGGGTATACCAAATCCCAAGTAGAATGGTAATCCTTTCCGTCGTTCTGGACGTCTTCTCCGCCTTACGAAACAGCAACACCACATTCATCAGCGTCAGTACAAGCGGATAGATCAGAAAAACTCCAAATCCGACCCCTGCCAGCAGTCCAGCCAATGGATTCTGCAGAATGTCTTCCCAGTATGTAAGTGCCACGATAAATCCCATAGCAACACTTGCCAGAAATGCAGCCCTGTTCCAATGTCCCTTCGTTATATTCCTGATCCACTTTATCATCGTATCCAGCTCCTCTCAGTAGTTGCCAGCAAAGCAGAATTTTATCTCTGCATATTCATCTCATCCAGTGAAAAGCTATAGTGACCGCTTCATGTAAATCACATCATCCATAGGATTGTCATAGTACGCTTCACATTCTTCAAATCCCATTTTCTTATACAAATGAATTGCAGCCTGTAGTGGTACAACCGTATCTAAAACCATTTCGCTGAATCCGGCATCCTTTGCATGCTTAAGAATATCAGCAACAAGCTGATCCCCAAGTTTCATTCCCCTGTATTGTGGTGAGACATACAGTCTTTTCATTTCACATCGTTCATCCGTATGCTTATGATAGGCAACCATTCCGATTACCTGCTCATCATCATCCAATGCAACGAGAAGTTCGCCTTGAGGCGGTGCATACTTGACTGCCGGATTACTAAGTTCTTCATCAATATGCTGAAATGACAAATCCCTGCCAAGGCGTGCTGTATATTCTGCTATTTTACATTTTACCTGCTCTATGTAATCAATCCCATTTACTATTCTCAAAGTGTTCTTTCCCTCCATAATTTCATAATTGTCTCGCTCATCAGCCGGACCATTGTATTCCGTAAAATTATAGCACAGCACTAATATCCCATCAATATGTTTCAGTGCAACCAGCTTTTTTCCCTTTATTACTTTTTTCTTCCAGACAACAGCCAGAGGGAGAAAATGTTCACAACTGGAGAATAATTTCAGCATTTTCTTCTGCCAAAGGTTCTTGAAAACTGTCAAAATGATGAGTCAATATTTCATCCGTTATAATAAACGGCGAATCAGCATGAATATTTTTATTACGAATTTCAAGGCGTCTGGCTAAGACTTCCTTTTCTGCTTTCATATATACAAGGCGTGGAATACCGCCATTGTCAGTTATTATTTTTCTGTATTTGTCTCGATTACTTTTGCTCCAAAAACTGAAATCAATCACAAGCTTCTTTCCGTCTCGAATAAGCTCAGCTACTTTATTACACAAGATTTTCTCCGCCTTATTTGATAGAGAATCATACTCGTCTGCCGGATAATCCACACCACACTGCCCATACATTTTCCACATTGTTTCATCTATGGACAATCGGATATAGCCTTCCCGTTCTTTCTGCTTGGCAAAGGTAGTCTTTCCCGAACCGCAAACACCACACATCATAATCACTTCTGTCATTTCTTTCTCCTGCAAATTCATGTTTTTTGCTCTCGCATTCATTTCAACCACTTTACCATTTACACCACAATCTCAACGTTATAGTCAGTTTACGGACTCTCCGCCTATCATTCGGATAAAGCCATCTTTCCAAACTGTAAGTTATCATTCCCATTCAGGATAATTTTTCATCTTTTTCATTGCTGTTTTACTATGCCAATAATGTCTTTGATTTCTAATCATATCCAGAACATATTCTTTATTTAAGTCTTCTACCTTTTCCGGATAATTATCTTGTTTCATAATTCTTTCAAAGAAGGAATTATCTAAAAACATTTGATAATATTTTTGTCCTGGAAAAATATCATCCGTTAAAAAACAAAACATTGCTTTATAATATGGATTCCAATTGTTATCATCCAGATTATTCATCATATACTCTTTTGCATATAGAATATCTCTAAATTTACGATACTTAAAAATATAGTCTTTAGCAATTTCAATATAGTTGACAATATCATTTTCAAATTGTGTTTCATCTACCAAATTCAATAAATGATCTGCCATTTCAAAACCTCCTCCCGTCAAATTCTCCAGCTCAATCAACTGAACATTTTGATAAGCTATAAAAGCTGCTTTTGATTTACTTCAAAATATAGTTCCGCTATGGCTGTACCAATTTGTTTAGCACTGGCATCGAGAGGTAATTCTCTTTGAAAAATCTTATCTCCTGCATCAATGCCAAATCCCCTCTTTTGTCTATACCAATATTGAAATATTAAAGTTTTTTGAATATTCACATAAATTAATTGGCGGTTTTTTTGAAAAGACAAATAACTCTTTTTCCCAGATATTAATTGAAATGCTGGAATTATGTCTTTTGCAGATGCCCGACATATTATTTGACAGTCTTTTGTCTCATTCCAGGCTAAGAGAAATAATTCTCCAATATGTTCAACACCATATGGAGGTTGAAGTTCCTGATAATATTCAGTCTGTATACCAAATCCAATGTCTGTATATAAACCAGGAACTATATCAATTACATTGTTATCCTTGATAAACACACTTATACTCTTAGGATTCTCCATGTCAATTTCCTCCGCAGCTTCCAATTTTATCCTTAAAAATTATAACACATCGCTAACACCCACTCAATGTTTTCAGCCCAATCGCCTTTTCCCTTTTATTACTTTTTTTCTTACCATTTATCCGAATACCCGCAGCCTGCCCGGCTATAAATCAGCTCCGCAAATTGTCCGTATTGCTTCACGTTCTCCAGACGGAACCGGCGGGTTGCCTCCCTCTGTGTGAACAGAGGAATTCCTTCTCCCAACAGAACCGGAGCGACCTGAACGATGAGGTAATCCACCATATCCTGCTCCAGCAGCGGCGCAAGAATGGTGTTCCCGCCAATCACCCAGATATTGCAATCTTGCCCGAAACGCCTGACAAATTTCACAGGATCTTCGTTGACTGGCGTAAACCCCGGACAATCAAGTTCTCTATGAGTAAAGACATAGTTCTCCGTGGTTGGATAAGCAGCCGCGGGATTATCCAGCTTTTCTATCTCCCTGAATGTCCGGCGTCCCATCAAGGTCACATCCATATTCCTGTAAAATTCATCATAGCCTGTTTTCTCCGGACTACCGGTTTCATAGAGCCAGTCCAGACCATGATTTTTTGTAGCTAAATATCCATCTAATGTGATACAGCCGTAAAAATACACTGCCATATAAAAGTCCTCCTGTGCGGATTATTCTGATGCGTAAAAGCTTCATACGCACGACCCTGCTGAATTCCATAAACTGGAATTTGTTTAAATCAATGCTATTTTTAATTGAACATTTTTATATAAATATCGTATGCCGAAGCACACTCTTCTTCTGATAACCCCGTTTCATTCACAAGATAAGTTATGGCTTCTTTTTTATCTTCAAATCTTTTTAATAACAAAGCTGTTTCCGACATTCTCTTTAACGCATTATGAAACTCATCAAAAGTTATCTCTTTGGAAGAAGTATCATATAACCTATGTTCCAACAAAATAAGAAGATTATCATCTGCAACTTTTTTATAATCTTCATCACAAACAAATTCACCAGCAAATAATTCATTGATAGATATTTGCAGTATATCACAAAGTAATCTATATAAGCTTGCATCAGGTAAACAAACTCCATTTTCCCAATTTGAAACAGAACGGTCTGTCACACCTAATTTTTCAGCTAATTCTAATTGTGTCAGTTTTTTTCTTTTTCTGCACTCTGAAATAAATGCTCCAATCTTCTTTTGATTCATATTTCATCAACTCCTTTTCTAATCGTAATTATAAACTATAAAAGTTGATATAAACACGAAATAAATCTTGAATTAAGCACCGACAAATTCCCGTTTTTCCAGTTCAATCACCAAGCATTTATATCGTGCACAACTTTGCATTTCCTGTTAATTCATATCTCGATAATGCACGAAGTCATAAGGATAGTAAACTACGGATTTTAATCTTGTATCATCGAGATTTAATATTTTAGCAATTGCCCCTATTTCAAAAGCCCAATATCCAA